>NZ_CP159803.1:600000-1200000 GCF_048085745.1 Candidatus Pseudothioglobus sp. Uisw_086 | reverse complement strand
TCCACCTGAGTTAATAATGTACTGGCTCATTTGACTAATGAGGTCAACATTTGAATCTAGTCGATTAACTAGAATTTCATCCATCATCACTAAGTCGCTCTTCATGAGAGCATGAATTTCACTAAAATTTTGCATAAGGATTTATTTTAACTGACTTGCTAATAAATAAACTTCTTTAGATCTTGGACGAGATGCTTTTGGTTTGATGACAGAAACTTTTTTAAAAATATTTCTAGTATTTTTAACATAAACATCAAAACCATCGCCCTGAAAAACTTTGACAATGAAGTTGCCATTTTTTGACAAGGTTTTAATAGCCATATCTAGAGCTAGTTCAGCTAAATACATCGACTTAGGCTGATCAACAGATAGTTGGCCGCTCATGTTTGGTGCCATATCAGACAAAACAGTATCAACCTTGTTGCCATTAGTCATTAATATCAAATCATCATATACGGACTGCTCTGTAAAGTCTCCTTGAAGAAAACTAACTCCACTTATTTCTTCAATTGGCAAAATATCACTAGCAATTACCTGCCCAGATTTACCAGTAAACTTTACAGCAACTTGTGACCACCCTCCAGGTGCAGCGCCTAAATCTAAAACTTTATCGCCACTTTTAATAAGTCGACCCTTTTCAATAATTTCAAGTAGCTTATAGACTGCTCTGCATCGATAGCCTTCTTTTTGTGCTTTTTTTACGTATTCATCGCTTAAATGTTCCTGCATCCAGCGACGAGAACTTCCTTTTTTGGCCACAGCTTCAAAAATAAATAGAATATTAGATGTATTTTATAAGAGAAGGGTATCCAGCAATATTAAATTGATTTTTGATTTAGCTTGGGCATTGTTAGGTTTTTACGGGATAATACGACATCGATTTTTTATGAGTACATTATTAAATGGCAAACAATTTAAGAAATATAGCAATTATCGCTCACGTTGACCACGGAAAGACTACGTTAGTAGATAAATTACTTTCTCAATCGCAAACATTTGATGATCGTTTTAAGGCGACTGACAGGATGATGGATTCTAATGATCTTGAAAAAGAAAGAGGAATCACAATCAGCTCAAAAAATACAGCTATTAAATGGGGTGATTATAGAATTAATATTGTTGATACCCCGGGCCATGCTGACTTTGGAGGTGAGGTTGAAAGAGTGCTTTCAATGGTCGACAGCGTATTGCTTTTGGTTGATGCAAGTGATGGCCCAATGCCTCAAACTCGTTTTGTTACAAAGAAAGCTTTTGAGCAGGGGCTTAATCCAATTGTAGTGATTAACAAGATTGATCGTGATAGCTCTAGACCTGACTGGGTAATAGATCAGGTATTCGAGTTATTTGATCAGTTAGGTGCTACAGAAGAGCAATTAGATTTTCCAGTTATATATGCGTCAGCACTGGGCGGCTATGCATCTGAAGATGACACTGCTAGAGAGGGTGATATGACCCCAATGTTTGAATTAATTGTTGAAAAAGCACCAGCACCTAAGGTGGATATTGATGGTCCATTTCAAATGCAGATAACGTCATTAGACTACTCTTCATTTGTAGGAGCAATTGGAATTGGAAGAATTGAAAGAGGTGTTGCTAAGAAAAATATGCAGAACGTCTTAATTTCACCTGATGGAACTGAGCGTAAAGTTAAAATTGTTCAGCTATTAGGTTTTAATGGTCTAGAGAGGCATGATGTTAATTCAGCTAATGCTGGCGACATAGTTGGGGTAGTTGGTATTGAAAATATATCAATTTCAGATACGATTTGTGATGTAACTAAAGTTGAGGCATTACCTCCTTTAAGTGTTGATGAGCCTACAGTTAGTATGGCATTCAGAGTTAATGATTCTCCATTTGCAGGACTAGATGGAAAATATATTACATCCAGAAATATAAGAGAAAGGCTTGATAAAGAGCTTATTTATAATGTAGCTTTAAGAGTTGAAAATACTACAGATTCTTCTGAGTTTGTGGTTTCAGGTAGGGGTGAGTTACACCTTTCAATTTTGATTGAAACGATGCGAAGAGAGGGCTTTGAATTATCGGTAGGAAGGCCTCAAGTTATTCTTAGAGAAATTGACGGCGTTACCTGTGAACCTTTTGAAGATTTAACGGTAGATGTTGAATCTGTTCATCAGGGTTCGGTGATGGAAAAATTAGGCGAAAGAAAGGCGGAGCTATCCAATATGACTCCAGATGGAAAAGGGCGAGTAAAGCTTGATTTTATAATTCCAGCTAGAGGTTTAATTGGATTTCGAACTGAGTTTTTAACAGCGACGACTGGAACTGGCCTTATGTACTCAACATTTGACTCTTATAAGCCTCAAAAGGATGGAAAGATTGGTCAAAGAACGAATGGATCTTTAATTTCAATGAATCAAGGCAAATCTGTTGCTTATGCGATATTTAATTTGCAGAAAAGTGGTAAGTTTTTTGTGGGCCATGGAGAGGATATCTATGAAGGTATGGTCGTAGGAATTAATACAAGGGATAAAGATCTTGTAATTAATGTTATGAAAGGGAAACAGTTAACTAATGTAAGAGCATCAGGTACTGATGAGGCAGTTGCATTAACGCCAAAGATTACTTTAGATTTAGAGCAAGCACTGGAGTTTATCGATGATGACGAGTTAGTGGAAGTTACTCCTCATAACATCAGAATTCGTAAAAGACTGCTTACTGAAAACCTGAGAAAAAGGTCAAAGAGTTCATAAACTCTTCACTGTTTCTTCATGCTTCGCCTATATAATCATTCGATTTGAGCTATATTAAAAGTAAATTATGGATTCTTTTTTAAATTTTTTAGTTAGGCAAAAAAAGTTCGCCTTAGTTTTTTCCCTTGCCTTCATAGCAATTGGCACGCTAGCGGTTGTTGGAATGCAAAGAGATCAGTTTCCTGCAGTTGATTTTGAAATTCTTAGTGTTACTACTGCTTATCCTGGAGCATCTCCTGAAGACGTTGAAAAAGCAGTGACAAACGTGATCGAAAAAGAATTGTCAAGCGTTGGCGGTATTAAAGAGATATCTTCAACCTCTCGTGAAGGCCTCTCATCTATTATTGTTACATTAGAAGCAGACTTAAAGGATGTTCAGACAGTAAAAAATGATGTTCGAAATGCTGTAAATCAAGTCAAAAGTTTTCCTGAAGAGGTAACAGATCTTCCGCAGGTAGTTGATTTTAATGTTTCTGAATTCCCAATTATTACTATCAATATTGACGGCTCCTTGATAGATTATGACCAATCTAGACAAATTACTGACGATTTAGAAACAGCTCTTCTTAAAGTCAAAGGTGTCTCTGCGATTGATAAAAGTGGCTATCTAGATACTGAAATTCAAATTAAAGTTAACCCAGACAAGCTTGATAAATATAACATGTCAATTAATGAAGTTATCTCTGCAATTTCTTCTAGAAATGCTCGTTTTACGGTTGGAGATAATAATCAACAAGACTTAGAAAAAAATATTGTCATATTGTCTGAGTTTGAAAGTGTTGATGACATTAAAAATGTTGTTATTAAATCTAGCTTTGATGGTCCAGTTATAAGACTTATTGATATTGCTGAAGTTTTTAGAGGTGAAGAAGAAGAAAAATCTATAACTCGAGTAAATGGAACTAAAGGCTTTATTCTTGAGATCAAAAAAACTAGTCAAGCAGATATTATTAGAACTGCAAAAAGAGTTAAAGAGCGAGTATCAGAGCTGGAAGAATATTATCCAGATGAGATTAACATTTTTTTTACTGATGACTCTTCATTAGCAGTTGCTAATAGAATTGATATAATTCTTAAAAATGGCTATATTGGTCTTGCATTAGTTCTTGTCGTTTTAGGTGTCTTCCTTTCCATAAAAACTGCCTTTTGGGTTGCTGTTAGTATTCCTGTAACTTTGTTAGGAACAGTCGCCTTTATGGGGCTAACAGGCAACACAATAAACTTAATATCTCTTTCTGGTTTCATTATTGTGCTGGGAATTGTGGTGGATGATAGTATTGTTATTGCTGAAAGTATTCATCACTATAAGGCAAAGGGAGGAGATCTCTATAAAAATGTTGTTACAGGCTTAAAGCGGGTTATTCTGCCTGTTATAACGACCATAATATCGACCATGCTTGTGATGTCATCATTCTTTTTAATGTCCGGAACTTTAGGAAAGTTTATTTATGTGCTTCCCGTAGTTGTAATATTTGCTTTAGGAATTTCTTTTTTAGAGATTACCTTTGCGCTACCAGCTCACCTTGCAACTCAAAAAGTGGAAAAGCAAAAGACTTGGTTTATCCCATTTGAAAACCTCTATAACAGGATGATGCACCATGCTTTAAGATGGCGTTATTTAATTGTTCCACTATTTGTTGCTTTACTAATATATTCGGCAATTTTTGCTGTCAAAAATATTCCATTTAATTTATTTCCTTCAAGAGGTGCAACGGTAATCTTTTCAAACATTGAAACTCCTAATGGAAGCTCTGCTGCCTATACTGAAAATATTGTTATTCAGGTTGAAAATATAATTGCTAATGAGATAGGAGATGACCTTGACTCTTTCACAAGTAAGATTGGAAGTTATTTTACAAATATCGCAAACATTAAAATTACTCTTATTCCAACAAGTGATAGAGAAAGAACTGCAGAAGACATGGCAGATAAGCTTGAAGCACTTGTGGCAGATATTAAGGGTGCTGACAAAATTGATATAACCTTAATAGCCCCTGGACCTCCAAGAGGATCTGATATTGAGGTTACGCTTGTTTCTGAAAATGATTCTCAGAGAAATTTAGCTGCCAATAGATTCGAAGAAATTCTCAGCTCTATTGAAGGTGTTGATGATATAGACCGTAATGATGAGATTGGTAAACCTAGAATTGAAACAGTACTTGATTTTGATGAGATGGCTCGACTAGGTGTTGATTATCAGTCAGTTTATAGGCATTTAAGAACAGCATTTTCAGGCTCTTATGTGACCGATATTACTATTGCTGGAAACGAGGAGGATGTAAGAGTATATATAGGAGAAAATGATTACACTGAAAATTTCATTAAGAATACTTCTGTCAAAAATCGTCAAGGTAAGCTAATACCAATGAGCCAATTCTCTACGCTTCGTGAGATCGAGGGAGAGCCTGATTACAATCATTTTGATGGTGATAGGTCCATTAAGCTTTCAGCAAGTATTGATGAGCGGGTAACAAATAAAACCAAAACTTTGAAAACCTCTTTAGAGGAATTAAATCTTGCGATTGATTTTCCTCAAGTATCGATCATTACGGGAGGTGGAGCGCAAGAACAAATTGACTCATTACGAGATTTTCTTTACGCTTTTATTGTAGCAATTGTTGGTATTTTTCTTATCCTTGCTATACTATTTAACTCATACTCTCAACCCCTTCTTGTTTTAGCAAGCTTTCCATTTGCACTGATTGGGGTTGTTTGGGCATTTCATTTTCATGGTTATTCCCTAAGTTTCTTTGCTTTAACAGGCGCTCTAGGTTTAATGGGAGTTATTGTGAACGACTCTTTAGTTATGGTTAGCCACTTAAATTATATTAAGCATAAAAGTGCTAAACTAGAAGACAAAATTGTTTGGATTGCAAAAGGCTCAAGGGATCGTTTAAGAGCGGTTGTTTTGACTACTCTAACAACAATGGCAGGAGTATTGCCACTTGCGTATGGGATTGGCGGCAAAGATGAGTTTTTACAACCAATGGTTCTTGCACTCGGCTATGGACTAATGTTTGGAACACTTCTAACTTTAGTTCTTTTACCTTGCATGTATCTGATGAACTATGATTTTATTAATATGCTTGGTAGAGTTAAAACAAAGTTTTCTAGAAAGAAAGTAGCCGTCTAATTACTTGTTTTGAAGTGCTAAGCGAATAAGCTGCTCAGTAGAAAGGTTTTGGTCAGAAATTTTTGAAACCATTTTATTGGCTTCCTTCGTTTTAAAGCCTAGAGATTGAAGCGCCTCAATTGCTTGAATACTATTCGGATTTCCACTCTGTTTAAATTCATGGGCGCTACCACCAGGACTTCCAACTAGTTCAAGCTTACTCAGCCTATCTTGAAGCTCTACAATTAGTTTAAGGGCAGTTTTCTTTCCAATCCCTGGAGTTTTTGCTAAAAGCTCTGCATCTTCTTTTGAAATACATTCAATGAGAGCATTTACAGAAAGGTGTGACAAAATTGCAAGAGCAACTTTAGGGCCAACACCATTAACCCTTATTAACTCTCTAAAAATACTTTTTTCATCCTTAGTAATAAATCCAAATAACGTGTGTGCATCTTCTTTAATGCTTAAATGAGTGAATAATAATGTATCTTCTGAGGTTTTATCAAGCTGATAAAACGTCGACATAGGGCACAGTATTTCATAGCCAATACCACCAACTTCTAGAAGTACTTCGGGTGGATTCTTGCTAATAATTTTACCTTTTAGATGACCAATCATAACCAGGGGTGCTTTTTAAAGTGTTCTGTTTCAAATAAACGTATTTGATCTTCATATTGCAATGTTAAACCAATATCATCAAGCCCATTGATGAGTCTGCGTTTTCTTTCGGGGTCAACATTAAATTCAAAAGAATGAGTATCTGTCGTTACACTTTGGGCATGAAGATCGATGACTATGTTTCCGGTATATTCAAACAGACCATCCACAATTTCGCTACTTAAAACAACTGGAAGAATGCCATTTTTAAAGCAGTTGTTATAGAAAATATCAGCAAAGCTAGGTGCAATAATTGCTCTAAATCCAAAGTCTTCTAATGCCCATGGAGCATGCTCTCGAGAGGAGCCACAACCAAAGTTTCTTCTGGTCAGTAGAATTTGAGCTTTTGAATATTTAGGATTATTTAATACAAAGTCAGGATTGATTGGTCGTTTTGAATTATCCATCCCAGGCTCACCATGATCTAAATAACGCCATTCATCAAATAAGTTAGGGCCAAATCCACTTTTTTTAATAGACTTTAAGAACTGTTTTGGAATGATTGCGTCAGTATCAATATTTGCCCGATCTAAAGGGGTAGCAATAGAGCTTAAAGAGGTGAATTTTTTCATGTCTCTACCCCTGAAAAATGTCCTGCAATTGCACTCGCTGCAGCAATTGCTGGGCTTACAAGATGAGTAAAAGATCCCTGCCCTTGTCTGCCTTCAAAGTTCCTATTTGATGTGCTCGCGCACCTCTCTCCAACTTCTAATTTATCTGCATTCATTGCAAGGCACATTGAGCATCCTGGCTCTCTCCACTCAAAACCTGCATCTTTAAAAATTTTATCAAGTCCTTCATCTTCAGCTTGCTTTTTCACAAGTCCAGAGCCTGGAACTACAAGAGCAAGCTTTATGTTATGAGCAATTTTTTTACCTTTTGCAACAGAAGCTGCTATTCTTAAATCTTCAATTCTTGAGTTAGTGCAAGAGCCAATAAATACTTTATCTATTGCTACCGAACTCATTGAGGTATTAGGTTTTAAATGAATGTACTTTAAAGCATTTCGAATACTTTCAGCTTTAACTTCATCTTTCTCTAATTTTGGATCGGGTGTTGAGCCATTAATATCAACGACCATCTCTGGAGATGTCCCCCAAGTGACTTGAGGCTTAATAAGACTTGCATCAATTAAGATTGATTCATCAAAGTTCGAATCAGCCTCACTATGAAGGGTCTTCCAATATTTTACTGCTGTGTCCCAATTCTCACCTACTGGTGAAAAAGGCCTACCTTTAACATAGTTAATAGTTTTATCATCAACTGCTACAATACCAACCTTTGCCCCCGCCTCAATTGACATATTACAAAGCGTCATTCGACCTTCTATGCTCATATCTCGAATTGTTGAGCCACAAAATTCAATTGCAAATCCAGTTCCACCTGCCGTACCAATTTTTCCAATCACATACAATGCGACATCTTTAGCACTTACATCATTTGCTAATTGGCCTTTAACTTCAATCTTCATGTTTTTAGCTTTGTTTTGCCATAAGCAGCCAGTTGCAAGTACATGCTCAACTTCAGAAGTTCCAATTCCAAAGGCCAATGCTCCAAGAGCGCCATGAGTTGTTGTATGTGAATCGCCACAAACGATACTCATTCCAGGAAGTGTTGCCCCTTGTTCAGGCCCAATAACGTGAACAATCCCTTGGCGGATATCATTCATTTGAATTTCATTTATTTCAAATGTTTCACAGTTCTTATCTAGTGTTTCAACCTGAAGCCTTGAGATTGGATCGGTTATGCTACTAACCCCACTTGATCTTTCTGTAGTTGGAACGTTATGATCAGGAACCGCAAGGTTAGATTTGTTGCGCCAAATCTTTCTACCAGCTAAAGTAAGTCCTTCAAATGCTTGTGGAGAAGTGACTTCATGAATAAGCTGACGATCTATATAAATAAGCGACGCTCCATCCTGGTCATGGACCATATGAGCGCTCATTAATTTATCGTAGAGTGTTTGAGACATTTTTAGTTAGTAATACTTGATAAAATGACTATTTTACATTTCTAAGTTAGCCTCAATTATAGAAATATATAACAAGTGATTATATTTCTAGGTGACTCTGAGGTGTTAATTTTAAAGTTTAAGGGTTAAATTTATGTGCGGTATTTGTGGCCAATTACGATTTGATGGGGAGATTGTTTCTACAAAATCTCTAGATGATATGATGAGTAAACTTGCCAAAAGAGGGCCTGATTCAAAAGGAAAGTGGTTTGAAGGAAAGGTTGGGTTTGGGCATCAGCGCTTAAGTGTTATTGACTTGTCGAATTTAGGGTCTCAACCAATGGCAGATGATCTTCTTAAATTAACATTAGTATTTAACGGAACGATATACAACTATAAGGCACTTCGCGCTCAATTAATAACTAAAGGGTATGTCTTTTCTTCAAACTCTGATACAGAGGTAATAATAAAGGCATATCATTTTTGGGGGGAAGATTGCGTTAACCACCTTGATGGAATGTTTGCTTTTGCTATTTGGGACCAATCTTCTCAGAAACTTTTTGTTGCAAGAGATAGGATGGGCATTAAACCTCTATACTTTAATATCACTCTTAAAGCATTTACTTTTGCATCAAATTCACAGGCTTTACTTACTCAAGAGCTTGATAGAAGTATTAATCCTATTGCGTTGCATCAGCAGTTATCTCTTCATGGTGTTGTGCCAGCCCCAAATACAATTATTAATGGAATTCAAAAATTAAAGCCGGGTACTTTTTTTACGTTAAGTCCTAATGGTAAATTACGCGAAAAAACATATTGGCATCCAAGTGCAAAAAGGCTTGAGGAAAATATTTCAGATCAGGACTATATTGAAAGAACGCATGAGCTATTAACTGCAGCAGTTATGAAGAGGATGTCTGCATCTGACGTGCCAATAGGAGTTTTACTTTCGGGAGGATTAGACTCATCGCTTATTGTTGCTCTTTTAAAGGAAGCGGGCCATGAAGATATTCGCACTTTTTCAATAGGATTTGAAGACATCGATGATGAAGTTGGAAGTGAGTTTGAGTATTCAGATCAAATTGTCTCAAGATTTGAAACTCAGCATAAAAAGTATCAAGTGAGTAATAAAGAAGTACTTCCACGATTATCAGAAGCAGTTATGAATATGTCTGAGCCAATGGTTGGGCAAGATGCTGTAGCTTTTTATTTGCTCTCTGAGCAAGTTTCAAAGCATACTAAAGTTGTCTTATCTGGACAAGGGGCTGATGAAGCTTTCGCTGGGTATTTTTGGTATCCAAGAATGGCGAATGAACAAGGTAATGAAGTAGAGCGTTTTTCAAAGCATTATGTTGATAGGCCGCATGATGAATATTTACAAACAGTATCATCAATATATCAGGGTGAGAATCATACCCATAATTGGCTAAATAAGGAGTTTTTAAAGCCAGGTGCTGATTCTTTTATTGATAAAGTGTTTCGCACTGATATGACAAGATTAATTGTTGATGATCCTGTGAAACGAGTTGATAATATGACTATGGCATGGGGCCTTGAGGCTAGAGTGCCATTTATGGATACTGATCTAGTTGAATGGGCGCTAAGTCTTCCACCTTCATTAAAAATGAGGGATGAGGGAAAGTACCCTCTTAAACAGATTTCAAGAGGACTCCTGCCAGATTCTGTAATTGATCGAAAAAAAGGTTATTTTCCAATGCCGGCACTAAAGTATATTCAGGGTGATTTCTTGGAATTTATGTCTGATATACTTTTGTCGAGTGTATGTCGTAATAGAGGTATTTTTAATCAACAATATATTGATAAAGTGATTAATTCTCCTAAAGATTATATGACAGCTTTGAATGGATCAAGACTGTGGCATTTAGCTTTACTTGAGTATTGGCTTCAACTTAATGTAGATAACTAGACTATGGAAAAAATTGTAATTTATACAGATGGTGGTTGCCGGGGAAACCCTGGAATTGGTGGATGGGGCGCATGGTTGAGATACAAAGATCATGATAAGAAATTAAAAGGCTCAGAGTTAAATACTACAAATAATAAGATGGAACTAACAGCATCTATTAAAGCTCTTCAATCTCTCAAATCTAGTGAAATTACTGTTGATTTATATACTGATTCAAAGTACGTTATACAAGGCATAAATGATTGGATTGAAGGCTGGAGGGCAAAAGGATGGAAGACTGCTAATAAGAAGCCAGTTAAAAATGTTGAGCTTTGGAAACAATTAGATGACCTTAATCAAGAGTTTTCTGTGAATTGGCACTGGGTTAAAGGCCATAGTGACGACCCAGGTAATGACATGGCGGACCTGTTGGCAAATCAAGCCATGGATGAAATTACTTAGTTTTCTAGTAATTCAGGGTGCTCGAGATAATCTAATTCATTTTGACTAAAATTTGATAAAAGCCTTGCTTCAATATTAAATGGCCCTCGCAAGTTAGACCCTATGTGCTTTTTTATTAACAAGTCAAATGTCTTAATTGGGTCAAGATCTCGTTTATGACAAAGATATTGATACCAATAGTTTCCAATCTTTACATGGCCGATTTCATCTTTAAAAATAATATCTAAAATTTCAACCATCTTATGAAGGTTTGCATCTTTAAATTTTTTTCTGATCCTTGGTGTCACGTCTAAACCTCTAGCTTCTAGAACTCTAGGAACTAAAGCCATTCTCGATAAGACGTCATAATCTGTATCAACTGTCATTTGCCACAAACCATTGTGAGCGTCAAAATCACCATAACTATATCCAACGGACTCAAGGAAATCTTTGATAAGTAAGAAGTGGGTTGTCTCTTCATTGGCTACCCGAATCCAGTCTGCATAATACTGATGGGGCATTTCCTGAAATCTATAGATTGCGTCTAGTGCTAAATTTATGGAGTTAAATTCGATATGACAAATAGCATGAATATTTTTTATCATACCTAAATCAGAACGATCTCTTTTTGGAGCTCCTTTAAAGTCAACTAAGTTTGGTTTCAAAGGCCTTCCTGGAGAGGGGATTTTAATTACATTAATCTTAGATTTTTTGATATCTAATGGTATTTGATGTTTCTTTAAATCGCCAATTAGTAGAATTTTATTTTCAACATTATTGCATACGAGGGCTTCATAAGCGAGCTTAAAGAGTGACATAAGATCCTGAGGTTATATCTCCTAAGTGCCACTTATCAATTTTTGTTCTAATTAGCCTGAGGGTTGGGAAGCCTACGCTTGCTGTCATTCTTCTTATTTGACGATTTTTTCCCTCACTTATTGAAATTTCAATCCATGAAGTTGGAATATTTTTTCTTATTCTTATTGGAGGAGTTCTTACCCAAAGCCAGCTTGGCTCTTCAATTATTTTAACTCTTGCAGGCTTAGTGTTTCCATCCTTAAGTTGAACGCCTTTCTGCAGAGAACTAGCTACATCATCACTTATTTCTCCTTCAACTTGCACAACATATGTTTTAGTTTTATTGTATTTTGGATTGGATATTAAGTTTTGTAGCTTACCATCATCTGTAAGAATCACTAATCCTTCTGAGTCTTTATCAAGCCTACCAGCTGGATAGATATTCGGTATGTCAACGTAGTCTGATAATGTATTATTATCACCACTGAACTGGCAGATAACTCCAAATGGTTTATTCAAAGCAATAAGTTTAGCCATAAATATATTTTGCTCTTGCAACAAATGAATCTAATTGAGAATTGGCTATATTTTTAAAAACAGGCGACAAAGCCATATCAATTAGCATTGATTTAAATTTAAATTGAAGATCTAAATGAATTTTTGCGGCATTTTCACCAAGTGGTTCAAAGCGCCATTCACCTGAAAGCTCATCAAATGGACCATCAACTAGCTCCATCGCAATTGATTGATAGGGTGTCAAAGTGTTTAGTGTCGAAAACGTTTGTTTAATGCCGCCTTTATTAATCTCGACTGACGCAGTGATTTGGTCGTCAGATTGATTTAAAATAGAGGAGGAATCACACCAGTTTAAAAATTGAGAGTAGTCATCAATATTGTTAACTAACTCAAACATTTGTTGGGGTGTATATGGAACAATTGCGCTTTTTGAAATACGATGCATGGCAAAAAATAAAAAAGATAATTCAAATACTATTGCTTTAAATAAAAAAGCAAGGCATGACTATTTTATCGAACAAAGCCTTGAAGCAGGTTTAAGTTTGCTTGGCTGGGAAGTTAAAAGCCTTAGAGATAGCAAAGTTCAAATTACTGAAAGCTATGTGATTTACAAAAATAATGAGCTATTCCTTTTTGGTGCTCATATATCTCCACTAAATTCAGCCTCCAGCCACGTCGAATGTGATCCAACAAGAACTCGAAAATTACTTTTAAACAGACTTGAAATTAACAGGCTTCGTGAAAAAATTACTCAGAAAGGCGCCACAGTTGTTCCTTTAAAACTTTATTGGGCAAGAGGTAGAGTCAAGTTAGAAATTGGCGTAGCTAAAGGAAAAAAAGGCCATGATAAGCGTCAGGATATTAAAGAAAGAGATTGGAAAATGGATAAAGCAAGAGCACTAAAAGAAGGGAATCGCTAGAACAAAATATTTTTTTTACATTATTTTTCAAATAACTTTATTTTGATAGTACAATAACCTCTAGATACAGCGTTGGAGGCAGATGGTTTCTTTTGATTCTTTCCTCCTGAAAAAGGTTTAAAGTTACCTCTTTCGCTTTGTCTTTTTTTATAACAAACTTTTATTGGAGAGAATTAAAATGAATAAATCAGAATTAATTGATGCAATTGCTTCAGGTGCTAATTTATCTAAAGCTGATGCTGCAAGAGCGCTAAACGCAACAACTGGTGCTATTACTTCAGCAATGGCAAGTGGTGATGGAGTCCAACTTACTGGCTTTGGTAGCTTTGTAGTTAGAGCCCGTGCTGCTCGCAGTGGTCGTAATCCACAAACAGGTGCTACGATTCAAATTAAAGCTTCAAATGTAGCTGCATTTAAAGCTGGTAAGGCATTGAAAGACGCATGTAACTAATATTTAATTTAGTTATCAAAAAAAGGCGCCCTTGGGCGCCTTTTTTTTTGAAAAAAATTATGAAAAAATTGTATTTTAAAGTTGGATATATCCTTATTGGGCTGATTTTATTTATCGCTCTAGTTTATATGGGTATTGGTTACTTTATATATTCAACACTTGCAAAAGCTGACCCTGGTTGTTCTGAGGATTGTGAAAATACACCTAGTAGTTATCAAGATAATTCAAAAGAAAGTGATTTTCCATTTGAAAAATATATTGTTGATTATTGGGAGTCTCATCAATATTCTGCTGGTGATGAAGATATCCAAATCGACGCATGGTGGATTCCTATTGACAGGAATGGGGCAGGTGAGGCCCCTGTTATTATCCTAGTGCATGGCTTAAGGTCAAGTAAGTATGACTCTGATATATTATTAGTTGCAGCTATATTAAATCAAGCTGGCTTCAATACACTTTTGTTTGATCAGCGAGATCATGGCATGTCTACTATTGAGGATGGAAAAATTAGCATTGGTACTAAGGAGTACCGTGATGTTATTGCAAGTGTAGATTGGCTAGTAAATACTCAGTCGATTAACCCTAAAAGTATTGGAATCTATGGGTTATCGATGGGTGCGGGTACTGCTGCAATTGCTTTTGGATTAGATGACAGAATTCAAGCTGCTATTTTAGATTCTGGATTCTCTGATCTTTACACTATAGTTGAAGAGGAGCTTCAAAGAGAGGGATATCCACCATGGCTTGCTAAGGGAGCTATTTGGTCAGCATTTATAATTGGTAATGAAACATTACTTGAACCTTCGCCAAAGCTTGCCTTTAAAAATCATGGTGACCGTCCAATATTTGCAATACATGGAACCTCTGATACAAGAGTTTTGCCTCATAATACGTCTGATATGGGAAGTCTTGCTTCAGAATATGGAGCAAACTTAACAATCTGGTTGGCTGAAAATGCTATACATTCTGGAGTTAAATTTATGTACTTGGAAGACTTTTCTAATAGAGTAGTAGAATTTTTTGGAAGTAATCTTGAGGGCATACTCAAAGATAATAAAGAGTAATTTTTAATATTATAAATCTAATAACTTAGATTAGTAATATGTATTTTTGAATCCAATTGGTTGATATACTATTTTAAAGACTTTTAATTAATACCCTAAGATGACTAAATTTACTCCCTTCTGGTGGGACGGTCAGCCACAATTCGAAAATACTGAAGCACTTCCATTAGAGGCAGATATTGTCATTATTGGCGCTGGTTATACAGGATTAAGCGCAGCTTTAACATTGTCAAAATTTGGCAAAAATGTTATTGTTCTAGATTCAGAGATGATTGGATTTGGAGCAAGTACTAGGAATGGTGGAATGCTAGGTTCTGGTCATAAGGTTTCAACAGAACAGGCAAAGAAAAAATATGGCGAAGTTATTGCAGCGGAAATTCATAAAGAAGCTAATGCTTCACTAGCATTTACATCTAACTTGATTGAAGAAAATAATATTGATTGTGAGTTTAATGTTTGTGGAAGATTAAGAACTTCATGGCTTCCTAAAGACCAAGTCAGTATGTCAGATAACTTACAAAAATTAAAAGCTATCGATGACTTTAATTCTAAAATGATTGGTCCTGATATGATGTCTAAATCAATAAAAACAGAGTTATATTTTGGAGGTCAGTTTTATCAAGATCATGGCTCAGTCCAGCCGCGTAAATTTCATTATGGCTTATTAAAGCTTGCTTTGGAAGAGGGTGCAAAAGTTTTTGGTAGCAAGCTTGTAGTTAAAGTTAATGAATTAAAACAAAATGGATTTGATGTTTTAACTTCAAATTCAAAAATTCACTGTAAGCAAGTTCTTATGGCTACCAATGGATACACAAGGCCAAGTCTTTCTAAGTATTTAGCAAGGCGCGTATTACCGGTACCAAGTTTTGTAATAACAACAGTGGATATTGGTAAAGATAAAGTTCAGACTCTTTTACCTGGCGGCCATTGTATGGTAGAAACGCGTAAGCGCTATTGCTACTATAGGCCAACTCCTTGTGGAACAAGAATAATGCTAGGAACGCGTGCAGCTATGCATTCGATTTCTGCTGAAGAGGCATTACCAACTCTGCGTAAAATGCTTATAGAAATTTTTCCTTCTTTAGAAGGTGTTGAAATTAGTCATTGTTGGACTGGATTTACAGGCTTTACTTTCAGTCAATTACCAAATCTTAGTGTTAATAAAGGGGTTTATTCTGCGCTAGGTTACTGTGGAAATGGAGTTGCAATGGCGCCATACTTGGGTCATATGGCTGCATTGAAAATGTTAAATCCTGATCAAAAAGTAACTGTTTTTGAAAAAACACCTCTGCAAACCAGACCTTACTATTATGGAAAGCCGTGGTTTCTTCCAATTGCGAGCGCTTATTTTAGGGCTTTTGATTTATTAGATTACTATCGTCGAACAAAATTAATTAAGAAAATTTAACCTAATAAAGAAGTTTTTTTAATTGATAAGCATATCTTCTTTTTTTATCTCTGAGCATAAGAAATATACAACTGCATGGTAAAATACCGGCTTTTTAATTAACTGGGAATTGTTCATGGAACAAACTTTATCAATAATTAAGCCAGATGCTGTGGCTAAAAACGTAATTGGTCAAATTTACTCTCGTTTTGAAGATGCTGGTTTTAAAATTGTTGCATCAAAAATGATTCACTTAGATGAAGCAATGGCAGGTGGATTTTATGCTGTTCATCAAGAGAGACCTTTTTATAAAGATCTTGTAAGCTTTATGACATCTGGGCCAGTTATGGTTCAGGTTCTTGAAGGCGAGAATGCAGTTGCAAAGCATCGTGAAATTATGGGTGCGACTAATCCAAAAGAAGCAGATGCTGGGACTATTAGAGCAGATTTTGCAGAGTCTTTAGACGAAAACGCTGTCCACGGTTCAGACTCTCAAGAAAATGCCGCAATCGAAATTGCATATTTTTTTGGCGATGATGGTGTTTGTCCAAGAACTAGATAAATAACTTAAAAAGAGACTTAGTAATGTTAGAAAAACAAAACTTGTTAGGACTTACTCAAGTTAAGCTTAAGAAGTTTTTTTCTGATTTAAACGAAAAACCATTTCGTACAAAACAAATTATGCAGTGGATCTACCACCAAGGTGCTTCAGACTTTGGTGATATGCATAACTTCTCAAAAGACCTAAGACAAAAACTTCAGGCAATTGCTTCAATTGAGTTGCCTGAAGTAACCTCCATCAATAACTCAAAAGATGGGGTTATTAAGTGGGTAATCAAGTTGGGTGAAGAAAATCATATTGAAACAGTTTATATACCTCAAAAAGATAGAGGAACGCTTTGTATATCTTCTCAAGTTGGCTGTTCATTGGCTTGTACTTTTTGCTCGACAGGCTATCAAGGATTTAATCGTAACCTTCAAAACCATGAAATTATTGCACAGGTATTAATTGCTCAAAACCATTTAAAGGACAAAAATAAGAGAATTTCTAATGTAGTTTTTATGGGAATGGGCGAGCCATTACTTAATGAATCCCCTGTTTATGATGCATGTGACATCCTTTTGGATGACTGGGCATTTGGACTTTCTAGGAGGCGGGTTACTGTTTCTTCATCAGGGATTGTTCCCGCGTTAAAGAGAATGTCAGACACAGTTCCAGTAAGTTTGGCCATCTCCTTGCACGCTCCTAATGATGAATTAAGAGATATACTTGTCCCAATTAATAAAAAATATCCTATTAAAGAGCTAATGAAGGCTTGTCATTACTACTTGAATGCAGGAACTCAAGAGCGACATGTAATGTTCGAGTACGTTATGCTTAAGGGTGTTAATGATTCTATTGAGCAAGCTCAGGAGCTCTCAAAACTAATAAATTTTTGGTTTCAGGGTGAGTCAGCTAAGGTCAACCTAATACCTTTCAACCCTTTCCCTGAAACGAAATATACAACCTCAAATGACATTGCTATTGATAAATTTCAAGATATTTTGTATCGATCAGGAATTCGAACTACTACGAGAAGAACGCGAGGTGATGATGTTGATGCAGCATGTGGCCAACTAGCTGGAAAAGTTTTAGATAAGAGTAGAAGAAGTGCTGGACGGGATTAATTATTATCCTAAAAAGAAAAAACCTTTAAAGAGGAGGCTGCTTTGGCTTTCTTTGTTTTTTTTAATTTTTGGTGCTATATGGTATTATTTTCAGGGAGAAGATAAAACTGAAAGTAAATCAATTTCCATCATAATTAGTCAGCCAAGTCTTGATGATGTGAGTGAGAATATAGTGGTTGAAAATAGTAATAATTTAAGTTCTCCAAAAGAAATTAAGGAAGTAACTGAAAATCTTGATGAAGTAATAAGCACTTATGAAGCAAGCACACAAAATTAAAAGAAGGGTTTCTAAGAAAATTTTTGTCGGCAATGTTGCCATTGGCGGAGATGCTCCAATTACTGTTCAGAGTATGACTAATACTGATACATGTGATGTCGACTCAACAGTTTCACAAATCTTATCTCTTGAAAAAGCTGGAGCTGATCTTGTTAGAGTTTCAATTCCGACTATGGACGCAGCTGAAGCGTTTAAAAAAATAAAGACACGTGTTAATATCCCTCTAATTACTGATATTCATTTTGATTATAAAATTGCTTTAAAAGTTGCAGGATATGGTGCGGACTGTTTACGAATTAATCCTGGGAATATTGGTAAAGAGGATCGAATAAGGGAGGTTGTTGCTGCTGCAAAAGATAATGGGATTCCAATTCGTATTGGTGTTAATGCTGGATCCCTTGAAAAAGATTTACAAAAAAAATACACTGAGCCGACTCCAGAGGCGATGGTTGAATCTGCATTTAGACATATTGATATTTTAGATAGACTGAACTTTGATAACTTTAAGGTTTCACTTAAAGCTTCTGAGGTTTTTATGACTGTATTTGCTTATCGTCAATTAGCTTCTCAAATTGATAATCCGCTGCACCTAGGTATTACAGAAGCTGGATCTTTTCGCTCTGGAACTGTTAAATCTTCAATTGGAATGGGCTTACTTTTAAGTGAAGGTATTGGCGATACTATTAGAGTCTCTCTTGCATCAGATCCTGTGGATGAGATAAAAGTTGGCTTTGATATTTTAAAGTCACTTCATTTAAGAAAGAAGGGCGTTAATTTGATTGCATGCCCATCATGCTCAAGACAAAAATTTGACGTAATCTCGGTTGTTAATGAACTTGAAGCTCGATTAGAAGATATAACTGAGCCAATTGATGTTGCTGTAATTGGTTGCGTTGTTAATGGACCAGGTGAGGCGAAGGAGGTCAGTGTTGGCCTTACTGGTGGCTCTCCGAATCTACTATATATAGACGGAAAAACTCACAGCAAGGTTGAGAATGAATCACTAGTTGACACTTTAGAGGCCAGCATTAGAAGGCGCATACCTATTTCAAACGTTTAACTCTTTTTAGTGCTTTGTACCTATAAATTGAAATAATTGAAAAATACCCTAGTATTGATGCCACAATTGAGGTGATTATCCCTCCAACCCATAATGCTAGTGTCGCCGACCAAAAGTTATCCATCAAATAGCCAAATGAAAATTCAAACCCAGGATCAATTTCAACTCCAATAATAGATGCGCCTAATTTATAAGTAAAGTAGAAAATTGGTACAATAGTAATTGGGTTATTTACCCAAACAACTAGTAATGAAAGCAAAATATTCGCAGAAAAAGCAACCGCAAGGATTCCAGCTAGTAGCATATGAACTGGTACTGGAAGAAAAGCACAAAAAAGACCAACAGCAAATCCTTTAGCTATAGACCTCTTATTCCATTTCCATAGCTCCGGATCAGTTAGGTGTTTATTAAGCCATCCTAAATTAACATTTTCACGTTTTGGACTATATTTTTTTAGCGTTGCTTTCATTAATTTTTTGCCACATTAATGATGTTTTCTTCGTGCAATCCATAAAGCAAATAAAGCTCGTCTTGAGAGCCATGTTCGGTCACCAAATCTGGAACGCCAAGAATGTGTAGTTGCGTTTTAATACTTCTTGACTGAAGCAATTCATTAATAGCACTTCCAGCGCCACCGCTTGCAGTGTTATCTTCAATTGAGATAAGTTTTTTATAACTCTTGGCAGTATCAATAATTAAATTTTCATCTAGCGGCTTAACAAAACGCATGTCAATAACTGTTGCATTAATCTTTTCAGATGCGCTAAGGGCAGGTTCAAGCATATTACCAAATGCAAAAATAGCAATATCTTTACCAGTCCTGACGATTTTTCCTTTTCCAATTTCTAGTGATTGATCTGTTACAAACTCTTCAATAGCTGATTTACCTCTTGGAAACCTTACACATACTGGCCCATCAAACTCAAGAGAAAAATTAAGGGCCTTGTACATTTCAATTGAGGAGCTTGGCGCCATAATAACAATATTTGGAATACATCTCAAAAAGCTTAAGTCAAAAATACCGGCATGTGTTGCGCCATCGGCCCCAACAAGTCCAGCACGATCAATAGCAAAAATAACATTTAAATTTTGTAATGCGATATCATGAATAAATTGGTCATAACCACGCTGTAAGAATGTTGAATAGATTGCCACAACTGGCTTTAATCCTTTGGTTGCAATTCCTCCAGCAAGCGTGACAGCATGTTGCTCTGCAATTGCAACATCAATAAAGCGTTCAGGAAAGTTTTTTTCAAAATTAACCATGCCTGATCCTTCAGACATTGCTGGAGTTATTCCAATTATTCTTTCATCATTCTGGGCGTTGTTACACAACCATTCTCCAAAAACTTTGCTGTAGCTTGGAAAGTTGTTAGATGAACTTGATGGTGGAGAAATTCCATGAAACTTTAATGGATTTTGCTCAGCAGCTTCAAGGCCATGACCTTTTTTAGTAATGATGTGGAGAATTCGAGGATTTTCGATATTTTTTAAATTTTGTAAAGCTTTAATTAATACGGCAATATCATGACCATCAATTGGTCCAAAATACTCTATTCCAAGCTCTTCAAATAACGTTCCTGGAAGAAACATTCCTTTTAGATGCTCCTCTGAGCGTTTAGCAAATTTTTGGACACGCGGTAATCTTTCTAAGAACTCAAGAGACTTTGACTTCATAGTTGAGTATATTTTTCCAGAAATAAGCCTAGTAAGATATTTACTCAAAGCCCCAACATTCTGAGAAATCGACATGTCATTGTCATTAAGAATGATTAGCAGATTGGCATCAGTATCACCTGCATGATTCATGGCCTCAAATGACATGCCCCCACTTAATGCTCCGTCTCCAATAACTGCTATTGAAGTGTCAGATTTTTGTTGTAATTTGTTAGCAATTGCAATACCAAGGGCTGCACTTATTGAGGTCGATGAATGACCAGCTCCAAAAGCATCATGTTCACTTTCACTTCTTTTCGTAAAGCCAGATAAGCCATCTTTTTGACGCAGAGTTGACATCAAATCTCTTCTGCCAGTTAGTATCTTGTGAGTATATGCTTGATGACCAACATCCCAAACAAAGGTATCGTTAGGAGTGTCAAACACATAATGCATTGCAAGGGTTAATTCAATAGTTCCAAGATTTGAGCTTAGATGCCCACCAGTTTGTTCAATACTCTCTATTAAGAATAATTTAATCTCCAAAGCGAGATCGTTTAATTCTTCAATGTTTAGTTTTTTGATGTCGCTTGGCTTATGAATATTATTTAGCATTATTGAGTTAAACTGATTTATCGATGCTCATCGAGCAAAAGAAAAATATTATACACTTGTCAGTATTAAGAATAGTGGAGCCCTAATGTAGTTTTAATCTTTATTTAAAAGGTTAAATAATAAAAAAACAATACAACTGACTAGTAAAATTAACACACTACTTTTTCATTTGTGAAATATGCTCACTATTTGCGCTTTATATAAGTTTACTCGTCTAGATGATTTTGAAGAAATTCAAGGCCCTCTTAAAATATTTTTAGAATCACTCAATATTAGAGGTACTTTATTGTTAGCTAAAGAGGGAGTCAATGGAACGATTGCTGGTGATAATGACAGCATTATGAAATCCCTTGATTACCTTCAAAAAGATGAGAGATTAGTTGGCTTGGAGTATAAATTTTCTTATAGCGAGAAGCCTCCATTTAAAAGACTTAAGGTTAAGTTAAAAAAAGAAATAGTGACGCTAGGTGTGTCAGATATTGATCCTATATTTTCTTCTGGTACTTATGTTAAGCCAGCTGATTGGAATGAGCTTGTTAATGACCCTAACGTTGTTTTAATTGATACTCGAAATAATTATGAATTTGAAATAGGAAGTTTTAAGGGCTCTATTAATCCAAATACGGAGACTTTTCGTGAGTTCCCAGCCTATACTAAAAATAATTTAGAAAAATATCGAGGCAAAAAAATTGCCATGTTTTGTACTGGTGGTATACGCTGTGAAAAATCTACTGCCTATTTAAAATCAAAAGGCTTTGAAAATGTTTTTCATCTTCAGGGTGGAATTTTAAAATATCTTGAAGAAGTTAAAGAAGATGAAAGTTTATGGGAAGGCGAGTGCTTTGTTTTTGATGATAGGGTCGCTGTTAAGCATAATCTTGAGCTTGGAAAATATGATCAGTGCCATGCCTGTAGATTTCCAATTACTGATGAAGATAAAGAGCATCCTCATTATGAAAAAGGAGCCTCCTGTCCAAGGTGTTATGGAACAAAAAACTCGTCACAAGTTAGTCGCTATCGTGAAAGAGAAAAACAGGTGCAGCTTGCAAAGAGTCGTGGAGAGTCACACATAGGTGATGATGCTAGCAAAGTAATAGCAAAAAATAATAAATACAATTAAATTAATGCTTATATTAGCATTACATCGATTTTTTATAGTTCTATATAATTACCACTTCTAAGTAGGGTTGACAAATGTTTGAGCGCAAAGACATTGCTAAATTAAAAAAAGATATAGTTCTTGATGTAGAGCTATTTGATTCAAATCTAAAACTGCACACTCGATGGGGTACTTTTAGCCCTCGAGCCCTAGATGATGGTACTAAACTTTTGATGAAGCACTTTAGTGCTGATATTGATGATGTTTGTTTAGATTTAGGGTGTGGTTATGGCCCTATTGGCCTAGCGCTGGCAAAACACTGCACTAATGGTGAAGTCCATATGGTTGATAAAGACTTTGTTGCAGTGGATCTTGCAAACTTCAATGCAAACCTTAATAACATTGTTAATGCAAAAGCGTACCTTTCAGATGCTTTTTTGCAAATCCCTAACGATATCAAATTTAATCAAATTGTTTCAAATATTCCTGCTAAAGTTGGACGTGAGCAACTCTCAATAATTCTTTATGATGCTCTGGACGCTCTAAAACCAGGTGGCGTAATTACTGTCGTTACAATCAATGGGCTTAAGGATTTTATAAAAAATAACTTTAAATCGGTTTTTGGTAATTATAAAAAAATTAAGCAAGGACAAAAGTATGTAATCTCACAGGCAATTAAGCAATAATTGTTTTTACAAATCTTTGTAGTCTTGTAAATACTATACTAAAATAGTAAAAAACATTGGGAGTATTAAATTGGACGTATTAGAAAAAATTCAAAAACAAGTTGATAGTGCAGCGATAGTTATCTACATGAAAGGAACGCCTCAGTTTCCTCAGTGTGGTTTCTCAGCTCGCGCATCTCAAACATTAGCTTCAACGGGCGTTGAGTTTGCATTTGTTAACATCTTTGAAGACCAAGAGGTTTTTCAAAGCCTTCCTGATTTTGCTGACTGGCCAACATTTCCCCAAATCTATTTCAATTCTGAATTAGTTGGTGGTGGTGATATTATTCTTGAAATGGCAGAGCAAGATACATTGAAAGAGGCTATGGAAGAGGCTGTAGAAAAGTACAACGGCTAAAAAAATAATTAGCTATAAGGCTCTTAACCTGTAGCCATTTTCTTTAAGCCATTGCTTAGCTTCTTTATAGTTAGGCATAATTTCTTCAACTGCGCTCCAAAAATTTGCTGAATGGTTTTTATGAATGGTGTGGACTAATTCATGAATAATGACATAGTCAATTACTTTTAATGGCGCCATAATTAGAAGAAAATTTAGGTTGATATTGTTTCTGGAAGAGCAAGATCCCCAGAGCGTTCTCTGCTCTTTAATCCTCACTTGATTGACCTGTAAATTATGTTTTTCGGCAAAATAAAATAGTCGAGGAACTGCAACTTCTTTAAACTTATTTTTGTACCAAGTTTTTAAAGATTTATTGGTTTTTTCCTTATTTTGCAGATCAGCTAAAAATTCTTTGCCATTAAAAGAAATCTTTTTAGCGTTATTATCAGTTTTTAATGGAAAAAGTGTTCCAAGATATAAAAGCATATTTTTATCTTTTCCAGCTTCTTCAACGCGAGCCTTTACTACTGACTGATTTCTTGTAATCCAATTCTCTTTTTCATTAATAAAATTTTGAATTTTTTGATCTGATATTCGATTTGGTGCGCGCACTATCAATTCAGCATTTTCATTAATTGAAATGCTTAAAGTTTTTCTGCTGCTTCTAATAACTTGGTCAGGCAGCATAGAGGTAATTATTTTCATGTCTATCAATCAACCCACTTTCTGGCATTTTCAAACATCCTCATCCATGGCGACCTTTCTTGCCAATCATCAGGGTGCCATGAGTTTTGAATCGTTCTAAAAACTCTTTCAGGGTGGGGCATCATAATTGTTATTCTTCCTGAGTCATCACACATACTTGCAATACCATCTTCTGATCCATTTGGGTTGTGTGGATAGGTTTGGGTTTTTTTGCCTGAGTAATCGACGTATTGCATAGCAATATTATTCTTACTTTGCTGAGAGGTAAATTTTGCCCTTCCTTCTCCATGGGCAATTGCTATTGGCATAATAGAGCCCTCCATTCCATTAAAAAGTATGGAGTTAGTTTGTTCAATTTTAACGCTTGTAAGGCGAGCTTCAAATTGCTCCGAGGTGTTTTTTTCAAATGAAGGCCAATTCTGTGAGCCAGGAATAATTTCTTTTAAATTAGAAACCATTTGGCAACCATTACAAACACCAAGAGTAAAGCTATCAGTTCTGGAAAAATATTCTGAAAATTCATCTTTTACCTTACTATTTAGAAGGATAGAGTTTGCCCAGCCTCTACCTGCACCTAAAACATCACCATATGAAAAACCGCCACATGCTGCTAAACCTTGGAATTGTTTCAATGATTTGTTTCCAGAAAGAATTTCACTCATATGGACATCATAAGCATCAAAGCCAGCTTGTGAAAAAGCAGCAGCCATTTCAACATGGCCATTGATACCTTGCTCCCTTAAAATAGCGATTTTTGGCTTTATTCCAGAGCTTAAATAAGGCGCACTTATCGATTCATTAATATTATAAGTTATTTTAACTTTTAAACCATCAGAAGTATCTAGTAGTTCCTTGTTTTCTGACTCTGAGCATATTGGGTTATCTCGAAGCTTAGAAATTTCAAAAGAGGTTGATGACCACTCTTTGTGAAGATTCATTCTCTTTTCGCGAAATACTAGTTTCTTTTCTTGGTAGATTAAAATTTCATCAGTATTATTTAATTTAGCAATAGGCCTCGTGAATTTTTTAAGCCCAATGTCTTCAAGCTCTTTGAGAACCATAGATTTATTGATAATTGGGATTTGAATAATACAGCCCAACTCTTCATTAAAGAGTTCATTTATACTATTAGTGCCAATGATCTCCATACCACAATGAGATGCAAATGCCATTTCGAATAAAGTTGTAATAACACCCCCATCAGAGCGATCATGATAAGCGCTAATTAACTTTTCTTTATTGAACTTATTTATTAATGAAAAGAACTTGGCAAATAAAATTGGATCATCAAGGTCTGGAGAAGTTTTTCCAACTTGGTTAAAAACTTGCGCTAAACAAGATCCACCCATTCTATTTTTTCCTAGTCCTAGGTCAATTAAAAAAAGCTCTGAATCAACTTTGGTATCAAGCAAGGGTGTTATTTGTAGTCTTGCATCAGGTATTTTTGAGAATGCACTAATTATCAAGGATAGGGGCGCTGTAACTGATTTTTCATCTCCATTTTCATTCCATGCGCTTTTCATTGACATTGAATCTTTGCCAACAGGTATTGTTAATCCTAATTTGGGACAAAGCTCGATACCAATAGCTTTAACAGCCTCATAAAGCTTTGCATCTTCTCCTGGAAATCCACTTGCACACATCCAGTTAGCTGAGAGATTGATATGACTAATGTCTTCAATATAGGCGCTGAGTAGGTTAGTCAATGCTTCTCCAATACTCATTCTTGCTGCTGCCGCTGCATTAATAAGGGACAAAGGCGTTTTTTCACCAATTGACATGGCTTCACCTTGGTGTCCAGAATAGTCTGCTAATGAAATAGCACAATCTGCTACAGGCACTTGCCATGGTCCAATCATTTGATCTCTGGCAATGAGACCAGTAACTGAGCGATCAGCAATAGTTATTAGGAAATTTTTGCTTGCAACTGTAGGAAGTTTTAAAAGGCGATTAATAGCCTCATTAAGCTTTATTGTGTTGTTATTAAATTCCTTCTCATTATTTGGAACTGATGAGACATCTTTAAGAGTTTTTGGAGTTGATCC
Organism: Candidatus Pseudothioglobus sp. Uisw_086; assembly: GCF_048085745.1. Taxonomy (GTDB): domain Bacteria; phylum Pseudomonadota; class Gammaproteobacteria; order PS1; family Pseudothioglobaceae; genus Pseudothioglobus. The sequence continues at coordinate 1,173,893 of NZ_CP159803.1, read as the reverse complement.
AAAGAGTAAAGACATTTCAAGGTCAATTGGTTTATTCTTAAAATAAGAGTCTTCAAGAGTTAAATGCTGATTATCGGTTGCATTTCCTAAGACAGCAAAAGGCGCTCTTTCTTTGATACATATTTGACGAAATAAATCGATACTCTCTTCTTTAATCGCAAGAACATATCTTTCTTGAGACTCATTGCACCAAATCTCAAGTGGAGACATTTTTGTTTCGTCATTTGGTATTGATCTTAGTTGAAGATTAGCACCTTTTTGAGAGTCATTGACTAGCTCAGGGATGCCATTTGAAAGTCCACCCGCACCAATGTCATGGATTGAAATAATTGGATTTTTGTTACCTAAATGAATGCAAGAATTAATAACTTCTTGGGCGCGTCTTTGCATCTCAGGGTTTGCTCTTTGAACTGATGCAAAGTCAAGTTCTTGGCTCTGATCCCCACTACCCACACTTGATGCAGCACCACCACCTAATCCAATTAACATAGCAGGACCACCAAGAACTATGAGAACATCTCCATCAGAAATTGAGCCTTTTTCAACATGATCTTCTCTTATATTTCCAAGACCACCAGCGAGCATAATTGGTTTGTGATAGCCTCTAATTTCATTATTTTCAGTTTTTTGCTCATATGTCCTAAAATATCCACAAGTATTTGGCCTGCCAAATTCATTATTAAATGAAGCAGCGCCAAGAGGCCCATCAATCATAATTTCAAGAGCAGATGCAATTTGACTTGGCTTACCGTAATCTTTTTCCCAGGGGTTGATTGAATTTGGTATTTTTAAGTTTGAAACTGAAAATCCACTAAGACCTACTTTTGGTTTTGATCCTCTCCCCGTTGCACCTTCATCCCTAATTTCTCCTCCCGATCCGGTTGCAGCTCCAGGTTCAGGAGCAATTGCCGTAGGGTGGTTGTGAGTTTCTACTTTAATTAACACCGCTTTTTCTGCAATTGATGTTGTATAAACACCTTCATGGTTGGGCTCAAAAAAACTTGATTTATAGCCACTCATAACAGCTGAATTATCACTATAGACTGATAGAAGTCCTTTTGGACTTTTATGATAAGTATTCTTAATCATGTCAAATAGTGAGATTGCTTGTTTTTCTGAATCGATGGTCCAGTCTGCATTAAAAATTTTATGTCTACAATGCTCTGAATTAGCTTGAGCAAACATCATTAACTCAATGTCTCTGGGATTTCTTCTTAGTTTATAAAAGTTATCGTACAAATAATTCATTTCACCATCGCTAAGGGCAAGGCCTAATTCAACATTTGCACTAATGATTGCAGATTTTCCATCTTTAAGGATGTCTATACTTTTGTATGAATTTGGCTTTAATTCGTCAAATAATAAGCTTGAATCATCAATATTTTTAAGATGAGATTCAGTCATCCTATCCATTACAAAGTTAAGAATATCCTCTAATTCTTCAGATTTAATTTTTTGGCTAAAATGATAAATAATTCCTCGTTCAATTCTTTTGATTTCATTAAGACTACAAAGCTGACAAATATCAGTTGCCTTTGAAGACCATGGTGATATGGTTCCAATCCGAGGAATTATTATAATTTTTTGAAGTGAGTTCGAAGCGTCTAACTGAGCAGAATAATTTAATAGTTTATCAAGAATTAATTGACTTTTATTGCTAAGCTTAGAGCCTGTTTCAATAAAATGAATATATTCCGAAGATAATAGTTTTATATGTGGAAAAGCGGAATTTATTTTTTCATTGAGATCCCTGACTTTAAAATTTCGAAGTGCTTGAATTCCCGAATGAAATGAAATCATAGTTCAGACATTAATTCGTCTGAAATTTCAGCGTTATGATAGACCTCCTGGGTGTCATCAAGGTCTTCAAGCCAGTCTATGAGTTTAATAAATTTCTCAGCATCCTCCATATTAAGCTCAATACGGCTTGCTGGTTCCATAGTAATTTGGGAGTGATCAGGAGTTAAGTTACTCGCAATGAGTGCATCTTTAACAGGAAAAAAACTATCTGGACTAGTTACTACGTCAATAGAGCCATCATCATTGACAATAATATCTTCAGCGCCAGATTCTAAAGCAACCTCCATGATTTCATCCTCATCTCCTGAGGCAAAGCTTATAAAACCTTGTTTTGTAAACATGTATGCGACTGACCCATCTGTTCCTAAATTACCTCCATGCTTTGAAAAAGCATGCCTAACATCTGAGACAGTGCGATTTTTATTATCAGTGAGGCAATCGACCATGATGGCGGTTCCTCCTAATCCATAGCCCTCATAACGTATTTCTTCATAATTATCACCCTCTAAATCACCAGAGCCTCTCTTTACCGCATTTTCTATCGTGTCACGCTTCATATTTGCTGCTAGAGACTTATCAATAATAGCGCGCAGAGAAGGATTGTTTTCTAGAACACCACCACCTTTTTTTGCCGCAATAACGATCTCTTTAATGAGCTTAGTGAACACTTTTCCGCGCTTAGCATCCTGCGCTCCTTTCCTGTGCTGAATGTTGTGCCATTTACTATGTCCTGCCATATCTGTTTAATTTCTCCAAAAAATTACTTAGTAAATTCTAGTAAGCGATGAATTGAGTGTTGTGCTTTTTCTATGATTTGAGTACTAATTCTAATTTCATTCTTACCTGTACTTAGAGTATCAAGGCACTTTTCAAGTGTATTCATTGCCATCCAATTGCAATGAGCACACGATTCGCAGTCTGCTCCTTCTCCCATAGTTGGGGCTTCAATAAATTTTTTATTTGGTGCTATTTCCTTCATTTTATGAAAAATACCATTATCAGTAGCAACGATAAACATATTTTCAGGCCTTGAGGCTGCAGCATTAATTAGTTGAGTTGTAGAACCAACAACATCTGCAAGCGCGATAACATCTTTTGGCGATTCAGGATGAACCAGAACTCCAGCCTCTGGATGGAGCTGCATTAACCTTTTGAGGCCTTCAGCTTTAAACTCTTCATGAACAATACATGCCCCATCCCACATGAGCATTTCAATTCCAGTTTTGGACTGCACATAATGTCCTAGGTGTTTGTCTGGAGCCCAAAGAACTTTTTTTCCTTCGCTGTGAAGTTTCTCAACGACTTTAAGTGCACTTCCAGAAGTGACAACCCAGTCAGCTCGTGCTTTAACTTCAGCTGAAGTGTTTGCATAAACAACAACAACATGATTAGGGTTCTGGTCACAAAATTCTGAAAATTCATTAATTGGACAGGATAAGTCAAGAGAACATGTGGCTTGATCGTCTAGAACAAGCACTCTTTTTTCGGGAGATAATATCTTCGCAGTTTCGCCCATAAATTTAACGCCAGCTACGATAATTGTCTCTGCATCACTATTTTGTCCAAATCTAGCCATTTCTAGAGAGTCTGAAACTATGCCGCCCGATTCTTCAGCTAATATTTGTAAGTCTGAGCTGACATAATAATGAGCAACAAGTGTTGCATTATTTTGCTTTAAGGCTTCCTTAATTAAATTTTCTATCGGTCGATCAATTACTATATCTTGCATTTTTAAGACTTAGCTGGAAGGCTAACTTTAATATTTAATTCTTTAAGTTGAGATTTAGAAACACTTGATGGGGCATCAGTTAAAAGACATGCAGCAGTTTGAGTTTTAGGAAAAGCTATCACGTCTCTTATAGAGTCTGTCTTACTAAGAGTCATAACTAATCTGTCTAGACCAAAAGCAATTCCGCCATGAGGAGGGCAGCCATAATCTAGGGCATCGAGTAGAAATCCAAACTTTTCTTTTGCTTCTTCATCTTCTATTCCAAGAAGTTTTAAGACAGTTTTTTGCATCGCACTCTTATGAATTCGAATTGAGCCACCGCCTACTTCAGAGCCGTTAATTACTAAATCATATGCACGTGAAAGTGACTTCTCAGGACTCTCTAAAAGTGTTTTAGTGTCAACACTAGGAGCTGTAAATGGATGATGAATTGCATTGAGTGACCCATCATCTGATACATCAAACATTGGAAAGTCAATCACCCAGATTGGAGCCCACTCTTTATCAAAAAGATTTAAATCTTTTGCAAGCTTTTCTCTAAGGCTTCCAAGGGCTTCATTTACAGTTTTGGATTTATCTGCCCCAAAGAAAATAATGTCACCTTTCTTTGCCTCTGTTAAATCAATAACTTGTTGAGTTACATCAGCACCAAGAAATTTAATAATTGGCGAGGAAGGTCCATCATCATTTATTTTTATGTAAGCTAATCCTTTTGCACCATAAATGCTGACAAATTTTGTATAGTCGTCAATTTGCTTACGACTAATTGTTGCCCCTCCTGGAACTTTGAGGGCTGCTACCCTTCCTTTATTACTATTAGCTGGACCAGAAAAAACTTTAAATTCAACATCTTTCATGATTTCATTAACATCAACTAATTTTAGAGGGATCCTTAAGTCAGGTCTATCAACACCATAAAGACTAATAGCATCGTCATAAGTAATAGTTGGAAATTTTTTAGGCAAATCAATACTCCCTACTTCTTTAAATAGGCCTCTTACCATTTCTTCCATTAGTGATGTTATTTCCTTTTCATTCATAAAAGAAGTTTCAACATCCAGCTGCGTAAATTCTGGCTGACGGTCAGCTCTTAAGTCTTCATCTCTGAAGCATTTAACTATTTGATAGTACCTTTCAAAGCCTGACATCATTAGAAGCTGTTTAAAGAGCTGAGGGGATTGAGGTAATGCAAAAAAACTACCTTCATGAGTTCTTGATGGTACAAGATAATCCCTAGCACCTTCTGGAGTTGCTTTTGTTAAAAAAGGAGTTTCAATGTCTAAGAAATCATTCTTATCCATAAAGTCGCGCATGAAATGTGTGACCTTAGATCTTAGCCTCAACCTTTGCTGCATTTCATCTCTTCGAAGATCCAGATAGCGATATTTAAGTCTAACTTCTTCAGAGGTTTCCATCGAGTCGAGCTGAAATGGAATAGGCTTAGATGCATTTAAAATTTCAATTTTATCTGCAAGCACCTCAATTTCACCAGTTGGAATCTTTTTATTGATCATTTCACTAACTCTTGCAAGAACCTTACCAGTAACTTTAATAACAAATTCATTGCGAATTGTTTCGGCTAACCTAAATGTATCTGCAGTTTCAGGATTGATTACTATTTGTGCAAGCCCCTTCTTATCTCTTAAGTCTAAAAAAATAACACCACCATGATCACGCCTTCTATTGACCCAGCCGCAGAGAATAACCTCTTCATTAAGATTAGTTTTATTTAGTTCACCGCAGAAATTTGATCTCATTTATTTTCCTTAATTTTTAAAGTTTCTGGGGTTACTACACCAGCAGATATAACTAGTTTAAAAGCCTCTTCAACAGACATTTTTAATTCTATTACGTCTTTTTTTGGGATTATTACAAAAAATCCTGAAGTTGGATTAGGGGTTGTGGGCACAAATAGATTAATTACATCTTCTCCAATAATCTCCTCAATCTCTCCTTTATAATCTCCAGATTGAAATGCAACTACCCAAATACCCTTACTGGGATATTGGATTAAAAAAGCCTTTCTAAAGCTTTCACTTGATGTGTTTAGTACTGTTGAAGATATTTTTTTAAGCGCATTATAAATATTCCTAAAGCCTGGAATTTTGTTAAGAGCCCTTTCCCATAAGTCTAAAAGTTTCCGCCCTAAAATATTTGTGAGCAAGGCTCCAGTTATAAGGAGAATTAGGACAACAAAAACGAAGCCTGAGCCAGGAATAGAGGTATTTAAGTTAAGTAGAGCTTCTGGTAAGAATCTTGCAGGTACGAGATTGTTAACAACTTCTAAAAAGAATTTGATAACTAAAACAGTTAATGCTAGCGGTATCCAAAATAAAAGTCCGGATATTAGATAGTTTGTTAAGCGCTTCACAGGCCCAATAAGTAAGTCTAAAAAAAGGATATTTTAACACAAGCTTAATTAGCAGTTTGTGCCTAGAAGTCTTAATCTAGTTAAGTTATTAATTTTTTTCTTCTTCTCGAAGCGTTAAAATCTCATGCCCATTTTCAGTAACTAATATTGTATGCTCCCATTGGGCGGAGAGAGAGTGATCTTTGGTTGTCACTGTCCAGCCATCAAGTCTTGATGTAATAACCTCATAACCTCCCAGATTAATCATAGGTTCAATAGTAAAGGTCATCCCAGGTTCCAATATAGGACTTCGATCAATTTTCCCATCATTATAGTGAATAACCTGAGGAAGCTCATGAAATACCTCACCAATACCATGGCCGCAGTAATCCTTAACAACAGAGCAGTTCTTGCTGAGTGCATAGGCCCCAATAACCCTTCCAATTTCGCCTAAATGAATTCCAGGCTTAACTTGTTCAATTCCAAGCATCATGCAATCTTGAGCTACTTGGCAAATTTTTCTTGCTTTTATGCTAGGCTTGCCAACAATAAACATTTTAGATGTGTCACCATGAAATCCATCCCTAATGACTGTAACATCTATATTAATTATGTCGCCTTTTTTTAGCTTCTTATTGCCCGGTATTCCGTGGCAAACAACACTATTAACAGAAGTACAAATAGATTTAGGAAAGCCATTATAGTTAAGTGGGGCTGGGATACAGTCTAGGTCATTGACTATGAAGTTATGACAAATTTGATCAAGCTCTTCAGTAGTTACGCCAGCCTTTACATGATCACCAATCATCTCTAATACACTAGACGCAAGCTTCCCAGCAATGCGCATTTTATTAATTTGTTCAGGGCTTTTTATAGATATCGACATTTAAACCTTATTAAGATGTATTAGCTCTTTTTTCTAACGCTTTTATTCTATCTTCTATAGGCGGGTGAGAAGACCAAAGCTCGCGCCATCCAGTTTTAGGTTTTTCACCAATACCAAAAGCAGCAAGCTGCTCAGGAAGTGCTTCAGGTTCTTTTTGACCAAGACGCCTCAAGGCATTTATCATATTTTGATGACCCGCAAGATCAGCACCTCCTGTATCAGCAACATACTCTCTTTTTCTAGAAAAATACATAACAATTACACTCGCTAAAATAGAGAGTACTATTTGCGCAAAAATTGTAGTAACAAAATAACCGATACCGTGGCCGCGTTGGTTTTTTAGAATAACTCTGTCTACAACATGACCAATAACCCTTGAAAAGAAAATAACAAACGTATTGACTACCCCTTGGATTAGAGTAAGGGTAACCATATCGCCGTTAGCAACATGACTCATTTCATGACCAACAACAGCCTCAATTTCGCCTTGACTCATACTGTCTAGTAGTCCTTGAGATACTGCAACTAGGGCTTTATTTTTACTTGCACCCGTTGCAAATGCATTCATTTGAGGAGAAGGGAAGATGGCAACTTCTGGCATCTTAATGCCGACAATTTTAGATTGTTTTTTTACAGTTTCTATAAGCCACTTTTCAACATTATTAGAAGGATTTTCAATAACTTTTGCACCAGTCATTCTTTTGGCCATCCACTTGGAAATTGCCAATGAAATAAAAGCACCTCCAAATCCAAAAATTCCAGAAAAAATAACTAAAGCATTTAAATTAAGATCACTTCCATTTTGAGCTAGAAGGCTTTCTACGCCTAGAATTCTGAGAGTAACACTTAAGATTACCATGATGGCAATATTCGTTAACAGAAAGAGAAATATTCTTTGCATTATTAATTCCTTAGTTAATTATTTAAGACTCTTATTATAGAAAGATTTGATTAGTTTTATTGTAGTTTATAAAACTTGTTAAAATAAAAATCTACAATTACATTGAACAATTAATTTAAAGTACTTTATAATAAAATTAAATTAATTTAGGAGTTCGAAAATGAAGTTAAAATTTTTATTTATTGCTATTATTGCAATGCTAATTAGTGGTTGTATGGATACTATTATGGCTGTTCCAGCTGCTGCGGTGGATGTATCGACAAATGTTGTAAGCTCTGTTTGGGATGCGATAACTTTTTGGGATTAGTTTTTTAAATTTAGTTCCAGAATAATTTTTTACTAAATTAAAATTTCCTGCAAAAGTTTTTTGTATTTTGTGGGTTTTTTATGTGACTCAAAATAACTTAGTAATTTTCAGGTAATTTAATTGCTGTGGTTTTATTGTTAGCACGAACTGAATAAGCAAATTCATATCCATTTTCCCGTAAGTTTTTTGCCGTCCACTCATTACCCTTAAAGCCTGGTAAAGTTAGAATAATAATTTGAATTAATAGCCATAGCCAGTGAAGGTCTGAAGCAGTTGAAAAATTTAAAAAACCTAATTCACCATAAATTTCATAATCTACTCCAGCTAAAAATAAGATTATTAGGATATATGAAAAAAATACCTTCCATAACCCTCTAGATATAAACCAGACTAGGTTAAGTGGAATTGCTAACCAAGCAAAGCCAGATTTAACAGCTTTAATTTCCTTTGTTTTATGTTTATATACTTGGTAAGAATTCATTTCTAAATATTATTACTAAATTTTAAAATAGTATACCAAGAAGATTAACAATTTTATGCTTCAAAAGCAATGTTGTTAAAAAGGTAAATTTGAGTTTTGGTTTTTAGTCTTTATTTATTGTCTTAAAAAATGAATCTTAAAGAGTCTAGAATATAATAATATTATCATTTAAGTGGCTTATTTACTTTAAGTATTTAATAAAGTAAATAACGTAATAAATCACATTTAATTTAATATTACTTATCTTTAAAAAAAAGTTGACTAGTTTTTTTGTACCACATTAAAGAGTTTTTGATATCACCTTGCTTCATATAAAAAGATCCTAGTACAAAGGATGATTCAATGGTACCTTGTTCAGAGGCTTTAGTATGCCAAAAAATGAATTTTTCAACATCTTTTTTTAGCTCCCAAGAAGAATTTTCTGAGGGTGGAATTCCATCTCGATATAATTGAGCAAGCCTATATTGAGCTTTATTATCACCCCTTATTGCTAAATCTAAAAACTCTTCATAAGCTGTTTTATAATCCCCTTTTGTTAGTGAATCATAGCCCACTTTATAATCTGCATTAATTGAGCTAATAAAACTAGAGGAAAGCAATAAAATTATGAGTAATTTTTTCATAACTTCATTTTAATTTATTCTTCATCTAAATACTATCCATAACGCTATTAATTATGAATATGTTGTAATTCTTTATCACTTTCAATACTGTTTAAAAATTGTATTTATAGCTTTGGGTCTCGATCTTGGTTATTTAGTTTAAGTGAGTTTGTGGCTGCTGCTTCTCGATGGCTTATATATATTGTTGACATAAATATTATTAAGCCTCCAATCCAAGTCCAAGTGCCAGGAATTTCAGAAAAGATAATCCATCCAAGTAAAGCCATAATTGGTAGTTTTATAAATTCTATAGGTTGTAAGCTTGTAATCTCAGCCATAGAGCATGATTTAGTCCATAAAAAGTGTGCAAGAGTACCTACAATTGCAATTCCCCATAGGTACAACCAAGTTTCAAAACCTGGCCACTCCCAAACTGTTAATGCAGGAATAAAAGTAATTGGAATAAGTATTATTACCATCCAAGTAATAATCGACTGAGACGAATCAGTGAAGGTAAGTTTTTTGACGATCAAAGCATTAAGTGAATGGGCTAAAGCTGCAATAATTGCAAGCATTACTCCAAATGAAAAACTATTAACGCCTGGTTGAACAATTATGAGCATTCCAATAATGCCTAAGATAATTGCGGCAATTCTTCGTGCCTTAATGATTTCACCTAAAAAAATAGTGGCTCCAATTGTAATAAATATTGGCTTTGAGAAGCTAATTGCAGTAGCTTGTGCAAGTGGTATCAAAGTTAAGCAGGTAAAGCCTGCAAGCATTCCAATAGCGCCAAAAAAACCTCTCATAAAAAACAACTTAGTATTATTCATTTTTATTGCAGCTAGGCCAGTAGATTTTAATATTGGTATCATAACAATTAAGGCTAGTAGATTCCGAAAAAAAACAACTTCGAGAATGTGTAAGTTTTCTTCAGCTTTTCTAATAAAAATAACCATGACTGAAAATAAAACTATAGACAATACATTTAAAATTGTCGCTCTAGTTTGGGGTGCTTGCTCCCTAAAATATTGAATTATCCAGAGGTTATAAAATATTCTTTTTAACAATTTAGGTTTATTAAATTCAAGTATTTTGATCAAGTTCAATATGTGAAGAAAAAGCTATACAATCTAGATTAACTGGAACAGATATAGAAGTCTTATAAATGTTTAAATTTTCTTATTCATTTTTTATTGAAGATTTAAACCTTAAATAATGAGGTAAAAAAACCTTTCGACGCTATCTTAAGATATTAATGATTATAACTATCTTAAAAAAATAAGCTAAGTTTATTTGTAGTGTTTTTAAACTAGCTATACGAGGAAACTGAATTAGATATGAATTACACGAAATTTAAGACATGGGGGCCTATTGAACTCGGCTAATTATTCACTAAGCTCCGCTGCCAGTTCTGCTTCAAACGCCGTGATTTCGTCTAATATTGCCTGCTCTTCTGCCTTTTCCTCTTCACTGACAGGTGTAGGAGCTTTGTAGTCAATTGTTGCATACTTTTTAGCAACGTTAGGGAGTAATAACTCAAAAGCAAAATCACCTTGATTTAGTAAAACCATACCGTCAGTCTTAAGTGACATAGAGCTCGATAAATATAAATCGATATCTCCATCTTTATCTAGGTCTCTAAATCGAATATCCTCAATAAAATCATTCCATTCATTTCCTTCGTGGGTTGGTATGAAGTCATCTGGCGCCTCAACTAAAGGAAATATTCCGTGGTCTTTAAACTTCTTGTTACCTAAGTTTTCTATGACTTGTATTGCTGTGCCTACATATAAAACACCAGCTCTGCTGTATACAATATCTAGGTCACCATCATTATCCAGATCAGCCGCTGAAACTTCAGGCACTGAGCCCCATTTCTTTTTATGTTGAGGTAAGCGGGTATTGTTGTGCTTGTTAAAATTACCCCTACCATCATTCCAAACAATACCAGTGAAGTCTATATTCTTCTCAAATTCATGTGCTCCCAGTAATACGTCTAAATCACCATCATCATCGATATCAGCAAGCTCTAGGGCAAAAGAAAAAATACCTCCGCACTTACGTTTATTTAGGTAACCTGTTCCATCATTTATTAAACACCATAAAGCTGTTCCTGTTTTCCAGTTAGTTTCAGTGATAACAACATCCATATCGCCATCATTATCAATATCACCCGTTGCGGCGCCGTGGTCAAATACTTCAAAATTAGAATGACTTAAGTGTGTTTTTGATGATTCTAGCCAAGTACCATTGGATTGGCTTAAAAAATAGCTATCCCTAAAACCATTATGGGTTCCAACTGCAGTATCAGCGATATAAAAATCAAGAATACTATCATTATTATAATCAGCAACAAGAAGCTGTCTTCCTAGTGACATCCCACTATCTTCACGTTTATCAATTAGTAAATGAGGTGCATAAGTAAGTTTGCCTTTTGCATCACCCAAAAATAATGATGGTAATGGTTTATTTCCTTTACAAGCTCCACCACCACAAGCTCCACCAGTATCCTCTCCAATTAAATTAACATTATTTGGATTCATAGTGCCTATATAAAGTACATCACTGAAACCATCCTTATTAAAGTCTATCATCTGCCACATCCTTCCAAACCAATATAATTTACCCGTTGGATATGGCTTTTGTGGTGGTTTGAAAAAGTCAATATTGGGGTCATTCACAATATCAATACCAGCTAGTGCTTTTGAATTTGTAGCAGATGAAGATGATTGTTCATTAACATTTTCACAGTTGTATACAAAATAAGTACCATCCGCAGAAACACTCTTTATTGGTTCACTGCCATCAGGACAAGAGCCTGCCAAACTTTGGGCTGAAAAGAAGGATAGAATTAAAAGTAAGAATAGTCTCTTCATAAAACTACTATACCTTAATAGGATGAACCCAAAAGGGCACACAAAAGAACTTTTTAACTTTTTTATAGATGAGTATTAAGCTGAAACCCTAATAGAAAGTGGGGCGAGAAACGGGGCTCGAACCCGCGACAACCGGAATCACAATCCGGGGCTCTACCAACTGAGCTATTCCCGCCATAATTTTCTAAGTGGTGCGCCCAATACGATTCGAACGTATGACCTACGGCTTAGAAGGCCGTTGCTCTATCCAGCTGAGCTATGGGCGCGATAACTTTACTTTTAAAGCTTAGGCTGCACTTTCATTATAAATTTTGGTCAAAGTGTAAGGCTTTAGAGTTCCTTACGCTTCTCTTAATTTCAGGTTTTGCAAAAGTACTATTTCAGTAGATTATATAAAACCACATAAATTAAGCTGGTTATTATAGATAGTTTAAAAGTATTTTTAGCTTTTTTTTATAAGTGGTTAATGGAAATCAAGTAATGAAATGAATAAAGATTTTCATTCTGCAATTCCTATCAATTAATATAGTTTGAGAAGTCTAAGTTTATTTATTTCACTACACGAACTTCTGTAATCTAAAATTTTGGGAATTATCTTGGCTTTATCAACCATTAACTCTTCTTTTCTTGATGTATCTTTTAAGAAAGTAAATTTCTCAACAATACTGCCCATATACAATACAATAATAGATACTTGGTTCTGGTCTACAGAAAAGGCAGCAACCTTCCCATCATTGAATACAAAAGTAAAGCTAGATTGGATATTTTCACTTGTTGAAATAGGCTGTCCTTCGTCATCTAGGAATACCACATCGAGGCTCCCTTTATAATCTTGAGTTAGCCTATAAAAGCCACCAGTAAAGCCATTTGAGTCCCAACCATTCTCTGACTTAGGCACAAGTCCTGAAAAAGGATAGTAAGAATATCCTTGAATATTTTCACATTTAACGATAATGTTAGAAAGAGCTATGTTAGGAAGTAATAATACGAAAATTAATAGAATTTTTTTCATGTTAGGACGATATATATAATATTATTTAAAAATATATAAATTAATATTATAAATGTGATTGCTTTTGAATGGACATTTGTTGGTCGGAGTGAGAGGATTCGAACCTCTGACCACCTGGTCCCAAACCAGATACGCTACCAGACTGCGCCACACTCCGAAGGTGTGTAATTATACTGTGATAGAGGTCTTAGTCAATGCCTAATTTATACCGTAACTAATCTATTTTATTATTACTATTTATTAGCTATTTAAAGAAGTTATTATGGAGATCAATTTCTTTATTATTTGCATATATTACTTTGATATTGCCTTTATTGGCAATATTTTTTTTGACTAGTATTGGGTCACTTATCTGAGATTCAGTATTTGAACTTTCTTGAAATAATATTGATTGCCCTCCAGTCATTGCAAGATAAATCTCAGCAAGAATTTGAGCGTCTGAAAGTGCACCATGATGTTTAATTTTATTTTTTAGTTCGTTAACTGTAAACCGAGCTTCAGTATTAATATTGAAGTGCCTACTCAAAGCGTCCATACCATGCATTCTTCCAGGGCGTTTCTTTTTAGATATTTCTAATGTATCAATAATTGGACATAAATTTTCAATTTTTTTATCAACACCCATTATTTGAAGTTCGTTATTAATAAAACCTAAATCAAAAGGCGCGTTGTGAATGACTAAAGTTGCTCCTTCAATAAAAGTTAAAAAATCATCAGAAATTTGTTCAAATTGTGGCTTATTTATTAAAGACTTATCTGAAATTCCATGAATATTAACAGAATCACCAACAGTTCTGTTGGGTTGAATGTATTTATGAAATTCTGTCCCTGTTATTTCTCTATTTAATATTTCGACGGCTCCAACTTCGATTATTCGATGACCTTCTTTTGGAAGAATTCCAGTTGTCTCAGTATCAAGTGCAATAAGTCTTTCCATGTTAGGCATATTAAAGTAAAATTACTTTATTTTATCAGCTGATCAAAATAGGTTAACTAAGATTATGGCAAGAGTAACAGTAGAGGAATGTTTAGATAAGGTAGAGAATAGGTTTGAATTAGTTTTAGTTGCTGCAAAGCGCGCGCATCAGTTAAATTCTGGTGGGTTCAGATCAACTTTAGATGTTGGCAAAGATAAGCCTACAGTAGTCGCCTTAAGAGAAATTGAGCTTGGTTTAATCGATGCCTCTATTTTGACAGAAGAGTACGCGATGGAAGAAGAGCTTAATGCTCATGATAGACTTACTCAAGAATCCAAGGCAAGCGAAGTTGCAGCAGAGCTTTCAGATGTAAAGTTGGATTTAGAGGCAGAATCTGATGACCTAGCAGTTAAAGAAGCTGATGAGTAAATAAGACTTCTGAGAGTTAATAAAAAATGACGCATTGCGTCATTTTTTTTTGCCCAATTCAATATATTTATCTATTTTTATAATCATTGACTTTGGTAACATGGTTTTTTACAAATTGAACATTGGGGAATTTAAATGCAATATTCTATTATGCAAAGCAATAGAAAACCGTTAATTAATGCTGAGAGTTATAAGTCTATGTATGATTATTCTATTTCAAACCCAGATGAGTTTTGGGCTGAACAAGCTGAAAAATTTATTGACTGGGAAAAGAAATGGGAAAGAGTTTCAGATGTTGATTTTTCTAAAGGAAAAATTGCTTGGTTTGAGGGTGCAACTTTAAATGTGTCATATAACTGTTTAGATCGTCATCTGCCGGAACGCGCTGACCAGGTTGCAATTATTTGGGAGGGAGATGATCCTAATTCAAGTGAATCAACAACCTATAAAGAACTACACGAAAAAGTTTGTAAATTTGCCAATGGAATGAAGGATTTAGGTGTTGTAAAAGGCGATCGTATTTGTTTGTATATGCCTATGATCGTTGAAGCCACCGTTGCTATGCTTGCATGCGCAAGGCTTGGTGCAATTCATTCAGTAGTTTTTGGAGGATTTTCACCAGATGCTTTGAGAGATCGAATTCTTGATAGTGAGTGTAAGCTAGTAATTACTTCTGATGAGGGAGTTCGTGGAGGCAAATCAATTCCTTTAAAGGCTAATGTTGATATTGCAACGAAAGAGTGTGACTGTGTTGAACATATTGTTGTTGTAAAGAGAACGGGTGGAGAAGTTACTTGGGGTGATAGAGATGTTTGGTATCACGAGCTCGTTGAAAACGCTTCAGCAGAATTTCCTTGCGAGATGTTTGATGCTGAAACCCCATTATTTATTCTTTATACTTCTGGCTCAACTGGAAAACCAAAGGGAGTTCTTCATACCTCAGGAGGGTATTTGTTATATGCTGCAATGACTCATAAATATACTTTTGATTATCAAGAGGGTGATATTTACTGGTGTACTGCTGATGTTGGATGGGTTACTGGCCACTCATATATAGTCTATGGGCCACTCGCTAATGGAGCAACTTCTTTGATGTTTGAGGGCGTTCCTAATTACCCAGATGCCTCAAGATTTTGGCAGGTGATTGATAAACATAAAGTAAATATTTTTTACACAGCGCCTACTGCTATTAGGGCTTTGATGGGTGCTGGAAATGAGCATGTTCAAAAAACTTCTAGGGCTAGTTTGAAAATTTTAGGAACTGTTGGAGAACCAATTAATCCTGAAGCTTGGGAGTGGTATTACAGTATTGTTGGCCAGGAGAAATGTCCAGTTGTGGATACCTGGTGGCAGACAGAAACAGGTGGTCATATGATTACACCAATGCCCTTTGCAACAGCTCTAAAACCAGGCTCTGCAACTATGCCATTTTTTGGAGTAGAACCTCAAGTTCTTAGTGAAAGTGGAGAGCTTTTAGAGGGTGAGGCTTCAGGCGTGCTTGTTATAGCAAGATCTTGGCCAGGTCAAATGAGGACTTTATATAACAACCATGAACGATTTATGGAGGCTTACTTTACGACTTACCCAGGTAAATATTTTGCAGGAGATGGAGTTAAGCGAGATGCTGATGGCTATTATTGGATTACTGGAAGAGTTGATGATGTTTTAAATATATCTGGACACCGACTAGGCACAGCTGAAATTGAATCTGCCTTAGTTCTTCATAGCGATGTAAGCGAGTCCGCAGTAGTTGGTATGCCCCATGATATAAAAGGCCAAGGCATTTATGCTTATGTTTCTTTAATGACTGGCGTTATAGGTACTGATGAGCTTAAAAAAGATCTAGTAGCTTTAGTTAGAAAAGAAATAGGCCCAATCGCAACGGTAGATAAAATTCAATTTGCACAAGGTCTTCCAAAAACAAGGTCAGGAAAAATTATGAGACGTATCCTTAGGAAAATTGCAGAAGATGACTATGCAGAACTCGGAGATACATCAACATTGTCTGAACCTGGCGTTGTGGATGACTTGATTAAAAATAGAGTTTAATAGAAATTTTCTGCCTATTTATTAATCGATAAAACATGAATGCATTCCTATATTTTATTGTTCTGTTCGCATGGGGCTCATCCTGGTTTGCTATAAGTTTTCAGTTAGGCGATGTGGCTCCACAGGTTTCAATAGTATGGCGTTTTTTGCTGGCATCCCTTTTGCTATTTATTTGGTGTTTTGCTCGAGGTCTAAAGCTTTCTTACCCATGGCGAGAACATTTAAATTGGCTTTTGCTAGGGTTTTTTCTATTTTGTATTAATTATATTTGTGCCTACTTTGGCACCTCTTATCTAACAACTGGAGTGGTTTGCCTTATTTTTTCAACGCTTACTTTATTTACTGTTTTTAATGGTTTTATTTTTTTTAAAAAGCCCGTAAGATTACCCATATTATTTGGAGCAATAATTGGTATTGTAGGGTTATCAATTATATTTTCAAATGAGATAAGTAGCACTGATTGGACATTAGATTCAGGAATTGTAAAGGGTTTTCTTTGGATGCTACTTGCAACTTTCTTTGCGTCAATTGGGATGCTGCTCTCTGGTCAAATGCAAGCCAGAAAAATTCCCCTAATCCAAAGTAATGCTTTCAGTATGCTATATGGATCACTTATCCTTGTTACTTATATATCTTTTAGTGATATAAGTTTCAGTTTTAGCACAAGCTATAGTTATGTAACATCCCTAATTTATTTATCTGTAGTGGCCTCAGCAATTGGGTTTGGTGTCTATCTTAAACTGGTAGGAAATATTGGTGCTGATAAAGCTTCATACGTCAATATTTTTACTCCAACGATTGCTTTGCTTCTATCGACTTTATTTGAAGATTATGTTTGGAGCTGGACGGGATTAATTGGCGTTATATTAATAATATTTGGAAATATAATAGTTCTTTATGCCAAGCCTAGAAGTATTTAGTGTAAATTTATTTAAATTTTTGGATTTGATAATCATAGCTCACATAATGGAATGAATGATGGATGTAAAAACCGCTTTAGCTGAAAGAAAATCAACAAGAGCATTTTTAGATAAAGATGTTTCTATTAGTATTATTAATGAAATTATTAATCAAGCAAAAACAGCCCCTTCTGGAGTAAATACCCAGCCATGGCAGGTCGCTGTTGTAACTGGAAAAAGTAAGGATGGATTATGTAAT
The DNA here is from genome assembly GCF_048085745.1 of Candidatus Pseudothioglobus sp. Uisw_086. Taxonomy (GTDB): domain Bacteria; phylum Pseudomonadota; class Gammaproteobacteria; order PS1; family Pseudothioglobaceae; genus Pseudothioglobus. Next base: position 1,156,393 of record NZ_CP159803.1, on the reverse strand, counting down.
AAGCTTGAAAAAGCCTTTCGAGATGGCAAGAATGGGGCTATGGATTATAAGTACTATCCTGTTGAATGGTTGGGTGAGTTTAAGAAAAGAAGAAAAGAGTGTGGTTTATTAATGTATTCAACATTAGATATTAAGAGGGAAGATAAACAAAAAAAACTCGATCAATGGGCTTTAAATTATCAGGCATTCAATGCGCCTGTTATCCTACTTTTTTTTATTGATAAGTCGATGGAGAAGGGCTCTTATATGGATTATGGCATGTTTATCCAATCTATTATGCTTTCAGCGGTCGAGCATGGGTTAGCAACCTGTCCACAAGCAGCTCTTGGCGAGTATCCTGAGATTGTTAGAGAGGAATTTCCACACTATAAAGATAAAATTGTTCTTTGCGGAATGGCGATTGGCTATGAAGATAAAACTCAGGTAATTAACAGCTATAGAACTCCTCGTGAAGATCTATCTCAAATAGCTAAATATTACTCTTAAAAATATAAATTAGTTTCTTAGTTAGCTCGAAGATTGGCTTCCGCAATTTCAAGATCAAATTTAATTAGTTCAATATCCAGCTCGGCATCTGATAATGCTTTTTCTAACTCTTTTAAAGTTTTCTCATTTTCCAAAAGCTTAGTATTACTCTTTTTGAGTGATGAATCACTTAGATTGAATGCATTTTGAATTTTACTTAACTCTTCTTCAAGAACCTGGATTTTACTAGCAGAAAGGTTGAGTTTTTGAGAGGTGGATTTGAGTTCGTCAAGTGCGAGTATAAGTTGATTATTAAGATCTTCTAGTTGCTGCTGAAGGCTTTGGATGTTAGATTTTTGTTTTTTGACTTCATCATCATTGTTGATAATAATGATCTCAGGCTTAACTGGTGATATATTCAATTGTGAATAGTAGTGACCAATAAAAAATATTGCAATTAGTGACAATAAATAAAATATATTTTTTTGGTTCATTAGTTATTTTATTTCATTAAATCAAAATATATAGCACGCTTAATTAGTTAAGTTTTTATTACTATTCATTAATCCATTTGGCAGCATCTTTTGCATAGTAAGTCAATATAGCATCAGCTCCAGCTCTTTTAAAGCAAAGAAGCGTCTCAAGAACTGTTGACTTTTCATCAATCCATTTATTTTGACTAGCCGCTTTAAGCATTGCATACTCGCCACTAACATGATAAGCGAAAGTCGGTACACCAAAGGTCTGTTTTACTTTAGAGACTATATCAAGATAAGGCAAGCCTGGTTTAATCATAACCATATCAGCGCCTTCTGAAATATCAAGCTCTACCTCACGAATTGCTTCGTCAGAATTTCCAGGATCCATTTGGAAAGTTTTTTTATCAGATTTACCTAGGCTTTTTGATGAGCCTACAGCATCCCTAAATGGACCATAAAAAGAAGAGGCATATTTGGCAGAGTACGCAAGTATATTTGTGTGAATATAACCTTGCTCTTCTAACGCAAAACGAATCGCTCCAACTCTCCCATCCATCATGTCAGAAGGAGCAACAATATCTGCTCCAGCTTGAGCATGAGACAATGCTTGTTTAACTAAAATGTTTACAGTTTCATCATTAAGAACGTATCCATTACTATCAATAACGCCATCTAGGCCATGACTCGTAAAAGGATCTAGTGCCACATCTGTAATAACTGCAAGATCAGGAAAGTTTCTTTTCATCGCCCTAACTGCTTTTTGAATAAGTCCATCAGGGTTGTAAGATTCTTCAGCTTCGAGCGTCTTTTTATTAGGAGAAATTACTGGAAACAAAGCAACAGCTTGAATTTTTAAATCAACAATTTCCTTGGCTTCTATCAATAATTGATCAATACTAAGTCTTTCAATTCCAGGCATTGAATCAATTTTTTCTTTTTTATTTTCACCCTCAATAATGAATAAAGGATATATAAGATCAGTTACACTCAGTGAGTTCTCACGAATTAATGAACGATTAAATTCGTGTTTCCTCATTCTTCTTGGCCGATGAGTTAAAATGGACATTTTCTTTTCTCAAGTTACATTAACTAAATTATACAATAATGAAGCAATCATCCGAAACACTTACTAGTCTATCAAGTATTAATGAGGCATTTATTAAGCCTTTTCCTAACTCAACCAAGGTCTATGTCAAGGGTTCACGTGACGATATTAGAGTCCCAATGAGGCAAATCAAACTTACCGATACCATTGGTGATCTTGCAGAAAAAAATGATCCAATTCACGTTTATGATACTTCTGGACCTTATACAGATCCTAGTAAAACGATCAGTTATCGAGAGGGGCTTGAGTCACTCCGCTCGAAATGGATAGAAGAGCGTGATGACACCGAAATTCTTGATGGTGTTAGCTCGAAATTTGCAAATGAAAGACTTGGTGATAAAAAACTTGATGAGCTTCGGTTTGAACATTTAAAAGCCCCAAGAAAGGCAAAGAAAGGAAAAAATGTTACTCAGATGCACTATGCTAGGAAAGGCATTATTACTCCAGAAATGGAATACATTGCTATTCGAGAAAATTGTCTTTGGCAGGAGTATAAAGATCAAGTTGGTCAACACCAAGGCGAAAGCTTTGGGGCTGCAACTCCTAAAATTATTACCCCTGAATTTGTAAGAGATGAGGTTGCTAGGGGCCGTGCAATTATTCCTAATAATATCAATCATCCAGAAACGGAGCCCATGATTGTTGGTAGAAACTTTCTAGTTAAGATTAATGGAAACATTGGTAATTCAGCCTTAGGCTCTTCAATTGATGAAGAGGTAGGAAAGATGGTTTGGGGAGTTCGTTGGGGGTCTGACACCATTATGGACCTTTCTACGGGAAAAAATATTCATGAAACTCGCGAGTGGATTATCCGCAATTCGCCTGTTCCTGTTGGAACTGTTCCTATCTATCAGGCTCTTGAAAAAGTTAAAGGAGTTGCTGAAGATTTAACTTGGGAAGTTTTTAGAGATACCCTAATTGAGCAAGCAGAGCAAGGGGTTGACTACTTTACTATTCATGCTGGTGTGCGTCTTAAGTATGTCCCTCTAACTATGAATAGAGTTACGGGGATTGTATCAAGAGGTGGATCAATTATGGCTAAGTGGTGTCTTGCGCATCATACTGAGAGTTTTCTTTATACGCATTTTGAAGATATCTGTGAAATCATGAAGGCATATGATGTGACCTTTTCTTTAGGCGATGGCCTAAGGCCTGGCTCGATTGCGGATGCTAATGATGCTGCCCAGTTTGGTGAGCTTGAGACCTTAGGTGAATTGACAAAAATAGCTTGGAAGCATGATGTTCAAACTTTTATTGAGGGTCCTGGTCATGTGCCAATGCATATGATTAAAGACAATATGGAAAAGCAGTTGGAAGAGTGTGGAGAAGCACCTTTCTACACACTTGGTCCGCTTACTACTGATATAGCTCCTGGCTACGATCATATTACTTCAGCGATTGGAGCTGCCCAAATTGGCTGGTATGGTTGTGCAATGCTTTGTTATGTAACTCCTAAGGAGCACTTAGGGCTACCAAATCAGGATGATGTTAAAACAGGAATTATTACTTATAAAATTGCAGCGCATGCTGCTGATTTAGCCAAGGGGCATCCTGGGGCTCAAATCAGAGATAATGCTCTTTCAAAAGCTCGTTTTGAATTTAGGTGGGAAGATCAGTTTAATCTTGGTTTAGATCCCGATACTGCTCGAAGTTTTCATGATGAAACCCTTCCAAAACAAGCAGCAAAAACTGCGCACTTTTGTTCGATGTGTGGACCTAAGTTTTGTTCTATGAAGATTTCTCAAGACATTAAAGGTTTAGATGCCAAAGAAGTTAAAAAAATTCAGGAAATTCAAATCGAAATGGATAAAAAGTCTGAAGAATTCTTAGATAATGATAGTGAAATCTACTTGAAAGAGGGTGCTTAAGAGTCTTCTTTAAGTATCTTTAATATACGGTGCGATTGCTTTAAATACTTTAGTCGTTGCGCCGCGATTATTTTCAAAAGTAGTTTTAGCGCTTTCTCCAATTAGTCTTCTTTTTCCGTCATCTAAAAGCAGTTCAGAAATAGTTTTCATTAATTCTTCAGCGTTGCTTACTTGTATAGCAGATCCATCATCTAAAAGTCCCTTCGAGATTTCTTCAAAGTTATATACGCTTGGACCAAAAATAATAGGCTTCGAAAGTGATGCAGCTTCAAGCATATTTTGACCACCATTATTTGTAAGGCTACCGCCAATAAATGCTATATCACTTATGTTTAAATAAGACATCATCTCACCCATACTGTCTCCAATTAGTATGTCTGTATCTTGTTCACAATGATCAGATAATGATCTTCTTTTAACATTAAGACCAGTTTCGTTAGCCATATTAAAAACTTCATTAAATCTATCTGGGTGCCTCGGTACGATTAAAAGAAGTGCATTGAATTTACTTTTAAGGGCGAGATAGCTTTTGATTATTTGAAACTCTTCACCTTTCCTTGTACTGGCAAAGACAACAATTTTTCGATTTCCAGTTATATTTTTTAATATTTGAATAGTTTCTGAATTATTAGGTTCATTGGAATCAAACTTTAAGCTTCCAGTAGTAATAATATTATTAACACCAAGTGAGATAAAGCGTTTTGATGAGCTTTCATTCTGAGAACATATTATGCTTAATCTATTTAGAGTCGCACTAACTAACTTAGGGGAGAATTTTTTATATTTTTTAAAAGACTTTTTTGATAATCTTGCATTAACAAGCATTACAGGAATATTTTTATGTTTAAGTTTAGTAATTAAATTTGGCCAAATTTCTGTTTCTAAAAGAATACAAGCAAGAGGTTTAATTTTTTTTAGAAATGAACTAACTATAAAGGGAACATCAAAAGGAAAAAAACAATGAATGACTTTGCTCTTATAGTGCTTTTCAACAGCCTCAGATCCTGTAATAGTTGTGGTTGAAATAACAATTTGATGAAGAGGAAATTTAATAAATATCTTGTCAATTAGTGGTTTGGCTGCATTAAACTCTCCAACAGATACGCAATGTAACCAAATAACCTTGCCTGAAATTTTAGGTACAAAGCCTAATTGGTTTTTTAGTTTACGGATCCAATTAGAGTTTTGTGCATCTCTTAATAGAATCCTTAAAAGAGCAAATGGCAAACTTAAAATAATTAAAACTGTATATATAAATCTATTCATTTGACTATTTCGTTATATTTTTTAATTGAGCTTTTAATTTCATAAATAACAGTAAGCCAAAGTCTATGATTAAATAATTCAAATGGAATACTTTTGCTTATCTTGAAGAGGGCTTTAGATAAGAAAAAAGGTATAATAATTGACTGATATTATAGCTTTATCACTTAACTTCTATTGCATCTATTTTGTTTTAGATTGATTCATTTTTTGATGCAAGCTATTAATTAAATTACTAATCGTATAAATTATGAGATTTGTTGACTCTGCAAGTGTGATGGTTGAAGCTGGTAAAGGTGGTAGAGGTTGCCTCAGCTTTCGTCGTGAAAAATATATTCCAGATGGCGGTCCAGATGGTGGAGATGGCGGTGATGGTGGTAGTATTTTTTTCCGTGGTCAAGAGGGACTTAATACATTAAGTGAATTTCGTTATAACCGTTTATATAGAGCTAAAAATGGCCTACCTGGAGAAGGAAGTGATCGAAGAGGAAAGTCAGCTATTGATATGTATGTCGAAGTTCCACTTGGAACTAAAATAATTGACCTCTCAACGGATGAAGTAATCGGCGAAATTACACTTCATAAGCAAGATCTTTTGGTTGCAAAAGGAGGCTTTCATGGTCTAGGTAATGCTCGTTTTAAATCTTCAATTAATCGTGCACCAAGGCAAACTTCACCAGGAACGCCTGGAGAGGCTAGAGAGATTGGATTAGAACTTAATGTAATGGCAGATGTTGGACTTTTGGGTATGCCAAATGCTGGAAAATCGAGCTTAATCAGGCAAATTTCTGGGGCACGACCAAAGGTAGCTGATTATCCTTTTACAACCCTCCATCCAAATCTTGGAGTTGTAAAGGCTGGCAATAATCACTTTGTTATGGCTGATATACCTGGGTTGCTTGAAAAAGCAAGCGAAGGTGTTGGTCTTGGGTTTGAATTTCTTAAGCACCTTTCAAGAGCAAAAGCGCTTCTTCACGTGATTGATATCTTGCCAGCTGATGGCTCAGATCCTGCTAAAAACTATTTAACTATTGAGGCTGAATTAAAAAAATTTGATGACGAGCTTTTTGAAAAGCCGAGATTATTAGCTATTAATAAAATTGATCTTATTCAAGAAGATAAAAGAGATAAGATCATTAAAGATTTTCTTAAAACAGTTAAATATAAAGGTAATGCGTTTAACATATCTGCTTTAAATGGTATGGGCTGCAAGTCCTTAGTTTTTGGTTTATATGACCTTATTGAAGAGAAAGATGAAGAAGAATAAATGCTGGGTCGTAAAGATTGGTTCTGCCCTCTTAACTAATAATGGAAAAGGGATTGATAAAGACTTAATCTCTGAATGGGTTGAGCAAATTGTTGAACTGCAATCTTATAACATTGACGTTGTTTTGGTATCTAGTGGCTCAATTGTTGAAGGTATGAAACGACTTGGCTGGAAAGATAAACCAAGTGATATTCATAAGCTTCAGGCAGCTGCGGCTGTTGGTCAAATGGGGTTAGTCCAGGCTTATGAATATCTATTTGCAAAACATAAAGTCCAGACAGCTCAGGTGCTCTTGACTCAAGATAACCTAATTAATACCAAACATTTCGAAAATATTTCTGCAACTCTAGAGAATTTGCTTGAGTTTGGGGCAGTGCCAGTAATCAATGAAAATGATACAGTTGCAACCGAAGAAATAAAATTTGGCGATAATGATACGTTGGCGGCCCTTGTAGCAAATCTTTTGAATGCCGAAAGATTAATTATATTAACAGATCAGCATGGTGTTTTCGATGACGATCCTCGAGTAAATAAGAATGCCAGCTTAATAAAAAAAATTCATTTTGAAGATGAAAAATTAGAGCGAGTTGCTGGAAAAACCGGAGGTATTTTAGGTTCTGGAGGAATGTATTCAAAAGTTATGGCTGCAAAGCAAGCTGCAAAATCTAAGACATTTTCTAATATAGCTTGGGGAAGAGAAGAGAAAGTTTTAACAAGAATATACCAAGGAGAAAATATAGGGACACTAGTTCATTGTTAGCTTATATCGGCTTAGGCTCAAATTTAAAGGATCCAAAAGTTCAAATAAAAAGAGCCCTTGATTCTCTGAATGATAATAATGAGACTAAACTTATTAATGCATCAAGCTTTTATGAGTCTAAGCCTCTTTTAGATATTCCTGGCCCAAACTACATCAATGCAGTATGTAAGATTGAAACTAAACTTAGTGCTATTAATTTATTAAATCTTTGCCAAGAAATTGAAGATAATCAGCAAAGAGTAAGAGACGTAAAATGGGGATCAAGAACGATTGATTTAGATATACTTCTATATGGAGAGCAAGTTATTTTAAATAAAAGGTTGTCTATACCCCATCCAGAAGCAATACATAGGGCCTTTGTTTTAGTGCCTTTATTTGAAATAGAGCCTAAAATAAGAGTTCCTTTATTAGGGCCAATAATAAGTCTACTCGATAGAATTAATAAGTTAGATGTGAAAAAACTATGAAGTATTCTGAGTTAAGTGTATTCAAGGACAATGGTCAAAAAATTACATGCCTTACAGCATATGATGCCTCAATGGCTAAGCTTATTGATAGTGCAGGCGTTGATATTATTTTAATTGGCGACTCTCTTGGAATGGTTATTCAGGGTTCTGAAAATACGCGCTCAGTTTCTATGAATGACATGCTTTACCATTCTGCAATTGTTGCAAAAGCTTGTAATCAATCTTTAGTTATCGCAGATATGCCTTTTCATAGTTATGATAATCCTAAAACTGCCTTAGTCAACGCAAAAGAATTGATTGATAATGGTGCACATATGGTCAAGTTAGAGGGTGGAGTTGAAAATACAGATGTCATTAATGCCTTAGTTTCCAATAATATTAGAGTCTGTGGCCATCTCGGTCTACAACCACAACTAGTTGTTGATTCAAGTGGGTATAAAGTTCAAGGTCGAGATGAGGCTGATGCTAAATCAATTCTAAATAATGCAAGGTTGCTCGAATCTATAGGCGTAAGTATTTTAGTGCTTGAGTGCATTCCAAGTAATTTAGCAAAGTTGATAACTAAAAAGCTTAAAATACCTACAATTGGAATTGGAGCTGGAAAGGATTGCGATGGCCAGGTTTTGGTTAGTTATGATATGTTAGGCATAACACTTGGTAGGCAGCCAAGATTTGTTCGTAATTTTTTAAGCTCAGAAAGCAGTATCTCTTCAGCGATTAAAGCCTTTGTTTCGGAGGTAAAAGAAGGAAGTTTTCCTAATAAAAGTGAGAGTTATTAATGAAAATTTTTGAAAGGTCAGGTGATCTTCAGGTTTTTTTAGATAGCTGCAGAAGTAGTAATAAAAAAGTTGCCCTAGTTCCAACCATGGGAGGTCTTCATGATGGGCACTTGAGGTTAGTAGAAAAAGCCCAATCCTTGGCAGATATTGTTGTTGTAAGTATTTTTGTCAATCCTACTCAGTTTGCTAAAGATGAAGATTTTGACTCATATCCCAAGACTTTTTCTGATGACAAGCTTCTTTTAGAGGGTCAGAGTGTAGATGCCTTATTTATTCCCTTAAAAATAGAAATATATCCAAATGGAACCTTATCAAATTATGATGTAGGTGAAATGGGAGGATTACTCTGTGGCATTTCTAGACCAGCACATTTCAATGGAGTGGCGCAAGTAGTTAATCGATTATTTGATATTGTAAATCCTAATTATTCGGTTTTTGGCGAAAAAGATTTTCAACAGCTCTTAATTATTAAATCTCTTGTTGAAAATAATAATTTAAATGTGTTGATAGAGTCAGTTTCTACTCAAAGAGAGATTGATGGCTTAGCACTGAGCACAAGAAATAAATATCTAGGTAATAAGGACAGACAGAAGGCGCCCCTTTTTTATCAGCAACTTAGTAATGCAAAAACGGCTATAGAGCAGGGAGATTCTATTGAATTCGTAATGGAAAAAACTCTATCTGAGTTAAGAGTTAACTTTGAAGTAGAATATCTTGAAATTCTAAATGCGAATAACCTTACACAAATCGCGACTAACACTTCAGAAATTATTATAATATCCGCTATAAGGTTGGGTGAAACTCGACTAATCGATAATATTGTCTTTAGGAGGCCAAATGTTTAGTATTACTGAAGAAGCAGAAATTTATGTTGCAGACCTTTTTGAGCAACAAGATGAAAAAGACCTTGGCTTAAAAGTTGACGTTGAAAAAGCCGGCACTCCGGTTGCAACTGTAACATTTAACTTCTGTATCAAGAGCGATCTCCCTGATACTTATAATGAATTTCCTTTTGTAGGTTTTAGTGCTTTTATTGATGAATCTAATAATCAATTTTTAAGTGACTCCCATGTTGCGTTGAAGTTAGATGGTACTAATAAAAAACTTACTATCACTGCTCCTAATGCCAAAGGTGAAGCGCCCAAAGATGATGCTCCTCTTCAGGAAAAGGTTCTGTTTACTATCGTGACTGAAGTAAATCCAAGCTTAGCATCACATGGAGGCTTTGTTGACCTTGTTGAAATCACTGAGAAAAAAGAAGTGATTTTGAATTTTGGAGGTGGTTGCCAAGGATGTAGTTCAGTAAACATGACTCTTAAAGATGGGGTTGAAAAACAACTTAAGGGCTTATATCCAGAAATATCTGCTGTTCTTGATGCAACGGATCACTCTCATAAAGAAAATGCATATATGTAATTCTTGAATGGAAGATATAACTGTTTTCTCTCATTTAGACTGCATTGCAAAAGATAATGGTGAAAACCATCCTGAGAGAAAAGAACGCTTAGAAGTAATACTTGATTCAATTAAAGGTATTAGTCAACTTAACATATCTTTTAAAGACTCACCATTGGCAGACTTTAAAACTATAAATCTTGTTCATCCCCAATCTTATATTGATGATCTACTTTCAATGATTCCAATCTATGGGCTTGTTGGTGTAGAAAAAGAGCCTTATGCTGATACTATTCTTTGCCCTCAAAGTAAAGAGGCAATATTAAGAGCTTGTGGAGCAGGCATTGAGTCAGCTAATGAATTGATGAGTGGATTAACAAAAAGACTCTTTTGTGCAGTTCGTCCACCCGGTCATCATGCAGAAACATCAAGAGCAAACGGATTCTGCTTTATAAATAATGCTGCAGTTACTGCTAGGTATTTACAGAGTAAATTTAATATCAATAAAATAGCGATTATTGATTTTGATGTGCACCATGGTAATGGCACACAGGAAATTTTTTATAACAATAAAAGTGTTTTTTATGGCTCAATTCATCAGCATCCTTTATTTCCTGGAACAGGGATAGAGACAGAGACTGGAGTAGGTAATATATTTAATGCGCCAATATCTTCAGACACTACTAGAGAGAAGTTTATGGAAATATTTGAAACTAAAATTTTAAAAAATGTTGACTTATTTGAGCCAGAAATAATACTCATTTCTGCTGGCTTTGATGCACACAAAAGAGACCCTTTAGCTGGCATGAAATTAGAGTCTGAAGATTATTACACTTTGACGCAAAATATTGTAGAAATTGCCAAACGACATAGTGATGGAAGGATCATTTCTTTTCTTGAAGGTGGTTATGATCTTCAGGCGCTTTCAGAATGCATTGAAGCCCACTTAGAGGCGCTAAGTAATTAAAGATATGAATGAGTTTGAATTAATACAAAATTACTTTAATTGGCCATTATCTGATCCTACTATTGAATTAGGTATTGGTGATGATGCTGCTATTTTTGATCTTGATTCAGGCTATCAATTAGTTACCACAACAGATACTCTTTCAGAAGGCGTACACTTTTTTAAAGACACCTCTCCTGAAGACATAGCTTATAAATCGTTAGCAGTTAATTTAAGTGATATTGCAGCAATGGGCGCGACAGCAAAATACTTTACACTTGCAATAACTCTTCCTAAATTAGATAAGGTTTGGTTGGAACATTTTTCTAAATCTCTCGAAAAGGCATCTAAAAAATATAATGTGAGCTTAATTGGAGGTGACACTACTAGAGGTGATCTTAATATAACTATTACTATGATGGGAGTTGTTGAAAAATCAAAAGCGATTAAGAGATCAGGTGCAATGAGCGGTGACAATATATATGTTTCAGGTGAGATTGGTGATGCTGCGTTCTGTCTAAAAAAAATTAATGAGGGGGAAAAGCCCCATAAAGCAGAAATGATAAGGCTTAATAAACCATTACCAAGACTTGAACTTGGTATCGCCATAAAGGGAATAGCAAGCTCATGTATCGATATATCTGATGGGCTTGAGCAAGATTTATCTCATATTATAAAAGCCTCAAGAGTTGGGGCAATGATTGATGTTCAAAAACTCCCCTTAAGCCAATCAATGGCTAATTATATTGCAGATAATAATGATTGGTCATTAGTAGTTTGCGGAGGTGATGACTATGAATTATGCTTTACAGCACCTGAGAGTTTAAATTCAGAAATAATGAAAATAGCTGAAATTTGTAAAATAAGAGTTACAAACATAGGGGTTGTTAATGACTCAATGAAACTAAAAATTAAAGGCTATGATAACCAGGGCAAATCATATCAGCACTTCTAAAGATTTACTAAATTTCTTTTCTTTCCTCTACTGTCTTGCAGTCAATACATTGATCAGCAGTTGGGCGAGCCTCTAAGCGATTGAGGGCAATTTCGATACCACAAGTTTTGCAATATCCATAGTCACCAGTATCTATCAAGTGAAGTGTCTTATCAATTTTATTGATAAGCTTTCTTTCACGGTCCCTAGTTCTTAACTCAAGCGCAAACTCTTCTTCAATAGTAGCTCTGTCATTAATATCAGCAACAGGAGCAGAGTCTTCTTGAATATGATTAATGGTCGTTTCGGCTTCGAAAACTAATTGCTCTCTCCAGACATTAAGCTTATGGATAAAGTGCTTAAGCTGACCGGCTGACATAAAGTCTTCACTCTTTTTTGGAATGTAAGCTGGGATTTCATCAAAGTTTGGTTCAGAAGTCATTTTAGTTAGTTTGTAAAAAAAAGTAGTTTTTACCAAAAATTGCTTAAAATAGCAATGATTTTTTTCAAATTGGCCTATTTAATTATATTTATTATGAACCTTAAAGCAATAATATTTGATGTAGATGGAACTATTGCTAATACAGAGCATGATGGTCATCTTAAAGCATTCAATGAGGCTTTTGATTTTTATGAGCTAGATTGGTATTGGGATTGCGCTTTGTACGGGTCACTTTTATCAGTAAGTGGAGGTAAAGAGAGATTGTCTTTCTATATTAATAACTATAATCCAAAACTAAAGTGGCCTCTAAGCGAGAGTGATATTGTTAATATCCATAATAAAAAGACTGAGATTTTTATTAACAAAATTTCTGCAGGTTTTATTTCACTTCGGATTGGTGTTGAAAGGCTTATTAATGATGCTCACAACCATAACTTGAAATTAGCAATAGCAACTTCAACCTCATTTAATAATGTTAAGGCGATTCTAGAGTCAACTCTTGGAAAGGGTGCGTTAGAAAATTTTGAAGTTGTAGCAGCTGGTGATATTGTTGATAAAAAAAAGCCAGCTTCTGATATTTATGACTATGTTCTTGATAAAATGAATTTAGAATGCAGCGAATGTGTTGTTATTGAGGACTCAGAAATTGGTTTTCAGTCAGCAACTTCTGCAGGTCTAAAGACAGTAATTACTCTTAGCGAGTATACTAATACGAAAAACTTTAAGGGTGCTTTAGTTGTTCTTGACCATTTAGGTGAAGACGATCAACCTTTTCAGATAATAAATGGAACGCCAACCACTCATACATTGGTAAGCGTAGATTATATAAAGGAGCTCTATGAGTGCAATCGTTAAGTTGGCTGACAACAGTTCTGTATATGAAGTTGCCAAAGTGTCGCCTCTATCAATTGCAACGCAATTGAGTAAAAAATTTAATAACCAAGTTTACTTAAAGCGCGAAGATGATCAAATTATTCACTCATTTAAACTTCGTGGCGCTTATCAAAAAATGAGCTCAATGAGCGATGAGCAGAAAGCCAAAGGTGTAATCGCCTCATCTGCTGGAAATCATGCGCAAGGGGTTGCTCTTGGTGCGAGCAAATTAAGCATAAAGGCAACAATCGTTATGCCTACTAGCACACCACAGATTAAAGTTCGAGCAGTTCAAGAATTAGGAGCAGAAGTTATTCTTTTTGGAGATGTCTATGATGATGCATTTGTCCATGCTAAAAAGCTAGTATCTGAGAAAGATTTATGTTTTATAAGTCCTTATGATGATTTTGAGGTTATTGCTGGACAGGCAACTGTTGCAAAAGAAATCTTAGCTCAGCTTGATCAAATAGACTATGTCTTCTCTCCTGTTGGTGGTGGTGGACTTATCTCGGGAATGGCAAGCTATATTAAGCATTATGCTCCACACATTAAAGTAATCGGAGTGGAGCCTGTTGACTCGCCAACGCTTTTTAAAGCATTAGAGGCTAATGAAAGAGTTGTGCTTGAAGATGTTGGACGTTTTGCTGATGGCGTTGCTGTCAAACAAATTGGTGAACTTCCATTTGAGATTGCAAAAGAATGCGTTGATGATGTCATTTTGGTTAGCAACGATGAAATGTGCGCTGCTATTAAAGATATCTATGAGGATGTTCGTTCAATCTCAGAGCCTGCAGGAGCTCTTGCAACAGCAGGTGTTAAAAAATATATCCTAGAGCATGGCCTTAAAAATAAAAATATTGTTTCAATTGTATCTGGCTCTAATGTTAACTTTGATAGACTTAGGTATATTGCCGAAAGAGCTGACTTAGGTGAAGTTAATGAGGCTATAGTTGCTGTTACTATTCCCGAAGAGCCAGGTAGTTTTTTAAGATTTTGTGAGTTATTAGATAACAATGCAGTTACTGAGTTTAATTATCGATATTCTGCAAAGAAAGATGCGCATATTTTTGTAGGCGTCAAGCTAACTAAAGGTGAATCTGAAAAACAAGCACTTATTGCAAGACTAAGTAACTCTTTTGAAGTATTTGATATGAGTAATAACTCTATGGCAATAACCCACATCAGATATATGGTTGGTGGTCATGCTAATGCGGAAAAAGAGGTTATCTATAGATTTGAATTTCCAGAGCGACCAGGTGCACTTTTAAGTTTTCTTAAAAAAGTTAAGACAGAATGGAATATCTCTCTTTTTCATTATCGCAATCATGGCGCGGACTATGGAAGGGTTTTAATTGGACTTCAGGTTGAGGATATCGAAGAGCTAGAGGCAAAGTTTGATGAACTCGGGTATTACTACAAAAACGAAACCGATAATAAAGCTTATCAGTATTTCCTTTAACAGACTTAGTCGTGATGATATCGACTCTATAGTATTAATAGAGCAACAAAACTCTCATAATCCTTGGCCTAAAAACCAGCTTATTGAGAGTATTCTAAATCCAGCTAATTTATGCTACTCAATAAGCATTAAAAATAAAATTATTGGTTTTTTGATGGCTATGCCCACACTTGATACTGCTGATATCTTAAATATTAGTATCAATAAAGCTTGTCAAAGAAAAGGGTATGGCAATAAACTACTTCATTATCTTATTAAGGAGCTTAAAGATAGAATGATTAGTCAGCTTATATTAGAGGTAAGAGCGAGTAATCAGGCTGCCATCGATTTTTACTTGAAACATGGATTTGAGGAGATTTCACTAAGAAAAAATTACTATATGAATAACTCAAAACACCCAAATCAGAAAGAAGACGGTATAATAATGCGTCTTAAATTCTAAACAAAAAAATCTTAATGACCTACAAAAATATCACAGTTCCACCTACTGGAGAGGCAATCTCAATAAAGGATAACGTGCTCGTTGTTCCTAATAAACCAATCGTTACATATATAGAGGGGGATGGAATTGGTGTTGATATTACTCCTGTAATGCTCGATGTTGTTAATGCTGTTGTCAAAAAAGCATATAACGGTGAAAGAGAGATTCAGTGGATGGAGATTTTTGCAGGTGAAAAAGCAGATAGCATCTATGGTGAGTACTTGCCAGAGGAGACAGTGAATGCAATCAAAGAATTTGTAGTTAATATAAAAGGACCATTAACGACACCAGTTGGCGGCGGCATGAGGTCACTTAATGTTGCGATAAGACAGATTTTAGATCTCTATATTTGTCTTCGCCCTGTCCAGTATTTTGATGGGACTCCATCTCCAGTTAAGGCGCCTGAAAAGATTGATATGGTAATCTTTAGGGAGAACTCTGAGGACATCTATGCGGGCATAGAATTTCCACAAGGTTCAAAGGAAGTAAAGAAAGTAATTGAGTTTCTTCAAAAAGAAATGGGTGCGACTAAAATTCGTTTTCCTGAAACATCTGGTATTGGTATCAAGCCTGTGTCTATAGAAGGAACTTCAAGGCTCGTAAGAGCCGCTATTCAGTACGCGATTGATAATGATAAGCCTTCTGTGACAATTGTCCATAAAGGCAATATTATGAAGTTTACAGAGGGGTTATTTAGAGATTGTGCTTATCAGCTTGCTAAAGATGAGTTTGGTGCAAAAGAAATTGATGATGGTCCTTGGTGTAGCTTTACTAATCCAAATACGGGTAAAGAAATTATTATTAAAGACTCAATTGCTGATGCGTTCCTCCAGCAAATACTTTTAAGACCTGATGAGTATTCAGTTATCGCAACTTTAAATCTTAATGGTGACTATATATCTGATGCTTTAGCAGCTCAGGTCGGTGGTATTGGTATTGCTCCTGGAGCGAATCTTTCTGATGATATTTCAGTGTTTGAGGCTACACATGGTACTGCTCCTAAATACGCGGGTCAAAACAAGGTGAATCCTGGCTCCATGATTTTATCTGCAGAGATGATGCTTAGACATATGGGGTGGACAGAGGCTGCTGATTTGATACTTCATGCAATGGCTACAACAATTCAAAAAAGAACGGTTACATATGACCTAGAGAGGCTTATAGATGGAGCTACTTTACTATCTTGTTCTGAGTTTGGAGAAGCTCTTAAGGATTCAATAAAATAAGTTCAAAAATAAATCACCAAGTTGAGGCTATAAAAGCAAAGATTTGATTGACTCAAAATTCATAGCTCGTTATAATCTCACGCTATTCCCTGATAGCTCAGTTGGTAGAGCAACGGACTGTTAATCCGTGTGTCCCTGGTTCGAGCCCAGGTCGGGGAGCCAATTTATATAACTAAGGCATCTTCGGATGTCTTTTTTGTTTTTATAACTTAATAGAATGATTACGTATAAAAAAATTGCAGAAATAGCCGCAAGATTTATTAGCAAGCCAAAAGTATTGAAACTTGGTTTTAATTTATCTCCAATGTATAGAAGAACCTCTGCAAAGGTTATATATATTTCTGAAGACTTTCTTAAAATACAAATCAGACTTCCTTTTAGCTATAAAAATGCAAACTATGTAAATACTATTTTTGGTGGAAGCATGTTTTCCGCTGTTGATCCATTTCCAATGACTCAGTTAATGAATCTTATTGGAGATGATTATGTGGTTTGGGATAAGGCTGCTGAAATTTTCTTTAGAAGGCCTGCAAAAGAGGATCTTTATGCTGACTTTATTTATAGCATAGAGGAACTTGAAGAAATTAAGAAAAAAGCGAAAGAGCTAAATGAATTTGAAATAGTTAAAATAACAAAATTAACAAATAAGGATAAGTCTATTGTTTACTGTGAAGTTCATAAAAAGGTGTATATTGCAAATAAAGCCTTTTTCAAAGAAAAACAGAAAGCAAGAATAAATAAAAAAGCAAAGTAGTTAATTTTTATTAAGCTTTATAATTATTAGAAGTTTTTTTTAAGGAAAGGTAATTAATATGAATCATAAAATTGTTATCGTTGCAGCTACAAGAACTGCTCTAGGATCATTTGGCGGCTCACTTTCTTCAATTCCAGCACATAAATTAGGCGCTGAAGTGATAGCTTCATTATTAAAAAAAACTGGTGTAAATAAAGATCAAATTGATGAAGTTATCTTGGGACAAGTTCTGACAGCTGGAAGTGGCCAAAATCCAGCCAGACAGGCTGCAATAGAGGCAGGACTTCCTTATCAAACTCCCTCTATGACAATTAATAAAGTTTGTGGTAGTGGATTAAAAGCAGTACAGTTAGCATTTCAAGCAATTGCTTGCGGTGATGCTGAAATAGTTATTGCTGGTGGTCAAGAAAGTATGAGTCGTTCAAGTCATGTTCTTCCAAAATCAAGAGAAGGTAAAAAAATGGGCCCGTGGGCGATGGTTGATACTATGGTTGTAGATGGTCTGTGGTGTGCATTTAATGATTGCCATATGGGCGTTACTGCAGAAAATATTGCAACTAAGTTTGACTATTCAAGGCAATCTCAAGATGAGTTTGCTCTGGAGTCACAACAAAAAACAGAAGCTGCTCAAAAATCTGACTTGTTTCGAGATGAGATAACCCCAATATCTATTCCACAGCGAAGAGGTGATGATATTATTTTTGATAGTGATGAATTTCCTAGGCACTCTACAAGTATCGATTCTTTAGCTAATCTCCGTCCAGCATTTGCAAAAGATGGGACTGTAACAGCAGGGAATGCATCGGGCATTAATGATGGCGCAGCAGCAGTTATGGTCATGAGTGCATCTAAGGCGCAAGAGCTGAAACTAGAACCTATGGCAAGAATTGTTTCATACTCTAGCGCTGGGGTTGACCCATCTATCATGGGAACAGGTCCAATTCCGGCAAGCGCTAAATGTCTTGAAAAAGCTGGCTGGAAAGCTTCTGAACTCGATCGAATTGAGGCTAATGAGGCGTTTGCAGCACAAGCAATGTCTGTAAATGACTCACTAGGTTGGGATAAGTCTAAAGTGAATGTAACGGGCGGATCAATTTCTTTAGGTCATCCAATTGGAGCATCTGGGGCAAGAATTTTGGTGACTTTACTTCATGGTATGGAGCGTGATAAGGCAAATAAAGGTCTTGCTACTATGTGTATTGGCGGCGGCATGGGCGTTGCAATTGCAGTTGAAAGGATGCATTAGTATTATTAATTTCTTGAACTATAGGAGTATTAATGAAAAAATTTCTAGTTATCTTGACACTTGTATTTGGGAATTTTTTAATTGTAGGCACAAGTTATTCATACTCAGCAGTTGGCTATATGAAGTGCGAAACTGTAAATAAGCTGGTAGAAGAAGAAAATGCTGACGTTAAAAACATGATTATGTTTTGGTTTAGTGGCTACTATACTGGAAGAAATTATGAAACGTCGAGCTATCCTAAATTACCTGACCCTCAGCTAATATATATAGCAACCACTAATTACTGCACTAAAAACCCACTAAAAGATACTGTTGATTTAGCTGATTACCTCTACTCTAGTTTGCTTTAGATTTTAGTTATGCTAACTTTTTAATAGTATTTATTAGCTCTGAATTAACTGCTCTTGGGTCAATATTTTTTCTATTTTCATGTCTTCTTAGTCCAGGCAATCGAGTCCCATCAATATCATTATATTTTTTTAAAAACTCTTCGGTCTGTGCTGAAGTATCTTTGCCAGATATAATCTCTGGTGACATAGCAAGAATAAACTGACCTCCTTGGGCTGGACCACCATCTCCATTATCACGCTCCTTGGTTTCATAAGAGAAGGTTTCTCCAACTAATGGACCAGATAAGAGTTCAACCATAAGGGCAATGACCGAACCTTTATGCCCACCAAATGGAAGTAAAACACCTTTATCAATTTCTGACGCATCAGTTGTTAATTCTCCGGATGAAGACAGGCCAGTACCAAGTGGTACAGAGTGGCCGTCACGAGCAGCAATTTGAATTTCTCCTTTTGCCATAGATGCAGTTGCCATATCAAAAACAATTGGATTTTTACCAGGGCGCGGCCATGAAAATGCAATTGGGTTAGTGCCAAATAATGCTGTAGCTCCTCCTGAAGGAGCAACACCTGGCATATATGAAACAGACGTCAATCCAACAAGTCCATGCTCACTGATTGCTTCAACTTCAGGCCAAAGAGCTGCAAAGTGATGGCAGCGTTGAATTGATAATCCCGCAATTCCAAATTTTTGAGCAGCTTCGATAAGTTTTTTAATACCATATTGATGTGCTAATGGAGCAAATCCATTCTTTGCATCACACTTTAAAATTACTGGCGTAACTTCAGTTATTTCTGGTTTCGCAGAGCCATCTACTTTTTTACTTTGAAGGGCCTTGATATACCCAGGAATACGAAATAGACCATGAGAAACTGAGCCATCTCTCTCAGCATTAGTTACTGTGGTTGCAACTGCATTTGCATTTTCTTCATTAGCGCCATGATTAATAAGTGCAGCCTTTGCTAAATTAAAAATTTCATCAAGGCCTATATCGATTGTTTTAGAAGTCATTGAATTATGTCCTTATGTATTTGAATTGAATTTGCAGTTAACCGAACTCAAAAATAAATTAAAAAAAAATGATAACATATTAACAACTAAAAATTTCTTAACCTAATGAAAAATTCTAAATCAATTCATATAGTTTCATGCCATGCTGAAGGTGAAGTAGGAAATGTAATAATTGAAGGAGTCTCACCACCTAAGGGTGAAAGTTTGTGGGAGCAAGCACGATGGATTGATAAAGATCAGAAGTTACGACAGTTTGTATTGAATGAGCCTCGTGGTGGAGTCTTTAAGCATGTAAACCTTTTAGTTCCAGCAAAGAATAAAAAAGCTATACTGGGCTTCATAATTATGGAGCCAGAGCATACTCCTCCCATGTCAGGTTCTAATTCGATTTGTGTTTCGACTGTATTGCTCGATAGAGGAATCATTCAAATGCAAGAGCCTATTACAGAATTTATTCTGGAGGCGCCAGGAGGGCTTGTTCCCGTAAAAGCTTATTGTGAAAATGGTAAAGCAAAAAGTATTGAAATTCAAAATGTTACTTCTTTTGCAGATCAGATTAACGTTAATCTAGAGGTACAAGGAATTGGAACGTTGACTGTAGACACGGCATATGGAGGGGACAGTTTTGTACTTGTAAACGCTGATGAACTTGGTTTTGAAATTAAGCCAGATGAAGCAAAGGACATCTCTGAACTTGGAGCGAAGATAACTGCTTCTGCAAACCAGCAGCTTGGCTTCTCTCATCCTGAAAATTCAGATTGGAATCACATTTCTTTTTGTGAATTTGCGCTTCCACTATTTAAAGAAAAAGGAGTGATGGTTAGTAGAAATTCAGTGGTAATAGATCCAGGTAAAATCGATCGATCTCCTTGTGGGACTGGATGCTCAGCTCGTATGGCTGTTCTTAATGCAAAAGGTGAGATGAAAAAGGGGGATCGAATGATAGGGCAATCAATTATTGATTCTCGTTTTGATTGTAAGATAGTTGATGAAGTGCATATTGGTAATAAAAAAGGCATTATTCCTTCGATTCGAGGAAGAGCTTGGATTACTGGAACACATCAGTTGATGCTTGACTCTGATGATCCTTGGCCAGAAGGATATCGATTGACTGATACCTGGCCAAAGATGTCATAAATATACATTTATTTTGTTAACTATTTATAAATAAAAAGTGTAAAAAATAACATTCTATGTACTATATATTTAATTAAAAAAATAAGGAGATGAAATGGTAAAAATTCATTGGTTGGGAACTGGTCTTTCTGCAATACCAGGACTAAAAAAGCTTATTGAAAATGGCCATTCAGTTATTGTTTATAACCGGACTGTTGAAAAAGCAAGTGATGCTTTATTAGGTACAGAAGGTAATTATCGTATTGAAGAATTTTCTCTTGATGCTATTAAGAAAAATGCTATAGCTGGAGATGTCGTTGTTTCAATGCTTCCTGGTAATTTTCACGTGCCTGTTGCAGAACTAAGTCTTTCAATTGGTGCTCATTTTGTCTCAAGCTCTTATATTTCAGATGAGATGAAGAGTCTTAATGAGGAGTCACTTAAAAAGAATTTATGTCTTGTTAATGAGGTCGGTCTTGATCCCGGGATAGATCATAGTATGTCACACGCTCTAGTAGAAGATTATAAGAAATCGAAGGTTTATTCTGCTGAAAATAAGCATTGTTTTTTGAGCTATTGTGGTGGTTTAAGTGATGCCCCTAATGACTTTTGTTATAAATTTAGCTGGTCTCCATTGGGTGTTTTAAAGGCTCTAATGTCAACTTCAGTTAGTATTCGAGATAGCCAAGTCTATACTGTGTATAAGCCATGGGAGGCTGTTGAGTTGTATCCTCTTCCAATGCCTTGGGGTGAAGATGAATTTGAAGTTTATCCTAATCGAGATTCCATTCCATTTATAGAGCAATATCAGATGGATGAAGGTCTAAAGATTGATCAGTTTGTTAGAGGAACTTTGAGATATAAGGGTTGGAAAGATGCCTGGTCTGACATTTTTTCTGAGGTAGATACACTTGACCCTGAAATTGCAGAGGATCGCCTAAAGGCTATTAGTGATGATCTATGGAATAAATACTCTTATAGAAATGAAGAGGTTGATCGTGTAATTCTAACTGTTGAATTAAAGGTTAAAAACGACTCAGGGGTTGTTTGGCATAAGCAATTCTTGCTTGATACACTTGGAAATAGTAAAGGAAGCGCAATGGCCCAATTAGTCTCTTGCTCAGTTGCTTTGGCTGTTGAAGCTGTCATTAATAAAGAGATACCCGTAGGCGTATCAGCAGCTCCCCACCAAAGTAATTTAGTAAAAAGGTGGCTAAACCAAGCTTCTGAAATAAGTGATCACTTTATTTTAATTGATCATTTAAGTTAGTAGTAAAGTTAGATTATTTCTATGGCCCAAGCTAATCCTATTTTTGATAATGAAACAAAAGGTTGGGTAGATTTAGTTCCTGCTAGGCAATCTCAGCCTAAATTAACTTCTAACCTTGAAGCTAAATGGCTTGTCATAGGTGCCGGCTTTACAGGTCTTTCTTGTGCAAGAAGGCTAGCAGAGATTAACCCTAAAGATCAAATTATCTTGCTTGATGCAAGAGAGCTAGGCCAGAATGCTTCTGGTAGAAATTCTGGTTATGCTGTTGCACATAGCCATTTTTCAGGCCCCTATCAAGAGTCACAACTTGAAAAATACCAAAGAGTAGATCGAATTAATCAAGTAGGTCTTAATTCTCTTCGTACATTAGTAAAAGATAACAGCATCAATTGTGACTGGATAGAATCAGGTATTTATCATACTGCAGCAGATAACAACTCTGAAATTGAGTGTGATCATTTTATTAACTATCTTAAAAAACGTGACATTAGACACACTTCTCTTTCTAAACAGGAAATTCATAATCGTCTAGGAACAAGTTGGTATAAGAAGGGCGTTAAAGTTGAAAATGGTGCATTAATGCAGCCCGCTAAATTAGTTTTTGGATTGGCTAAAAATCTTCCAAGTAATGTTGAGCTTTATGAAAATACACCAGTATTAAGGATGACATTGGGTAAGGCTGTTAAGGTCATGGTTCCAGATGTAATAATTACTGCTGAACAAGTCATAATGGCTTGTAATTATGAAACCTTTGAGGGCGCAAAGCCTAAACAAAGGGCAGTTGGAGTAACACTTTCTGGAAGTATTACTCGTGCCTTAACCAAGGATGAGATTAATACCCTTGGAAGTGAATCATCATGGGGAATTTTATCGCTTCATAGTGGTGGGGCTACTATCAGGTTAACGGATGATGACCGAATTGCAATAAGAAACACAGCTGAATATAACAATCACCACCTGTTAACTGATAAGCAATTAATTAACCGACAACAGATTCATCGACAAGCATTTAATAATAGGTTTCCTCAGTTAAGTCATGTTCCATTTGAGTTCTTATATTCAGGCGTTGAAGGTGTGAGCGCTAATAAAACTAATATCTTTGAGAGATTTTCAGATAACCTCTATTATGCAGGCTGCTTCAATGGTTCTGGAATTACTAAAGGGACTGCATTTGGTATTGGAATAGCTGAGTATGCGTGCGGAAAAAAATCCATTATTGTTAATGATTGTCTTGCTATTAAGAAAGCTAAATGGCTTCCACCAAAACCATTTTTAGATCTTGGTGCATGGTTTACAACTAAGCAGCGCTTTAAAGGGGTTGGAAGAGATAGATAGAAGATAATCTAAATGCTAATCAAAGTAAATGACTTGCAGTAGCGCCAAATTCAATAAAGCCTGCCTTGATTTTAGAAAAAGGTTCTTGATAATAATCCAAAGGATCAACTGGCAAAGAGGTTTCATCACCACTAATAAGGCATTCACTTACTGCCTTACCAAAATAAGTCCCAGGTCCAATTCCTCTGCCTGAATAGCCAAAAACTGAATAAGCATTACTTCCTAGCCTTAGAATTTTAGGAATATGATCACCTGTCATGGCAATGCGTCCATGCCAGCTGAATTCAATATCAATATTTTTAATATGTGGAAAGAGGCTCTCAATTTTTCTCCTTGCCCAGTTAGTGTGAATCTTGGAGGCACTATGACCAAGGTTTCCGATTCCACCAATAATAAGTCTATTGTCAGCATCAAGTCGAAAAGAAGACATTACACTAGCAGTATCCCAACAACCCTCTCCATTAGGCAAAACTGACTTTACCAGATCTAAAGGTAATGCTTTAGTTGCGACTTGAAAATACTGTACAGAAGTGTATTTGGACGGATTTAGGCCTTCAATTGGTTTTTGATAGGCATTTGTAGCAATTAAGAGCATTTTTGCCTTAATGGTGGACTCAGCTGTCTTGACTAGCCAATCATTATTGATTGATTGAATGTCAGTTGCTATAGTTGACTCATAGATATTTACGCCATAAGATTTAGCAGCTCTTGCCAGGCCAAGACAATAATCTAGAGGGTTGATAATTCCAGCTTTTTTATTAAAAAGAGAGCCAAAAAACTTTGAAGAGCCAATTCTTTGCTGAGTCTGCTGTTTATCCAAAAGCTCTAATTCAGCCCCTCGTTCAGATAACTGTTTAAATCTCAGTTTAATATCTTCTAATCCTTTTTCAGAGTGAGCGCAGTGAAGAGTTCCTGATCGATTAGCGCTACAATTAATTTCATAGTCATCAATAAGACTAAATACTAAATCAGGCGCAGTTACTAAAGCCTTATTAAGCTTAACTCCTGCATCTAATCCAAGGATACTTTCAACCTTTTCAGGAGGCATCCATAAGCCTGCATTAACTAAGCCAACATTCCTGCCCGAGCCGCCATAGCCAATCTTTTGATCAATAAGGGTAACTGATAGCCCATTCTTTGCTGCAGATAGGGCCGCTGAACAGCCAGTAAAGCCACCACCAATAATCACTAAATCCGTTGTAATTGATTTTTTAAGATTACTGAAAGTAATTTTTTCTTTAGAAGTTTCTTGCCAAAGGTTTTTTTGATGCATTTTTAAATTAATTCCTAACTATTGAGCATTATATTAAACAAAAAAGACGCCCTAAGGCGCCTTTAATTTGAGATTAATGATGCTTATGGAAGAAGTGTTGCACCAGTTTCCATGCGTATGACTTGACCATCCTTTATTTGCATAAAGGCTAGAACTGATTCTTTAGTTCCGTCAGGGAAGCTCATTACGCCATGGGTAACCATAGCCTCATCATTTTCATAAAGGCAGCGTGAGTCATGGGTTACAAAATCATCACTATTCATCATAAATGTAAACATTTCCATGGTTTTTTCTTTATTCATAGTCGAGTTGTCCAGGTGCATGATAAATTGAAAATCTTCATGCATAGTTGCTGCATAAGCCGCCATATCTTTTGCTTCTTGTGCTGCTTCTTGTGCTTTAAATATTGACATATTGCCTCCTAAATTTAAATTATTTCTTATAATAAATCATTATCATTATCATTATTGTATGTTACCTGCTTTGTTTAATAAGCAACTTTTTTATACCCAGAAGTAAATAATGATTACTATTAAAGGAATTAAAGGCCTAATAGCATTCTTAATATGATGATCAGCACCATCAAACGTTGGCCAAACTTTTAAAAATAGACCCATATTCCAAATAAATGCAAAGGTACAGAAAAACCCCATTGCAACTAATAATGTTGGTGTATCAGTTCTTTCAAAAATACCAATTTGGAAAAACGTTACAATAAGCATTGCAACCGTTCCACCCATTAGAAATCCTGCTGGCTTAAGCGCATACGGTACTTGTGGCGAGTCCAGACGAAGATCTATTGCAAACTTTTTTGAGTTAAAAGTTAGTTGAAAGGCAAAAAAACCACCAAACAATATTAAAAAAATGTGACAAATAGTTTGAATATCCATATTAATTCCCCTTAAAGTTAATTGAACGCTTGAGTAATTTCAAGCCTCATAATAAGTATACTTATTTTTTTTATTATTTTAATTACTAATCAATCGAGTGAAAATATGGATATATCTAAAATACAAAACCAGCTTAAAAAATTTGCAATTGAAAGGGATTGGGAGCAGTTTCATAACCCCAAAAATTTATCTATGGCTCTTAGTGTTGAGGCTTCAGAGCTTGTTGAGATTTTTCAATGGCTAAAGCCAGAAGAATCTAATTCTCCTAATCAAAAGCAGATTCAAGAAATTAATAGTGAGGTGGCAGATATTGCGATGTATCTTCTGCGTTTTTGCAGTATCTTAGAAATTGATATTGAAGAAGCAATTAAGAATAAATTAGAGAAAAATGCTGAAAAATATCCAGTTAATTTATCAAAGGGCAATTCTCAGAAATACAATCAACGAGAAGATTAGTTATATTTCAACCTTATAACATTCGTATGGCTTGCCAGTTGAAGGCTGAAGATTAATATAATCATTAGACAGGACAATAATCTCTTCAGATCTTTTATCATTAAGAGTAAATTGTTCTTCCATATTAAAATACTCATCAAGCCATGGATGGTTCCTATTAACAACTTTAATAGAATCAATCATACTGACTAAGCTTTGATCATTAATTTCCCATACTCCAGTTCCAAGGGCACTATAATTCACTTTAACTGTATTCTCTTCGATTGGAAAGTCAACAATTAGTTGACCAAAACTATTCCAGGTACCATCTTTCTTGTATCTTATAAATTCTAAAGCGGTATACCCAGGCCAAGTATCTTTACAAATCCAGTTACCAAGAATTTCAGTTTCATAAAAACGAGGAGACATTGCTGCTGAAGCAGAGGTGTTTAAAACTAGAGCTGCAAGAATGGTCAGTAAGTATTTCATAATGCGCAGTTTAGATTAGTTTTTGACAAGCCTATGTGAATTATTGATGAATTTTAGAAGAATTTATCATTTTATTTTTATGTTCATCAGCCATCTTTACAATTTTATTGCTAACAGTTTCTTGAAAAATAAATGGAAAAATAGAGTGAATAAGCGCAATAATTAAAAGCCCTAAAAGTGTAAGGCAATATTTCCATGCCCCCCAGAGATGTTGAAAGTAGTTATATCCAAACTCATTGGGGTGTTTAGTAAAAATATTATTCATATAATTATTATCAAAGTTTATTTAATTTATTAAGTATAAAGAATTGGAGTAACAAGGTTAAATTTTTTGAATATTTGTAATAAAATAAAATTTTTTGAATAAATTACTATCCATATATAGGATGAGAGTAATGCCTAAAGTTTTAACAAAAAAACAGATTGAGCAGTATCATGATGAAGGTTTTATATCTCCAATAAGAGTTATTTCTGAAAAAGATGCCTTATCTATTAAAATTCAACTTGAAGAAGTAGAGGCGCAATACCCTGAAGAGATTAATTCAGAGAGTCGCAATAATTTACATCTCTCATTTGTTTTTTTAGATGCGCTCGCTCATAATACAACCATAGTAGATGCAATAGAAGATCTTATTGGCCCTGATATTGCTCTTTGGGCGTCGGTTATGTTTATCAAAGAGCCCTCCTCTAAACAGTATGTTAGTTGGCATCAAGATGCAACTTATATGGGCCTTGATAGCTTTGATTTTCCAACACCATGGATTGCGCTAAGTCCTAGTAACCTTGAGACAGGCTGTATGTCGATGATTTCAGGTAGCCATAAATTAGCAATACAAAAACACGAGGATACTTATGCAGACAACAATATCCTAACTAGAGGCCAAGCTATTAAAAGTGTAGATCAAAGTAAGACCGTTGATCTAATATTGAAGCCAGGTGAAATGTCAATCCATCATGGAGCAATTATTCATGGCTCTCAACCTAATAAAAGCAATCAAAGGAGGATAGGGTTCTCTCTTCAATCCTATGTACCACCATCTATAAAGCAAGTGATTGGAAAAAATATGTGGACGCATATTAAGGGGCAAAAAAGGAATGATCCAGACGGAATTTTCTTAGATAGACCTAAATATAATATGGATCCAACAACCGTTTCTCAAAGAATAATTGCAGAAAAAAACCTGTCAGATATTCTTTACAGAGGCGCAAAATTAAAGCGAAAATACTAGGTATTTATTTTAAGCCAGTCTACAATTTTACTTACACCATTTGGCGTTTGTGATGGACTCAATATGTCACCCAAAATGCCATGCCTTGATGGGTCATCTTCATTACTAAGTGGTGGATTATGAGTACTAATATTGCCTCCCATTTTTGACATAATTCTTCGAGTTGCTTTAGCAGATACAACTTTATCTTCATCAGAAAACCAGAAGAGTACGGGTACTTTAATCTTACTATGATTGCAATTACGAGCTGCCATAACTGAATCTTTAATCGTTAGTAAAGCCTCAGGAGGATAACTTAATGTCCAACATTTTTTATGGTCAGGGTTTTGGGAGCTAAATGAAATTTCTTTACCAAAGATAATTGGTAGAAGGTTTTTGATTCCAGGAATTCTAAGTAATTGACCTCTGAATGACTTTGTGCCAAAGTTTGGTGAAACATAAATAACAGAGGATATATTTTGTTGTTGTTCAAGAATAGTATGAATTAATGAGCAGCCAGTAGAGGATCCAATCAAAACAATGCTATCGCCCAGTATAGCGCCAATTTTAATAGCCTCATCTGTATCTTTAATCCAATCATTTAGAGTCGCATCTGCAAGAGACTGCCCATCCTGTCCATGACCAGTAAGTCTTGTAAAAAAAATATTCGCCCCAAGTTCTTTAGCTACATTTTCAATTACTGGATTCAACTCAAATCGGGATGCTGAAAAACCATGAATAAAAACTAGGCTTATTTTTGTCTTAATGGATGATTTGTCCGCCCATATAATTTTTTTTTCTGTATTTGGGCGTAAATTATTAAACCTTTTCTCATCAAGCTTAATGGATTCTTCTAATGATCTTATGTGCATTATTTTATGAATTATATGAAATTTATTTTGAATTAATTATAGCTTTCTATTTTTTTATAATTACTTTATTATTTGTATACAAAAAGATTACTAATATTAATACTTAATGTATAC
This sequence comes from Candidatus Pseudothioglobus sp. Uisw_086, assembly GCF_048085745.1. Classification (GTDB taxonomy): domain Bacteria; phylum Pseudomonadota; class Gammaproteobacteria; order PS1; family Pseudothioglobaceae; genus Pseudothioglobus. Next base: position 1,127,823 of record NZ_CP159803.1, on the reverse strand, counting down.
AAAAAGTGTATACTTCATATTAGTTTTTAAATAGATAAATCTTTAGATGGGCAAGTACATAACAAAAAATCAAAAAGAGGATGAAAAGAGAGTGGTTAGCGTAAGAATTCGCAGACCTATTTTTGAGGCGTTTAAAGGAGCTGCAACTGCTGCAGAACAGTTTGGATATAGCATGACTCTTTCAGGGGTATTTGAAACAGCTATGGAAGATGCAATTTCTGAGTTTAAAGATATTAGTGGTGTCGATTATCAAGATCTCACTTCATCAAAGCTAAGTAAGAAATGGGATAGCAAGTACAAGGCTTCCTTAAAAAATTCTAAAGGAAATCTCAAAAAGCGCAGTACATAAATAATTTTAATTAGGAGTGATAGTCAATGTCAGAAAGTAGTGTGATTGATAAATTAAAAGATTTAAGAAAAGATTTAGATAAAGAATCTAAATTTCTCCAAGAGCAAATGGAGCTTCCATTAAATGGAGACGAGGTGAAAAATTCTCGGTCAGATAATAATTCTCTGCAACTTAATAAGGGAATTATGTTCTCTAAATGGGTCAGAAAATTAACGACACAATTTGAGTCGGTTGATCCATTTTATAAATAAATTATAGTTATAAGTTAATTTGTTTCCTTGGCCAGTTCCAATTAATAAGTGTGCTGGCAACCCCAGACATGATTAACAAACCTCCCAATATCATTGAGGAAGTTAATTTTTCATCAAGAAGAACTATTCCCGCAATGATTGAGGTAATTGGAAGTAGCATCAAAAAAGGTGATACTTTGCTTACATCCACATTGCTCAATAAGTGATACCAAACGCTATAACCTAATACAGTCATAATCAATGCTAAGTATAGAATTATTGACCAGTCAATGAAGCTAGCAGTTGTTATTGCTAGCCACTGTCCATCTTCAATTAGTAAAGATGCTATAAACATTTGCGGGGTAGCCATGATTGCAACCCAAGCCAATATGGTAATTCCTGAGAGATCTTTAAGTCGGCTAATCATTATCTGTGCGACCGCCCATACAGCAGAGCCTGCAATTAATAATAAAACACTATCAAGGTGACCATTTAGTCTGGGCTCTCCTACAATTATTAGGACACCAACAAAAGCAAGTCCCATTCCTAATGTCCTAGTAATACCAAGTTTTTCCTTTAATAGAAATGCTCCCATAATTGCTAAAATTGGACCTTCAAGCTGAACTAGAATTGCTGCAGTAGAGGCATCAATACCTTTGAGGCCATTGTAGGTAAGACCATATTGAATAGTTGAACCAATAAGTGCAACAACAAAAATTTCACGCATATGACCCCATGGTGGCTTTGTAAACCAAACAAGAATTAAACCTGCAATACCAAAGCGAATTGTCATGATAAGGAGAGCTGGAAACTGCTCCATTCCAATTTTGGCTAGAGTAAACCCTAAGCCCCAGGTAATAGGAACAATAAGAGCTAATAAGATTTGCTTAGAGTTCAATAGTATTATTGTTAGATATTAAAAAAGGAGGTCAATTATGACCTCCTTTAGAGTATTAAGATAGAACAAATTAATATTTAGGCGCGAGATTTCCAGTAGAAAAGGATAATAAATAAACTACTTAAGCCAATTCCAAAGTACTGCATGCCTCCTGATGGAATTGCTTTAGTGTATATATGAAAAACTTGAACTGTAAGAAAGATAAATTGAAGAAGAATCAGAGTTTTAGTAGCTTTTTTTAGTTGCCTCTCAGATGTCCAATTTGGAAGCATTAGAAAGACTATTGCGGTAAAAAAAAATGATGTACCTAAAAGTTGAGCCATTGTGATCATGGGACGCGTAACTTCCCACCCATAGGCCGCAGCCATCATATCAGCCCCAAACCATAAAGAAGAAGCCCAAAAAAGTCCAAGAAGACCGTTAAGCCTATAAATAAAAGCTAAAGACATGATTCCACTTTCTAAAAAAATTTTAAGCTTAACATAATTTACTAAGAGTTAATAGAGTTTAAAAAAAACCATATTTTGTTTTTTGTTACGAAAGCATCTAGAATAACAGTTACTTATTAGTAGTATTTTGGATGCAATTAACTAACAATTGATTTGCCATTACTTGCCTGAGGAGTAAAGTCACAAAAGTCCTGAAATGGATAGATATTTCTATTTCTTTGCTTATTGGGAATAGAGCTTAAGTCTTGATTTACAGCACCATCAGACAAAACCATAAATGAAGGCACTGAAAGATTTTCAAGGTCTGGTGAAAGATACCCAGATTTAACAATGAGTAACTGGAAGCTACGTAGATTTATTTTTAAATCATTAAAATCTTTAAGCATATGAAATGGCCTTCTCAGCTTGGTTACCACAATTGTTGTTTTATTTACTTTAACTATTGCGCATTGATTTTGAAAATAGACGCTATCAGCAGTAAGTATTAATGAAGGCCCACCCCCACTAAATGTCCCACCAATAGTAAATTGATTTCCTTTTTTTAGTTCATCATAGGCTGATTTTGACGCAATACCTGCAATCAAAGTTTCTTTTAAATCAGCTTCTAAGATTGCTTTTAGAATATCAGCTCTATCTCCAACTCCTCCTGCAGTAGGATTATCACCACTATCTGCGATTATTGAAAAATCATCCTTACAAAACTCAAGAGCGCTATGAATATCTCCTGATTTCATGCCATATTTTAGTTTTTTTCGATTATCCCAGTAGAGATTAGCAATACTTTTACAGATGATAGCGCCAGATTTTTCATCAGTGCAAGTCACAATAGAAGAAGCTGTGGCTCTTTTAGTATCTGCCCAAACGTAACCAATCATTAGATTACAGTCGAGGATATTAGATTCTAGATTATAAAGATCAAGACTTTCATAGATTGATTGGCAAGGCTCTACAAATGTCGAAGACATTTCTCCTGAGACTAAAACGGGTATTGGTGACCAAACTACATAAGGTCGATACCCTTCATTAATTGCCTTTGCAAGCATCAGAGATGATCGTCTATAGGTATCCTTGACATCAATATGAGGGGCAGTTTTAAAAGCTGCAAAAGCATCTATATTACTTATAATTTGATTGGTCATCTGACCATGCAAATCAAAGCTTACTGAAATGATGCATTTTGGCCCAACTTCTTTGCGAACTGATGCAATCCACTCTCCTTCTGGGTCCTCAATATCATCAACATACATTGCGCCATGCATCAAAAGTAGTATCCCATCAAGACTATCAATGAGCTTTAATTCTTTAACAAACTGCTCTTTTAGTTGGCTAAAGTATTGACTCTCAATTGGTCCACCAGGTACTGATTTACTGAAGAATATAGGCTGAGCCTCTAAATTATAATCCGCAAATGGGAAATCTACCAAATCTAGAAGTTCTTGACCTCGAACGACTGTAAAGTCACTTTCTTTTTGATATAAAGGGGAGTATGAGCTGCACTCAGTACTAATACCGCCAATGGCAATTTTTTTAGAAGCCATTTAGAAAAAAAATAAAAGTTAATTAACTCCAGCCAGTAACAACTTTGACCTCAATAAACTCATTGAAGCCATGCTCGCCTCCTTCTCTTCCAATTCCAGAATGTTTGTATCCACCAAATGGAGATCCAAGAGCTAAACCTTTTCCATTAACTTCAACAACACCTGAGAGAAGCTTTTTTGAGACTCTTTTAGCTCTTTCTTGATCTTGGGTTTGAATATAATTTTCTAGGCCATAAGGTGTATCATTTGCAATTTTAATTGCTTCTTCTTCAGTATCGAATGGAATCATTGAAAGGACAGGACCAAAAATCTCCGTTCGAGCAACTGTCATTTCGTTGTTGACATCGGCAAATATAGTGGGCTTTACAAAGTAGCCTTTCTCAAGGCCTTCAGGTTTTCCAGTTCCACCAATAACTAAGGTCGCATTTTCATCAATTCCTGCTTGAATAAGTGTTTGAACTTTATCATATTGAAGTTGAGATACAAGTGGACCTAGGTGTCTGCCTTCTTTTGATGCTATGTCAGTCTTAGTTGTAATAGCTGTTTCTTTTGCAATTTTAACAGCCTTATCATATATTGATCTTTCCACTAGCATTCTTGTTGGAGCATTACAAGATTGACCAGTATTGTTAAAACAATGTCTGACGCCCCTTTTAACTGCTTTTTCATCTGCATCGGCAAAAACTATGTTTGCACCTTTTCCACCTAGCTCTAGACCAACTCTTTTAAAGTCATCGGCTGCATTATGTGATATTAGAGCACCTGCTCTGGTTGATCCAGTAAAAGAAACCATATCAACATCAGGGTGAGAAGTCAGCTGACTTCCAACACCAATACCATCTCCATTAACAAGGTTAAATACTCCAGCAGGACATCCTGCTTCTTCAAGCATTTCAGCAAAAATCATTGAGTCTAGGGGTGCAATTTCAGATGGCTTTAAAATTACAGTGCAGCCAGCAGCTATAGCTGGAATAACTTTAAGAGCAACCTGACTAATTGGCCAGTTCCATGGCGTAATAAGTGCGCAAACACCTTTTGGCTCATAAATTAATTGATTGTCAGAATCATCAAGTTGCTTTTCAAATTCAAACTTTCTAAGTTGGTTAAGAAAATCTTCAATTGCTTCAGTGCCACTAGGAGCTTGAGATGATTTAGCAAAGTCGATAGGTGCCCCCATTTCCATTGAAATTACCTCAGCCATTTCATCCATTCTTCTTTCATAGATTGCATAGAGCCTTTCTAATAGAACAATTCTGTCAGCTTTTGTTGAGATAGACCAAGAAGGAAATGCAGACCTTGCTGCAGCTACTGCTGCGTCGGTATCTGCTTGAGAGCCAAGAGAGATAACCGCACAAACTGTTTCATCAGAAGGATTGATGACATCAAAGTCATTTTTAGATGATGGCTCAACCCATTGTCCATTAATATAGAATTTTCTTTTATCTAGCATAATTTATCTCCAATTAAGATTAGTAGAGGTTATCTTAAGAAATTTTTGATGTCAAGCAAAAATATGTAAGCAATTGTATGTTTAGATACTTGCTAATTTCTCAACCGATAATTTAATGTTATCCATGCTGGTTGCAAAAGATAGCCTAACGTAACCTGGCGCTCCAAAGGCAGAACCTGGAACAACAGCCAAGCTTAGTTTTTCAAGACAATAAGTTGAAAACTCAACGTCATCTTTAAGACCAATTCTTTCAATCAATCCTTGAACTTTAGGAAAAGAATAGAAAGCTCCACCAGATCTTGGGCACTCAATACCATCTATAGCATTCAAACTATCAACAAGAAACTCATGGCGACGCTCAAAAGCCTCAACCATAATTGATATGAATGACTGGTCACCTGAAATCGCTTCAAGAGCAGCAGCTTGAGAAATTGAGCTTGGATTAGAGGTCGACTGTCCTTGAATTTTTTTCATCGCCTTAATTACTGTTTCAGGTCCAGCAGCATAACCAATTCTCCAGCCAGTCATTGCGTAGGCTTTAGATACACCATTAAGAATTACAACTCTATCTTTAAGTTCTGGACACGCCATTGCAATATTTACGAAATCATCATCACCCCACCTTATATGCTCGTATATATCATCGCTTATAGTAAGAACTTGAGGGTATTTTTTTAACACCTCACCAAGGGCTTTAATTTCTGATTTACTATAAACTGAGCCTGTTGGGTTAGAGGGGCTATTAAGAACGAAAAGTTTGGATTTATCGGTGATGCTAGCTTCTAATTGATCTGGAGTTATTTTAAAGTCTTGCTCTAAGCCAGCCTCAATAAATACAGGAGTCGCATCAGCAAGAATAGCCATGTCAGGATATGAAACCCAGTAAGGAGTTGGTATGATTACTTCATCGCCTTCGTTGAGGATTGCTTGACATAGGTTATAAAAAACTTGTTTACCACCGCAAGAAACCATTACTTCATTCAAAGAATAATCTAATCCATTCTCTCTTTTAAATTTTTTACAGACTGCTTTTTTAAGTTCTGCTGTTCCGTCAGCTGGGGTATATCTTGTATCCCCAGATCCAATTGCAGTAATAGCTGCTTTTTTAATATTTACAGGAGTATCAAAGTCTGGCTCACCCGATCCCATTGAAATTATTTGTATCCCTTGTGACTTTAATTCTTTGGCTTTATCGCTGACAGCCATAGTCGCAGAAGGTTTAACTTTTTGTACACGATTTGATAGGATAGTTGACATTTACTGTGCTCTTTAAATGGTTTAAAATTAAGGGTTTTATTTTAATCAAAAACTGCCGATAATGGCTAGAAAATTTCAACTGAAATCAAATTTTTCACCTAAGGGTGATCAGCCAAAAGCTATTCAAACGCTACTAGACGGAATTGAGGCTGGAGAGAAGTATCAAACGCTCGTTGGTGTTACGGGGTCAGGCAAAACATTTACTCTTGCAAATGTTATAGAGAAGAGTCAAAAACCAAGCCTTATTATGGCTCCAAACAAAACTTTAGCTGCCCAGCTTTATAGTGAAATGAAAGAATTCTTTCCTAACAATGCTGTTGAGTACTTTGTGTCTTATTATGATTATTACCAGCCAGAGGCCTATGTTCCTGCTTCAGACACATTTATTGAGAAAGATGCTTCAATAAATGAGCAGATAGAACAGATGAGACTTTCTGCTACCAAATCACTTCTTGAGCGCAAAGACGTAATAATTATTGCAAGTGTATCCGCTATCTATGGTCTTGGAGACCCTGAAAGCTATATGAAAATGCTTCTTCATTTGACTGTTGGGGAGGTTGCAAAGCAAAGAGAAATTCTTGCGACATTATCAAAGATGCAATATTCAAGAAATGACATTACATTAATCCGAGGTCATTTTAGAGTTAAGGGTGAGGTAATTGATATATTTCCAGCAGACTCTGAAGAACGAGCAATTCGAATAGAAATGTTTGATGATGAAGTGGAAAGCCTTTCATGGTTTGATCCACTAACAGGAGAAAAACTAAAGTCTCTTCAAAGGGTTACTATTTATCCAAAGACACATTACGTTACCCCTAAATCAACCATATTAAATATCCTTGATGATATTAAGGTAGAGCTTGGCTTAAGGAAAAAAGAACTACTTTCTCAAAATAAATTAGTTGAAGATCAAAGACTTTCTCAAAGAGTAGCGCAGGATATGGAAATGATGAGAGAGCTTGGCTATTGCTCAGGTATTGAGAATTACTCCCGCTATTTATCTGGAAGAAAACCAGGAGAACCGCCACCAACCCTGTTTGATTATATGCCCGAAGATTCTTTAATTATCTTAGATGAGTCCCACGTTACAGTGAGCCAAATAGGGGCAATGTACAATGGTGATAGGGCTAGAAAAACAACGCTCGTAGATTTTGGTTTTCGCCTGCCGTCAGCGCTAGACAATAGACCACTTAGATTTGAAGAATTTTCTGAAAGGCTGAACCAGTGTATTTTGGTTTCAGCAACTCCAGCAAAATTTGAATTAGAGATGTCAACTGTTATTGCTGAGCAAGTTGTAAGGCCAACCGGATTATTAGATCCAGGCATTGTTATTAAGCCCGTTGAAACTCAGGTTGATGATTTACTATCTGAAATTCATAAAAGGGTTGCTGTAAAAGAAAGGGTCCTAGTGACAACACTGACTAAGAAGATGTCAGAACAGCTAAGTGACTACTTAAATGATCATAATGTAAAAGTAAGGTATCTTCATTCTGATATTGATACTGTTGAAAGGGTAGAAATCATTCGAGACTTACGTCTTGGTGTTTTTGATGTTTTAGTTGGGATAAATCTTTTAAGAGAAGGGTTAGATATTCCAGAGGTATCTCTAGTTGCAATTTTAGATGCAGATAAAGAAGGTTTTCTTCGCTCAGAGCGATCTTTAATACAAACGATGGGAAGGGCTGCTCGAAATATTAATGGAAGCGTTATCTTATATGCTGACAGGATCACTAACTCAATACAAAGAGCAATGGATGTTACATCTGCAAGAAGAGACAAGCAGGAGGCCTATAACAAAAAACATGGAATAATACCCATGGGCGTTGTGAAGCCGATTGTTGATATTTTAGATACAGACCTTTCAGCATCTGATATTGATGATTTAATATCTGAAACTATTCAAGTAAAATTATCTCCTGTTCAGCTCTCCAAAGAACTAAAGCGACTTGAAAAAGAGATGTACAAGTTTGCTGAGGATTTAAAATTTGAGCAGGCAGCAGACACTAGAAATCAAATAAAACGATTAAGAGATGGGCAATTTAAATAATATGACGTTAAATATTACTGAGATCTTCTACTCGCTTCAAGGAGAGGCAAGAGAGGTTGGAATTCCAACTGTGTTTGTTCGACTTACAGGCTGCCCATTAAGGTGTAATTATTGTGATACTGCGTATGCATTTAAAGGCAATAATCCTTTATCAATTGAGCAAATATTAGCTGAGATCTCAAAATATAAAACACACTATATATGTGTTACGGGCGGAGAACCAATGGCGCAAAGTAATTGCCTTGTTTTATTGGATACCTTAATAGAGAAGGGATACAAGGTGTCAATGGAAACAAGCGGCAGTATTGATATTTCTAAGGTAAATAAAAATGTATCTATTGTAATGGACCTTAAAACCCCTTCATCAACAGAGCAACATCAAAATAGATATGAAAATATTGCGCTTTTAGAAAACAAAGATCAGCTCAAGTTTGTTATCGCTTCAAGGTTAGATTTTGATTGGTGTTGCAGTATTTTGGAAGGTCATGAGATTTTATCAGATGTCCTGTTTTCACCAGTTTATGAAAGCTTGAAGCCAGCACAATTAGCAGATTGGATTTTAGAGAAACAACTTAATGTTCGGCTTCAAGTGCAACTTCATAAGATTCTTTGGGGCGACGAAAAAGGAAAATAGTTAACCTTTAATATCTCTAGTCTAGAAGTAAAAATTAGTAAGCTTCTAAGTAGAGATGGTTCCTTCAATTCTAGCCTTTGCTTTATCAATTGCGACATGATAGTGAGGGTCTTCAAGGACGTTGACCTCGACTAAATGTTTTGCTGTTTTTAGAAGTAATCTGCACTCTTCACTAAGATGAACTAAATGTAGGGTTTTCCCTGCTTTTTGGTAACGATCAGCAAGCTTATCAATTGCTTCAATTGCAGAGTGATCTATCACTCTTGAGTCCTCAAAATCTATGTAAACATTTTCAGGGTCTTCTTTGGGGCTAAAGATCGCATGAAAAGTATTGATTGATGCAAAAAATATTGCACCATGGAGTCTGTATGTCTTTTTCCCATCTGACTCAACTTCTTCAACAGACTGTATTTTTCCAGCAGACTCCCAAGCATACGATAGCGCTGACATAATAACGCCAGTTATGACTGCAAGTGCCAAGTTATCTGTTAATACAGTTATTACTGCCACAGATATTCCAACAATAATATCGGGCATTGGAACCTTACCAAATAATCGAAATGAACCCCACTCAAAGGTACCAATTACGACCATCATCATGACGCCAATTAGAACCGCAACTGGAATCATTTCTATGTATTTAGAAAGATAGAGTATAAAAAATAATAACACCACAGATGCAACTATTCCAGAGAGTCTTCCCCTTCCTCCAGACTTAATATTAATCAGACTTTGCCCAACCATTGCGCAGCCACCCATTCCGCCAAAAAGACCTGTAACCGTATTGGCAACGCCTTGTCCAATACACTCGCGATTTGGCTGACCAGTAGTTTCTGTTAAATCATCAATTAGGTTAAGTGTTAATAAGCTTTCAATAAGCCCAACTAGGGCCATAATCATTGCGTAAGGAAAGATAATTTTAAGCATCTCAAAATCAATTGGCACATCCGGTAAATGGAATGGAGGAAATACACCACCAATAGGCGCAATATCTCCAACTGTTCTAGTATCAAGTCCTAAAAATAATACAGCCACTGTTCCAATGACAATTGCAACTAGAGTTGATGGTACTGCGCGAGTTAATCTTGGTAAAAAATGAATAATAGCCATTGTAATTGCAACAATTACTAGCATTAACATTAAAGGGGTTCCAGTAATCCACTCGCCGCCAACTTTAAATTGTTTTACCTGTGCTAGAAAAATGACAATTGCTAGACCATTTACAAAGCCTAGAAAAACTGGATGAGGAACAAGTCTTATAAATTTACCCATCTTAAATAGACCAAATACAATTTGAATAAGCCCGGTTAATACTACAGCTGCAAATAGGTACTCTACTCCATGAATGGCAACTAAGGTTCCAATGACAACTGCAATAGCTCCTGTAGCACCAGAGATCATTCCAGGCCTTCCACCTATGATTGATGTAATGAGTCCAATAGTAAAGGCGGCATAGAGCCCAACTAGTGGGTTTAATCCTGCCAAAAGGGCAAATGCAACAGCTTCAGGGACCAATGCTAATGCTACTGTCAGTCCTGACAAGATATCGTTTTTTGCGTTACTGGGAACGCGCTTATGAATGAGCTTAAACATTATTTCCTTTTAGATTGGGTTGTAACTAAGGCTTTTCAGCAGGTATAGATGGAGTAGTTGATGTCACATCAGCATTTTGTGCACGATGTCTAAGTGCGTGATCCATTAATGTAATTGCTAGCATTGCCTCTGCAATTGGGGTTGCCCTAATGCCGACGCAAGGATCATGTCTGCCAGTGGTACTAATTTCTGTTGCTTTACCCTTTTTGTCAATGCTATCTGCAGTAAGTCTTATGCTGGAAGTTGGTTTTAGCGCAATAGAAACTAAGAGATCTTGACCTGAGCTGATACCACCAAGTATCCCTCCAGAGTTATTTGACGTAAATCCTTCAGGAGTTATTGGATCTCTATGAATCGAGCCTTTTTGATTAACAACATTGAATCCAGCGCCGATTTCAATACCTTTTACAGCATTGATGCTCATCATTGCGTGAGCAATATCAGCATCAAGTCTATCAAAAATCGGCTCACCAAGTCCTGTAATCATTTTTCTAGCAACGATGTTGATTCTTGCACCAATTGAATCACCTGACTTTCTAAGGTTATCCATATAGTCTTCTAGTTCATTTACTTTGCTGGCATCAGGACAAAAGAAAGGATTATTATGGACTTCATTCCAGTCAAAATTTTCAAAAGAAATTGGTCCTAGTTGGGCTAAGTACCCACGAATTTCAATACCATATTTTTCTTTTAGGTATTTTTTAGCAATGCCGCCAGCTGCAACTCTTATTGCAGTTTCTCTAGCAGAAGAGCGACCACCACCACGGTAATCTCTAATTCCATATTTTTGTTGATAAGTGAAATCTGCATGACCAGGCCTAAAAGAGTTTGCAATTTTTGTATAGTCTCTTGGTCTTTGATCGGTATTTTCAATCAAAAGGGCAATAGGGGTTCCAGTAGTTACACCTTCAAAAGTTCCAGATACTATTTTAATTGTATCTGACTCTCTTCTTTGAGTTGTGTGTCTTGAGCTTCCTGGCTTTCTAAGATCTAAATCACCCTGAAGATCCTCTTCTTTAAGTTTCATCCCTGGAGGGCAGCCATCTACAATACCTACAAGAGCATCACCATGACTTTCGCCAGCGGTTGTTAGTGTGAATAGTTTTCCAAATGAATTGCCAGACATTGCCTATTGATGTACGTTACTTAGATGGCGTACATTATACCAGTGACAGCTTATATTTCGAATAAGATTAATTCAGTGGATAGTTAAAGAGCTTCTTGTAAAAAGTATTGGTAACTTTTAAATAGAGTTATTTAAGAAAGTCATCAAAGTAGAAGTAATTAACTCCAGGCTTATCATCAGCTTTTAAAACCATAGTCATTGCAAGAGACTCTGCTTTAACGCTTCTGTATTTACTTGCAGTTCCAATTAAAAAAAGATCCATTATCTTTGCAAGATTTATTGCGATTTTTTCAGCTAGTCTTTTTTCAGAGCGCTCTCCAACTAAAAAACTAGGCCTAAATATATTTACTGTTGAAAAGCCAAGACTTTGAATGGACTCTTCAAGTTCCCCCTTTGTCCTTAGATAAAAATTTTTTGAAGAACTGTTTGCACCTATGGAAGAAATAAGACTCAATGTTTCAGCGCCCGCTTCTTTGGCTTTTCTAGCAATACTAAGGCAATAGTCTATATCAACTTTTCTAAAATTCTCTTTACTTCCAGCAGTTTTAATTGTTGTTCCAAGACAAATAAATACATTATTACAAGAGGGCAATGTGCCATTTTTTACAAAAGCATCAAAATCAATAACCATTTCTGTAATGTTGGGTGGAAGGTTGGGAATTGATCTTCGAGTTAGAGCAATAGCGACCTGTTTTTTACTAGACAGAACTTTAATCACATTTCCACCTATAAGGCCCGTAGAACCAGCAATAATTGAAGTAGTCACTGTCAGAAGTATTTAAACAATAGTTTAAGTATATTATGGTAAAGCTATTTCAATACTGCCCATGTCTTTATCAACATCAATTTTCATCTTGTCAAACTTAGGAGCGCCCATTCCACTAAATTGATAAAAACCTGCTGGCTCCTTAGGGATAAAGAAAAAGAAATCCAACTTACCGTTACCATTTTCATCTTCAAATGAAGCTAAAGCGTATGGACCCGAAGGAACTTCCATGCTCCAAGAAACATCACAAGTGCCGCTTTTACTTGGCTCATAAATTTTTTCTTGACTATGATTCATGCCCTTCCATCCCGACTCTTCATAAATAAGAACATGGACCGCATTCTTAGTTGAACATCCAGTAACTATTCCACTAACAGTATGCATATGACTATCAGCCATAGCCTGCATTGCAAAAAGGGCTAAAAATATAGTAAATAATTTAAAATTTATATTCATGATTGATTGTACATAAAAAAAATGAGAGTATCAGTGTAGACAATACTGTTGAGATTTTAGTGAATTTTTCATGAGTTTTATATGAAAATTTATATTTAATTAAGATTAAAAATTTTGTAATTAGTTTGATTAATAAACATCTTCTTCAAAAAAATCAATCACAGAGTCGAGACCACCATAGTTGATAATTACATCACAATTTTTTTGCAATAAGGGTTTGGCATGGTAGGCAACAGACATACCAGCAATTTTCAACATTTCTAAATCATTAGCACCATCACCAATAGCAATGACTTGCGCTTTTTTTAATTGGTAAAGTGTACATAGCTCATTAATATAATTTGCTTTTTCATTGGCATCAATAACTTTTCCTAAGACTGCTCCAGTGAGGCAGCTATTAATCACCTCTACATTGTTGGCTCTAAAGGTATCAACTCCTAAACTTTTATGAAGGCGATCAGCAAAATAACTAAGGCCACCTGAGATAATGGCTGACTTTACACTTATTGATTTAAAGAAATTGATTAGCTCTTTGGCTCCAGGGCTTAATTTTAAAGAGTTAGTATAAACAGACTCAAATGCTGAAGTGTTGACTCCTTTAAGTATTGATACCCTTTTTTTAAAGGACTCAGTAAAATCCAGATTGCCCTGCATTGCTTGTTCAGTAATCAAAGCAACTTCACTTGACATTCCTGACTCCTTAGCAATCTCATCAATCGTCTCAATTGTTATTAAGGTTGAGTCCATATCACTAACCACTAATTTAATATCTGAAAAATTAAACTTCTTATGATGTAAATTTATGTCAACTGTATTTTCAAGTCTTAGTTTTTCAATAGTAAAATTAAAGTTAGTGTGAATTCTAAAGTGATTTTTTCGCTTTTCCAAGTCGCCTTTAAGAGTCCTTGTAAGCTTTTCAGCAATAATTAAATCTTGAGTATGGATTATGAGTGTTTCCATTAATAAATGAATGATTTGCTGAGGTTGTCAGCATCAATATCTTACAGGATCTGATATTTTTTTTATTTCATATTTGGTCACTTTATCTAAAATTCATAATTTAAAAAATGTAACAAATTGACATAAAAGGTAAATTTAAGTTCATTTTGGCTTAGGTATAATCAATTACAATTTATAACCAATGAAGGTTATTTTTGCTAAAACATTGACGTTTGGATGGGCTTATTAAAATTGAGCACAGCTGAACGTTTTTTTTTAAAAAAAAGTTTAAACCATTAACTATTATGACACAAACATATAATTTTAGTGCTGGGCCAGCAATGCTGCCTACTCTAGTACTTAAACAAATTCAGCAAGAGCTTATTGAGTATGGAAACTCGAAAGCCTCAGTAATGGAAATTTCGCATAGAGGAGTTGATTTTATGGAGGCCGCTCAAAAATCTGAAAAGGATTTGAGAGATCTTTTAAATATTCCAAGTAATTACAAGGTTTTGTTTCTTCAGGGCGGTGCCTCTGCTCAGTTTTCAATGGTTCCAATTAACCTATTAAGAGGAAAGTCTAAAGCTTGCTATGCAAATACAGGGCACTGGTCAGTAAAAGCAATTGCTGAAGCGCAGCGTTATTGTAAAGTTAATGTTTGTACAGATAGCTCAGAGAATAATTTTACTGATATTGATGATTTTAAAAATTGGAATATTGATCAAGATTCTGCTTACCTTCATTACACCCCAAATGAAACAATTGCTGGACTAGAGTTTGATTATATTCCTGAAGTTGATATCCCATTAGTTGCTGATATGTCTTCAACGATTCTTTCTCGAGAGATTGATGTTTCTAAATATGGTGTTATTTATGCAGGTGCTCAAAAAAATATTGGACCTGCTGGCATAACAATTATTATTGTAAGAGAAGACTTAATTGGTAACGTAGTTAAAGGACAGCCAAAACTCTTTGACTATTCAACTCAAGCTAATAATGAGTCAATGTTTAACACTCCTGCCACTTTTCCATGGTATGCCGCTGGACGCGTTTTTGAATGGCTTAAAGAACAGGGAGGCTTGAGTGTGATTCAAAAAATAAATCATACAAAAGCAAAAACACTTTATACGGCAATTGATAACTCTGATTTTTATTCAAACCCAGTTGCAATTAAATATCGCTCTTGGATGAATGTTCCATTTTTATTAGCAGACGACAGTCTTAATGGCTTATTTTTAGAACGCTCAAAAGAAGCAGGATTACTTGCACTTAAGGGTCATCGAAGTGTTGGAGGAATGAGGGCTAGTATTTATAACGCAATGCCTCAAGAAGGTGTTGATGCCTTAGTTAATTTTATGAGTGATTTTGAAAAGGATTTTGGGTGATGCTTAAAGTACAAGTTTTAAATAACATTTCATCTCTAGGTTTAGATAAATTTTCTAGAGATGTTTATGATTTGACAGTGAAGGATAATAATCCAGATGTCATACTCGTTCGAAGTGCCAAGATGCATGAATTGGAAATTGGGGAAAATCTTAAAGCGGTTGGCCGTGCTGGAGCAGGAGTAAACAATATCCCACTTGAAAAAATGAGTGACAAAGGTGTTGTGGTATTTAACACTCCAGGCGCAAATGCTAATGCAGTTAAGGAGCTTGTTATTTCATCAATGCTTCTTGCTAGTCGTAACATTTGTCAGGCATGGAGTTATGTAAACAATTTGCCCCTTGAGAACCTTAAGGCAACTGTAGAAGATGGGAAAAAACAATACTCAGGATCGGAATTACCAGGCAAAACACTAGGTATTGTTGGACTCGGTGCTATTGGTGTTGAAATTGCAAATGCAGCTAGCATTCTTGGTATGGATGTTATTGGCTTTGACCCATCAATTACCAAGAAGAATGCTTGGAAAATTTCTTCTGAAGTAGAAGATGCAGCTACTATAGAAGAATTATTTTCTAAGAGTGATTTTGTTTCTTTTCACGTTCCATTAATTGATGAAACTCAAAACTTATTAAATGCAAAACGTATTGCTTTATTGCCCCAAGGCTGCGTAATTATTAACTTATCGAGAGATGGAATTGTTGATGAAGAAGAGTTAATAAAAGCACTCGACTCTGGCAAAGTCAAGTATTACGTCACTGACTTCCCAATTAATGACAAAAAAAATCATGAAAGAGTCATTGCGCTTCCCCATCTTGGGGCCTCAACATCTGAGGCTGAAGATAATTGCGCTGTGATGATTGCTAAACAGATTAAAGATTACCTTGAAAATGGAAACATTGTTAATTCTGTTAACTTTCCTGACGCTAGGATGCCGAGAGCAGGACAAGAGCGATTAGCTATTACTCATAAAAATATTCCAAATATGGTTCGTCAAATAACAAAAGCCATAGCTGAAGAAGAGGCTAATATTCTTGATATGATAAATAAGTCTAAAGGAGGAGTTGCTTATACTCTAATTGATCTTGAAAATGAAATTTCCACTAAGGCTATTGAAAACATTAGGCGAGTAGAAGGTATTTTGACAGTAAGAATTCTTTAAGTCTTTATGGTGCCCTGGACAAGATTCGAACTTGTGACCCCTCGCTTAGGAGGCGAGCGCTCTATCCAGCTGAGCTACCAAGGCAAGCGGTATATTATTGCCACTTATGAGTAATTATTCAAGTGATTATTTGATTAATAATATAATTAGAGTTTAAGTAGTCAATTTTTACCTTTTCAAGATTGTTCTTTTTGACTAGAACTAATGAAGGGAAGCCGCTTATTGACATGGTTTTTGTTGTGTGAATCTGATCAAGAAGGAGATTATTCACTTCACTTGATTTTAGATCCTCCTTAAATGATTCTACATTTAGCCCTATATCGCGAGCAATATTAATTAATGTATCTTCATTTGAGGGGTTTAGGGCATTTAAATAGTAAGCCTTTTGGATTCCTTCAGTCATTAAAACTTCAAAATCAGGATGCTGTTTTTTTGCAGAAATAACCGCTCTGCAGGAGGGGTATGTTGAGCGCCTGGGCTCATTTAGAGTCCAAAAATCATAATTAAATTCTGTACCAGGGACAACTTTTTGAATTTTTATCCAATTTTCTTGAACATATTTTTGAGTTTCTAAAGGCATCTGTAAATCATTATCAGGGGCTAGTCCACCTAAAAGATAGTTAACATTTATATGGCTTGGTAATTCTTTTAAAATTTTATGCCATGTTGGCTGAAATGCCCAGCACCAGGAGCACATTGGGTCATGAATATAATATAAAGTATTGTTAACTAACTCCAAAAATATTTCCAAAAAAGTATATAATTTACATTATAGGGGTTAAATATTATTGGAGCATACTTATGCAAGCGATCTTAAAAAATTCACTAATTACTGTATTTTTACTTATTTCTCAACTTTCATTTGCAGGTAGCTTTGTAGATTCTGCTACTGTCACATCAGTTGAGAAGGTTTACAAGCAATATAGGGTCGACGAGCCTTATCAAGAGTGTTATATTCAGGAAACTGTTCAAAGTGGGGACGGTAGTGCGACAAATGAATTATTTGGTGCCGTTATTGGAGGCGCAATTGGAAATAAGCTTGGTAAGGGCGATGGCAATGATGCCATGACTCTTTTTGGAGCTCTTATGGGCGCCTCAATTGCAAATGATGCTGAAAAGAAAGCTAACACAACTGGAAAGAAAATAATCAGCCAAGAGGTCTGCGAAACAAAGGTTAGACAGGTGATTGAAAAAAGATTGAGTCATTATCTCGTTACAGTGGACTATGCTGGGCGTGATGTTAGCTTTAAAAGTAATAGAAGGCCCTCTAAAGATGTTATAAAAATTGAGGTAACTGTTGATGGCCTTGGTAATTAATTTGTCCTAGTTGAACTAAGCCTTAGTGCATCTCTTTATCTTATATTTATTAATAGCAACTGTAATTTTAATTACAGTTGCTTTTTTATATGTTTCATCAATAGCAGCAACCCCTCCAAAAGGAAGAGCTGATGATCTGTCTAAGGACCTATCTTTAAAATCGGGGCGAGTTATAGCCTGTATTGGAGACTCATTAACACATGGAAATATTGGAGAATGCTGGGTTGAAAGCCTTCGTAATGAGTATCCAGAAGATACAGTCCTTAATGAAGGCATTAATGGAGACGTGGTTTGGCAAGTAAATAAGAGAATAGAGTCAATTATAAATTGTGGTCCTGACATAATAATCCTGATGATTGGGTCGAATGATGTAATGGCTTCTTTCAACAAAAAGTCAGGGGAGCGGTACAAGTCGAATAATAAATTGCCCAAAATTCCAACTTTTGAAAACTATCAGAAATTATTACCCGAACTTCTTGATAAACTAAACGGGACATCAAAAATTGCCTTATGCACACTTCCACCTATTGGTGAGAATAAAGATTCTGCAATTAATGAGCATGTAAGAAAATTTAATGACTTCATAGAGTTAACAGCAAATAATAAAAATATTAACCTTATTCCAGTTGCAAAACTTTTATGGGATGATTTATCTAAAAGAACTTACCCAGTTAAAAGTGATTATGATCCAAACTCACTTCCAATTATTAGAAGAATTTATGGCGGAATGATGCACCACTATATTTTTAAAAAGTCATGGGATGAAATAGCTAAGTCAAAAGGACAATGGCTGCTATTTGATCAAATTCATTTGGATGAACGTGCTGCAAAAATTTTATTTAATGCGACTAAAAAATACATTTCTTCAGTCTAGTTATTACCCTTATCTATATAATAAAGATAGTCATAAACTTACTGTAATAGCTTTATTTTTTTAAATTATTAAAAACTCATGAAAGATATTAAAATTGAAGATCGTTTAATCTTTGCATTAGATGTCCCTGAAGTTGCAGAAGCCAAAAAAATTGTCACAGAGCTTGATGATAGTGTTAACTTTTATAAAATTGGTATGGAGCTTCTAATGACAGGCCAATATTTTGAATTACTAGACTGGTTAATAGCAAGAGACAAAAAAGTCTTTGTTGATTTAAAATTTTTTGATGTCCCTGAAACTGTTGGTAGAACAATTGCCAGACTAAGCGACTATGGGGCAACATTTGCAACTATTCATGGTAATCAAGCTCTAATGGAAAAGGCTTCTGAGAATAAAAATAATTTAAAGATCCTTGCTGTAACCGCTTTAACAAGCTTGGATAGAGGTGACTTAGATGATCTTGGGTTTGATTGCAATGTTAAAGATTTAGTTATTTCTAGAGCTAAAAGAGCTTTTGAGGCTGGATGTGATGGAATTGTTTCCTCTGGTTTAGAGGTACCATACATTCGTGAATATGTTGATAATAAACTTATTGCTGTTACTCCAGGTATACGTCCAGTAGCTAATGATGATGATCAAAAGCGAGTAGTCGATGTAGCGACGGCTTTTAAGAGCGGGTCTGATTATATTGTAGTTGGAAGGCCAATTAGAAATGCAGAGAACCGTTATGATGAAGCTTCTAGAATTCAAAAAATTATACGTGCAACTTTTGAAGCAGTATAATTCTTCACTTAATAGTCGCGTAACTCAGTTGGTTAGAGTGCCACCTCGACAAGGTGGAAGTCGTCAGTTCAAATCTGACCGTGACTACCAGAATTATTTACCTCTTTAAATTCAATTTTTTGGTATTTATTACTTATAATAAACAGATTAAAATATAATTAAAATCATGAAAAAAATATTACTAGTCGTATTTATATCACTTGGTTTAGTGGGCTGTTCATATGTTCAGCTTACAGATCTCCCTTCGTCAGAATCTGAAGCAGAAAAAATAATTTCTCTTGGTCTTACACACAAAGAAAATCTCAGTGCTGCTCAAAAACTACAAGATCCAGAATTAGTTTTAGCTGTAATCGAAAAACTCGAAAAATCTGAAGAACTAAAAAATAAATTACGCATTGAGGCAGAGGATGTTATCAAATATGCCGAAATGGTTAAAGTTTCAAATGCTGACTCAGATGGACAGATAGTTTTTACAGGAGCTGAAGTTTTTAAAACTGAGAAGAGTGGCTTCTTTGATAATGAAAATGAAAGGCATAATTACTTTCTTTATGGAGTGAAAAATAATAATGAGGTAATGAAGCATAAGATCAGACTGTCGATTTTGTACTCGTCAAAAAACTGGAGAAGCTATAATTCTTCTAATTTTTGTGATAAATGGCGTTGTGATGAAGATGATCAAATTGAAATAAATCTTCTCTCTACGGATGCATCTAAATGTACTGATTCAAGTTGCGAATATAGAGAAATAATGGAGTTAAGTTTAAGTGATGAGTTTTTGAAAAGTAATGCTGAAAAAGGTTTTACTTTAGAAGTTAATTCAAAAAAAGTTTCGACTAAAGTTAACATAGTTTCATCCTATGTTTTGGGATATCTCAGTATTGCTAATTAGTTCAGTTTTACTCCTTTTTTTTATTAGTAATAATTTCAACTTAAAAGTTAAATCTAATGCACTAATAGTTTAGATATTCTTCACCTATTAAACACTTGACATTCACCTATAAAGTGTAGAATTAATTTAATATTTTTCAAAAAAAGAAGGTGTCTTTGTGATTTTAGAAATTTTTTTTGCTGCAGGTTGTTTTTGGGGTGTTGAAAAAAACTTTGAAAATATCGAAGGTGTTGTAGATGTTGTTTCAGGATACTCTGGTGGAAATTATGAGAATCCAACCTATCAGGATGTTCTCAATAATAGAAGAATTCAGAGTGAAAGTTTTCTTTCTGTTTTGAAAAATATTGGGTTATCTAACGAAGAAAAATCAACCCAAAAGAATACTTTAATTAATCATACAGAGACTGTAAAAGTTATTTATGATACCGACAGAGTTTCCACAGAACAATTGCTGAAAAATTTTTGGGAGATTCATGATCCAACCCAACTAAATAGACAAGGTAATGATGTTGGAAATAACTACCGTTCTGCAATCTATTGGACTAATAATGAACAAAAAGAAATTGCAAATAGGACAGGTCAACTTTATCAAAAGCTATTAACAGCAAAAGGTTATGGTGAAATTATGACTGAGATGGCAGCTTTAGAGAAATTTTGGCCAGCTGAAGATTACCATCAGGATTACTTAATGAGAAATCCGAATGGCTACTGCCCTGATCATTCTACTGGTGTTACTTTTATTGAGAAAGTTCCAAAAGAATCATTGGTTGCAGATATATCACCCTTAGGTGGAAAAGAAATTGTTGTTATTGGCCCTGAAGTAGAAGGTACTTGCTTGTTTTGTCTTGAGTTCGAAAAACTAGTAACCTCAAAATACAAGGGAACTATTCCACTAAGATCAGCTCCAGCATCGTCATTGAATGGCTTTGAGCTAATTACAGAGACATGGGCTACACCTACTATTTTTCTAATAGAGAATGGAAAGGAGGTATGGGCGCATCAAGGAATTATGTCTTCTGATGATTTTTATAAAGCATTGGGTGAATTTAAATTAGGTAAAGATTCTGATGCTTTCAATGTTGCATTTAATGAAGGCACAGATAGAAGATTCTGCAAACAGTATGAAATTTTTAAGAATACGCCTGACGGTATTTTTATAGATAAGCTTTCTGGAAGACCTCTTTTTGATACCGCAGACCGATTTGATTCAAAGTCTGGCTGGTTGTCCTTTACAAGGCCAGTGCGTAACGAGGTTTATGAAGTGATTGATCTTAGTTATGGTATGAGACGCACAGAAGTTAGATCATTGAGCTCAGATATTCATTTGGGCCATGTATTTAATGATGGTCCTGACGGAATGCCAAGGTACTGTATTAATGCAACTGTTTTAGAGTTTGTCGCAAGAGGTGATGTTTAGAATCTAAAAAAAACTGTAAAATAATTATAATATTTCAAAAACAATATTATTTAAATCAAAAATGATCAATACAGCTAAATTATTCAACCTCTCTTTAAGTAAAGTCTTATTAATAATATCTTTTTCTTTTTTATTGCTATCTCCAGCGATTGCTGAAGATGGTTTGTATGAAAGAGGGATTGAATTAATAGAACAAAAAAATTATGAAAAGGCCCTTAAAGCATTTGAATTAGGTGCTAAAACAGGTGACTTAAATGCAATGACTGCTCTTGGAATAATGTATATCACTGGTGTAGGTGTTATTCAAAACGACACTAAAGGTTTTAAATATGTCCAAGATGCGGCAAACAAGTCTCATCCAAAAGCGCAATATACTTTGGGGGCTATTTATTATCTTGGAGCTGGTGTAAATATTGACTTTATTAAAGCATTTAGCTGGATTAGTTTGTCTGCGGATCAAGGTTATTCAGATGCTCAACATAATTTGGCACAAATGTATGAGGCTGGAGAAGGGGTACCACAGAATTTTGAGCAATCTTATGAATACTATCTTAAAGCTGCAAGGAATGATAATTTAGACTCTCAAATTAAAGTTGCACAGATGTATCAAGAGGGCATTGGAACTGCAAAAAATCTTGAAAAAAGTGCCTATTGGCTTAAAAAAATTGATGAGTCTAAAGTAGAAAACTAATACGCTCAGTTCGCACAGTTAAATACTATGAAAAATAATAATTCTAACAATGTTTATGATGTGGTAATTATTGGTGCAGGGCCAGCAGGACTAAGTTTTGCTTGTTCATTAGCAAATCAGGATCAAAAAATACTTGTTGTCGAAAAATCGCCGCATATTTCGATTTCAGACCCTAAGCCAGATGGAAGGGAAACTGCTCTAACTCATAATTCATTAAAGATACTACAAAAACTCGGTGTTTGGAGTCTCATTGATCAGGCCAAAGTCAGTCCACTTAGGGAGGCAAAAGTTTTTGATGGTGATTCAGAATCATTATTAAATTTTGAAGCAAATAAAACGTCAATTGATGCTCTTGGATATCTTGTTCCAAATAATTTAATCAGGCTTGCTTTGTATCAAAAAGCATCAAGTGCCGATAACATAACTATTATTAATGATTTAGCAGTTGACTCTCTTAATACAAGTTCTTCTAATGCTGAGATTACTCTTTCAAATGGTAAAACTATAAATTCAAAGCTTATAGTTGCTGCAGATAGTCGGTTTTCAGAAATACGGAGAAAGATGGGCATATCATCAACGATGAAAGACTTCTCTAAGGTAATGATAATTACAAGAGTCTCTCATGAAAAGTCTCATAATCAAACTGCTCTTGAGTGCTTTAACTATGGCCATACCCTAGCGCTTCTCCCCTTAAATGGCAATATATCATCTGTTGTTCTTACAGTTCCAACTGATGAGGCAGATGAAATGTTAAATATGGACGAGACGAAGTTTTGTGCACAAGCTAGTGATGGCTTTAATGGGGTTTTAGGTGAAATGAAACAAATTGGTAAAAGGCATTCTTATCCTTTAGTTGGGGTTTATGCTCAAAAATTTAGAGCTACTCGTTTTGCTTTAATTGGCGATGCTGCAGTTGGAATGCATCCAGTTACAGCGCATGGTTTTAATTTAGGTCTAAGGGGACAAGACATTCTCTCACACGCAGTTATTAAGGCTGCTCAAAATGGTAATGATATTGGTTCAGACTCAGTTTTAAAGGAATTTGAAAATAAACAAATACATTTATCTAGATTGATGTATTTTGGGACAAATGGCGTTGTTTCCTTGTTTACTAATGATGATGCCGTTGCTAAAAAAGTTAGAAAGTTAGTCTTAAAATTTGCAGATCGATTTCCTCCAGTCAAGTCCCTTATCACAAAGCATCTAACAGAATCTAAAAAAAGTAATTTAATCCCATTTTGAAGGAAATTATATGACAGGTGATTTAAGCAATTTAAGAAAAGAATATCTCAAAAGTGGTATCGTAAAAGGCGACCTTAAAAATAATCCAATTGAACAGTTTTCATTATGGTTTGACCAGGCTATAGAAGCTAATATTATTGAGCCGAGTGCAATGAGTCTTGCTACGTCAGATGACTATATAGGAATTAGAACCGTCCTTCTTAAATTTTTTGACGATAAGGGCTTTGTATTTTTCACAAACTACGAGTCTAAAAAATCAAAACAACTTCAAAACAATCCCCAGGCTGCTCTTCTTTTTCCTTGGCTTGCCCTAGAAAGGCAAATCAAAATTATTGGAAGTGTTGAGAAGATTACAAAGTTAGAATCTTTAAAATATTTTTCTTCGAGGCCAAAAGATTCTCAAATTGGTGCATGGTCATCTCAACAATCATCAAAAATATCCTCCAGAGCAATTTTGGTTGATCAGTTTGCAGCAATGAAAAAAAAATTTGCTAATGGAGAGATCCCACTTCCTGAATTTTGGGGTGGTTATAGAGTAGTTCCTCGAAGTATTGAGTTTTGGCAAGGAAGAGAAAGCAGACTTCATGATCGCCTCATATACGAGCGTAAAGATAATGGGTGGGATATTAGTCGCCTTTCGCCCTGAATAATTCGATTACTGGTTTAGTTTGAGGGTTTTTTCCTAGCCAGAAAGAAAACGAGAGTGCTGCTTGTTCTACGAGCATTCCAAGCCCATCACTAACTTTTCTAGCAGAATTTTCATTTGCCCACTTCATGAAAGGTGTTTCTTTGCCATACATTAAGTCATAACATAGTGCTCCCTCAACAACACCTTTTGGAATATTAGGGATATTTCCATCAATAGATGCACTTGTCGCATTAATAACTATATCAACTGGCTTGGATTTAATTTGGTCCAATCCAAAGCCACAAACTTTTCCATACTTTAGAAACTTACTCGCAAGCTTTAAAGATTTTTCTTTAGTTCGGTTTGCTAATAATATTTTTTGAGGATTACAATCAAGTATTGGCTTAAGAATTCCTTGTGTTGCACCTCCTGCGCCAATAATTAGGATTTCCTTTCCTTTCAAGGATTGATTTAAATTATTTGTAAAATCATTCACTAATCCATTTCCATCAGTATTTTCACCAATCAAAGTGTTGGCTTCAATTTTTATAGCATTTACCGCCCCAGCAGCCTTTGCATTTGGTGTTAAGGTTTTTGATAGATTATGCGCCTGAATTTTAAATGGCAGAGTAATGTTAAAACCCTGGCCATCTGAATCAATAAACTTCTTTACTGTGTCTTTAAATTCATCTATTGGTGAAAGTATTTTTTCATATGAAATTTCAAGCCCAAACTCCTGAGAGAATTGGGCGTGAATTATTGGAGATATGCTGTGATGAACTGGATTGCCAATTACTGCATATTTGTTCATAAACTTTTAAGAAGCTTTTTCATCAGAATTTTCAGACTTTTTTAAATCAGACTTAATTGAAGCTTTTTTATCAGAATTTTCGGATTTTTTAATAGATGCTTTTGTTGGGGCCTTTTTGACTGGTTTGCGGGCTGGCTTTTTAATCGGCTTCGCTACAACATTCTCAGTCGGCTTCGCTACAACATTCTCAGTCGGCTTCGCTACAACATTCTCAGTCGGCTTCGCTACAACATTCTCAGTCGGCTTCGCTACAACATTCTCAGTCGGCTTCGCTACAACATTCTCAGTCGGCTTCGCTACAACATTCTCAGTCGGCTTCGCTACAACATTCTCAGTCGGCTTCGCTACAACATTCTCAGTCGGCTTCGCTACAATATTCTCAGTCGGCTTCGCTACAACATTCTCAGTCGGCTTCGCTACAACATTCTCAGTCGGCTTCGCTACAACATTCTCAGTCGGCTTTTGATTAGAATTTGCCGTATTTTTTTGATTTCTATTTCTATTTTGATTTCTATTTCTATTTTGGTTTGGATTGTTCTGATTAGCCTTGATATTATTAGCTTCATTGGAGCTATTTTTTTGAGCTTCACTAGTTGTACTTTTTTGATTTTCTTGTGTATTTTGATTTTGGTTTCTATTTCTATTTTGGTTTCGATTTCTATTTTGGTTTCTGTTTCTATTTTGATTCCTGTTCTGAGGCTTACTAGTTTTTGATTGAGTAGGTGTTTTTTTATCTGAAGAGAATATTTCAGATAATTTACTCATAAATGAGACCTTCTTTTCAGGCATCTTTGTCGACGGGTGATTTGTGGATATTGCAGGAATATCAGGTTTATCAATATAATTAATTACATTTGGGTTTTCTTGAGGTTTAGAGACGCCTTGAAAACTCTTATGATGAGAGTTCTTATCACCCTTTTGTTTATTCATTGTGAAGTGAGGAAAGTGCATGTATTGATTTGGAAGAAGAGTAATCTTAATATTATGTTTATCTTCCATTTCAATTATGTTTTGTCTCTTCTCGTTAAGTAAATAAGTTATTACTTCAACACTGGATTGAATTGTTATGTCGTCACCATTTTTATTTGAATTTAAGTTGTCTTCTAGTTGACGAATAATTCTTAAAGATAGTGAAGGAATAGTTGGATTTGTTCCACTTCCATTACAAATTGAACACGTTTTTCCTGTCGATTCAGCAACAGAGTTCATTAGTCTTTGGCGTGATAGCTCTAAAAGTCCAAATCTTGATATTGAGCCTATTTGAACGCGAGCCCTATCATTTGCTGTAGCTTTTTCCATTAATTTTTCAATAGCTGTTCTATTGGATTCTGAGGCCATATCAATAAAGTCTATTACTACTAAACCACCAATATCTCTTAATTGAAGTTGTAACGCAATTTCTGATGCAGCATCTAAATTTGCTTTATAGGCAGTATCTTCAATACTTGTTCCCTTTGTTGCTCTAGCAGAATTGATGTCTATTGCTGTTAATGCTTCTGTCGGATCAAACACAATGGTTGCTCCAGATCTCAAAGCAACTTCTCTGTTAAAGACGCTCTTAACTTGAGACTCTATGCTCATATGTGCAAAAAGAGAGTGCTCTGTAATATCAAAGAATTTAATCTTATCTAAGTAATGCGGCATTACAAAGCTAATAAAGTCTCTAGCCTTTTGATAAGTCTCTAAGTCATCAATAATGACACTATCGGTATCTTCTCTTAAAAAGTCACGCAACGCCCTAACAGTTATATCACTTTCTTGGTAGATCAAAAAAGGATCCTCTTGCTTTTTAGTTGCAGTTTTAATAGATTTCCAGAGCTGAGTTAGATGGTCTATCTCCCATTGAAGTTCACTAACGCCCCTCCCAGCACCCTCAGTACGAATTATAAGTCCAGAGTGCTTAGGAACATTGAGACTTGGCAATAAGTTTTTTAAATCTTGACGATCTGATGCTCCAATTTGTCTAGATATGCCTGAGCTTTTAGGGTTGTTTGGGGTTAGTATCATATAAGCACCAGCTAAATTGATGTAGGTACTAAGAGCAGCGCCTTTGTTACCACGCTCTTCTTTTTCAACTTGTATGATAATGTCTTGCCCTTCTTTAAGGACGTCACTGATAGTTAATTTATCGCCTTTAGGCTTAACACCATCAGAAAAGAAAGGAGAAATCTCTTTAAAGGGTAAAAAACCATGCTTGTCCTTGCCATAGTTGACGAAAGCAGCTTCTAAAGATTGCTCTACTCGAGAAATCTTTGCTTTGTATATGTTGCCCTTAGTCTTTCTATTGAGGCTTGTCTCGATATCAAGGCCAGTAAGCTTTTGGTCCTTGACGATTGCAACTCGAATTTCTTCTTTGTGGGTTGCATTGATTAAAATGTGATTCATTATGAAGTCCTATAATATCTGGACTATTGAGCACATACAAAGCATCAATACTTACGTATTGAATGGGAATAAAGGTTTGATTAATAAAATTCATCAATTACTAAATAAGGTTTTGTATGTGGCTTCAATTAGCCCATAAAAAAATTAGTTCGTTACAATAGTTCTATTTTTTAGTTTGAAACAATTGTAAAAAAATTCTTGTTAGTCGAAAAAAAATGATCGACAACCAAATTATACCACATTATGACTAAGGGGATTTGTTTACTGATTGAGTGTACGGCCACCGTCAACATTAATTATTTGGCCCGTTAGGTAATTAGAGTTTGCTAAAAAAAGCACTGTGTCTGCAATGTCTTGAGGAGAGCCTTGCCTTTTAAGGGCTATTCTTTCAAGCATAATACTTTTATCTGACTCAGAAATTTCTGCACCTTCTTGTGGCCATAAGATCGAGCCAGGTGAAACTCCATTAACTCTGATAGAGGGAGCAAGTTCTTTAGCAAGTGTAAGGGTAAGCATTTTTAGACCTGCTTTTGAAATATTGTAGACAGAATGTTTTTTGAGTGGTCGGTCTGCATGAATGTCAATGATATTTATTATTGATCCCTCGCTAGATTTGAGTTTTTGACTTAGTCCCTTTGACAGAAAGAAGGGCGCTTTAAGATTAACATCTAATATATTATCCCAATTTTCAGAGTCGCTCTCGTCAACTGATAAAGGATAGAAGACAGATGCGTTGTTAACTAATAAGTCTATTGATTCTATAGATTCAATAATTGTACTTATAGAGTCTATGTTATTAAGATTGCCTACTACTACTTTTGCCGATTTTTCTTTTAAAAGGTTAAGTTCATCACAAAGTAATTGCGCTTTGTCTTTTGATTGATTGCAATGAATAATTATATTAAAGTTATTTTTGTGAAGTGTTTTTGCTATTTGAGCTCCAATTCGAGCTGCTCCACCAGTAATTAAGGCTGTTTTCATAGGTTTTATTAGTTAATTAAATTGATTAAGTAAAATTTGTTTTTGAGAGAATAAAGTCAATTCACAGTATAAAATAATTTCTAATATGAACCTTCAAGATATTATATCTAAAACCATTAAAGATAATAACAAACCCATTGGTTTTGATGTGTTTATGAATCTTGCCCTGTACCATTCTGAGTTTGGATATTATCGATCCAATAAAACATTATTTGGCCGTCATGGTGACTTTATAACAGCCCCAGAGACCTCTGACTTATTTGGCTATACACTTGCGAGACAGTGCAAGCAGGTTCTTAATAATGGTGATATTCTAGAGTTTGGAGCAGGGAGTGGAGTGCTTGCTGCTCAAATTCTTTTTGAATTAGGCAGGCTAAGCTCACTTCCTGGAAAATATTATATTATCGAATTAAGTGCCCAACTTAAAGACAGGCAGATGCAAACTATTAAAAAAGTTTTACCTGAAATCTTTAATCGGGTTGAATGGCTAACTGAGCTGCCAAAAGATTTTAAAGGTGTTGTTATTGCTAATGAAATTCTTGATGCTATTCCTGCAAAAAGAATAACGTTCTCTGAGGGCTATTTTGTGGAATTAGGGGTTGATTTTCAAAATGAGAATTTTCAATGGAAAAAGTTTACTCAGCCTTATATTAGGACTGAAACATCTCTTCCTGATCTTAAAGAGGAAGGATACACTACTGAAATAAATGTTCAGTCTATCGCTTGGATTAAGTCGCTTTATGACTTTATTTCTGAGGGAACAGTTCTATTAATTGATTATGGTATGGATAAATCTGAATATTTTCACCCTCAGCGCAATGACGGAACTCTAAAGTGTTTTTTTAATCATGAATCAAGTGATGATCCTTTTTGTAATATTGGTTATCAAGATATAACAACATCGGTTAATTTTTCAGATATTGCTGAAAGTGCAGTTGATGCTGGTTTTGAAATTTCTGGATATTGCACGCAAGCAATGTTTTTAATTTCATTGGGTATTGAAAAGTATCTATTGGATGAAAAGGATAATGAAATTAGAATCAAACTAGCTCAAGAGGTTAAGCAACTAGTTTTGCCAGGGGCAATGGGTGAGGTTTTTAAAGTGATGGCTTTATCTAAAAAACAACCAGTAAAATTAGATGGTTTCAAAGAGCAAGATCTTACCAATAAGCTTTAAAATCAAGAGATGGATATTACTCAAACAATTACTCTAGCTTTAATACAAGGACTTACTGAATTTCTTCCCGTATCTTCATCGGCGCACCTAGTAATACTTCCAAAATTCTTAGATTGGCCGGATCAAGGGTTAGCTTTTGATGTTGTTCTTCATTTTGCCACTTTATGTGCAATTATTTTTTACTACCGCTCTTCATTGGTGTCTTTAACTAAAGACTTTTATGACTCAATTGCAACCAGAAAAACGCAAGGGGAGTCAATGCTTGCCTGGGGCATTATTTTAGGAACAATACCAGTTGGCATTGTGGGTTTATTATTTAGAGAGTCAATCGAGTTAAATTTAAGAAGTTACCAAGTAGTTGCCTTTGCAACTATATTCTTTGGACTTCTGCTAGGTTTCTCAGACTGGCTGCATCGAACATTTCAAAAAAGTAGAGACTATATCCATGGCTCTGATATCCTAATTGTGGGCTGCTTTCAAGCCCTAGCTTTAATTCCTGGAACGTCACGCTCAGGAATAACTATTACTGCGGCTTTACTAATTGGCCTTTCAAGAGCTCTATCAATAAAGTATGCATTTCTTTTATCTATTCCTGTTATTGCACTTGCAACTTTATTAAAAACTTTTGACTTGGTAAAAGACAAAAGTCAAGTTGATTGGGACCTTCTTTTTATTGGATTTGTAGTTGCTTTGATTACTTCATATTTTACAATTGTCTTTTTTATTCGACTGGTTGAAAGAATTGGTTTTTTACCATTTGTCATTTATAGAATTCTATTAGGAGGATTATTATTTCTACTTTAACGCCACAGCCTATTTATCGCAAAGATTATGAACCAAGCTCTCATCTCATAAGAACCACAGAGCTTGACTTTGACCTTGGTGAAACTGAAACAATTGTTTCATCACGCATTTCTTTTTATAAAAATCCTGGTAACAATAAAAAAATTGATAAGCTTTTTTTAAATGGGGAGTCTCTTGAGTTAATATCAATAAAAATTGAAGGCTTAAGTATTAATTATGAGCAAAAAAATGATGGCTTATTTCTAATAAATCCACCTGATAACTTTATTTTAGAGGTGAAAGTTCGAATTCATCCTGAAAGCAAAACGGATCTAAATGGTTTGTACCAATCCAGTGGAAATTTCTGCACCCAATGTGAGGCTATGGGCTTTAGGCAAATTACATACTATCTTGATAGGCCAGATGTATTGAGCGTATTTACCACTAAGATAACAGCTAACAGAAGCCATTATCCAGTACTTCTTAGTAATGGAAACTTGGTCGAAGAAAGTGCTTCACAAGTTATTTGGCATGATCCAGCACCAAAGCCTTGTTATCTATTTGCTTTAGTTGCAGGTAAATTAGATTTCCTTCAAGATAGCTTTGTAACTTCAAAAGGAAGATTGGTTGACTTAAGGTTATACGTAGAGCCTCATAATATGCATAAAACTTCCTTTGCAATGGAGTCCCTTAAAAAATCATTTAAATGGGAAGAGGAGAGGTTTAACCTTTCTTACGACTTGGATATCTACATGATTGTTGCAGTGGATGATTTTAATATGGGTGCTATGGAGAATAAGGGTCTTAATATTTTTAATTCAGACTGTGTTCTTGCTAATCAAGAGACTTCAACAGATGCAAGTTTTATTAGAATTGAGTCTATTATTGGCCACGAGTATTTTCATAATTGGACTGGAAATAGAGTAACTTGTAGAGACTGGTTTCAGCTAAGTCTAAAAGAAGGGTTAACTGTTTTTAGAGATCAAGAATTTTCCTCTGATCTTCGCTCTAGGGCAATTCAAAGAATTACTGACGTTAATGAGCTTAAGACAAGGCAATTCGCTGAAGATTCTGGCCCAATGGCTCATCCAGTAAGGCCAGAGTCGTATATTGCAATGGATAACTTTTATACTGCAACGGTTTATGAGAAAGGCGCAGAAGTTATTCGAATGATTCATACAATTTTAGGAGAAGAGGGCTTTCAAAAAGGAATGACTCTCTATTTTAATCGTCATGATGGCTCGGCAGTTACGATAGATGATTTTGTTGCAAGTATGGCTGATGCTAACCATTTTAATTTTGATAATTTTATGTCTTGGTATAGTCAGTCAGGAACACCTGAGGTAAGTGTGGATGATGAGTATAACTCTGAGCTAAATATTTATAGTGCTACTTTTACTCAAAAAAATCAATCAGCACCTTTTCTAATTCCAAATAAATTTGGATTATTAGCAGATGATGGTAAAGAGATTGAGTCAGGAATGATTTTGATTGATGAGCTTGTAAAAACTATTACATTTGAAAATATTAAGAGTAAGCCAACGCCTTCTTGGTTTAGAGGTTTTTCAGCACCTATTAAGTTTGATTCTAATCTTTCAGCCAGTGAGAAAATTTTTCTTTCATCAAATGATAGTGATCCATTTAATCGTTGGGATAGCGCTCAAAGCTTATGGCTTGAATATATCCTCAACCCAGAGCATGTTGAAGAAAAAGAATTGTTTAGTATGATTAAAAATATTTTCAATAATGACTCAGATTTTGCGCTACTATCTGAAATGATAAGTTTACCTTCAGAGCAAATCATTCATCAACATGTTGGTCAAATTGACGTGCAAGAGGTGAGCCATAAACGTAAAAAATCTAGCCTCTCTATTGCTAATAACTTTAAAGTACTTTTTCTAAAAACATATCAAAAATTAAACTATATAAAAGTCTTTGATTTATCTTCTAAGTCGGTTGGTGAGAGGGCTTTAAAAAACAAATGTTTAAGTTATTTGTCTCAGCTAGGTGAGTATGATTTAGCATATGCACAATATAATAATGCAGATTGTATGACAGATCAATTTAGCGCTTTTCAGTGTTTATTAGATTCTTCAAACCCTTATCGTGATGAGGTTATTTCAAGATTTTATAAGCAGCATAAGTCAGATGCACAGGTAATGGATAAGTGGTTTAGCGCTCAATGTGCCTCATCTATTGCTTCTGTTGCAGATATTAGAGAGCTTATGAAGCATGAATTATTTTCAATGACTAATCCAAATAGAGTCCGATCCGTAATTGGATCTTTTAGCCGAAATAGTATCCAGTTTCATTGTAAAGATGGTTACCAGCTATTAAGTGAAATAATTATTAAGTTAGACAGTATGAATCCTCAAATTGCAGCAAGATTTGTGGGTATTTTTAATCACTGGAGGCGATTTACAAGTAAGTATTCTGCTCTTCAAAAGAGTGAGCTTAACTCAATTATAAGCCAAAAAAAGTTGTCAGACGATGTCTATGAAATTGTTCATACTGCAATAAGGGAGGGCGATTAATGTCTTACTTAAAGGCAAAGCACTTATCTGAACTTCTTGTTTCAAAGGGCTTAACAATTTCTGTTGCTGAATCTTGTACTGGGGGCTCATTATCAAGTTCTTTGACTTCAATTTCAGGGGCATCTTCATATTTTAATTGCGGCTTTATCACTTATAGTAATCAATCAAAAATTGATATGCTTGGGGTAAATCCTGTGTCTATTGAGATGTATGGCGCTGTAAGTGAAAAAGTTGCTCATGAAATGGTTACAGGTGCTGGTCAAAGATCACATAGTAATTTAGCTATCTCAATAACAGGCATTGCCGGTCCTTCTGGGGGCTCTGTGTCAAAACCAGTTGGTATGGTTTGTATTGGTTTTTTCTGTGATGGAAACGTAACAACAACTACTCAATTTTTTTCAGGCTCGAGATCAGATATTGTTTCACAGAGTATTGCTTTCGCTTTGGTTGAGCTTTCTTCAAAAATCTCATGAACTCTTCATTAGTTTCTATAGCGCCAATGATGGACTGGACTGATAGACACTGCAGATATTTTTATCGATTGCTTAGTAAGAACACTCAGCTCTACACAGAAATGATAACTGCAAAGGCAATTTTGAACGGTGATAAAAACCGTTTACTTGACTTTAATGCAGAAGAATATCCACTGACACTTCAGCTTGGAGGAAGCAACCCTTCTGAAATGGCTAAGTGTGCACTCATAGCTCAGGAGTGGGGTTATGACGAAGTTAATATAAATGTTGGATGCCCATCAGATAGGGTCCTTTCAGGTAGTTTTGGTGCTTGTTTAATGAAAGAGCCAGATTTGGTTGCCTCATGCGTTGAAAGTATGATTGAAAATTGTGATATTCCTGTGACAGTTAAAAGCCGAATTGGAATTGATGATATGGAAAATTATGAACAGCTTTCAGATTTTATAATGCGCATTCATAACAAGGGCTGTCAGCACTTTATAATTCATGCCCGTAAAGCATGGCTGCAAGGCTTAAGTCCAAAAGAAAACCGAACTATACCGCCTTTAAATTATCCTTGGGTTTATCAGTTAAAGAGAGATTTTCCTCAACTAAAAATAACTATAAATGGCGGCATTGAAAACTGTAATGAAGTTAAAAATCATCTTGAGTATGTTGATGGAGTAATGCTTGGAAGGTCGGTCTACCATAATCCTTTTTTATTAAGAGAGGTAGACGAGCAAATTTTCGGTACCAAAAAAAATCTTCTAGATCGAGAGCAAATTTTAAAAAAATATATGCTTTATATAAAGCAGCAAATTAAAATTGGAGTCCCAATGAGGTCGATGACTCGTCACATATTGGGCCTTTATCATGGGGAAAGTAATGCTAAGTTGTTTAGAAGATTGTTGAGCGGTAAAACTGTCGAATTAGAACATTTAAATGATTGGTTAGAATTTAAAAAAAATAGTTTAACTGTGGTTAAAAGTGTTTGATAGTTTGGTAAAATTTTTAATAAAAATTCTTTTTATATAATTTCATATGGCAGGTAATAATTTTGTAGCAAGCATAGATATTGGTACTGAGAAGATTGCTCTTCTTGCTGCCGATATAGAAGAATCTGGCCATCTTAGAATTATTGCACATAATTTTTGCTCCTCTGATGGAGTGAAAAAAGGCTCTTTATTTTCTATTGACTCTCTTGCAAGAGTAATTACAAAATTAATTGAGCAAACTAAAAAAGATTTTGGGTATAAGGTTGATTTAGCTCGCATTAATATTTCAGATACTCATTTAACATGCTCCGATGGAAAGGGTAAGGTTTCAATAAATGAAGCTGTTACATTAAAAGATTTGGATTCCGTTCTTGAGTCTGCCATGGCAAAGTCAACCCCAACCAATAAAGAAAAATTACATATCATAAAAAAGAAATTTACAATTAATGAAACTTTGGTGGTTGATAATCCTATTGAGATGGAGGCAGAAGTATTGGAATCTACAGTTCATATTGTGACCGTTTCTAGTTCTAGTATAAGAAATATCGAGCGCTGCCTCGAGCAGAGTGACCTTGAAGCTGAAAAGATTGTCCTTAACTCCATAGCGAAATCTCATGCAGTGTTATCACAAGAAGATAAAGACAGTGGGATTTGCATTTTAGATATAGGTGCTGGAGTTACAAGTTACTCGGTATTTAATGAAGAGGGAATAGTTCGGAGTGGGGTAATAGACTCAGGAGGGGATGAGATTACCCAAGAAATTGCTTATGCATTTGATACTTCATTTGAAGAGGCGAAAAGGCTTAAGGAAAACTATGGTATTGCAAAATCATCAACTCTAAAAGAAGATAAATTGATTCATTTCACCCAAAATAAAGAAGACCATTACCTCTCTAGTTTAGAGCTATCAGAAGTTATTGAAGAGGCGTATCGAGAAATTTTTACATTATTAAATAATGAATTTAAGTACCATAACTTAAATGGCATTATCAGGTCTGGTTTTGTTCTATGTGGAGGTGGAGCTCAAATTAATTCTATATTAGAACTTGTGCGTGATTTTTTTTCTAAAAGAGTTAAAATAGGCCAAATCCAGCGCTCAAAAGTTTCTGGCTTAGAAACAATACTCACAGACTATAAGTATACAGGCGCAATAGGCCTCTTATTGCATGAGGAAGATTTGAGTAATAATGTACTTGCATTGTCTAAAACTGATCAAAGTGTTATGGATAAATTAAAAAAAGTTATTGTAGGAAATTTTTGATTTATGGTTAAGCAAAGAACAATTAAAAAAACAGTGAAAGCTCGTGGTGTTGGTATTCACAGTGGGAAGCTTGTCAATCTAACTTTAATTCCTGCAGCTCCAGACCATGGAGTGGTTTTTAAAAGATTAGATGCCGGTGGAAGGCAGGTTCATGCACATAGTGCTTTTGTTAATGAAGTTGTTTTGTCAACAGGACTTGAAAGTCAAGGTGTTAAAGTTTCAACTATTGAGCATTTAATGTCAGCACTTTCTGCTTTGGGCGTCGATAATCTGTTAGTTGAGTTAGATTCATTTGAGGTGCCGATTATGGATGGATCATCTGCTCCATTTATATTTTTAGTTCAGTCAGCTGGCATTGAAGAACAAGATTCGCATAAGAGATTTATTGTTATTAAGGATACTATCAGAGTAGAAAATGGCCAATCATGGGCACAAGTTTCTCCACATCATGGGTTCAAGGTTTCGCTAGAGATTGACTTTGAACATAAAAAAATTAAAGAAAGTGGCCAGAAACTTACAATAGATTTTGCTGAGCAATCATATCTTAAAGAGATATCACGAGCTAGAACATTTGGATATGAAAGAGATGTTCAAATGCTGCAAAAGCAAAATCTTGCATTAGGGGCAAGTATTGATAATGCCATAGCACTTTCAGATGATGACATTCTCAATGAAGATGGTATGCGCTATCATAATGAATTTGTAAAGCATAAAATTTTAGATATTGTTGGTGACCTTTTTTTATTAGGTGGAAATGTTATCGGTCATTATGAGGGTTATAGAACAGGCCATATGCTTAACGATCAGTTATTATCAGCTATATTATCTCAGCCTAACGCATTTCAAATCGAAACTTTTGAAGAGGGCAACTCTCCAATACATTACTACTCGGAGGATTGGCAAAACGATCTATAGATTGTAATTAGGATTGCTCTTTTTTTTATAATAATAAATCCCATTTTTCAGCGCCTTAAAAGCAAAAACTGCTAAAAACGAAGTCTTTTTGCTTTTGATTCTTTGGGTATAATCAAAAACTTTTAAATTACAGTTATTAGTAATGAAATTGAACGGCGCTGAAATTCTTATAGATTGTTTGCAGAAAGAAGAGGTGGAGTATGTTTTTGGCTACCCCGGCGGAGCCGTACTTCATATTTATGATGCCTTAGAGGCGCAAAACAAGATTAGCCATATATTAGTAAGGCATGAGCAAGGCGCGGCTCATGGTGCTGATGGCTATGCAAGATCTAATGGAAAGCCCGGTGTTGTTCTGGTAACCTCAGGCCCTGGAATTACTAATGCTGTGACAGGTATTGCTACCGCTCATATGGATTCTATACC
Source organism: Candidatus Pseudothioglobus sp. Uisw_086 (assembly GCF_048085745.1). Taxonomy (GTDB): domain Bacteria; phylum Pseudomonadota; class Gammaproteobacteria; order PS1; family Pseudothioglobaceae; genus Pseudothioglobus. The sequence continues at coordinate 1,090,991 of NZ_CP159803.1, read as the reverse complement.
AATGGTTGTTATTTCTGGTCAAGTGCCTTCTCCATTAATTGGGATGGATGCTTTCCAAGAAGTTGACGCAACTGGAATTACACGCTCATGTGTTAAACATAATTTTCTTATTAGAGATATTAGTGAAATTGCTTCTACTGTTAAGAAAGCTTTTCATATTGCCACTACAGGAAGACCTGGCCCTGTTGTAATAGATATTCCTAAAGACATAACAATTGCTAAGATGGAAGTTGAAGAATATCCTGCAACTATTGAGATGCGTTCATATAAGCCAACTATTAAAGCTAGTAGTCGTCAAATCAAAAAAGCTGCAGAAATGCTAGCTAACTCGAAAAGGCCTATTCTTTACGCTGGTGGTGGGTGCATTATTGGTAATGCCTCTAAAGAGCTTCGTGAATTTACACGTATGGTTGGGTTCCCCATTACTCAAACTCTTATGGGCTTAGGTACTTATCCAATGACTGATAAGCAGTCCCTTGGAATGCTTGGAATGCATGGCACTTATGAAGCTAATATGGCAATGCATGGTTCTGACTGCGTTGTTGCTATTGGCTCTCGATTCGATGACAGAATTACAGGAAATTTAGAAAAATTTTGTCCTACTGCAAAATTTATTCATATTGATATTGATCCATCACAAATTTCAAAGAATGTTGTGGCTGATATACCAATTGTTGGGCAAACGAAGCAAGTTCTTCAGGCTCTAATTGATCAGATGAAAGATAAAAAACTTGAGGACATTTCTAATTGGTGGTCTCAAATTGAAGAATGGAGAAAGGTAGACTCCTTAGCCTATAAAAAATCTTCTGGAGTTATTAAGCCGCAGACAGTAATTGAAATGCTCTATGAGGTTACCAAAGGAAAAGCAATCGTTACTTCAGATGTTGGGCAACATCAGATGTGGGCTGCACAGTATTATTTATTCGATGAGCCTAGGCAATGGATTAATTCGGGCGGTTTAGGAACTATGGGTTTTGGGCTTCCAGCAGCTATGGGTGCTAAACTTGCAATGCCTGATAAAGACGTAGCATGCGTTACAGGTGATGGTAGTATTCAGATGATGCTTCAAGAGCTTTCAACAATGCTTCAATATTCGACGCCAGTAAAAATAATTAATCTTAATAATGGCTATCTCGGAATGGTGAGGCAGTGGCAGGAGTTTTTTTACGAAAAGCGTTATGCAATGTCTTATATGGATGCTTTACCTGACTTTGTAAAGCTTGCAGAAAGTTATGGTCATATGGGCATAAGGGTTGAAAAAGAAGAAGATTTGAAGCCTGCACTTATTGAGGCATTTAATCAAAAAGAACGAACAGTTTTTCTTGATATTGTGACTGACCCATCAGAGAATGTATTCCCAATGATTCCTGCTGGTGGAGGGCACAGTGATATGTTGCTTGCAGGAAGAGATGAAATGGTTTCAAAAGATGAAACTGACTTTAACGCGGTATAGTTTATGAGACACATTATTTCAGTGATACTAGAAAATGAGGCTGGAGCGCTTTCAAGAGTTGCTGGTCTTTTTACTCAGCGAGGCTTTAATATTGAGTCTCTTACTGTGGCAATAACAAATGACCCAAGTTTGTCTAGAATGACCATTGTTTCTTCAGGAAGCGATAGAGTTTTAGAGCAAATTGTTAAACAACTTAATAAATTAATCGAAGTAGTTAAGGTTAGCGATTTAACTAGTCAGGATCATGTGGAGCGAGAATTATTATTGGCCAAGATTTCTTCAAGCTCAAAAGAGGGTGCTAATATAAAAGAATTGGTAGAAATTTTTGGCTGTAAGGTTGTTGATGTTTCAGATAAAGTTTACACCATAGAGGTTTCAGGAAAGACAAAGAAAATTAATGCATTTTTGGATGCTTTTGATCCTTCAAGCATTATTGAAATTTCAAGGACTGGGGTCACCGGGATTTCCAGAGGAAAAAAATTAATTTAAATTTAAGGACAAAAAATGAATAGATATTACGATAAAGACGCAGACCTTTCAATCATTCAAAATAAAAAAGTTGCAGTTATTGGCTATGGCTCTCAAGGCCATGCTCAAGCAAATAATCTAAAGGATTCTGGTGTAGAAGTTGTTGTTGGCCTTAGAGAAGGCTCATCTTCGGCTACTAAAGCTAAAGAGGCTGGATTAGGCGTTATGTCTGTTGAAGAGGCGAGTGCTTGGGCAGATGTTATTATGTTATTGGCTCCAGATGAGTTTCAGGCTAGTATTTATTCAAAAAATATTGAGCCTAACTTGAGACAGGGGGTTGCTTTAGCTTTTTCACATGGCCTTAATATTCATTTTGATATGATTGTTCCAAGACAAGACTTAGATGTAATTATGATTGCTCCAAAAGCACCTGGACATACTGTTCGCTCTGAGTTTGTTAAAGGTGGAGGTATACCAGATCTAATAGCAATTGAGCAGGATGCAACAGGTAATGCTAAAGAAATTGCTCTTTCATATGCTTCAGCAATTGGCGGTGGAAGAACTGGAATACTCGAAACGAGTTTTAGAGAAGAAACTGAAACAGATTTATTTGGTGAGCAAGTTGTTTTATGTGGAGGAACTACTGCTCTTGTCCAAGCTGGATTTGAAACACTTGTAGAAGCTGGATATGAGCCAGAAATGGCATATTTTGAGTGCCTTCATGAATTAAAGCTTATTGTTGATTTGTTGTATGAGGGCGGTATTGCAAATATGCGTTACTCAATTTCAAATACTGCTGAATATGGTGATGTTACTCGAGGACCAAGAATAGTAACTGATGAAACAAAAGCTGAAATGAAGAAAATTTTAAGTGAAATACAAAGTGGTGATTTTGCTAAAGAGTTTATTAAAAATGTTGGTGATTTACCTGGTCGTCGTGATGTTCAGCGCAAACACCAAATTGAAACGGTTGGTGAGAGCTTGCGCTCAATGATGCCGTGGATTGCAAAAAATAAATTAGTAGATCAGACTAAAAACTAATTAATTTTTGATATTGTCAGCTTTATTTTAATTAGCAATGACAGAACAAAAACCAAGAAATAGAGGAATCTACATATTGCCAAGTGTGTTAACAACGTTTGGCTTGTTTGCTGGGTTTTATTCTATCATTGCATCTATTAATGGTGACTTTACAATCGCAGCAATTTCAATAATGGTTGCCATGTTATGGGACACGTTAGATGGGCGAGTAGCTCGGTTAACAAATACTCAAAGTGCTTTTGGCGCGGAGTATGATTCTTTAGCTGACCTTGTTTCTTTTGGCTTGGCTCCAGCTCTTCTGGTTTATTTATGGGGTTTTTCTGGTTTAGGAAGATTTGGCTGGCTTGCAGCCTTTGTTTATTTAGCTTGTGCTGCTTTACGTCTCGCTAGGTTTAATACGCAAGTAGGCTCTGCTGATAAGCGCTATTTTCAAGGGCTCCCTTCACCAGCTGCTGCGGGCGTAATAGCTACAATGATATGGCTTAAAATTTGGGCATTTGCCTTCTTTGATTCGGACGTAATTTCAATAGGTTACATAGGCTACTATCTTGGTGCTGTAATAACAATTATTTGTGGACTTCTTATGGTTAGTAATGTTCGGTATTACAGTTTTAAAGAATTGGATTCAAAAAAAGCATCATTTCGTTTTCTTTTAGCTATTGTTCTTAGTTTAATTGTGCTTCTTTACAAGCCTAATATTGTTTTATTTACTGGATTTTTTCTATACTTGCTCTCAGGTCCATTTATTACTATTATTGGCATTAATAAAAGGCGCATTGAGAAAAAAAAGATTAAGACAACTTAAGTTGCTTTATAATCTTCACTTATGATTAAGAACCTTAATTCAATCACATTACTTTCACTAAGCAAGCTCTTTGCTTTGTTGCGATTATTGCCGTAAGGCAATAATAATCATAATAGACGAAAGTCTATCACTAAAATTTAAGATAAAATTCGTAAAATAAAAAGGAGCAATTAATGTCCGAAAAACTAATAATATTTGATACAACACTTAGAGATGGAGAACAATCACCTGGTGCATCTATGACCAAGGATGAAAAAGTTCGTATCGCTAAAAGTTTAGAAAAAATGAGAGTTGATGTTATTGAAGCTGGTTTTGCAATTGCATCTCAAGGTGACTTTGAAGCTGTTCAAGCAGTTGCTAAAGCCGTGAAAGATTCAACAGTGTGTTCATTAGCAAGAGCTCTTGATAAAGATATTGATCGCGCAGGAGAGTCAATTAAAGGTGCAAATTCTGCTCGAATTCATACTTTTATAGCAACCTCTGATATTCATATGAAGATGAAGCTAAGAATGACACCTGATGAAGTTGTCACTCAAGCAGTTCGCTCTGTTAAAAGAGCAACAAAGTTTACTGATAATATTGAGTTTAGTCCGGAAGATGCTGGTCGTTCAGATATTGATTTTCTCTGCCGAATAATTGAGTCAGCTATTAATGCTGGAGCAACAACAATTAATATTCCAGATACAGTTGGATACAATATACCTCATCAATTTGGTGAAACAATGAGAGAATTAATTGAGAGAATTCCAAATTCTGATAAGGCAATTTTCTCTGCACACTGTCATAATGATTTAGGTCTTGCAGTTTCTAACTCACTTTCTGCAGTTTTAAATGGCGCAAGACAAATTGAATGCACTATTAATGGGCTTGGAGAAAGAGCTGGGAATACCTCTCTTGAAGAGGTTGTAATGGCTGTTCGAACTCGGCAGGATGTATTTGGGCTAGATACAAATATTGATGCTACAGGTATTCTTGCTGCCTCTAGATTAGTATCTTCCATTACTGGGTTTGTTGTTCAACCAAACAAAGCTATTGTTGGAGCTAATGCTTTTGCGCATGAAGCTGGAATTCATCAAGATGGAGTCCTTAAGCATAGAGAAACCTATGAAATCATGAGGGCAGAGGATGTTGGATGGAATCAGAATTCATTAGTACTTGGTAAACATTCTGGCAGGAATGCTTTTAAAGCTAGACTTACAGAATTAGGTATTGATTTTGATTCCGATAAGGCTCTAAATGATGCTTTTGCTAGATTTAAAACCTTAGCCGATAAAAAACATGATATTTTTGATGAAGATCTTCAGGCTTTAGTTTCAGATGCCCAAACTGAATCATCCGAAACAATTCACTTAATTTCACTCAAAGTATCTGCTGAATCTGGGAAAGAGAATACTGCAGATGTAACACTGTTGATAAATGGTAATGAGCAAAGTGCTTCAGCTAAAACATCTGGCGCAGTTGATGCTACTTTTAACGCAATACTTTCATTAGTTGATATTGATCCAAAGCTTCAATTGTATTCTGTAACAAATGTAACTCAAGGAACCGACTCTCTTGGAGAAGTCAATGTTCGCTTAGAATATGAAGGGAAAATTGTAAATGGACAGGGGGTTGATACTGATATTATTACTTCATCCGCTAAAGCATATGTCAATGCTCTTAACAAAGTAATGACAAATGTTGAGAGAGCTCATCCGCAGATTTGATTATGCAGTTAAGAAATAAATATCTTGAAGCTTTAGGAATTCCAGATTTTCTCTATTCAAAAATTGAGTTAAACAAATCTCCTGAGCAGCCTATAAAGCTTTTAATTGTTGAAGTAGGAGCTCAAGACTCATTTTGCTCAAAAGGCGACAGTCAAAACCTGTTAATGAAAATGCTTGAATCTATCAGTTTCAGTATTAAGAATGCTCAGCTTGTGTCACTTGAAAAAAACCTTATTGATGAGTACATAAAAAATAATCCATCAGAGGTTGTAATATTAATGGGCTCTTCTTATGAGTCAAATAAGTCAGCTCTTTTTTTAATGCATCACCCAAGAGATATTTTAAAGAATCCAACTCTTAAGCGTGAATCTTGGGAGATTTTAAAAAAGGTTAAACAATGTCTCAAATAGACTATTCGCTTAACTCATATAAGAGACCCAAGCTAGAGACTCCTAATGGTGAAAAAAGACTATTAATGCACTCATGCTGTGCCCCTTGTGCTGGTGAGATTATGGAGGCTTTGGCCGCATCAGAAATTGAGACAACAATTTTTTTCTATAATCCAAATATTCATCCTTTTGAGGAGTATGAGCTTAGAAAAGAAGAAAATATTCGCTTTGCAAAAAAACTTGGGATGCCAATTATTGATGCAGATTATGATCGAGATGAGTGGTTTTCGAGAACAAAAGGTCAAGAGAATGAGCCAGAAAGGGGAGAGAGGTGTTCTACTTGTTTTGATATGAGGTTTCAAAAAACAGCTAAATATGCTTCTGAAAATAATTTTGATATTATTTCTTCAACACTTGGAATTTCTCGCTGGAAAGATATGAAACAAATTAATGACTCAGGTGCCAGATCTTCTGAACCACACAATGTTCCCTATTGGGATTTTAATTGGCGTAAACAAGGAGGATCTTCTAGGATGCTTGAGTTATCTAAAAAAGAAAACTTTTATCAGCAGGAGTACTGTGGATGCGTCTATTCCCTTAGAGATACTAATAATTGGAGAATCTCAAAGGGCCGAAAAAAGATTGAAAGAGGTGTTAAGTTTTATCAAGAAGCTAAATTAAAACTATCTCAACTAGATTAGTCTTTAATCAGATACAGTAATAGTGATTTCTGAACATGTAGTCGATTTTCAGCTTCACTCCATACAACACTTTGTTCTCCACCAATCACCTCTGCACTTACCTCTTTGCCTCTATAGGCTGGAAGGCAGTGCATAAATATTGCATCATCTTTAGCCCAACCCATCAATTTTTGATCAACTTGAAAGCCCTTAAACGCTGCTTCTCTCTGTTTTATTTCTAATTCTTGTCCCATACTAGTCCAAACATCTGTAACAACAATGTCGGCACCTCTGCAAGCATCACTAGGATTTGCAAAATAACCGATATTTGTTTTATATTTTTCAATAAAATTATCAGATGGCCCATAACCAGGTGGAGTTGCAATCGAAAGACTAAAGTCAAATATTGCTGCAGCTTGCATATATGTTTGACAAACATTGCAGCCATCACCAATCCATGCAATTTTTTTACCTTTGATTGAGCCTCTATGTTCTTGATAAGTCATTAAGTCAGCAAGTATTTGGCAAGGATGAGATTCATCTGAAAGAGCGTTAATAACTGGTTTACTAGAATGCTTTGAAAACTCAACTATATCTTCATGTGAGGACATTCTTAGCATTATTGCATCAACCATAGAGCTAATAACTATAGCGCTGTCAGTAATTGGTTCTCCTCTTCCTAGTTGTATATCTTTTTCAGAGAGAAAAAGTGACTGACCACCAAGCTGCGTCATCCCCGCTTCAAATGAAACTCTAGTTCGGGTAGAGGATTTATCAAAAATCATTGCTAAAGTTTTGTTTTTAAGGGTTTCATTTATAAGTCCAGACTTATGCTCTTTTTTAAGCAAGATAGCTCGATTTATAATTCCTTGTAAATCATTTTGAGAGAATTGGTCAAAGTCGATGAAATGATTGGGCATAGTTATTCCTAAATAATAATTAGTTTTATAATCTTTTTGATCAAGATATCAATTTCTTTTTTAGATATTATTAGTGGTGGCAACATTCTAATAGAATTACCAGTGATGTTTATTAATAGCTTGTCTTCTAGAGCTTTTTGAGTAAGTTTGCTGCAATCAATAATATTTTCATCAAGTCCAATACCAATCATCAGTCCTTTGATTCTTAACTCCTTTACTACATTAAAATTCATTATTTTCGACTTAAATTCTGACTCAAAATATTGGCTCATTTTCATTACGTTATCAAGAATTAAGTCACTCTCAAAGACGTCAAGAACACTTAAAGCTACGCCCGTTACTAGTGGGTTCCCTCCAAAGGTTGAGCCATGAGTTCCTGGAGTTAGCATCTCAGCGGCTTTACCTTTGGCGAGGCAAGCTCCAATTGGAACGCCGTTACCTAGGCCTTTAGCAAGGCAGAGAATATCAGGAGTAATTTTGTTGTGCTGATGAGCAAAAAGCCTTCCTGTTCTTCCCATTCCTGCCTGAACTTCATCAAGAATATAGAGCCATTCATTTTGTTCACAAAGTATTTTTACTTTATTAAGGTAATCTGATTGAGGAATTATAACTCCAGCCTCTCCTTGAACAGGTTCAAGCATGACTGCAACCACATCTTTATTTTTACTGTATTTATTAATAGCATCAATGTCATCAAAGTCAACATGAACAAACTCACTCATTAGTGGTGAAAAACCCTCTTGAACTTTGCTTTGACCTGTTGCAGAAAGAGTTGCCATTGTTCTGCCATGAAAACCTTTATTTGCAGTTAAAACAATTGGATTATGAATATCTTTAGAGCGTGCATACAGCCTAGCAATTTTAATGGCAGCTTCATTCGCTTCAGCTCCAGAGTTTGAAAAGAAGGCTTTGTCCATATTAGCAAGGTGACATAGGCGTGTTGCCAGTTTTTCTTGGTTTGCAATGCGGTAAACATTTGAGGTGTGAAGTAGTTTTTTTGACTGATTGACTATACTCTTTGTAATTGCTGGATGAGAGTGACCAAGGTTCACTACGCCAATACCTGAAAGTGCATCAAGATATTCATATCCAGATGTATCAGTTAGCCAACAGCCACTCCCTTTTACAAAGGTAACCTCGAGTGGGTAATAGTTAGACATTAAGTTTGACATAAAAAAATTCCAGTAAATAAATAAAAAAAGCCCCATAATGGGGCTTTTGAATCTAAGTTATTTGCCAGATTAAGGCAAAATAGCCACCATTAATAAATAAACGTGAAGACAAGATCTTCGAGAAATATAAGGATTTATTCGGCGTGATTCAGATAACATTTCAATATTCAGTAAAACTAAAAAGATTTATTATATCCTAATTTCTTCACTCATACTTTCTGTAATTTGCTCAATAAAAAAGATAAAAAAGTTCAATAGTATGATCAATTTATGACACAATATGGTTGCAAGAAATACAATTTTATTTCATTAATCTAAGGAGTAAAAATGCAACTTAACCTTTCTGGTCATCATCTTGATATTACATCTTCTATCAGGCAACATACGAGTGATAAACTCACAAAAATAAAGCATCACTTTGATAATGTTATGAATGTTAATATGATTTTAGAAGTGCAAAAAGATCTTCAAAAAGCCGAAGCAACTATTCATGTTAGTGGGGCTGATTTATTTGCAAAAGCCCAAAGTAGCGATATGTATGTTTCTATTGATCAACTAATCAATAAGCTTGATTCTCAAATAATCAAGCATAAAGAAAAACTACATAACCACAGAGCTTAGCTTATATAAATTATAATACGATGTAATAACTGCATAACAAGTTAAGCTTGTTATGCAGTCTAAACCATTGGATTATAAATATGGCTGAAGTTGAACTTACTAATTTCGAAGTAAGCCTTCAAAATTTAATGATTTCATTAGAAGCATCAAATCATGGTGAGGCAAAATATCAAATCAAAGAACTTCATCCTGGAGAAATAGCAAGACTTTTAGAAGCCATTCAACCAAAAGATAGAGCAGTTATTTGGCCTGGGATTGAAATTTCAATTCAAGGCGAAGTTTTAAAAGAGGTTAATGAAGATGTCCAGTCCCAGTTAATTGGCGAAATGTCGGTAGATGATCTTGTTAAGGCTACTGAAAAATTAGATACGGATGACTTGGCAGATATTGTCCCAAACCTACCTGAGTCTGCTGTTCATAGCCTTTTATTGACACTCGATTTTAAACATCGAGAGCGCCTTAACAAAATTCTGAGCTACCCTGAAGACTCTGCTGGTGGATTAATGAATACTGACTTTATAACTGTCAGACCTGATGTCACAATAAGAGCTGTAATAAGATATTTAAGGCTATTGAAAGAGATGCCAGTAGACACTGACCAAATTTTTGTTGTTGATAGAGACTTTAATTATTTAGGCTCCTTACTTGTTACTACCTTGCTAACTGAAGAGCCAGAGCAAGTGGTATCTTCATTGACCAATAGTGAGGCTTCAAAACCAATTAATGCTGATACTGATGAATCTGAAGTAGCTATACTATTTGAACAAAGAAATTTAATTTCAGCTCCCGTGATTGATGAGAATAATCAGTTAGTTGGGCGAATTACAATTGATGATGTGGTTGATGTAATTCGTGATCAGGCTGAACATTCTGTGATGTCCATGGTTGGTTTGGATGAGGATGAGGATGTCTTTGCCCCTATTTTCCAAAGCTCAAAGCGCCGCAGTGTCTGGCTAGGAGTTAATTTAATAACGGCATTTATTGCGGTCTACTTTATTGGTCTTTTTGAAGCCACCTTGCAGCAAAAAATTGCTTTAGCAATATTAATGCCAGTAGTTGCTAGTATGGGCGGTATTGCAGGTACTCAAACGCTGATAATAGTTACTCGAGGAATTGCAACGGGAAGGGTAACCTCAGCTAACATCAAAACTTTAATAAACAAAGAAGTTGCAGTAAGTGGCCTCAATGGCATAATTTGGTCTGTCGTTATTGGCCTAATTACTTACTACTGGTTTTTTGACTTACTGCTGAGCTTAGTCATAGCCCTTGCAATAATTACCAATTTACTTGTTGCTGCTTTTTCTGGTGCATTTTTACCTTTGGCACTTACTAAGTTAAAGATAGATCCTGCTTTGGCTGGAGGAGTTATTCTCACAACTATTACTGATGTCATTGGGTTTGTAGCCTTCCTTGGGTTAGCAGCTTTATTTATCTGATTTTTGTACTGAAATGAAACTCTTGTATACGAATGAAAATCGAATAATGGTGATGAATGTTAAAAATGTTTTAATTAATAACGGTTATGAGGTCGTTCTTAATAACGAGTTTGCATCGAGTGCATCTGGTGGTTTAGCCCCCTTCGATACTTGGCCTGAGGTCTGGCTTTTAAAAGATAGTGAGCTAGAAGAGGCTAAAAAAGTTATTGAGTCAATTGACACTGAAATAAGCTTAATTACTTGGAAGTGTGGGGATTGTAATGAGATCAATGATCAAACTTTTGATTTTTGCTGGAAGTGTGGCAGAGACAACTTTCAATAAACTGTTCTTATGAAAAAACTTATCTTACTTTCATTAATTGTAACAATTATTGGTTTTTTTCTAAGGATATCTATTTAGTTATAAAACTAATTGGGTACTTTGCTTTTTTCTGGTCTATTATTAGGCTTGGAAGGTTTCTATCTAGAGACTTCAATGATGGCAGAGACAATGATTATTTTGGTGAGTAATAACGCAGTATTTGGTGAAAACTGAAGCATGAAAACCCTCAAAACTAAAGCTTTCTTGTCATTTTTATATGATCAATGCCAGCCTCTTCATACTTTTCACCAGTACAAGTAAAGCTAAGATCAATATAAAATCCACGAGCATGCCACTGAGACGAAAGCCATAAGCTTTTTAATTGATTTTCTTGAGCCCACTCAATGAGCATTTTCATAATTAATTTACCAACACCCTTGCCTCGAAATTGTTTTAAAACAGCGACCCTTCCTATATGCCCATCAGACAAAATTCTTCCTGTTCCTATTGCCTTGTCATCTAATAATATGAGTATATGAGTAGCGTCATCATCAAGCCCATCTATTTCAAGCTCTTCAGGGACATTTTGCTCATCAACGAAAACTTTAAATCTGACTTCACATATTTCTTTATGATTAGATTTATAGCTAGTTGTAATTGCAGAAATATTTTTCATAATGACCTATAAGTGAACAAAAAAAAGATTAACCGCTAGAGCAATATATATTAAAGCTGCAACAAGGTTAAGATTTTTATTTATAGTTTTTGATTTTTTTAAAGTTCCTTCAAGGAAGCTAGATAAATAGGCAATTGATGTGAAAACAAAAAATGCACTAAAAATGAAGAGTAATCCAAGGAGAAATATCTGAGATGAGACATTATTATTGGAATTTACAAACTGAGGCAAAAAGACCAAAAAAAAGATTGCTACTTTTGGGTTGGTTAAGTTCATAACAACACCCGTTAAATAGTATGATTTATTTGAACTATTTTGGGAGGCTTTCCCTAAGTTTAACTCTTTATTTTGAATCGAGAGCCATGCAAGATACACAAGGTAAAAAGCGCCAATAATTTTCAGTCCATTGAAGGCAATTGCACTTGTTTGAAAAACAACACTTACACCAATCGCAACTAAGATTGTGTGTCCTATGAGCCCTGTGCAAAGACCAAGTGTAGTATAGAGTCCAATTTTCCATCCCTTTAAAGCTGAATTACTCATAACAAATAGATTGTCAGGCCCAGGAACTAGGCTTAGAACTACAGATGCAGTAATAAAAGTTATTATTGTCTCAATACTCAATACTTCTAACATTTATAAACCTTTGGCGTAGTTATTTGCTAAACACTTCTGTTAAATTTTTGTAGGCTTTGAGTTCGATAGAGTTACCTGAATAGTCCTCAAAAAACATTGTTGCCTGCTCACCAGGTTGGCCTAAAAACCTCACATTAGGAGTAATAATAAATTTAACAGATTTTGATTGCAGCTTATGGGCTAAATTATAAAAGGTATCCCAATCTAGTACACAACCAAAGTGAGGCATAGGAACTGAAACACCTTCTACGCTTGAGCTAGAATTACTACTTTTTATTACCTCACCAACATGAAGCGAGAGTTGGTTTCCAAAAAAATTGAAATCTACCCAGGTTTCTGAGCTTCTTCCCTCAAGACACCCTAAAAGACTCCCATAGAATCTTCTTGTAGACTCTAGATCAGTCACTGTATATGCTAAATGAAAGACACTCATAAAAATCTAGTTAAGACGTACCCATTATTAAACCAATAAGAATTAATGTGGAACCAGTAACTCTATTTTGCCATAATATTTTTTTTGGGTCTGACAGAAATGATTTTGATATTTCAGCAAGCATGACGTAGCCAATCATTACAATTAAATCAACACTAATTAATGTTGCAGTTAAAATTAAACAAGTAGAAATTTTAAGGGCAGTTAAATCGACAAAAAGTGGTATTAATGCAAGAAAAAAAACGGTGCCTTTGATGTTTGTTATGTTCACAAAAAAACCCTTTAGAAGAGAACTCAAAGGGTTAAAAGCTTTCTCTAGGTAGGCTTTAGAAGTAGATATCTGTTCAATTTTTTTAAGCCATTGCATAATTCCTAGCGCAATTAAGTAAAGCATTCCCAGCATTTTAATTATTGAAAAAATACTTGGAAACTGATCAATTAATACTCCTAGTCCCAGCAACAGAAATATAATTTGACTCATTAATCCAAGTTGCAGGCCAATTACTGAAATTATAGATCTCTTCAAGCCATATTGAGTGCCCTGACTAATTGAAAAAATTGCTCCAGGGCCAGGGGATATACTAATAAAAAGTGCAGATGCTAATAGCCCAAGCCAGACAGTTAATTCCATAAGTTCATTTAGTTAAAGGGAATTGGTGAAACCTTCCCTAGTCTTTTGCCCCAAGGCGTTTCTACTTCTACTTCTGAGTCTATATCATTGAAGCCTTTGTCAAGAGTGGCCATAGCCATATTAATTTTTAGTCTTGGTGAATATGCAGCGCTAGTAACCTTTCCACATATTTTGTTGCCACTTTTAACTTGCCATGGGCTAGCACAGCCACCAATAAATGCATCACCCTCAACAACAAGGCCAACTAGTTTTTTAGTGATGCCTTCAGAGCGTATTTTATGGAGTGCATTTCTACTTAAGTAATCAGCTTCTTTATCGAGCTGACAAAAATTAGCTAAAGGAAGCTCCAGGGGGTTACTATTTATATCCATGTCATTGCCCCATGAAAACAGACCCGACTCAACTCTTTCAATGTTATTTGGTGTTCCAGGCTTTATGTCATATTTTTTTCCAGCATTAGCAATAATATCCCAGAGTTTTTGACCTTGAGAGCCATCACGAAGATAGAGCTCAAAACCACCTTGCTTACTCCACCCTGATTTTTGGACAATGAGAGGAATGCCTTCTAACTCAACTTCTTTAAAAAAGAAATACTTGATATCTTTAACCCAGTCACCAAACAAATCAATCATTAATGGTAAGTGGTTAGGTCCTTGGATAGCAAGGGGAGATACATCTGGCTCACTAATCTGAACATCCCAGCCAAGTCCACAGACAAGTCCACGAGTCCATAGTAAAACATCACTATCAGCAATCGAAAGCCAAAAATGATTTTCAGCCAATTTTAATATTATTGGATCATTTATAATTCCACCATTTTCATCAGTAATAAGGGCATATTTTCCTTGACCAATTTGGAGTTTTGAGAGATCTCTAGAAGTAATATATTCAACAAACTTATACGCATCACCACCAATTATTTCAACTTGCCTCTCAGCTGCAACATCCCACATCGTGACGTTATTCATTAAATTCCAGTAGTCAGCCTCTGCACCTTCATAAGAAGTGGGCATAATCATATGATTGTATAACGTGAAAGTTTTAGCTCCTGCTTTAAGAGTAGCCTCGTAATATGGGGATTTTCTTAAGCGGTCTGAAAGGGTAAAGTTGACATGTCCATCCATTGGGGTTGCTCCAAGTTTTAAGTATTATTACTTTTTAAAAGAATGTTGTCTTGCAAAGATAAAAAAGTGTATTTTATACCTTATTTTTTAAATTTTTCAACTATAAAGAATCTGCAGAAATACCATTCGATTTAAGCCATTCAGCAAACTTTGTCTTTATTTCATTTAGCGATTTATTGTCATTAGCTTCAAAACGTAAAACTAAGCAAGGAGTTGTATTGGAAGCCCTGACAAGCCCCCAACAATTTTCATAGTCGACTCTAACGCCATCAATAGTATTAATAGTAGCATTTGGAAAATTAATGTCCGCTGATAATTTATTCATTGCTTCAAACTGTTGACCATGCTTCTCAAAGTTAATATTAATTTCAGGGGTGCTAAGGTTTACTGGCATTTCATCAAAAATTTCAAAACATGACTTATTGCTCTTAGAGATAATTTCTAATAGCCTTGCTCCAGTATAAAGAGCATCATCAAAGCCATACCAGCGCTCCTTAAAGAAAATATGCCCTGACATCTCTCCTGCTAACTCTGCTTTAGTTTCTTTAAGTTTTTGTTTAATGAAGCTATGACCCGTTCTGGACATAATTGGCTCACCCCCATTTTCAGAAATAAATTTAGGCAGAAGTGAAGAGCACTTCACATCAAAAATAATTTTTGCACCTTTATTTCTACTTAATACATCCTTAGAATAAAGCATCATTTGCTGATCAGCCCAAATAATTTGACCTCTGTTGTCAACCAATCCTAGTCTATCTCCATCTCCATCAAAAGCAAGACCTAAGTCAGAATTAGTATCTTTAACCTCTTGGATTAAATCTTGTAAATTTTCGGGTTTAGAGGGATCTGGATGGTGGTTTGGAAACCTACCATCAACTAAACAAAAGAGTTTGGTGACTTTAACGCCTAATGCTTCAAACAATTGGGGAGCAATGTTACCTGCTACACCATTGCCACAATCAATTACAATTTTGAGATCTTTCTCAATTTTGATATCTGACTTAATCGTGTCTATATAATTTTGATCGATATTTATAGAAGTTGAGGTTCCAGAGCCAGAAGAAAAATTGTTCTCATTAATTCTTTTAAGTAGGTCTTGAATTCTTTCAGCTGAAAGAGTTTCACCTGCGACCATAATTTTTAATCCATTATATTCTGCAGGGTTGTGCGACCCAGTAATCATAACGCCTGATGTTGCTCCTTTAGTATAAGTTGCAAAATACACAACTGGAGATGGAACCATACCTATATTCACCACGTGACAGCCACTCTCAAGGAGGCCTGAAATCAATGCATCTGATAATTCTGGTCCCGTTAAGCGCCCATCTCTTCCTACAACAACACCTCTTTCACCTTTTTCAATAGATTCACTACCAACAGCCTTGCCAATCAATTTGACAATTTCTGGTGTTAGTTCAGTTTCAACAATACCTCTTATATCGTAGGCTTTGAAGATTGAAGTTGGAATATTCATTAAAATATTTTTTAAAAATTAAAGATGCAGCTATTTTAACAAATTTTTATTTTAGAAATCGATAGAAGATTTCCAAGGGAACAAAATAAAAAGGTTTATTGATAATGCTAGCTAATCGCTCTTTTCTCAATATTTATAAAGACTTTTCTCTAAGCTTAAACTGCACCTTATTAAGGTGATTTTGAGTTAACTTTTTAGGGATAATAACCACGAAAGTTGAATTTCAAACCTTTTCTATTGAATTAAATTAAATTAAATTTTATGTCTCAAAAAGATATTGATCCGCAAGAAACTATTGAATGGTTAGAAGCTTTTAGATCTGTTGCCAGGGTTGAAGGGCAAGATAGAGCTAAGTATATCTTGCAAAAATTAATGGATATGGCCCATGAAGATGGTATGAGATTGCCACAGGGTGTTAATACAGCTTATTTAAATTCAATTCCAGTAGAAAAAGAAACTGAACTTGTTGTTAAGCATGATATTGAACATCGAATTAAATCGATCATACGATGGAATGCAATGATCATGGTCGTTAAAGCAAATCAAGTCTCTTCTGAACTTGGTGGCCATATTGCATCATTTGCATCTAGCGCCACACTATATGAAGTTGGTTTTAATCATTTCTATAGAGGTGGAAATTTAGATCAGGGAGCAGACCTAATATTTTTCCAAGGCCATATTGCACCTGGTATATATTCAAGAGCCTTTCTAGAGGGAAGAATTACTGAAAAGCAAATGCTTAACTTTAGGCAGGAGGCTAATCAAGAAGGATTATCATCCTATCCTCATCCATGGTTAATGCCAAATTTTTGGCAATTTCCTACGGTATCTATGGGGCTAGGGCCAATAATGGCGATATTTCAAGCGCGTTTTATGAAATATCTTCAGCATCGAGAAATTATTAAAACCGATAAAAGAACCGTTTGGGCCTACATAGGAGATGGTGAAACAGATGAGCCTGAGTCTCTTGGTGCCATATCTTTGGCAGGTAGAGAAAAGCTGGATAATCTTATTTTTGTTATTAATTGTAATCTTCAGCGTTTAGACGGACCTGTTCGAGGAAATGGTAAGATCATTCAAGAGCTTGAAGGAATGTTTCGAGGCGCTGGCTGGAATGTAATTAAAGTTATTTGGGGTAGGGGTTGGGATAAATTAATTGCCAATGATACTTCTGGCCTTTTAAGGCAAAGAATGGAAGAAGTTGTTGATGGAGAATATCAGGCCTATAAAGCAAAAGATGGTGCTTATGTTCGTAAGCATTTTTTTGGAAAGTATCCTGAAACTCTTAAGCTTGTTGAGCATATGTCTGATGACGAAATTTTTGGGCTTACTCGTGGTGGTCACGATCCAAATAAGGTTTTTCAAGCTTACAAGTCAGCTAAGGAGCATAAGGGGCAGCCTACAGTTATTTTGGCAAAAACAGTCAAAGGCTACGGAATGGGAGAGGCTGGTGAAGGACAAAACACTACCCACAGCCAGAAGAAATTAGGTGTTGATGCACTAGTTCGTGTTGCTCAGAGATTTGATATTCCTGTTACTAAAAAAGATGCAGAAGAGCTTAATTTTTATAAGCCTGCTGAAGATAGTGAAGAGCTTAAATATCTTAGAGAGAGGCGTGAAGCTTTGGGCGGATATCTACCAGTTAGAAGTTTTGAACTGGAGTCGTTTAAAATACCAGAATTAAACGTTTTTGACCCTCTACTAAAATCTACTGATGAAAAGGAAATATCAAGCACAATGGCATTTGTGCGCTTCCTATCACTATTAATACGAGATAAAGAGATTGGTCCAAGAGTTGTTCCCATTGTTCCTGATGAGGCTAGGACTTTTGGAATGGAGGGTCTTTTCAGACAAATGGGTATTTACTCTTCTTCTGGTCAGCTCTATGAGCCAGAAGACTCTGATAAAGTTATGTGGTATAAAGAAGATATTAAAGGCCAGGTGCTTCAAGAAGGAATCAATGAAGCTGGAGCAATTTCTGACTGGATTGCTGCTGCAACATCCTATGCTTCTCATAATGTCACAATGATTCCTTTTTATATTTATTATTCAAAGTTTGGTTTTCAAAGGGTTGGTGATCTTGCGTGGGCTGCTGGAGATATGCAAGCCAAGGGTTTTTTGATGGGTGGTACTGCTGGAAGAACGACACTTGCTGGTGAAGGTCTTCAGCATCAAGATGGGGATTCATTGATTGTTGCTAATACTATCCCAAATTGTGTTTCCTACGATCCAACTTATGCGTATGAATTAGCAGTTATTCTGCGTGAAGGCATGCGCCGAATGTATGAGAATATGGAAAGTGTTTTTTATTACATAACACTTATGAATGAGAACTATATTCATCCTGCTATTCCTAAAGGCGCTGAAGAAGGAATTATTAAGGGAATGTATCCCTTAAAAGTAGTAGGAAAATCCAAAATTGAAGTTCAATTATTAGGAAGTGGTGCTATTCTTAGAGAAGTTGAAAAAGCAGCTGATATGCTCGCAAAAGACTGGGGTGTTATGTCTCATGTTTGGAGTGTTACTAGTTTTAATGAGATTACAAGAGAGGCTCAAAAAATTGACCGTGAAAATTTATTTAGTACAAGTAAAAATAAGAAGGTTCCATATATAACTCAGTGCTTAAGCAAATCTTCTGGCCCAGTAATTGCTGCTACAGACTATATGAGAAATTATGCAGAGCAGGTTCGTAAGCATATACCTCTTCATTATGAGGTATTAGGTACAGATGGATTTGGTAGGTCAGATTCTCGTAAAGAACTTAGATACTTTTTTGAGGTGAATGCAAATTATATTGTTTTTGTAACATTAAAGGCGCTTGTTGATGATGGCTTGCTGGATTCAAAAATAATTAAAAGTGCTATTAAAAAACTTAATATTGATGTTAATAAGTCAAACCCAATGTATACATAAAAAACGATGAATACCAACGAGTATCTCGAGCAACTTAGGTCAGGAGTTAAGATGAATTTTTCTGATTTTACTAATCTCATTGATCAAGAATATGAGTTTTTAAATGTCGCTTTTACAAATAGTGATCTTGTTAACTCGAAAGAAGAAAATCAAGGCTCTGCAAAGGTTTTCTGTTTTGGCTTGATGCATTCTCTTTCTGAATCAGATACGTTAAGATGTTTTGGTGAACATTATCAATCTGTTATTGATGAGTCAGAAAATCATAATTCCCATTTAAATATTCGCAGATTCGTTAGTAATGGCTGGAAGGGGATTTTAATCAATCAAAGTGCACTTAAGCCCAAGAAGGAATTTGAGCGGTGATATGACTGAGAGTGCTAAATATAATAATGGTATTTATACTGTCTTTCTTAGCGCCTTCTTAGTACTCTTTCAGATTGGATTATATTTTGTTTATATTCCTTGGAACGCTGAAAGGCTTCAAATAACTGAGGCGGAAATTGGTATTGGCCTTCTGGTTTTCGGTATTGCAAATTTAATAGGTAACCAAACATCAGGGAGATTAATTGTTCCAAAAATTGGAACTAAAAATGCCATTACAATTGGTTTACTTGGTATTTCGTACCTTCCATTACTATTAATACTATCACCAAATTACTTCTGGTTTTTATTGGCTTTTGTGCCATTTGGTTTTTTTGTAGGTTTTTTTAGTCCTTCTGCGCAGTCACAAATATCAATGATTGAAGAAAAGACTTCTAGAGTCATTACGCCTTTATACCACGCAGCATTTAGCTTTGGCTCATTAGTGGGAGCTATTACTGCATTCTTTACAATCAAGTACATTGAAAGTGTAAGTTTAATTTTTTCTATATCTGGATCAATGCTTGTTTTAGGAGCACTAATAGTATTTAAGTTTGGACTCTCAAAAACATTTGAAGATTTAAAGAAAACACCAAGATTTAAATTTCCAAAAAAATCAATACTAATTTTTGGCTTTTTAATGATGATGAATTATGCAACCATGGGCATAATTCTTGATTGGTCTGCTTTATGGTTAACAAAAGATTTATTAGTACCTCTTTTCTTAGGAGGAGCGGTTATAGTGGCCTTTAATGTTGGTGAGATTTCTGCAAGACTAATCGCCTCAAAAATGATTAATAAATATAGCGAAAAATTAGTTGGTGGTTATTTAAGTATTATTGCAGGCATAATACTTTTCTTATCAATATTGACGTCAAATTTTTATGTAATTATTT
The DNA here is from genome assembly GCF_048085745.1 of Candidatus Pseudothioglobus sp. Uisw_086. Taxonomy (GTDB): domain Bacteria; phylum Pseudomonadota; class Gammaproteobacteria; order PS1; family Pseudothioglobaceae; genus Pseudothioglobus. The sequence continues at coordinate 1,070,856 of NZ_CP159803.1, read as the reverse complement.
TTGGAATGATACTATTCGGTTTTGGAACAGCTAACTTTATAGCAATTATTCTTAGGCAAGCTATCAGGCTGACAGATGAGCCTATATCTTTAACTGTTGCTAATCTTATAACTATGGGATTTGCTGGCTTTATTTTTGGACCAGCATTGGTTGGTTATTTAGCTGAATATATTGGATTGACCTTTAATATGTATCTCTTAAGCTTGGTATGGGGGCTTAATGGTTTAGCCCTTATAATCATGATGAGGCGAAATCAGGCTATTGTTTAGTATCTAGAAAACTCATTGCTTTCATATTCTCCCTTAATAAACTCTAAAATTCTCTCTTTTAAGGTAATTTAATCCAAGTTAATAATGTGGTGGCTTATCATCAGTCACTTCAGATTGTTCAGGCTGTGATTCAGATTGATTAATTATCTTTTCATTAGTTTCTTTAATTTGATTAGTGAGTTTTTCAATTTTTTCACCTTGACGGAAAATAACCATATTAAGTTCATCGAGCATATTTTGAAGATATGATATTTTTTCTTCTAGTTCTACTAGTTTATTATCTGACATAATTTATTATATTCAATAAAAAAGCCACCTTTCGGTGGCTTTATTTAATTACTTATCAATTAAAGCCTTTCTAGAAAGTTTAATTCTTCCTCGGTCTATCCCAAGAACTTTTACTTCAATTTCTTGACCTTCTTTAAGGTGATCTTCAACTTTTTCAACTCTTTCATGTGCAATTTCAGATACATGAAGAAGCCCATCCTGATTAGGCATGATTGTAACAAAAGCGCCAAATTCGACTATTTTTGCTACCTTGCCCATATACACTTTGTTTAATTCAGGAACTGCAGTGACATCTTTAACCATCTGAACTGCTTTTTCAAAGCTTTCAGTATCATTTGCAAAAACATTAACATTTCCTTCATCATCAACATCAACGCTAGCGCCCGATTGGGCAACAATGCCTCTAATAGTCTCGCCACCTTTACCAATTACATCACGAATCTTATCAGTAGGGATTTTGATAACTTTAGTTTTAGGAGCATTTTTTGATGCAGCATTAGGCTCAGAAATAACTTGGTTCATTTGTCCAAGAATATTAAGTCTTGCTTCTTTAGCTTGCTTAAGTGCAATTGACATAATATCTTCAGTGATGCCATCAATTTTGATATCCATTTGAAGTGCATTTATTCCTTTTGATGTTCCAGCAACTTTAAAGTCCATATCGCCAAGGTGATCTTCATCACCAAGAATGTCAGTTAAGACTGTAAAACGATCTTCATCCTTAACAAGACCCATAGCAATTCCAGCAACTGGAGCTTTAATTGGAACACCTGCATCCATAAGTGAAAGTGAAGAGCCACAGACACTTGCCATAGAACTAGAGCCATTAGATTCAGTTATTTCTGAAACAATGCGGATAGTGTATGGAAATTCTTCAATACTTGGAAGACAAGCTGCTATTCCTCTGCGTGCCAATCGACCATGGCCAATTTCACGACGTTTAACGCCCATTACACGACCTGTCTCACCAACACAGTAAGGAGGGAAGTTGTAATGAAGCATGAAGTGATCTTCAATTCGGTCATTTGATTCAAGCTTTTCAATAAGTTGTCCATCTCTTTTTGATCCTAGAGTTGTAACAACAAGGGCTTGAGTTTCACCACGCGTAAAAAGTGCTGAACCATGGGTATTTTCTAATACACCTGTTTCAATTGCTAGCTCGCGAACCGTTGAACTATCTCTTCCATCGATCCTTGGCTCACCTTTTAAAATACGCTCTCTAACAGTTGATTTTTCAATTTTTTTAATATAGTTTTTAACGTCATCAGAGCTTGGTGAATCATCAGCATCACTAATAAACTCTTCAAGGGCAGCGTCTTTAATCTCACCCATTTTTTCATAACGCTCCATCTTGTCAACAGTCTGATAAGCTTCAGAAATTTTACTTTCGAATTTAGATTTAATAGAAGACATTAGAGATTCATCCTCAGCTGGTGCTTCCCATTCGCGAGGAGACACTCCTACCTCTTTTGCAAATTCAGCAACACTATCAATAACTACTTGAAACTGCTCATGTGCAAACATAACAGCTGCAAGCATTACGTCCTCTGAAAGCTCACTTGCCTCAGATTCAACCATTAATACAGCATCTTTGGTTCCAGCAACAACCATATCAAGCTCTGAAGTTTTAAGTTCAGTGTATGTTGGGTTAATAATGTAGCTTCCATCTTTGTAGCCAACGCGAGCTGCACCAATGGGCCCTTTAAAAGGAACACCGGCAATTGCCAATGCTGCAGAAGTTCCAAGCATTGCTAAAATATCAGGATCTACATTTTTATTTGCAGAAATAACCTGAATCATAACTTGAACTTCATTCATGTAGCCATTTGGAAATAATGGACGAATAGGGCGGTCAATTAAGCGAGAAGTTAATGTCTCTTTTTCACTTGGACGTCCTTCTCTTTTAAGAAAGCCGCCAGGGATTTTTCCTGCCGCATAAGTCTTTTCAATATAATCTACTGATAATGGGAAAAAAGATTGGCCTGGTTTGGCTTCTTTTGCTCCCACAACGCTAACTAGTACTTGTGTATCATCCATGCTAGCTAAAACAGCTCCATGAGATTGCCGTGCAATTCTTCCTGTTTCAAATGTGATTTGACTATTGCCAAACGTAAAACTTTTTTGAACTATATTCATGTCCATTGCGTTACTCCAATAAAATAAAAAATGATTTATGGTTTAACGTAATAAGCTTTATTTAAAACATACCCAATAGGTACGCTTGAGATAAAACTTACCAAAATCCATAAAACAGTTGAATTATCCCCTAATTTTTTTTCTCAAATGTACTAAATTTGCCTGTTCTCATTGAGGATTAATGCTATGGAAGCTTTTAATAATGAAAACTAAATTTAAAATTTTTGATTAGTTTTATGTAGATTTTTCGATGAGAGATAATGATACTAATCGCTCTGCTAGAGCCCTATTTTTATTGCTTAATTGAAGTTTTCTTGTATTGGAAAAACTAACGACTAAGTCTTCGTCTATATCTCTACAATTAAAGACTTCACCATTAATGAATACTCTCAATTCTTGATTGATAAATTGGTATGCTATTCTGCATATTGGATGTAGCTGATACAAACCTAGTTCTTCTATCTCTTCTTGAGCATAGTAGGCTCTGATTTCATTAAATTTTTTTTCATCCTCAGGATCGAGCTTGGTTACAAAGCACCCAAAGAAGTCTTCAGGCAGCGTATTAATTTTTAAAAATCTTCTCGATTGCTCAATTACTGATTGAGTAATTTCAGCTGGATTCATATTCACTTCCCATTCTGGGTCTTTAAGATAGGCATCAATCTTATTTTTAGGTAATTCAAGTGAACTCAGCATTTCATTATTTAAGTATGATCTGTAGCCAATCGAGAGCGTTATACATTCATCATCAAGACTTATACCATGATGAGCCACTTTAGGAGGTATGTAGACGATGTCTCCAGGTTCAGCCTCCCAAGTTGTTTCTTTAATAAAATTTTTCATTATTCGAAGTGGGGTATCTTTTAAGTAATTTTCAAGATTGCAATCAGTTGTACTTATTGTCCATTGCCGCCTTCCAAGCCCTTGAAGTAAAAATACATCATAATGGTCGTAATGAGGTCCAACGCTTCCACCTAATGCTGCAAAAGATATCATTACGTCATCAAAGCGCCACCTTGGAATAAAATCAAACTCACTAATAATCTGATAAGCTCCACTTATGTATCTGTCAACACCTTGAACTAAAAGAGTCCACTTGTTATTTGGAAGTTGCTCAAAGATTTTTTCATCAAACGGCCCTTCTTCTACGTCCCATTTATTCATTGAAATTGATCCAGTCACAATTCTAGATTCAAATTCTTCTTCACAAGAAAGCCCTGCAATTTCATCAGGAGATAGAGGGCTTATATAGTTTGGAAGGGCGTTTTTAATTAGAAGTGGTTTTTTTTGCCAATACTCTTCTAGAAACTGTTTTTTAGAAATTTGGCCGAAATGAATCATTATGTTCCTTTTAAATTATTGATTAATTATCTATTAACATAAAGCTTGAATACAATAAATTATCTTTATTGGTTGTATATATAATTATTTTTATAATGAAAATTAAATACTTAGTGTGTGATGATAAATAAAAATAAATTATCAGCTATTATTAATATGGATAAGCATCCAATTAATAGCTCTAATTATAGGGTTGAGTGTAAAAGAAAATTAGATAATGAAGGGGTGCTTGTTCTTACAGATTTTCTTTTAAAGGATACAATCAAAAAAATTCTTAAAGAGGCCAATAAACAGGAAGATTTGGCTTATTACTGTGTCAACAAACATAATGTTTATTTAGAGCCTTCAGATCCTAGTTTTCAAGACAGTCATCCAAGAAATAAAACCGTGATATCTTCGAAAGGATGTATCACAGATAATCAAGTTCCAAGTGACTCTTATTTAAGGTTTCTTTATAATTCGAAAAGTTTTAAAGAGTTTCTTTGTGAAGTTTTAAGCGAAGAAGCATTGTATAAATATGATGACGAATTATCTTCAATAAATATTCATTATGCTAAAGAAGGACAGGAGCTAGGTTGGCACTTTGATAACTCTTCTTTTGCGATTACATTGTTAATACAAAAGCCTAAATCTGGAGGGAGATTTGAGTATATTCGTGATTTTAGAAACTCTTCTAATAATGAAAATAATTATGATCAAGTTTTGCAGTTATTAGATAACAAATGCTTTCCTAAAAAATTAAAAATGGAAAATGGTTCACTCGTTTTATTTCGGGGTAAAAATGCTATTCATCGTGTAACTCCGACAGAGGGTGACTTGACAAGAGTTTTGTCAGTTTTAGCTTACAATTCTGAGCCTGATGTGAAACTTTCAGAGTCTGCAAGAATGACATTTTTTGGTAAATTACATTAAGTATTATGACTACTAATCAAAAAGGATTGAAGCATTATGATAATTTAGATCTCTCTAAAAGTAAAAATGAAGACGAACTTTTAGGGGTCTATAAAGACTGGGCTCTCCTTTATGATAAGGATAACGATGATTTATTAGGCACAGTATCACAACCTAATGCTGTCCAAATTTTTCATGAGCATATCAAAGATTGTAAACTTAAGATAATAGATGTTGGTTGTGGTACTGGGCTAGTTGGGCTAGAGCTTCAAAACCTTGGTTTTTCAAATTTTGATGGAATTGATATTTCTCAAGAAATGATTGATATTGCTCAAGGCAGGGGGTACATCTCTCTTTTTCTCGGTAATTTAAATAAATCACTCCCTATCGATTCTAATAGTTATGATGCAGCTCTTTGTGTTGGAGTCTTTACTCATGGACATGTTGGTCCAGAAAGGTTTTCTGAATTGGTAAGAATTGTTAAAGCTAAAGGAATAATTTGCTTCACAATTAATGAAGATGTTTATGAATCGTATGGTTTTGATATTGCAATTAAGCATTTAGAATCTGAAAATATTTGGGAGATTTTAGATATTAAGAAGCATGACTATATGGTTAAAAAAAATGTTAAAGGTATTTACTGTGTTGTTAAAGTAACTTAACTGCTATGAACTTATTTAATTAAAATACATTCTTTTTAAACATTTTAGTAATTCAGTAATGAAAAAGACATTTAAATTGGTTCACCCTAAAATTAAACCAGCTAGACTTATTGAGGCAGCTCGACGTGACATTAAAAAATACTTAAAGAGAGAGAATAGGAAATCACTTCCTGATGATTTTGATTGCTGGAATTTTGATTGCAAGTTTGGCCCTTCAGCAGATAAGGCTGAGGTTATTTTATTTTCTGAAATAAGCAAGTGCATCAGTGAGGTAGAAGCAGAGAGCTTGAAATCATTTTATTTGGAGATTCTTGCTAAACCAGGCTACAAGAAAAATTTCGCTAAGCTTAAGCCTTTAGACGAAGAATAAAATTTTTACTCTATTGATGGTAGTTTGGCGCTTCCTTAGTAATTGAAACATCGTGAACATGAGATTCTGTCATACCTGCAGCAGTAACTTGAACGAATTGAACCTTTGTTCTCATGGCTTCAAGGTTTTTACAGCCAGTATAGCCCATAGATGATCTTATGCCTCCAACCATCTGATGAATAATAGGCCTTATAGACCCTTTGAAAGGGACTCTTCCTTCTATACCTTCGGGAACTAGTTTTTCAGCTGCAAGTTCGGCTTGAAAGTATCGATCTGACGAGCCATGAGCTTGACCCATCGCACCAATTGAGCCCATGCCCCTATATGCTTTATAAGATCTTCCTTGAAATAGTTCAACCTCTCCAGGTGACTCTTCGGTTCCAGCAAGCATAGAGCCAAGCATAACGCAGTGAGCACCAGCAGCAAAGGCCTTAGCTGCATCACCAGAGAAGCGAACACCTCCATCAGCAATTACTGTGACATTGGTTCCTTTAAGGGCATCAGCAATATCAGAAATTGCGCTAATTTGAGGCACTCCAACGCCTGCAACAATTCTAGTTGTGCAAATACTTCCTGGTCCAATTCCAACTTTTACACTGTTAGCGCCTGCTTTAACAAGATCTAAAGCTGCTTCTGCAGTTGCAATGTTTCCAGCAATAATTTCTAAATTAGGAAAGTCTTTTTTTGTCTTAATGACGCGATCGATTACGCCTTGTGAATGACCATGAGCCGTATCAATAACTATTACATCAACACCAGCCTTAACGAGCGCACTAATACGATTTCCTGTTCCTTTTCCAACACCAACTGCTGCTGCAACAATAAGTCTCTCTAAATCATCCTTTGCAGCTTTTGGAAAGTCACTAGTTTTCTTTATATCACTAACGGTAATCATCCCACCTAATTTAAATTTTTTATCAGTAACTAAAACTCTCTCAATGCGGTGTTTTTGAAGAAGCTTACGGACAGTTTCCATAGAGGTGCCTTCTGTAACAGTAATAAGTGATTTCTGAGGAGTCATTACATTTTCAACAATCTCATCAAGACGAGTTTCAAATAAAACATCACGACTGGTAATGAGGCCAACTAAGATGTTATTTGAGACAACTGGTAATGCTGAAATACCATGCTGAGCTTGAAGAGCAAAAACATCTTTAATGCTAGCAGATGGATCAATACTAATAGGATCTCTAATGATTCCTGACTCAAAACGTTTTACTTTTCTTACTTCTCTAGCTTGCGCTTCAATAGACATATTTTTATGAATCACTCCCATACCACCTTCTTGAGCCATTGCAATAGCAAGTTTACCTTCAGTAACTGTATCCATTGCAGCCGAGATTATAGGTGTATTCAACGTTATTAGATTGGTAAGCTTTGATGTTAAGTCAACTTCTTTTGGAAGAACTTTAGAGTGAGCAGGAACTAGTAATATGTCATCAAAGGTGAGTGCTTTTTTTAATTCTTTCATTTAGTTCTCCTAATTTTTTTTTAGTACCGTCTTCTATTAAGAAGGCCAGGGATGATAAAACCAATTATCATCCCAAAGAAAAGTACTATTGCACCAACTATAAACCAATTTCTAGAGCTAGTGTCTTTTTGAATTTGAGTGTTATTTTGAGCTAATTGAAGCTCTGTTTTTAGTTGAAGTTTTTCTTGAATATGTTTCTCATTTTCATGCTCTAGTTTTAAGGCATCTTGATAAATTTGTTCGATATGATCCTTTTCAGCCATCGATTTTGAGCTCTGAATAACTAAGTCTGAATTTTCTTGTTTTAAAGTAAAAAGTTCACCCTCTAACAATTCTTTTTCACTACTAAGTTTGGAAATTAATAGCTTATTAGCGTTATAAGTTCTAGTAAGTTTTTTAAGTTCTTCACGAGCAGGAGGTTCGTTTGATATATAAAAAGATTTAATCCAACCAATAGTTTCATCAAACTGAACTTGAGCCCAGCCATCTTCAGTACTTTGTAATAAAGAAAGTTCGGTTCCAGATGGAAGTAGGCGAATTATATTTTCACCAAAGTTTTGATCCGCTCGTATTGGAATATCTAGTTTGTCAGTAATATAAACAAAAGATTCTGCACTAACTTTAAAAGTTAGAAGAATGAAGATCAAAATTGTTGATATATATTTAGTCATATTTGATTTTATCAGTATTCTATCTTGCTGAAATTTTTTAAAATGTTTTTTCCATGATTTTTCAATGAATTACACTGTATTTCATAGTAAAGAAATTTTTTCAAGTTGCGACTCCATGTCTTGTAATGCCTTGTCAACAGTAACAAGTTTATCTTGTTCTTTTTTAACTACAGCTTCAGGGGCACCAATTATAAATTTCTTGTTATTTAGTTTTCCTGAGAATTGAGCTTTAAGTTTTATTAATTTATCAATTTCTTTATTAAGCCTATCTTTTTCAGCATCTTTGTCGATAAGACCCTCTAAAGGAATTAAAATTTTCATTTCTCCAACTAGTGTAATTGCAGACTCAGGCTCTTCTCTATTCGCCTCTATTAGTTCAATACTGTCTAATTTAGCAAGGGTAAAGATGATTGATTTATTATTTTGAATGTAATCTTTGTCTTTGGAATTAAAACTCTTGATAAAGCATTGCAAAGGCCTTCCAGGAGAAATATTCATTTCGCCTCTGATTTTTCTAATACCTAAAATAAATTCTTTCAGCCACTCAACCTCAGATTCTGCTTCATTATTAAAAAGAGCCTTTTCAGGTTCAGGAAAAGCCTGCGAAATAAGTTTTTCATCAGAGCTAGTGTGAAGCTTTTGAGATTGTTCAAAAATTTCTTCTGTTATAAAAGGGATGACTGGGTGCAGTAAGATTAAAGTTTCTGATAGAACTTTCAAAAGAGTCGCTTCACAGCCTTGTTTTGTCTTACTATTTTCTAGTAATGGTTTTGAGAATTCTAAGTACCAGTCACAATAGTCATGCCAAACAAATTCATATAGAGTTTGACTCATCAAATCTAATCGATAATCAGCCAAATGTTTTTCAACTTCAATTTTTGTGTGCTGAAGCCTGGATAGTATCCATTTATCTTGGTTAGACAACACAGCATTAACATTAATTGATTTAGATTCAAGATTTATCAGGACAAAGCGTGAAGCATTCCAAAGTTTATTGCAAAAATTTCGATAGCCTTCAACCCTTTTTAGATCAAATTTAATATCTCGACCAAATGATGCTAGAGCAGCAAAGGTAAAACGTATTGCATCAGTTCCAAAGGCGGGAATCCCATCAGGAAACTCTTTTTTAGTTTGTTTTTGAATTTTTTCAGCTAATTTTGGTTGCATCATTCCTTGAGTTCTTTTCTCAAGAAGATCATTAAGTGAAATGCCATCAATCAAATCAATAGGATCTAATACATTTCCCTTTGATTTGCTCATTTTTTGGCCATTGCCGTCCTTAATAAGACCGGTAATATAAATATCTTTAAAAGGCACGTCTTTAGCAAATTTTAGCCCAAACATAATCATACGAGCTACCCAGAAAAATATGATATCAAAGCCAGTAACAAGAACGCTAGTTGGATAGAAGCGAGATAATTCAGGGGTTTTTTCTGGCCATCCTAGAGTAGAAAAAGGCCATAATGCAGAAGAGAACCAAGTATCTAAAACATCTTCATCTTGCTCTAAATCAACTCCAACTCCAGCCTGGGCTTGAGCTTCTTCTAGGTTGTTTGCAACATAGAACTTTCCTTCCTTGTCATACCAAGCAGGTATCCGGTGTCCCCACCAAATTTGACGGGAAATACACCAATCTTCAATATTATCCATCCAGTTAAAATAAGTCTTATTCCAATTTTCAGGAACAAATCGAATGTCACCGTTTTTTACAGCATCTATAGCAGGCCCTGCTAAAGGCTTAACTTTGACAAACCATTGGTCTGTCATGTAGGGCTCAATAATGCTATTAGTTCTGTCACCCCTTGGAACCATAAGAGTGTGCGGATCAATCTTTTCAATTAAATTTTGACTTTCAAGGTCTTTAACAACCTCTTTGCGTGCATCAAAACGGTCAAGCCCTTGATATTTATCAGGAGCGTTAATGTTTATGCTGGCTTCATCAGTTAATATATTGATAATTTCAAGGCTATGTCTTTGTCCAATTTCATAGTCATTAAAATCATGGGCAGGGGTAATTTTTACACACCCTGTTCCAAATTCCATATCCACATAGTCGTCTGCAATAATTGGGATTTTTCTGTCAGAAAGAGGAAGGCTTATAAATTTTCCAATAAGATGCTGGTATCGAGCATCTTCTGGATGTATTGCAACCGCTGTGTCTCCAAACATGGTCTCTGGTCTTGTTGTAGCAACAACTAGGACTTCATCTGATTTTGCAACTTGATATCTGATATGCCATAAAAAACCTTGCTCCTCAGTACTGATGACTTCCAAATCAGATACTGCAGTTAAAAGAACAGGATCCCAGTTAACTAGTCTTTTCCCTCTGTAGATTAGGCCTTCATTATAAAGGTCAATAAATACTTTTTGAACTGCCTTAGATAGAGGTTCATCCATTGTGAAACGTTCTCGCTCCCAGTCAACTGAAGCACCTAAACGCCTCATTTGGGAAGTTATAGTGCCGCCAGATTTAGACTTCCAGTCCCAGATTTTTTCAGTAAATTTCTCACGGCCTAGGTCGTGCCTAGAAGTATTCTCAAGTCCAAGCTGTCGTTCGACTACCATTTGAGTTGCAATGCCTGCATGATCTGTGCCAGGTTGCCACAGGGTTTGTTTGCCTTTGCTTCGATTATATCGAGTGTAAACATCCATAATTGTGTGCTGAAAAGCATGGCCCATATGAAGGCTACCAGTTACATTTGGAGGAGGTAGAACGATGCTGTATGAATCTTTACTTGCAGAATTTGCTTTTGAAGAGAAGAGGTCGCCTTGTTCCCATAAATCGCGATATTTTTGTTCGATTAGCTCTGGGTTGTATGTTTTTTCCATGAAGGCGAAGAGTCAGATATAACTTAAATATTATACAATAATTACTTGAGTCAAGATAAGGCTTTAAGGGCTAGTTAATCGTAATCTTTCCGGCCTGAAAGAGCGTGTGCAATTGTATTGATATCTGTGTATTCAAGCTCACCTCCAAGTGGTATTCCGTGAGCAATTCTAGTTGTCTTTACTTGATATTTTTTAGCTAAATTATGAATATAATGGGCAGTTACTTCACCTTCAATTGTTGCATTAGTTGCTAAAATTATTTCACTAACATCACTTTTACTAAGAAGTTCCTCTAATTCATTTAAACCTAGTTCACCTGCGCCAATACCATCGATTGGTGAAAGATAGCCACTAAGCACAAAATACTTTCCAGTGTAGACACCGCTCTGCTCGATAACATGAATATCTGACGGGGTTTCAACAACACATAGCTGAGAGTTATCTCGTGAAATATTAGAGCAGATTTCACAAATATTTTTTTCAGTCAAAGTTCGACATTTTTCACAGTTTTTAACATTTTCCATGGCATCTGTTAGGGCTTTGGCAATTTCTAATCCTCCTGGCCTATCCCTTTCTAAAAGATGGTAAATAAATCTTTGTGCAGTCTTTGATCCAACACCTGGCAATTTACTGAAGGCTTTGTTAAGTTTTTCAATCATAGTTATTATTTAGTAGATTCCTAAAAAGGAAGATTTAAACCACCAGTCACGTTTTTCATTTTATCTTTAGATATGCTATTAACTTTTGAAGATGCATCATTAAAGGCTATCATAATTAAATCTTCGAGCATTTCATTGTCTATTAATAGAGAATTATCTATATTAATGTTAGTCACTTTATATTCTCCATTTAATATAATTTTAATAGAGCCAGATGCTGAAATACCCTCACAAGTGATTAATTTAATTTCTTCTTGTGCGCTCTCCATATCTTCTTGCATTTTCTTTGCTTTTTGCATCATTCCTGCCATTCCACCCTTAAACATTATCAGACTCCTTTATGGATTTAATAGACTTGACATCTACTTTAGAATTAAATACCTCTTGAAGCTCTTTAAGTCCATCATCATTTAAAAATTGACTTTCTATTTGTTTACGTTTTTCTTCACTTTTTACAGATTCTTTTTGAGATAAGGAGCTTCCATTAGTTGAGCCTGGATTAATAATCAGTGTTATTCCAGGATAGACTTCATTTAGTGTTTTTTCAATTGAGTTTTGTGTCTTTTGTGTAAGTAAATTAACAAAGTTATCGCTTAAGGTGAGTGAAAGATTGTGGTGTTTAAGAGAGTCAAATACTGTATTTTTAACAAGCATTTTAGCTGCACCAGCAAAGCCTAACTCAGTAATAATTTTTTCCCAGTCATCTTGAGATTTTACGTTGAGTTGGTTTTCTATTTTTTGAATGCTTTCTAACCCCACTTTAATTGGCGACTTGTCATTAATCATTGGCCTGCCTTGAATTTTTTCTTTAAGAGGCTCTTTATTAACGGTTTTACTACTTTGAGCTGATTTCAGAGTTTTTTTTTCAGCCTGACTATCGGGATGAAATGCAATCATTCTTAATAAAGTCATCTCAAGTCCAATTTGTTCACTTGGAGAGTGACGCATATCTTTTTGGCCATTAATTGCAATTTGATAGTAAAGCTGCAAATCTTGTGCTGAAATAATCATTGCAAGTTCATTTATTTCTGAAGATACTTGCTTAACATCATCAATCGCTTGAGTTGTTGCAATTTTATGAAACAGCGAAGTCAAATCCTTCAGAGTATTAGTTAGATTTTCTCCTTTATATGCAAGCTCTTTTATAAATAACAAGACCTGCTGAGCATCTCTCTTAATAACCATTGAGGCAAGCTGAACAATTTCATTGTGACTAACGAGTCCAAGCATTGCTTTAAGATCATCCTCTTTAACACTCCCATTTCCATAGGATATTGATTGATCTAAAAGGCTAAGAGCATCTCGCATTGACCCATTTCCAAAATCAGCAATCTTCGATAGTGCTTCGTCTTCATATTTAAGGTTTTCTGCATCCATAATAAATTTAAGATGATTAAAAATTTCATCATGAGAAAGCTTATTCAAGTTAAATTGAAGGCAGCGAGATAGAATGGTAATTGGTAATTTTTTTGGATCAGTGGTTGCCAATAAAAATTTAATATGCTTTGGTGGCTCCTCCAAGGTTTTTAAAAGCGCATTAAAGCTACTTTTAGAAAGCATGTGAACCTCATCAATAAGGTAAATTTTATATAGGTTTTTAGTAGGGGTGTATTGAGCATTTTCAAGAATTTCTCTCATATTATCAACGCCAGTATGAGAGGCAGCATCAAGTTCAATGAGGTCTACAGATTGACCTTTGTCAATTTCTATACATGTTTCGCATTTTCCACATGGTTTAGAGCTTACACCATTTTCACAGTTGACTGATTTAGCAAAAATTCTTGCAATAGTCGTTTTACCAACTCCACGAGTACCAGTAAACAAAAATCCATGGTGAAGATTATTGTTGTCAAGGGCATTTACAAGAGTCCTTATAGTATGAGTTTGACCGACAAGCTCTTTAAAGTTATGAGGCCTGTATTTTCTTGCTAAAACTTCGTAGTGTTCGCTCATTACTTATTATTTTATTATATTTAAAGTGGTGACGAGAATAGAGTCCAACACATAAAAGAATTATTACCGTTGCTCCCTTCCAGGCCTGGCGGGGTTCATAACTATTTATTGTCGGCATACCCTCGACACCATTTTTGATTTTACTTGAATTGGTTATTCTAATTATTTAATATTTGATCTTTAGAATAATTTAGTTGGTTTTTAAGGGATTTATGATTATCTTATATTTAGGCTGTTTTTAAGAGCTGATATTGGTCATAAATTAATGACCATATTGGCCCAGAAAAGCCAGCATTAATAATATTATTATCAATTGATGTGATGGGAAGAATTTCTCTTGTTGAGCTAGTAATCCAAACTTCATCAGCTTCCATTAATTGCTCTTTACTAAATTTAGTTTCTTTTACTTTAATATCAAGTTTTTTAGCAAGTGAAATAGTAATATCTCGAGTAATGCCTGGAAGAATATTCCGTCCTTTTGGGTGCGTATAAATGCAGTTATCTTTTACAATAAAGACATTAGAGCTAGAGGCCTCTGTAACAAAACCATCTCGCAGGAGAATTGCCTCTTCTGCATTGTTTTCTTTAGCCTCTTGAGCATAAAGGGTATTTGCCAAAAGTGATGTTGCCTTAGTGTTGCTTTTTAGCCATCTTATATCCTCTCTTGTGATAGCTAATTTGCCTTTAAAAAGAGAATTTTTATCTCTAGGTCCAATTAAACTTGATTGAATGTATGTAGTTGGATTTAATTCATCATAGGTATGTTTTCTGTTCTTATCACAGCCCCTTGATATTTGTAAATAAATTGCTTGATTAACATTTTTTATGTTGAAGGATATTATTTTTTTTATTAGGCTTTTCCAGTCATCCTTGCTATGGGGGTTTTTAATGTTTATGGCATCAAGTCCGTCTTGAAGTCTCGAAAGATGTGCTTCAAAACCAATGATTTTTTTGTTATAGACTGGAAATACCTCATAAACTCCATCTCCAAAGAGAAAGCCTCTATCCATTACAGAAATATAGGCTTTATCTTTTGGAATAAAATTACCGTTTAGATATACCATTTATGTTATCTAAACATAAGCTTAATCGTGTCAACCATTTTAGTAAAGATTCCACCCTCAGATGCATCTTCAAGGGCTATAAGACGCAGAGTTGCTATATCTTCATTGCTAAAGCTAATCACCATTGTTCCAACTAGGTCACCTTGGCTAATTGGTGCAACTAAATCTCCAGAAAGATTAATAATTTGAGTGGTATATTTGAACTGGTTTCGTGGCAGAGTTAAGAAACTTGAATCAGAAACTCCTACCTTAATATTTGCCTGTTTTGATTTATACACAGGAACTTGATGAGAAATATCATTGACTAATTGCGTCTCAAAAAAACGAAATCCATAGTCTAAAAGTTTTTCTGTTTCAACTATTCGAATATCAGGACTTTCTGAGCCGAGCACAACTGAGATAAGTCTCATACCAACTCTATTTGCACTTGTGACAAGGCAATATCCTGCTTTTTTAGTCCAACCAGTTTTTAATCCATCAACAGTGCTATCCCTTGATAAGAGTTTATTTCTGTTAGGCTGAGTGATGTTGTTGTATGTAAATTCTTTCTCACTATACCATTTGTAATAATCTGGAAATTCTCTAATCATTGCGCTTGAAAGAATAGCCATATCTTTTGCAGTTGAGTATTGGTTGTCATGTGGAAGTCCTGAGGCATTTTCAAAGTTAGAATTTTTCATTCCAATTTGCTGCGCATAGTCATTCATAAACAGAACAAACGTTCCTTCTGACCCAGCTACATGCTCAGCTAAAGCAACAGAGGCATCATTTCCAGATTGAATTATCATTCCTTTAAGCAAGTCTTCAAGTTTGATCATTTTTCCAACTTCAATAAAACTTCTTGATCCGCCAGTTTTCCATGCTTTTTCACTTATTTTTACTTCTTCATCGAGAGTAATAAATCCCTCTTTAAGTCTTTTAAAAATGACATATGAAGTCATCAGCTTTGTAAGACTTGCAGGTGGCCTCATTTCGTTTTCATTATGTGACGCAAGAATTTTGCCAGAATTGTGATCCATTACGACGAAAGCTTCTGCAGCAATTGCAGGAGCATCAGGAATATAAAAACGAGGCTCTTCAGCATTTACGTTTGTTATAAATAGTATTAAAAAGGCTGATTTAAGGATCAGAGTAAAAGAGTTGATTTTCATAAGGTTATTTTTTAATTAATTATTTAAAGTTTTAAATTGTAAAAATTATTGTTTAAGTTATGTATTTAATTATAACTAGTTACTGTAAATACCTTGGGCTTTTATGTTTATGAATTGACATAATAATACCAAAACTCGCCATAAGAGTTATAAGTGATGAGCCTCCATAGCTTATAAGAGGGAGGGGGATTCCAACCACAGGAAGGAGGCCTGAAACCATGCCAATATTAACAAAAATATATGTAAAGAATACAAACGTAAGGCTGGCACCCAATAATCTTGAAAAGTTGTCCTCACATCTTAGAGATAGAATAAGGCAGCGATAAATTATTAGTGAGTAGATTATTATTAATAATAAAACTCCAAGAAACCCAAGCTCTTCTGCTAAAACTGAAAAAATAAAATCAGTAGATTGCTCTGGAACAAAGTCAAGCTGCGATTGGGAGCCTTTTGTAATGCCTTTACCAGTAAAGCCTCCTGAGCCAATTGCAATTTTTGATTGAATGATGTGATAACCAGAGCCTAATGGGTCAGACTCTGGATTGAATAGAGTTAGAATTCTTCTTTTTTGATAGGCTATTAAAAAATAATTCCATGCTAAAAATAAGGAGCCAACCAGCAGGCTTGAAAGAAGCAATAGGTTTAATCCTTTACTTTTTAATAACATCACTCTTACGCCAGAAAAAAATAAAACGTAGACTCCAGATGCGCCTATTAATAAAGAGGTTCCCAGATCAGGCTGCTTAGCAATGAGAAGAACAACTAGTCCAATAGCAAGCATTGAAATTGCGACTGGCAGAGGCCGAGGAGGTAAAGTTTTTTCACTCAAAATTGCAGCAATAGTCATTGGCACAATAATTTTCATCAATTCTGAAGGTTGAAATCTTACTAATCCAAGGTCTAGCCATCTCTGAGCGCCTCCTCCAGAACTGCCAAAAAAAAGAACTAATATTAGGAGAAAAACACCTAGAATCATTAGTATGGGAGCTGATCGAAGCATAATAATTGGGGGAATTTGAGCGATTATTAGCATTACTGATGTTGCTAAGCCAAGATGAACTAATTGACGATAAACTAGGTTTAAAGAGCCACCAGAGCTACTGTAAAGAATTATAAGTCCAAGAGATGATAGTAAGATTATTAATATTAATAGAGGTGTATCAATTTTAAAAAACTTATAAAACTTGCTTATTGTTTTGTATACAAAAGAAATCATAAAATTAATAGACCAACTTTCCTTAAGTCTCCGAGAAGTAAATTAAAACTAGAGCATGCAGAAGTGTTGTTCATACATTCAACTCCTAAATTAATTTCTGATAATGACATTTGCTGCTTTGGGGATAGAAAAATTGTACTACTACCAGTTCCAATTATTAATAGATCAATAGACTCTTTTGATAATAGTGGAAATAGAAATTCTTTGTCAACTTCAGTTATTTTTATAGCTGGAAGTTGTGTTGATTCATTAGAAGAAATAAAACAGGGCAAGCTTAACTTTGAGTGAGAGAGAGTAATTGTTAAATCATCGTATGAAATTACGGTATTTTGATTAGCATTTTGCTGGGTGAATTCCATTAATATACTTCGCTATTTGGATGATGGGATATTATTATAACAGTGTAAAATTAGCTTATCATTTGTTTTGATTTGGTAGTTAAATAGTGTGATTTAATCTATCAAAAAATGAGCCATTAAGCTACTTAAAATTTAAATCTATAATTCTTAAATAATAAATGAAATCAAGATTTGCTCCTTCCCCAACTGGTTATTTGCATATTGGCGGTGCTAGAACTGCTCTTTTTGCATGGCTGTGGGCAAAAAAAAATAACAGTAAATTCGTGCTTAGAATTGAAGATACTGATAAGGAGCGCTCAACTCAAGCCTCTGTTGATGCAATTTTGGAGGGGATGGATTGGTTAGACTTAGATTATGATGAAGGCCCAATATATCAAAGCGATAGAACTGTTCGCTATAATGAAGTTATTTCTGAATTACTTACAAAGGGTAAAGCGTATTATTGTGATTGCTCTATCGATAGACTAGAGTTGATGCGAGAAGAGCAAATTGCAAAAAAAGAAAAACCTAAGTACGATCGATGTTGTCGATACAAGGGTTTAAAAAATGGTGTTATTAGATTTCTTAATCCTGAAGATGGTCATGTAAACTTTAGAGATTACGTTAAAGGCGAGATAAGCATTTCTAATTCTGAATTAGATGATTTAATTATCTCAAGGTCAGATGGGTCTCCAACTTACAATTTGACGGTTGTAGTCGATGATCATGATATGGCGATAGAGTGTGTTATTAGGGGCGATGATCACATTAACAATACTCCTAAGCAAATTAACCTTTATGAGGCTATGGGTTGGTCTTCTCCTAAATTTGCACATGTACCGATGATCTTAGGATCTGATGGATCACGCTTATCAAAAAGGCATGGAGCCCTTAATTTATTATCATACAGGGATAAAGGCTTATTGCCTCATGCCCTTCTTAATTACATTGTAAGGTTAGGCTGGTCTCATGGAGATAAAGAAATCTTTTCAGTCGATGAAATGATTAAACTTTTTGAACTGAGTAGTATTAACAATTCACCAGCCAGCTTTAATCAGGAAAAGCTTGAGTGGATTAATCAGTCCCATATAAAAACAACTGAAGTTAATGAGCTTGCCTCTAATCTTAAATGGCATCTTGATCAACTAAACATTGAAGTAGATAACGGACCTAATCTTAATGAAGTTATTGATGCTCTAAGAGATCGCTCTAAGTCCCTAGTAGATATGGCACATAGTTGCAAAATGTTTTATAATGATTTTAAAGAGTTTGATGTAATACAGGCAAATAAAATTTTTACTAAAGAATCAAAATTAATATTAGTTGACTTATTTACTAGTTTAAATGATATAAACTCCTGGACAGCTGAGAATATTCATTCCAATATTAAAGGTATTTGTGAAGCTAGAGATATTGGTTTTGGTAAGGTAGGGCAGCCATTTAGACTTTCTATTAGTGGAGATGGTAAGGCGGGAAGTGTTGATATAAGTGCTCAACTTGTTGGTAAAACAAAAACCTTGCTCCGAATACAAATGGCTATAGATTATATTGATAATATTAATTCTTAATCTTATTCTTAGACATGTAAAAAAAGTATAAATGCTTTCAAATTTCTTTCAAATATTTTTACTTATTTCACCAGTATTTATCCTGATAATTCTTGGCAATATATTAAGAAGAGTTGGGGTTCCTGATGTATCTTTTTGGGACGTTAATGACAAGCTTGTTTATTGGGTTCTAATTCCATCTCTTTTGTTTCACCACATATCTCAAATTCAATTATCTTCATCAATGATTTATAGTTATGGGGTAGTTATACTTTCTGGGTTATTCATTGTAACAATACTGTCAGTTCTAATTGGGAAATTGTTGGGATATACCCCCGAGTCTTGGTCATCAATCTTGCAGGGAGCTGCAAGGCATAACGCATTTATTGCACTAGCAATAGCAGGAAGCCTTTTTGGGGATGAGGGTTTAGCAATTGGAGCAGTGTTTATGCTTTTATATGTCCCTAGTATCAATATTGTTGTTATATCTATAATGGTCTCTAACTTAAAACAGCCTGGACATGCTGATACTACAAAAGGAATAGCCAATATATTTATAGAGTTGATTAAAAACCCATTCATACTTGCAATGATTGCTGGTTTATTTGTATCATTAGTTGAGTCAGAAAAACTAATTATTGTTTATGAAACTTCTGGTCTTCTTGGTTCTGCAGCATTACCAATAATGCTTCTAACTATTGGCGCAAAGATTAAAGTAAGAGACCTTGCTTTAAAAATTACCCCAATTGTTATTTCTAACTCTCTCAAATTGATAGCATTTCCATTAATCGCTTATTTTGTTGCAACGTTTTTAGGGCTAAGACAGTTAGAGGTTGTTGTTGCAGTAATCTTTGCATCTGTCCCAACTGCTGCATCATCCCACGCATTAGCAAAACAATTTGGCGGTGATGAGCAGCTGATGACAAGTATTGTTACAACGCAAGTCGCTTTATCATTCATTACAATTCCAGTAATACTTGCCCTTATAACTTAACTTTAAAAATTCACTGAATATCTACTACTTTTTTTAGTTAATAATCTTTTTTAAAAAAATAGTTTTTATGCAAAGAAGTGTTATAATAACTTCAAATTAGCTCTATTCAATTTTTACTTTCCAATTTTTTTAATACATGAACGACAAAATTAAAGTAGTCAGTGATGCTTCGTTTGAGGCTGATGTAATAAATTCATCACAAACAGTTTTAGTAGATTTTTGGGCCGAATGGTGTGGACCCTGTAAGGCTTTAGCCCCAATCCTTGATGAAATTGCTGATGAATATGAAGGAAGAATCATAATAGCAAAAGTCAATGTTGACGAAAATACTCAATTACCACCTAAATATGGCATAAGAGGTATTCCAACGATGCTTTTATTTAAAGATGGTACCGTACATGCAACAAAGGTTGGCGCTCTTTCTAAGGCAAACTTAAATGCATTTTTGGATTCTAATATTTAATAACATCATTTAATTATATAAATAATTCTCTAAATCACTCCTCCTTTATAAAATTCAAATTAATATTAACTTACTCACCCCTCGGCAATATGCCAATCTTCTCTAATTACTTTAAAAAATTTATATGAAATTATCAGAACTTAAAATTAAGACTCCTGCCGAGCTCTTAGAGCTAGCTCAATCTCTTGGTATTGAAAATATTTCAAGAGCAAAAAAACAAACTTTAATTTTTGCAATTCTAAAACATAAAGCAGATAACGATGAAGAGGTTCTTGGGGATGGTGTACTAGACATTTTACAAGAGGGATACGGTTTTCTGAGATCTTCAAATGATTCTTATGTGTCAGGGCCCGATGATATATATGTTTCACCTAATCAAATTAGGCGCTTTAATTTATTAACTGGCGATGTTGTTACTGGAAAAATTAGAGCTCCAAAAAAAGGTGAAAAGTACTTTGCTTTAGTAAAGGTGTCTGAGGTAAATGAGGATTCTCCTGAGAGTGTTAGGAACCGAATACCATTTTCGTCATTGACACCTTTGCATCCTAATGAAAGACTGGGTCTGGAGCTTGGAAATGGAGGTACTGAAGATATAACTGCTAGAGTGATTGATTTAGTTGCTCCTATTGGAAAAGGCCAGAGAGGTTTGTTAGTGGCGCCTCCAAAGGCTGGAAAGACTATGATTTTGCAAAATATTGCTTCATCTATTGCTGTAAACCATCCAGAGTGTGAGTTAATTGTTCTTTTGATTGATGAGAGGCCTGAAGAAGTTACTGAAATGGAGCGAACTGTTAGAGGTGAAGTTATATCCTCTACATTTGATGAGCCTGCTAAAAGGCATGTTCAGATTGCTGAAATTGTTATCGAAAAAGCCAAAAGAAGGGCTGAGCAAGGTAAGGACGTAATTATTTTACTAGATTCAATTACTCGTTTAGCAAGGGCATACAATACTGTAGCGCCATCTTCAGGAAAGGTTTTAACTGGTGGTGTAGATGCAAATGCTTTGCAGAGACCAAAGCGTTTTTTTGGTGCGGCTCGAAATATTGAAAATGGAGGAAGCGTAACTATAATTGCAACTGCTCTTGTTGATACAGGTTCTAAGATGGATGAGGTTATTTATCAAGAGTTTAAAGGTACAGGAAATATGGAGCTTCATCTCGAGAGGAGATTATCAGAGAAAAGAATATTTCCAGCAATTAATATTAATGCTTCAGGAACTCGTCGTGAGGAGCTAATGACAGATGAGCAAGAGCTTCAAAAAATGTGGATTTTGAGAAAAATTCTTCATCCGATGGATACTGTTGAGGCTGCTGAATTTTTGATAGAGAGGTTGAAGTTTTCGAAAACAAACGATGAGTTTTTTGATTCGATGAAACAAAAGAAGTAACTTTAGATTTTTTATTGAGAATTTATTATAATAATATGAATGTTTTTTAAAATCTTTAATTTTCAAAACACTATAATTTCAAGGTACCTACTCAGAAATTTATTATCTTATTTTTTCGCTATTTTTTTTATCATCTCCCTTATAGTTTTTGGTAATCAATTTGTACTAACGGTCCAAGAAAGCGTCGAGTTTGGTATTCCAGTTTCTGAGCTTATGCCTTTAATTGGTTTCAACATGTTAAGAGATGTGCCAATTATATTGACACTTTCACTTTTTCTATCAATTATTGTTTCAATTTCACAGTTATATAATAGCTCTGAAGCGGTTGTAATGAATGCAATAGGCTTTGGAGAAAAAAGCTTTATTAATGCTATCAAGCCTGTAATTATTATTTCATTTTTAGTTGTTGCAATTTTATCTATTTATATAGTTCCATGGGCTAAGCAAGAAAAAAATATCACTGAAGATGAAACAGTTAATGCTTCTGAGTTTTCATTTATAACTGAGGGTAGGTTTGAGGTCTTTAAGGATGGGGACATTGTTTTCTATGCTTCAGAATCAATATCAACAGACTCAGTTGAAGAACAAAATATGGAAGAAATTTTTATTTATGCTTTAAATGAAGATACTCCTATTATAGTTTTAGCCAAAGAGGCGAAAAAGTATACAGACTCTATAACGAAAGGAATCTATTTACAATTGAAAGATGGCACTAGATATGAAGGACTTCCTGGAGATGAGAATGCCAACATATTAGATTTTGACTTGTATGATCTTGAAATAGTTTCAAGCGAAGTTGTTAAATCTTCGTCTTCTGAATCAAATATTCAAGAAATAAATACTATCGATTTAATTAAAGGTGGCGATGTTTATGCAAATGCAGAGCTTCAATGGCGATTATCTCAACCCCTATCAGTTCTCATACTATCTGTTTTTGGTATTTTCCTTGGAAAAACCTCTCTTAGAACTGGAAAAGGAATAAATATTTTAATTGGAATGGCACTTTTCATGCTTTACAATAACAGTTTAATGATAGCTAAAAGTTCGATTGAAGTGGGCCAATTAAACCCTCTAATTGGAATGTGGGCAATTCATATGTTTTTACTAGTTATGCTTTTATTTTTTTATCAGTTTAGACAAGGTAAAGTTAGCTATTTTATTGATAAAATAGCATCTTTTAATTATAGAGAAAAAAGACATGTCTAGCTCACCAACTAAAATTTTAGAGGTTTTTGATAATCCTAACATCAAAAGAGACTTTGTGATCCGTATTGATTCATCAGAGTTTACTTGTTTGTGCCCCTTAACTGGCCAACCTGATTTTGCAGATATACACATTGAATATATTTCAGATAAGCTTTGTGTTGAACTCAAGTCGCTTAAAAACTATTTTTGGTCTTACAGAAATGAAGGGGCTTTTCATGAGGCTGTTACTAATAAAATTCTTGATGACTTGGTAGAAGCTATGGATCCACGCTTTATAAGATTAAAGGCAATTTTTAATGTTAGAGGTGGCGTCTACACAAATATCGAATGTGAGCATAGAAAGGATGGATGGGAACCTAGAGAAGTTGTAAACGTATGACCCCAGTCCGTCAAACTGTTAAATTTGACAAAAAGCTACTTGATAAAGATGCTGTAAAAGTAGTTCAGTCTTTAATTAAAGCTGGGTATGATGCCTATCTAGTTGGTGGTTGTATAAGAGATTTATTGTTAGGTTATGAGCCTAAAGATTTTGATATTGCTACGAATGCGACACCAGAGCAAGTTCATAAGGTTTTTAAACGTTCGAGAATTATTGGGAGACGCTTTAGATTAGTTCACATAATGTTCTCAGCAAGAAAATTTATAGAAGTGGCTACTTTTCGCGCAGGCAGAGTTAAAACTTCTAATAATGGTGTTGTTGTTAGAGATAACTTTTATGGATCACTGGAAGATGATGTTTTTAGGAGAGATTTCACTGTTAATGGGCTTTATTATGACCTTGCCAACTCTCAGGTAATTGATTATGTTGGAGGCCTAGATGATTTAAAAGCTGCTGAAATTAAAATGATAGGTAACCCAAAAGAGCGTTTTGAAGAGGATCCTGTTCGTATGATTCGTGCAGTTCGTTTTAAGGTCAAACTGAGTGCTTTATTAGAGTCAGTGCTTTCACAGAGTATATCCAATAATGCACACTTATTAGCTAATATACCACCTGCGAGACTCTATGAAGAAGTCATTAAATTGTTTCATAATGAAAACTCAATTGAAGTTTTTAATGAGCTTTTAAATTTTGGTTTATTAAAGTATTTATTCTCCCAAACTAAAGAAAGTTTATTTATTAACGCTGCTTTAGAAAATACCTCTAAAAGAATTAAGAGTGGTCATTCTGTTACTCCCGCATTTATTTTTGCTGTCTTTCTTTGGAGTGCATTTAATTTAAGGGTTATTGTGACTAGTAAAAAAAATAAATCTCAGATAGATGTAATAATTAATGCTGCAGAGTATGTTATCAAAAAACAAACTCAGCAAGTTATGATGCCTCGATGGTTGTCAACTCGCGTTAAAGATATTTGGTTGATGCAATATCAATTGGAAAATTGTAATCCAAAAAAAGAAAGCGATTTGATTAGTAATCCACGTTTTCGTATGGCCTATGATTTCCTGGTATTACGTGCACAAAGTATTGATTTAGAATTAACCACTAAGGCGGAACATTGGACAGCTCTTCAAAACTAAAGTCAGTTCTTATTACTGGATGCTCAAGTGGAATTGGTCTTTGCCTTGCTCATGGACTTCGATCTGAGGGCTATCGTGTCTTTGCAACTGCTAGAAAGAATAATGATGTAAATAAGCTTAAAGCCTTAGGTTTTGAATCGTTATTGCTTGATTTGTCTTCCTCAAACTCAATAAATGATGCTATTTCAGAGCTTTATCAGAAGACTGATAATTTGTATGCTTTAATTAATAACGGGGCTTATGGGCAAGCTGGAGCCCTAGAGGATATCTCACGAGATGCGCTAGAGAAACAATTTCAAGCTAATGTTTTTGGCTGGCATGAGTTGACTAATCTTATATTACCTAAGATGCGTAAAAAAGATTTGGGGCGAGTTATTTATATAAGCTCAGTTTTGGGTTTTGTTGCTATGCCATTTCGAGGTCCTTATACTGCATCGAAGTTTGCAATAGAGGGGCTAGTGAATACGCTAAGGCTAGAGCTCAGTGATACAAATATTAAATTTTCTTTAATTCAGCCAGGCCCAATAGAATCAAAATTTAGAGCGAATGCTTATTTAGCTTTTAAGGAAAATGTAGATAATTCAAAGAGTAATTATAAAGAACAATATAACACAATGATTCAAAGGCTTAAATCAGATAAGAATGTTCAATTCACTCTTCCGCCAGAGTCTGTATTAAAATGTGCTCTCCATGCTCTAAAGTCAAGCTCACCAAAAATTCATTATCGTGTAACCTTTCCAACCAAATTATTTGCATTTTTAGGTAGAATATTACCAAGCTCATGGATGGATAAATTTTTAAATATTTTATGAAATTAAGGCAATAATAAATGACAGATAAATTTAATTTTAATAAAGGCTTATTGCAGCTTGAAGAAATTATTAATAAGATGGAATCGGGTGAACTTAGCTTAGAAGACTCTCTTAAATATTTTGAAGAAGGCGTAAAAATACATAGACAGTGTCACACCGCACTTACTGATGCTGAGCAGCGAATAAGTGTTTTAAGTGAAAATGATAACTACAGTGAAGAGAAGTCCTTTGGAGATGCTTGAGTCTTACCGACAGCGAGTTAATTCTTATCTAAAGGATTATTTGAACTCTATGTCACCCGATAATTCTTATCAGAGTGAGTTAAAAAATATTATGAAATATAGTGTTTTGGCTGGTGGTAAACGTTTTAGACCGATCCTTACTTATACTGTAGCTAATTTGTTTGGGGTTGATATACAAAAAGTTGATTCATGCGCCTGTGCTATTGAGCTAATTCATATCTATTCTCTTATCCACGACGATCTACCTGCAATGGATGATGATGATATTAGGCATAATCAACCATCCTCTCATAAAGTTTATGGAGAGGCTCAGGCAATACTTGCAGGGGATGGCCTCCAGGCTTTGGCATTTGAGGTAATTTCTAGTGATAACTTAATTGATTCAGTTACAAAAGTAAAATTATTAAATTTATTATCATGCTCAGCTTTTAATATGGCTGAAGGACAGTCAATTGACTTATCTATTGTTTCTCAAGAAGTTGATATAGAGCTGCTAAATAATTTACATAAAAAGAAAACTGGTTCACTTTTAAATTGTTCTGTAATGTTTGGGGCTATTTTGAATCCCAATATTAGTAAAAAAGACTTATCTATATTAGATTCTTTCTCAAATCATATAGGGCTTGCTTATCAGGTTCAAGATGATGTGTTGGACGTAACCACTTCAGAAGAGGTCTTAGGGAAGAAACAAAATTCAGATTCAGTAAAAAATAAACCTTCTTATCCATCTATTTTAGGATTAGATGAATCAGTTAAAAAGTATGAAAGCCTTTACCAAGAGGCTCTTGATGAAATATCATTTCTTAGCATTGATGAAAAGCCTTTGAGAGACTTAACTGTTAAGTTAATGCAGCGCTCTTTTTAGAATTCAACTAAGACACTACCCCAGCTAAATCCTCCACCAATTCCTTCAAAAAGTAACATGTCTCCCTTTTTGATTCTTCCATCACGAACGCCTGTATCAAGAGCCAAAGGAATAGAAGCAGCTGAAGTATTCCCATGCGTATCTAAAGTTTGAATTACTTTGCTCATAGGTAGATTAATTCGCTTTGCAACTGCTTTAATAATGCGAATATTGGCTTGATGCGGAACCATCCAGGTAATATCATCAGATGTCATATTGCAATCTTTAAGTGTTTCTTCTGCCAAATCGGAAAGTCTATTAACTGCAATCTTAAAAACTTCATTGCCTGACATTTCAATCGTACCTAATTCATTGATACCATTGTTATTAACATGCAGTGAAGACAAGAAGCTTCCATCACTATAAAGCTTAGAATGTTTTATACCAGTTGTGATGTCAGAGCTAATTACTACTGCTCCAGCGCCATCAGCAAAAAGGATTGCAGTAGAGCGATCATTCCAGTCAACAATTTTTGACATTGTTTCACTGCCAACGACTAGTATATTTTTAAAGCTCCCATTTTCAATATACTGCTGCGCAGTTGTAAGGGCAAAAACAAAGCCTGCACAAACTGCTTGAAGATCAAATGCTGGACAAGAGGCACCTAAGCGATCTTGAAGCATTGTTGCTGTTGCAGGAAAGATTTTGTCAGGAGTAGTTGTAGCAAGAATAATAAGATCAATCTCTGAAGGGCTAATTTCAGCCATTTCAAGGGCATTTTTACTTGCTTCAAGAGCAAGGTCACATGTACTTTCATCTGTAACTATTCGCCTTTCTTTAATTCCAGTTCGAGCAGTTATCCATTCATCAGTTGTATCAAGAGTTTTTTCAAGATCAAGATTAGTAACAATCTTACTTGGCAAGTAACTTCCAGTACCGATGATTCTTGCAAATTTTTTCATTTTTTAATATTTTTTCTTGGTAATTGAATTTTAACTTTTGACATTTCGTTTTCTTTTACTATTATTTTACCACCATCCAAGTGACCTTCCATTGCCTGCAATTATCATAAGGCAAGTTAGAACGTGAAGTGTGATCCAAAAAGTGCGAAATAATAGGGCTTTTTTTACATCTGTTTGTTTGATTGGAAGAAACTCTGGTTTATCTTCATCTGTAATACCTACTGGCATTCCAACAGTTCTAGCCCATACTTTAAGCCAACGTCGTTGGCCACTCATGGCTTAATTAAATTCTTTATATTACAAGTATGAGTAATATATAAATTAAGTTTATTTTTTGTTTTAAAGATTTGCATTTGTAGTAAATTTAGTTAGAAATGACTCTAATTACTAATTTATTTATTAGTGGATAACTATTTATGTTCCTCTAATTCACGAGTCAATTGAACTGAAATCTTATCAGTAATTTTAGCATGTGCCTCAAGATATGCTTCTTTAATTGCTTGAAAGAAAGAATCAATATCTGCCTTGCCATGACTTTTAACTACAACACCTTTTAAACCAAGTAAACTTGCACCATTGTATTTTCCAGGATCAACTCTAGATTTAAAATCCCTCATAACTGAGCTTGATATTAGAGCGGCTATTTTAGTAAAAATATTTTTGTTAAAAGATTTTTTGATGAAATGTGAAAACATATGAGCAACCCCTTCACTGGCTTTCAGAGCAATATTTCCCTCAAAACCATCACAGACAATAACATCAACACTTCCTTTGTAAATATCATCACCCTCTACAAAGCCAATATAGTTCAGAGATGAATTTTTTAATAATTCCGCAGTTTCTTGAATTTTCCAATGACCTTTTAGCTCTTCAGAGCCAACATTTAGTAGGCCAACAGAAGGTTGTTTGATATTTTCTGTGTTTTGAACAGCAATGGAGCCCATAATTGCAAATTGTAATAATGTTTCAGGCTTTGAATCAACGTTAGCGCCTAGATCAAGTATATGAGTAGGCCGGCCTGTTAATGTTGGAACGGCAGACATAATTGCTGGCCTATCAACCCCTTTAATAGTTTTAAGTACAAACTTTGCAATTGATAGAAGGGCGCCTGTATTTCCAGCGCTTACACAAGCATGAGCATTTCCATCTTTAACGAGATTAATGGCAACTCTCATTGAAGAATCCTTTTTATGCCTAAGAGCCGTAGAAGGAGAGTCATCCATGTTGATGACTTGAGATGCATGCTTTATCTCTATCCTTTCTAAATTTTTTTGAAGAATTGAAGAATTATTGATTTCATTCTTAATAGCTTTTTCATCACCCACAAAAACAACTTCAAGATCACTAAAATTTTTTAAAGCGATGATGCCAGCATTAATAGTGACAGGAATCCCAAAGTCACCACCTGAGGCATCGATTGATACCTTTATTGACATAAGTTAGAATTAAGCTTCTACTTCTTCGATATCATCAGAAGTTGATTTAATAACTTGCTTACCACGATAGTATCCATCTGCAGTAATATGATGTCTTAGATGAGTTTCACCAGTTTCTTGATCTTCAGATAACGCAGGGTTTTTTAACGCATTATGTGAGCGACGCATTCCTCTTTTTGATGGTGTTTTTCTGCTTTTTTGTACTGCCATTTTTTACTCCTTGCCGAAATCGGCCATTTTAATATTTTTTAGAACATCGAAGGGATTTTTACGAATCTCTTCAACTATCTCTTCTTTATCTATCTTTAAATTACAGTCAAAATCATGAGAAGGGGCCATTGGAATAGATAACAGAATCTCATCTGTAATTAAATCTACTGAGTCTAAATCTTCTTCTTCTCCAATAATATAAATTTCAAAAGTAGAATCTAGTCCTTCTGCCTGATCTTCATATCTTACAAATGCTAAATTAAAATTTACTTTTAACTCAACTGGGAATGCCTCCAAACAGCGCTGGCAATCTAATATAATTTTCCCATTAATTATCCCCTTAATACATGGCGTTTTATCATTTTCTAAATAGAATGATAAATCAACCTTTATCCTATCTTCAGTATTTCTAGCTATATCAGAAATTCTAGGCATAGAGGCAATTTTATAGTTACCATGCAAGCTGGCCTCTTTTCTAGCAAACTTAAATAATTTAATTGTTTTAGGAAGCTGTTTAACTGTTTCCATTATCTGAATTCTAAAGCGAGGATATTTTACCCGAAACTTCTGAGAGTGTTAACTACTTTCTCTTTGTCTTTTACTTTCAAACAGAGCAATTCCGGTTGCTACTGAAACATTAAGACTTTCTATATTTCCTGACATAGGAATAGTAACAAGCTGGTCACATGTTTTTTTAATTAATTGCCTAATTCCTTTTCCTTCAGTACCCATAACAATAGCTATTGAATCAGATAAATTAACATCATAGATTTTTAATGAGGAATCGCCATCAAGACCAACCACCCATATACCTTTTTCTTGGATTGATTTAATTGTCCTTGATAGATTTGTGACATGAAAAATCTTAAGACTATTGATAGCCCCTGCTGAAGTTTTATGAACTAAGGCATTGATTGGAGCAGAACCATCTTTATTGATAATAACATGATTAACTCCTGCAGCATTAGCACTTCTAAGGCATGCTCCTAAATTCCTTGGATCTTGAATGGAGTCTAATATTAGAATTAAAGGTTTTTCTTTTAAGTTCTCAATAGAACTTAAAAGAGCATCTTCTGTTAAAAGAGGAGGCAAAATAACTTCAGAAATTACTCCTTGATGAACCTCACCTTTTGCAATACGATCAAGATCAGTTTTATCTTCACCTGAAAAAGGTATTTTTAAATCTGAAAGTATTTCATTTAAATTATTAACCCTTAAGTCTTTTCTTCCATTTTGGATAAAGACCTTTAATACAGATTCAGGATTAGTATTTAAAAGGCTTTCGATACTATGAAAACCATAAATGTAAATAGACTTAGACATATTAAATTTTATAGTTATTAAATTTTGTCATAATATATTTTTATATAGGCCTTTTCTCGAAGGCCTTTAACCCAATTAGAGTAGAATTTTTCAGATCTAAGGTAGATTATTTTTTCTTTGCATTTTTTGAAATTTATATCAACAAAGCGCTCCTCTAGTTTAGTTCCAATTGCAAGGCCGAAGTCAGTTAAATATATTTGAGAAACTTCATTGTTTTGGAGCGAGTCTAGCATGATAGTTGTTGGACTATTAACAACAATCCAGTTAGTAATACCTCCGTTTTTATAGCTTGGGTGTTGTGAGTGTAATTTTGCAAATTTCTCAAAAGATGCGCCTTTACTAATATGCTTGGATAGTTTATTTAAAAATGCTTTAATAGCAATATCCTTATCTTTTTGATTTTCAACTTCCATTTTAGAAATAATAATTTGCGCAATTTTGATTTGTTTAATACTATCAGAGGTATTTTTGGAGCAAATATTTATAGCTTCATTTTCATCAATAGCAACTCCTTTTGTAATATATCTTTGTAAATTAAGAATTGAAATTTTTTCTGCAACCTCATTTTTTAAAGATAAAAATTCAGGGTACTCACTAAGCTGATCTATAGAGATATTATTAATATTTGAAATTTCTAACAATGCTAAATTTATATCATCAGATGATGCTTGTAAATTTAACTCTTCTATTTTTTTTAGCTGAAGAATGTTGTCAATCTTCTTGCTAACTATTTTAATTTTATCTTCTTTAGTATTGGCATTTAAAATTAAATTTTCTATTGAGTTATAAGTAATTATATTTTTATTTACTATAGCAATGATGGAGTTTTCTGCAAGGACTGTGTTATAGTTGAACAATAGAAGAAAACATAAAATTTTCTTCATTACCTGAATTTGGCTCTATAACCTGGAATATTAGTTTCAATTTGCTCATTTAATTTAGATGAAGTTGAGCCAAGCCCTGTAAATACTAATTCAATTCCAGTGCTGTAATTATAACCTTTTGAAGTATTTTCTTTAAAGTGGGCAAGACGAAATGCCCAGCAACAAGATTCATAGGCTATTCCTTTTGTTTCGGTATTTGTTATGCTTGTTGAGGTTGTTTTATCTATTCCACCAAAAACATGCATTGAGTCAGTTATGGGGTAAGCGCCATAAAACTTATTAGTTTTTTTAGTTCCTTCATCAATAAAGCTTAGTGATAAGAATTGTCTTGATGAAGATGTGTAACTTACTGTATTTTCTTTTCTCACAAGTTTTGATTTATCTGGGTCAAACTGAGAGGCAGAGCTTAAAGAGAATTTATTGATTGCAAGGTCAACGGAGGCAACTATATCTGAATAAGAGCCTCTAGTTTCATAATTGTTATTATCTGAGTCACTTACTACATCATTATCAGCAAAAAAGCTTTGTGCAATTTTCATACTTAAAAGGTCTTTATTGGTGTCTAATGCATTAATATCTTTATAGCTTGACTCAAAGCTAAGGGTTATATCATTTGCATTTGTAATTCTATCTAAACCTGTATATCTTTCTCCAGAAATTAGATCATCAACTGAAATAATTTCATCATACTTGTCAGTACTATCAAATATTGGAATATTTCCTTGAGCTTTTTTTGCCTTATAGTTGTATGTAATTTTTGGTGATATCGAGTGAATTGCCTCAAATCCAAATAAGTTAGTTTGATTTTTAACAGTAAAATCAATATCTAAACCTGACCCAAAAACTGCACGATTTATATTGGGATTACTTTTTAGGGAGTAATTGGTTAACGCCAAACTTGCTCTTGGAGTAATTGATGGATAACTTAGATTAATTCTTCTTGAAATCCCTATATCACCATGTGTTCTAACCCCAGTTTCTTTGGTAGTAAGATTATGATCAAATTTTGTACTTACAAGGCCTAACTTTATTGGTAAATTTGTATTTGCGTTATAAGTTTTATAAATTGAACCCTCAAGGGCTCGAGTATAAAGAGGTTTACCAGCATTAACTACTTGCTCATTTTCACTTAAAATAGAGGCAGAAAGGTCATTTTTATCATCATCATAATTAAGCTCTAAGGAAGACTTTAGAGTTAAAGAATCTGTATTACTAAAAAGGATTTCTTGAAAATATTGCTCGTCTGACACGCGATTATATTTTGCTTTTAAGTTTATTTTTGGAGATAAATCTACTTCTTGAGAAAAATCAACAAGCCAACGTTTTAATTTTGTGATTTTGTCAGCATTAAGATATTGCACCTCAAGCTCCATTATAGAATCCTTTCCATCTTCTTTTATTTTAGGAGCAATTAGTTGACGGTACTTACCTTCAGTAATAAGACCCCTACTAGATATAAAGTTTAAAGCAACAGTTAAATCTCGATCAGGTGCAATATTAAGATAATAGGGCACTCTTAATCGATATGAGTCTTCCGCTAACCCAGCCTCCCTGTATGTGGAATAATTCGGTGAAAGAAATCCTGACCCTCTGCCAGATAGAACCCAACTATATTTAGGTAAATAAAAAATTGGCTGCCCATAAAATTTAATAATTACATTATCAGCAACTCCTCTATTTTTACTAAGATTTAACTCAATTTTATCTGCGTCAAGGTACCAATCACTCTTATTTATTGGGCAAAGAGTATAGGTTGAGTTTGTTAGAAGAACGCTTGAAGGGGTTCTGGAGATAATCTCTGAAAATCCATTCGCACCTCCAGGACCAGAGGCAAAATCTTGAAAATATGCATTTGTGGCAGTTGCTATTAAATTATCATTTTCATCCCTTGTTGCAGATAATAAGTCACCAGATATTATGAAGGCCTGATCTTGAAAATTAACATTTCCAGCTGCTAATATTGCGTTACTTTCTGGTGAAACTTCAATTTGATCAGCCGAGATGAATAAGTTTTCAGAGCTAATTTCCACATCGCCAGAAAGTTTGTATTTATTATTAATTATTTCACTTTCATCAGCTTCGATATTGAGGTTATCAATATCTTTTGGTAGATCTTTTATAGGAAAAAGAGTTTGGTAGTTAGGACAATCATTACATACTGGAGCAGTAGGTAAGCAGCTTAGTTTAATACCTTCAGCATAAATTGAAAAATGGCTTAAAATTAGAACAACAAAAATTAAGTATTTTTTCATGAAGCAGAAGTGTTAATTAAAAAAACATATTTTATCATTATAAGTAATTATAAACATACACAGATTTTGAATCTTTAACATAAATCAAATTTAACTTTAGTTATTATTTATTGGGTAAAATATCCTATGATTTCGAAAAAATTATTTTTTCTCTATCTTAAAAGATTTGTAAACTACTTGTTTTTTTGTACTTTGACCATATCTTAACTTTGACTTTTTTATTTTTAAGGAAATTACGTGAGTAAAAAACAAAACGGAGCCACAATGGCTTGGAATGATGATAATAATCAAACTCCTCCAGAGCTTGATGAGGTTATTAAGGATTTTAAAAATAAATTTAACTCTACATTTGGTGGTAAATCATCAGGTACCTCTGGCGCGAGTAAGGCTGCAAAAGGTAGTTTTAAATACATATTCATTCTAGCTTTTATTCTATGGATGGCAACTGGTATTTATATTATTGATCCAGCTGAAAGAGGCGTTGTTTTAAGATTTGGTGCTTTTCAAACATCAACAACTCAGGGCCCTCACTGGCATATTCCTTACCCAGTAGAGTCGGTTTATAAAGTTAATGTTGAACAAGTTCGTTCTGCAGAAATTGGTTTTAGAAACGCTCAAAATTCATATAGTGGCGGAGTAAGTTCAGAGTCATTAATGCTTACTCGTGATGAGAACATGGTTGATGTTAAGCTTGCAGTTCAATATAAAATTGCAAACGCTCAAGATTACTTATTTAATGTTTCGAATCCAGAGCTGACTTTAAGCCATGTCGTTCAAAGTATTATTAGACAAGTTGTTGGTGATAATACAATGGACTTCGTTTTAACTACTGGTCGTGATCAAGTTGCGCAAGAGGTTAAGACAGCCTCTCAGGCACTCATTAATGATTATGGACTTGGTATACAGATTACAGCTGTAACTATGCAGGATGCTCAGCCACCAGTTCAACTTAAAGCTGCCTTTGATGATGTTGTAAAGGCGAGGGAAGATGAGCAAAGATATATTAATGAAGCTCGGGCTTATGCAAATGATATTGTTCCTAAGGCTCGTGGTGCAAGTCAGAGGCTTCTTGCAGAAGCTGAAGCCTATAAATCAGAAGTGGTTTCTAAGTCAGAGGGTGAGGCTTATCGTTTTTCTCAGATTTTAACTGAGTATACAAAGGCTCCTGGTGTTACTAAGGAGAGGCTTTATAGAGAGACTTTAGAGGATGTTCTAAGTAATACGAACAAAGTTATTGTAGATTCAAACTCTAATTCTCTTATGTATCTGCCAATTGATCAGTTAATTAACTCCAACAGGGTTACAAGATCTGGTTCAAATACAAGTACTTATAATCAAACTCCATCGGGTCAAAGTGATGAAAGTGTATTACGCTCAAGGGAGAACAGATAATGAATAGAATTATTATAGTAGTAGCTGTATTGGTAGCAATCTTAATAAGCTCAAGCTTGTATACTGTTAATGAAACGCAAGTAGCAATTAAACTAAGGCTGGGAGAAATTGTTTCAGTTGAAAATAAACCAGGTCTAAAGTTTAAAACTCCTTTTGTGAATAACGTGGTTACATTTGATCAGCGCATTCAGACATTAGATGCTCAAGCAGAATCATTTCTGACTGTTGAAAAGAAAAATTTAACGGTTGACTCTTATGTTAAGTGGCGAATTGTTGATACAGAAAAGTTTTATATATCAACGGGTGGTGCGATGTCATCGGCAAACTTAAGGCTTGCTCAAAATAATCAGGATGCTCTTAGAAGTGAATTTTCTAAGCGAACTATTATTGAAGTTGTCTCCTCTCAGCGTGATGCAATTATGGCAAGTGTGAAAAGCAAGCTTAAGGCAATTGCTGAAGATGAGTTTGGTATTGAGGTTATAGACGTTCGTATTAAGCGAATTGAGCTTGCTCAGGAAGTTAGAAATTCAGTCTATAGTCGAATGGAGACAGAAAGAAAAAGTATTGCCAATAAATTCCGCTCAGAAGGTGCTGAAGAAGCTGAAAAAATCCAGGCTTTTGCAGATAAAGAAAGAACAATTATCCTGGCAAATGCCTATAGAGACTCTGAAAAGATTCGAGGAAATGGAGATGCAATCTCAGCAAGTAACTATGCTGAAGCTTACAGTCAAGATGTTGATTTTTATTCTTTTTATCGCTCTTTGGAGTCATACAAAAAGTCTTTTAATCAGCAAGGTGATATCTTAATACTTAATCCTGATTCAGAGTTCTTCCGCTACTTTAACCCTTCAAACTAAACAAGGGTTGTGAGTAATTGGCAATTACCTGAGGGCATAGATGAGCTCACTGGTGATCAGGCAATCACTTTTGAACAAAGTAGAAGAGATTTATTAGATCTATATCAAAGTTGGGGGTACGAAGTTGTTGTGCCCCCAATGATAGAGTTTGCAGAGACGTTAGTATTAAACTCCAAGTCAATTGATGAAAAGACGTTCAAGTTTCTTGATTCAATTTCTGGAAAAATGCTTGGTGTTCACTCTGATATAACTCCTCAAATAGCAAGGATAGACTCTAAACGTGTTAAATCTAAGCGTATAGATCGTTATTGCTATATAAATGCAATATTGCAAACTAAGGCTGATGACTTTTACGCCTCTAGGTCTCCAATTCAAGCTGGCGCTGAGCTTTATGGGTTTAAAGGAATAGATGCTGACATAGAAATTATTACCCTAATGATTGAGTCATTGACGCTTTTGGGACTTGATGGGGTAACTCTTAGTTTGGGTAATACTTCAATATTCAATGCTCTTTGTGATTCTGCAAATCTTGATGTTAAAGAAGCATCAAAATTAAGGGATATTTTTAGGCGAAAGTCAATTCCAGATTTAAATAACTTTCTTAAAAATAATCAAATTCAAGATGGCGATAAGTTTAAAGCATTAATTTCTTTGGATGGATCTGAAGCTGTTCTAGATAAAGCTGCCTTAGTATTTAAAGGCATTCCATCGGCTTTAAGTGCGATTGATGACCTTAGAAAGCTCTATGATTTTTTTAAAGACTGTAATATTAACTTAATGTTTGACCTTGGTGAAGTTAAGGCTTATGAATATCATGATGGAGTTGTATTTGCAGCATACCATGATAGTTTCTCTAAGGCTTTAGCACAGGGAGGAAGATACAGCGGCTTAACAAAATCTTTTGGCTCTTCAAGAGATGCAACAGGATTTTCTTTTGATCTTAAGTTCTTAGTTCAGCAGCAATTAAAAACAGTAAAAAAACAAAAAACATTGGTTGCGCCAAACTCTAATGATTCAAAATTAGCACTCCTAATTAATGAGCTTCGATCAAAGGGACATAATATTAAAGTAGATTTGACAGGATCAGATGATGTTGATTTTGTAAATAAAAATAATCAATGGAAGCTAAAGGAATAATATGGGTAAGAATGTAGTAATCATCGGGACTCAATGGGGTGATGAGGGTAAAGGAAAAATAGTTGATCTTATTACAGATAAAGTAAGTTCTGTTGTCCGTTTCCAAGGAGGCCATAATGCTGGCCATACTTTAGTCATAGATGGTAAGAAGACTGTTTTGCATCTAATCCCTTCTGGAATTCTTAGAAGCAGTGTTAATTGTTTTATAGGCCATGGGGTTGTTCTTTCAATGACTGCGCTTTTAAAAGAAATGAATGAGCTCGAAGAGTCAGGGATTGAAGTTAAATCTCGACTAATGATAAGCCCAGGATGCCCATTAATTCTTCCCTACCATATTGAGCTTGACAATGCGCGTGAGGCGCACAGAGGAAAAGCAGCAATTGGAACGACTGGAAATGGAATTGGACCGGCTTATGAAGATAAGGTCGCCAGAAGAGGGCTAAGAGTTGGTGATCTTTTGGACGAAGAGCTTTTTGCAGAAAAGCTTAAAGAAGTGGTTGATTATCACAACTTTAGTTTGCAAAATTACTATAAGCAGCCAGCAGTAGATTATAAAAAAACTTTAAAGCAAGCATTAAGTCAAGCCAAGATCGTTAAATCAATGATAATCGACGTTGCTGACGAACTACATAAACAAATGGCAAATGATGAAAATATCCTATTTGAGGGTGCTCAAGGAGCACTTCTAGATATTGATCAAGGAACCTATCCATTTGTAACCTCTTCCAACACTACTTCTGGAGGCGCGGTAACTGGGTCTGGTGTTGGCGTTCGTGATATTGATTATGTTTTAGGCATTGTAAAAGCCTATACCACTCGAGTTGGAGGTGGTCCATTCCCAACCGAGCTTGATTATGATGTGAATACTGATGAGGGCGACCCAATTGGAAGAGAGCTTTGTTCTAGAGGACATGAATTTGGCGCCACTACAGGTCGTCAAAGGCGATGTGGCTGGCTTGATTTAGTTATCTTAAATCGATCCTTTAAACTAAATGCTGTAAGCGGAATATGTCTGACAAAGCTAGACGTTATGGATGAATTAGATTTAATAAAAATATGTATTGCTTATGAGATTGATGGACAAACAACCACTATCCCTCCATTTTCAGCTGAAGGCTATAGTGCGGCAACCCCGGTATATATTGAGATGCCAGGATGGAAGTGCTCTACAATTGGAACTCATTCGTTTGATGACTTGCCTAAAGAGGCGAAAAACTATATACGAAAAATAGAGGAACTAAGTCAGCTTCCAGTTCATATCTTGTCAACAGGTCCTGATAGAGACGAAACTCTAATTCTAAAGAATCCTTTTGATTAGTTCTAAACGTTTCTAAGCTTACTTTATACTAAGCACATTATGTCAGACCCTCACTATGATCGTGAAGCGGAAAAATATGAGAGCCCGATTCCATCTCGCGAGCATATTTTAAGTTTTATTCAGCAAAAACCCAAAACCAAGAGTCAGCTTTTTGAGCTTCTTTCATTAGAAGACGAGCAAAAAAAGGCTTTTGAAAGGCGTTTAAGGGCAATGGTTCGAGACAAACAACTCAGCTGTAATAAGAATGGAGTGTATCGACCATACTCTAATAGAGGCCTGATCACTGGAACAGTTATTGCAAATCCTAAGGGTTTTGGCTTCGTTGCTTTAGATAAAGGTGGAAAAGATCTTAGACTTTCGAATCAACAAATGAAGTTAGTTTTTCATGGTGATAAGATTAAAGTTAGGCTTCTTAATCGGAGACTAGATGCTGAAGTTGTTGAAGTCATCGAAACAGCTAAAAATCTTGTTGGAAGGCTTCATCTTGATGATGGTGATTACTATGTTGTTGTTGATGATAGACGAATTAAACATAACATTGATATTGTAGAGCTGATGGAGGGCTGCTCTGATAATCAAGTAGTCGTAGTTGAAATACTCTCTTCTCCAACACTAGATAGTAATGCAACTGGAAAAATTACCTCAATCCTTGGAAATTACTTAGACGAAGGCGTAGAAGTAGATTCTGCGATCTATCGCCATCAAATACCCTCTGTCTTTGGACAAATAGCGCTTGAAGAGGCATCTAAACTACCAACTAAAGTTCTCCCAAAAGATAAGAAAGACAGGGCGGATATAACAAAGTTAGAGCTCATAACAATTGATGGAGACGACTCCAGAGATTTTGATGATGCCGTTTATGCCAAACCATCCAAAAACGGTTGGAAACTTATTGTTGCGATTGCTGATGTCTCTCACTACGTTAAGGAGGAGTCTGATTTAGATATTGAGTCTTTAGAGCGAGGGAATTCAGTTTATTTCCCGCATAGGGTTGTACCAATGCTTCCTGAAGCTATATCAAATGGCCTTTGCTCGCTTAATCCTAAAGTTGAAAGGCTTTGTATGGTGTGTGAGATGGAAATTGATTCATTGGGAGAGTTCTTAGACTATAAATTTTATCCAGCTGTTATGCTATCTCATGCTCGCCTTACATATGGACAGGTCAATGAAATGCTTGAGGATAAAAAGAGTCCTTTAAGAAAAGAGTATAGCAATGTAGTTGAAAATGTAGACTACCTATATAGCCTTTACAAAACGCTTCGAATTTCTAGGCAAAAAAGAGGCGTAATGGACTTTGATCGAATTGAAAGTCAAATATTGTTTGATGGCAAAGGAAAGATTAAAGACATTGTCGCTAGAAAAAGAAATGATGCACATAAGTTAATTGAAGAATGTATGTTGATGGCAAATCAGGCGACTGCAAAATTCCTACAGAAAAAAAATGAAGACTTCTTATTTAGAGTTCATCCTAAGCCTACAGCTGAAAAAGTTGAGGTCACTAAAAAGTTTTTATCTGCGGTTGGTTTGACTTTAGAAGGTGGTCATCAACCAGAATCCAAAGATTTTGCCAAGGTATTAAAAAATGCGCACGGAAGGGATGATGAGAACATTATCAAAACCGTGGTGCTTCGAACAATGAAGCAGGCAACCTATACTCCAAATAACGAGGGCCACTTTGGTTTAGCTTTTGAGGATTACACTCACTTTACCTCTCCAATTCGAAGGTATCCAGACCTTCTGGTTCATCGCGCTATAAAGCGCGCTTTATCAGGCAAAGTTAGAGATCCATCAGCTAGAATGTTAGATCTAGGGGCTCACCTATCAATGACCGAAAGGAGGGCTGATGATGCATCAAGAGATGTTGAACAATGGCTCAAATGTGAATATATGAGTGACAAGGTGGGCGATAACTTTAATGGCGTTATTTCTGGTGTTGCAGGTTTTGGACTTTTTGTAGAGCTTTCTGACATATTTGTTGAAGGCTTAATTTCAGTTCGTGACTTAAGGGATGACTACTTTATTTTTGATGATGTTCATCACCAATTAAAGGGTGAAAGGAATGGAAAAATTTATCGCTTAGGCGACATGATTAAAGTGAAGATTGCTTCAGTAAACCTTGATGATAGAAAAATTGACTTTATTCCAGTCAATTAAACCTTAGTTATTCAGTTATTGCGCCTCTTGAGGCCGACTGAGCAAGTTTCGCATACTTCGCTAATACACCTTTAGTGTATTTTGGAGCTGGCTTTACCCACTTTGAAAGTCTGTCTTCAATGACTGAGTCATCAACAAGAAGTTCGAGGCGATTATTTTCAGCATCAATCAATATTTCATCGCCATCTTCAATAATTGCAAGAGTTCCTCCAACAAAAGCCTCAGGAGTTATATGACCCACTACAAAACCATGAGTTCCGCCTGAAAACCTTCCATCAGTTATTAGAGCAACCTTTCCGCCCAATCCTTTGCCCATAACAGCTGAGGTAGGCGCTAACATCTCACGCATTCCCGGGCCACCTTTTGGGCCTTCATAACGAATTACAATGACGTCACCTTCCACAATCTTATCTTTTAAAACTGCCTGAAGAGCGTCTTCTTCACAAGCAAAAGTTTTGGCATTTCCTTGAAACTTTAGGCCTTCTTTACCAGTAATTTTAGCAACCGCACCATCAAGAGCAAGGTTGCCTCTTAAAATTCTTAAGTGGGAATCTTTTTTGATTGGATTCTCTAATGACATAATGATTTCTTGACCATCAGCATAGGGCTTAACATCTTTCAAGTTTTCAGCTAAGGTCTTGCCAGTTACTGTTATGCATTTACCATGAAGCATTCCTGCATCTAATAGCATCTTCATTAAAGGTAGAGTGCCACCTATCTGCACAAGCTCACTCATCATATATTTGCCTGAAGGCTTAAGATCAGCAAGAACAGGCACATTAGCACCAATTCGAGTGAAATCATCAATCGTTAGATCAACATTAATGGCATCAGCCATTGCAATTAAATGAAGTACTGCGTTGGTTGAACCACCAAGGGTGATGATTAAAGTAATTGCATTTTCAAATGCCTCTTTAGTCATAATATCACTTGGTTTAATATCTTTATCCAATAGATTTAATACAGCTTCACCAGCTCTTGATGAGTCACTATTCTTATCAGCTGATATTGCATCTTGAGATGAAGAGTTAGGAAGGCTCATTCCTAGGGCTTCAATTGCTGATGCCATTGTGTTTGCGGTATACATTCCACCGCAAGAACCAGGTCCTGGAATTGCAGTTGATTCAATTTGCTCAAGCTCAATATCAGTAATATCATTATTTGCTCTCTTACCGACAGCTTCAAAAACACTAACAACATCGGTATGATTTTTACCAGGCTGTATAGTCCCTCCATAAACAAAGACCGAAGGTCGATTGAGTCTGGCAAGACCCATAAGACATCCAGGCATATTTTTATCACAACCACCAATGGCAACAACTCCATCAAATCCTTGGCAAGCAACTACAGTTTCAATCGAATCAGCAATAACCTCTCTAGAAACTAGGGAATACTTCATCCCTTCTGAGCCCATTGAAATACCATCCGAAATTGTGATTGTATTAAATATTACAGCTTTTCCACCCGCAGAATTGACGCCAATTTCAGCTTCGTCAGCTAAATCATTGATATGCATATTGCAGGGAGTAACCATAGACCAGGTTGATGCAATTCCTACTTGAGG
The DNA here is from genome assembly GCF_048085745.1 of Candidatus Pseudothioglobus sp. Uisw_086. GTDB lineage: Bacteria > Pseudomonadota > Gammaproteobacteria > PS1 > Pseudothioglobaceae > Pseudothioglobus. The sequence goes on along the minus strand of NZ_CP159803.1, from coordinate 1,029,048 downwards.
TTTTTTGAAATCTTCTTTTTTAAAGCCTACCGGATATAGCATCGCTCTTGATGCAGCACGTTCATAACCATCGACTACAGCTGAGGAGTATTTTCTTGAGTTTGACATCTATTTTAAATTAGCAAAAAATACAAATTTTAGACTAAAATAGTGCGGTTCTATAGGCAATTTAAGGTTAGAAGTTGAGTAAAGCTAAACAAATTATTGAATTAATGCAACCTTTCGTTGATGAGGGTAGATTGTTAGAAAGAAGTTATGAAAGCATTAATAATGAAATAGAAAACTTTATATCTATTGAAAGTGATGGTGAAATTATTGCTTGTGCAGCCTTAAAGCTTTATGAAAAAGAAAATATGGGTGAAATTTATGGATTAGTAGTTAATAAAGATTTTCACAATACTGATGCCTCATCTAATTTAATGGACTTACTAATTAAAAAAGCCTTGAGTCATAATTTATCTTCTATTTTTGCGCTTTCAAAGTTTGGAGGTAGGTTCTTTTTTAGACATGACTTTATTGAGAGTGAGATCAGTTCTCTCCCTTTGATTCGACAAAAGAGTTATGATTATCAAAGAAATTCAATTATCTACCTAAGAAATTTTTAAGCTTTGACTACTTACTTTTTTTTGAGCAACAAATAATTAATGACACTTAAAGATAGAATTCGTGGATATCTTCCAGTTGTAATAGACGTTGAAACTGCCGGCTTTAACGAAAATACAGATGCCTTATTGGAAATCTGTGCAATAATCTTAGGCTTTGATGATAACGGTAACTTCTTTCCCAAAAAGACACTACATTTTCATGTAGAGCCATTCAAGGGGGCTAATATTGAGCCTTCAGCTTTGAAGTTTAATGGAATTGATATCGATAATCCATTTAGACTCGCAGTGCCTGAAAAGGAAGCGCTTAGTGAAATTTTTAAGTGCGTTAGTGATGATTTAGTTATAGAGGAGTGCACCCGGGCAATACTAGTAGGCCACAATGCATTTTTTGATCTTGGATTTGTGAAGGCTGCTACAAATCGCTCTAAGCTTAAAAGCCCATTTCATCAATTTTCAACTCTTGATACTGTTAGTTTGTCTGCCCTTTGCTGTGGTGAAACTGTTCTTGCAAAAGCAGCTGTGAAGTCTGGAATCGAATGGGATAACGAGCAAGCACATTCAGCGCTTTATGATACTAAAAAGACCTCAGAGTTATTTTGTAAAATTTTCAATTCTCAGCCCTTGCTTTAAGCTTTGATTTCTCTCAAGTATTTATAATCCATTGCCCATTTAATAAACTCACCCGTATTAATTTTGTTACCTCTAAATCTTTCTCTTAAAAGGTGATTTTCTACTCTTTGAAAAAATATTAAACTTAAATAGTTCTCCTTAAGTCCTCCAACTTCATTTAATTCTGTTTTATATAAGTTAGGCTCTAAAGAGCCAGCAAGAGTTGGATTAATTCCAAGAAGAATTAATAGACATTCATTAAAGTTTAAATGATTTTTTTCAGTTAAAAAACTGTGCCATTCAGATCTAGTTTTAAACTGCTTATCAGAAACATTTGTTGCTTTAAAGTCTAAAATATTGTCTGAAAGAATCTCCTTGACTGACTTTTTATCATTTGCATCAACTTTATATAGGTTTTTATTGTTATCAAATAGCAGTAAATCATAAAGTCTCTTTATTTCAACTTTAATGTTTTCTGCAGTTCTTTCATGAAAAATTTTATAGGTAATTTCACTCATATTGTCTAGGGATAGTTATTCAAAAGTTTTTTCTTGCTCTAAGGTCCAATCTCTAATTTTTTTGGTTATCTCAGATGTAGATAAGTTTAAATCTGAAATGGGCTCTCCAATAACGACAGTAATTACACCAGGCTTCTTAATAAAAGCTCCTTTAGGCCATAGATTTCCAGCATTATGGTAGACAGGAACTATTTTATATCCAGATTTTTTTGCAATAGCAGAGCCGCCATTTTGATACTCTCCTATATGTTTATAAGGTTGGCGAGTTCCCTCCGGAAAGATAACAATAGAGATTCCTTTATTTAATCTATCAGCACCTTGTTTGATAACTTTTTTAATTGCTTTAAGTTTATCACCTCGATTAATAATAATTGGCTTAAAAAGAGCAAGACTCCAGCCAAATATTGGAAGCCATAAAAGCTCCTTCTTTAAGACCCATGTGTGAGCTGGAAAGATGGTCTGAAAAGCCAAGGTTTCCCATGTTGATTGGTGGTTAGAGATAATTATGCAAGGTGATTTATTTATATTCTCTTGACCAATAATATTCGTTTTGATATTTAGAGTTATTTTTAGCCACCAGATGCAAAAAATAGCCCACTGTGAGAGAAATTTATGTCGAGTAGAGTAGTTTGCTAAAACCAAAAATAATCCACATAAAGTGATCAAAATTAAACTAATAATTGAGCCAACAAAGTACAATAAAGATCTTAAAAACAGCATAGTTATGGAATAGGTTAACGTTATAATTTGATTGTTATTCTAACTAAAATTTTACTAACATTACTGAGGATAAATTCAGCTATTTTACTAATGCGCCCAATATTACTTAAAACACATAAGATTTATAAGGCTTGGGGAGCTTCATGAATATTCTAATTGGCTTATTGTCACTTGTAGTTGGTGCATTTATTTCTTTCTATGTGTTTAACAAAAAATTACTCAAATCAAGAGAAGAAAATATTCAACTAAAAACAATTCTTGAAGAAAAAGAAAAAAGTTTTTCTGAGAAATCTGAGTTTGTTGATGAGCTTAAAAGTCAAGTTAATAAAGACTTTAAAGTATTAGCATCTGATATATTAAAAAATGATCGAAATAAACTTAAGGTTGATAATTCAGATCTACTGACACCATTACAAACTCAATTAAAGGGTTTTAGAGACAGAATTGAAACCATTACCAAAGAGCAAATTGAAGAAAGAACTTCATTAAAAGAACAGATTAAATCACTTCATGAGGCCAATCGTGAAACCCAACAATCAGCTCAAAATCTTACAAATGCTTTAACTTATGATAATAAGCTTCAGGGGGATTGGGGAGAGGAAATTTTAAGCTCACTTTTATCAAGTTATGGTTTCCAAGAGGGGGTAGAGTTTGATATACAAAAACAATATAAAAGTGAAACTGGCGAGAAATTTAAGCCTGATGTAATTCTTCATTTGCCAGAAGGAAAAGATGTTGTTATTGATTCAAAAGTATCGCTCAAAGATTATGTTGATTATGTTGCTGATCAATCAAATGAAGAAGCTTTAAAAAAACATATTATTTCTATAGACAACCAAATTAAAAATATAAGTATAAAAGAGTATGAAAGCCTTGAGGGTGTTAGGAGTCTTGATTTTATTTTTGTTTTTATCCCAATTGAAGGTGCTCTTTTATTAGCCCTGCAACATAAACATAGTTTATTTGATGATGCTTTAAAGAAAAATATTATGCTAGTTTCACCTTCAATGCTTAGTATGAGCTTAAAGACGGTGAACTTTATGTGGCAAACGGATAAACAAAATAAAAATGCGGATGAAATTGCCAGTCAAGCAGGAAAAATGTATGACAAGCTTGCTGGTTTTTTTAATGATTTAGATAAGATTGAAAATCAGCTAGATAAGACTAAAGAGGGTTTTTCTGATGCAAGAAAAAAACTTCAAACTGGCCCAGGTAATCTAATTGGTCGTGCTAAGAAATTAAAAGCACTTGGAGTTAAGTCAAATAAAGCAATTGGTAAATGAAACTCTCTGGTAATTATCAAGTTCAAGAGGGTGAGCTAAATGGTAAAGTTGTTTTAGTAACTGGTGCTAATCGAGGATTTGGTTTCGCTATAACAATGGATCTTGCAAAGGCAGGAGCAACTGTTATTATGCTTGGAAGAGATCTGGGCTCACTTGAGTATGCCTATGATGCTGTAGTTGATGCTGGGTTCAAAGAGCCAATACTTTATCCACTTGACCTTGAGGGTGCTTCACCTGAGAATTATCAAGAACTGCAAGATAATATTCTTGATAAATTTAAAAAGTTGGATGGACTCATACATAATGCTGCAATTCTCGGAACACAAATGCCAATAGATCAATATGATATCAAGCTATGGTACTCAACATTACAGATAAACTTAAATGCTCCATTTATGTTGACGCAATTCCTTATACCTGCGTTAATGAAGTCTAATGATGCAAGAATTCTTTTTCTATCATCTTCGGTTGGAAGAGAAGCAAGGGCTTACTGGGGTGCTTATAGCGTTAGTAAATTTGGAATAGAAGGTTTTGCAAAAACTCTTTCTGAAGAACTGGAAAAGACACAAATTACTGTAAATACAATCAACCCTGGAAAAATAAGAACTGAAATGAGAAGGGCAGCATATCCTGCTGAAGATGTTTCTTCAGTTCCAAGGCCTGAAGAGAAGAGTTCTGTAATTGTTTACCTTTTATCGAATAAGTGTTCTAAGATCAATGGCGAGAAATTAACTATTGAAAATTGAATTGAGACTTACTGAGTGCCTCCCTCTTCGTCTAACTGGTGAATTACCTTTAGGTCTTTATTATTTGGATATACTTCGCTAACGATATAATTTGGCCGCTTTTTAACTTCCTCATAAATAAGGCCAATATATTTTCCGATAATGCCTAAAAATATAAATAAAAAACCGAACATTAACAAAACGACGCTCATGATGGAGCCATAGCCTGCAAAAGGAAGGTCGTAAAAAAAATATTTTATAAAGGTTGTGGTTAATAAAATAAAGGCAAAGAAAGACAAAATTATCCCTGCCCAAGTAATTACTTTTAGTGGAATATAGCTATAAGCAAAAATACCTCTTAAGGCTAAAGATAAAACACGAAGGGTATTAGCCTTGGACTCTCCTTTAAATCTTTCAGAGCGCGCAAAAGGAATGCCGACAGATTTAAAGCCAGACCAAGCAAACAATCCTCTGATAAAACGATTACGCTCATGCATTTTATTAATTGCTGTGTAAACTTTTTTATCTATTAAGCGGAAATCACTAACATTTTTGGGTATTACACCGCCTGTCATCAAGTTAACTATGTAATAAAATAGTTGAGAGTTAATTTTTCTGATGAAGCTACTTCCAGTTCTTTTGGATACTATTTGGTATATATTTTCATAACCTGCTTGCCATTTTTTTATAAATTGATTGATAAGCTCTGGTGGGTCTTGTAAGTCACTTGCCATAATTACTGCAGCATCACCAGTTGCATAGCTTAAGCCAGCGGTAACTCCTCCATCGCACCCAAAATTACGTGATAGTTTTATTATTTTAAATCTCTTATCTTGGATAGATATTTGTTGACTGATTTCAAAACTTTGATCAGTAGAGCCATTTTCTACCAATAGTACTTCAAAATCATAACTTAAGTTGTTATCAAATACTTTTGTAAGTTGTTTACTAAGCTCAATTAAATTATCTGCTTCGTTATAGATGGGGGTGATTATGGAGATTAGTTGTTTATTTTGCATTAACTTTTTTATTTTAGGATGATGCTTATTTTAAATTTATCATGATTTTTGAGCAGTAGCAAATCTTCCAGTTGCAGAAAGACTAAAGGCTCACTTTCTTTAATAAAAGTACTAATATTGGGATATAAACTAGCTCTAAATCTATAAACACTTGGTAATTATAAAGGATAGACTAATTAATGCAATAGTACTTGCTTTTAATAATAGTTTTTGTATAGACAGCTCTTAAGATCTTAAAAATCAAATCGCTGCTAGGTTTTGGTATTGGTATTATTTATTATCTCTGCAATTCATCACTTAGATGAGGATGAATTTTCTTTAAAAGTGCTTTATATACTTCTGCATTACCTGCAACTATATTTCCAGTTTCCATGTACTGGTCTCTTCCAGAGAAATCCCCAATAAAACCACCTGCCTCTTTAACCATAAGCGCACCTGCAGCTATATCCCATGAGTTAAGACCAATTTCCCAAAACCCATCTAGTCTTCCAGCTGCAAGATAAGCTAAATCTAGAGCAGCAGCTCCAGCCCTACGAATTCCAGAAACATGAGGGTGAATTGCTTTAAAAGTCTCAAGATAACAGTCTAAGTGTTGAGGCTGCTTAAAAGGGAAGCCAGTTCCAATAAGAGTATCTTTAAGCCCAAGAGACATAGTAACGCGCATTCTCTCATCATTTAGATAAGCACCTTCACCTTTAGATGAAGTAAAGAGCTCTTCTTTAAATGGATCATAAATGACCGCATGCGTTGTAATTCCTTTTTCTAGAAGTGCAATTGACACCGCATATTGTGGAAAGCCATGTAAAAAGTTAGTCGTTCCATCTAATGGATCTATTATCCAAAGAAAATTATCATCACCAAGAGTTTCCCCACTCTCTTCTGCCAAAATAGAATGTTTTGGAAAGGCTTTTTTAATCTCGTTTATAATGGCTTTTTCAGCCGTTTTATCAACCTCAGAAACGAAGTCATTAAGTGACTTATTTTCTATAGTTAGTAAATCGACCTGGTTATGGTACCTTAAAATAACATCACCAGCTGCTCTGGCAGCTCTAACTGCAATATTAACGGTAGGATGCATGGTAAATGAGCCAAATAAATAAAGAATCGAATTATACCTTGACGAGTTTTAATAAAGTGAGGATTGTTATGGTGAATACCACTGAGCCAGGTAATATTGGCGCGGCGGCTAGAGCTATGAAAAATATGCTTTTAACTCAGTTATATCTAGTAACACCCTCTAATTATCCCTCCGCTGTTGCAACTGCAAGAGCAAGTGGGGCAGATGATGTTCTCTCAAATGCAAAAGTATGCAATACTTTAGAGGAGGCTTTGGTTGGAGTTCATCTTGTTATTGGTGCTAGTGCACGCCAAAGAAATATTAAATGGAGGCAGTTAGATGTTATTGAAACTTGTAGTGAAATTCAATCAAAAGTTGCTTCAAATGAGCATGAAGTTGCAGTTGTTTTTGGCACTGAAAATTCTGGCCTTACAAATGAAGAGCTAGATTTATGCTCTATCCTAATGACAATTCCTGGTAACCCCAACTACTTTTCATTAAATGTTGCATCTGCGATTCAAGTTTTTGCTTATCAGAACTACGTCAGCACTGTAGAAGGTAAGTTTGATAACTCAGGCAGTGAAATTGCCAGCTTTGATGAATTAAATAGCTTTTATAGTCATCTGGAGCAGGTGCTGGAGTACATCGATTACTTTGATACAAAAAAACCTAAAACTCTTTTGATGAGGCGCCTACGAAGGCTTTTTAGTAGAAGTAGCCTGGAGAAAGAAGAGATGGCAATATTAAGAGGCATTCTTAATAAAATTAATCCTTATAAGTCTTAATTTATAGCAAAAAAAAGCCCGAAAAAATCGGGCTTTTTTTGACTTAGATTATTCTTTCATCCTAACATTAGTTTGTTCATTCGTTTTACAAACTCAGCAGGCTCTTTAATTTGTCCACCTTCACTAAGAACAGCTTGATCAAATAATACTTTCACTAGATCTTCATCAACTTTTGTTTTAAGTTTAATGACAAGTGGATGATCAGGATTTATCTCAAGAATAGGCTTGGTATCAGGAATATCCTGACCTAAAGATTTCATGATTCGCTCCATATTTCCACCTAGCTCATTTTCATCAGCAACTAGACATGAAGGAGACTCACTTAGTCGACTTGAAACCTTAACCTCTTTGACTTGATTGCTGAGGATTTCTTGAGCTTTAGTGATGACACTTTCAAAATCTTTCACTGTTTTTTCTTTCTTTTTCTTGTCTTCTTTTGAATCAAGATCTTCAAGGTCACCTTTTGCAATTGATTTGAGCGAGAACTCTTCAAAATCACCAAAGTTAGCGACTAACCATTCATCAACTCTATCTGACAGTAATAGAACCTCAATATCTTTTTGCTTAAAAATTTCTAGATGAGGAGAGCCTTTGGCTGCAGCATATGTATCTGCAGTGACATAATAAATATTTTTTTGTCCCTCTTTCATTCGGCCTATATAGTCTTTAAGAGAAATTGTTTGATCTGAACTGTCAGCTGTTGTTGAGGTAAATCTTAAAAGATTTGAAATTTTATCTTTATTTGCAAAGTCTTCTACAACACCTTCTTTAATAACCATTCCAAACTCTTTCCAGAATGTGGCATAGTTTTCAGGTTTATTTTTAGACATTTTATCAAGCTCAGACAAAATTCTTTTTACCGATGCTTTTTTAATTGTATCAACTACTTTACTACCCTGAAGGATCTCTCTAGAAACGTTTAATGAAAGGTCTGCAGTATCTATTACACCTTTTATAAATCGAAGGTACTGAGGGAGTAGTTCTTCATTTCCTTCCATTATAAAAACTCTTTTAGCATAAAGCTTTACGCCACTTTTTCTTTTAGGTTCCCACATATCAAATGGAGCTTTTTTAGGGATATATAAGAGTGATGAATAATCAAGTTTTCCTTCAACTCTATTATGTATTTGAGTTAATGGCCCTTCAAAGTCATACGTTAAGGCTTTGTAAAATTCATCATAATCAGCTTGAGATAGTTCTTTCTTATCTTTCATCCAAAATGCAGTAGCTTCATTTATTTTTTCGTATTCAATCACATCTTTATCTTCTTCTGAAGGCTTGAGCATCATAATAGGAACAGTAATATGATCAGAGTATTTTGATATAACTCCTCGAATTCGAAAATCATCAATAAATTCTTTTTCAGCTTTTTTAACATCAAGAATAATTGTTGTGCCATAGTCCTCTAGCTCAACAGTTTCAATGGAATAATCTCCCTTGCCTTTTGAAATCCATTTTGTTCCATTTACCTTATTATCGCCAGCCTTTCTACTAAGAAGAGTAACTGTATTAGAAACAATAAAAGCGGAGTAGAATCCAACACCAAATTGACCAATCAAATTAGAATCTTGGGTTTGATTTTTATCAAGACCCTCTAAGTATTTTTTGGTTCCAGAGTTAGCGATTGTTCCAATATTTTCCATGACCTCGTCATGAGTCATTCCTATTCCATTATCTTTAATAGTAATAGTCCCTGCATCTTTATCAATATCAATATGAATACTTGGCTCTTCTTTTGCCTCAATAAGTTTGTCATTTGATAAAGATTCGAATTTCAGCTTATCTATTGCATCTGATGCATTTGAGACAAGCTCTCTTAGAAAAATCTCTTTATTGGAGTAAAGAGAGTGAATCATTAGGTCAAGTAGCTGAGATACTTCAGTTTGAAATTCATGTGTTTGTTTTTGACTCATTGAAAATCCTTAATCGTTTAACGTAAAATGTAAAGATATGGCCAATCAGGAAAAAAACAAGTATCAAGATGAAATATTAATTAAACAAATTGAAGAATTTGTAGCTTATTTAAGCGTTGAAAAAAATTATGCACTAAATACTGTTTCAGCTTATAAGAGAGATCTATTGAAGTTTTTATCTTTTTTAGGTAATAAAAATATCTCTGGTTGGGCAGAAGTAAATGGCGATACAGTTAATTTATTTGTGATGGGCTTAAGGCATGGTGATATTTCAAATAAATCCATTAGGCGGTACTTATCTTCAATACGAGTTTTTTATAATTACCTTATTGATAACGAAGCAGCCTCTTCAAATCCAGCCTCATCTATTCAAACTCCTAAAATCGATCGAGCCCTTCCAAAAACTATTGATTTTGATGATTTGAGTAGAATGATGAATCTAAAGGTGGGCCATTTCAAAGAGCTTAGAGCAGTCCTGATGATTGAATTACTATATTCATGCGGCCTGAGAGTTTCTGAACTTGTTGGGATTGATATGCTTGATTTTGATATCAATGAAGGTTTTGTTAAAGTTATGGGTAAAGGAAGTAAGGCTCGTTTCTCTCCAATAGGAGCGTCAGCAATAAGTGTGCTTAAAAAGTACATAGAGAAAAGACCTGATTGTAATTCTGATGCTTTATTTTTAAATCAGAAGCATCTTAGAATGAGCGCTAGATCTGTTCAAAATATTATTAAAAAAAGGGCTCTTGAAGTGGGCATTTCAATTAATGTACACCCGCATATGCTTAGGCATGCAGCGGCGACTCACTTCCTTCAGTCTAGTCATGATCTACGAGCGGTTCAAGAATTTCTAGGACATAAGAGCATTAAAAGTACTCAGGTTTATACGCACCTAGATTTTTTAGAATTATCAAAGGTTTATGATGAGTTTCATCCTAGAGCAAAAAAATGAAAATAACTACAAAAACCCAATTAGCTCTTAATCATCTTCGCACTGGAGTTATAGCTCATCCAACAGATACTATATACGGATTAGCTTGTATGGCAAATAACTCAGAAGCAATTAAAACATTAGCTAGTTTGAAGCATAGAGATATTAAAAAAGGCTTTATATTATTAGCCTCTGATATAAATTACTTATTGCCCTATATTGATTCAAACCTAGATATTGATTTATTAACAAAACTTTCTACTCCGACAGAAATTGCAACAACTTATTTGGTACCAAAATCAAAAAATACTTCACGCCTTATAACAGGAGAGCATGAGTTTTTAGCAGTTCGAATTACCTCTAATCCTTTAATTTCATATTTTTGTGAAAATACGGGCTCTGCATTAATTTCCACAAGTGCTAATACTCAAGGAGGAAAGGTTGCTACTTCTTTAATAGAGCTTAAAAAGTATTTTGGTAATGAGCTTTCTTACGCTTTACCCCCAAATAAGTATAATTCTGAGCCTTCAAGGATCGTTAATTTATTAACAGGCGTGCGTCATCGATGATAGATCTAGTAAAAAAGTATTTGATTGAGCTCCAGCAATCTATTTGCTCTGAAGTTGAGCTGATTGAAGGTGGAGCTAAATTTGCTCAAGATAGCTGGACACGGGATGATAAAAGAGGTTCAGGCCTAACTAATATTCTTTCAAATGGCAATATATTTGAAAAAGGTGGCATTAATTATTCAATAATTACTGGTGATAAAATGCCAAAATCTGCCACTGCACTAAGGCCTGAGCTTGAAGGAAGGAAATATACAGCTCTGGGGGTTTCACTGGTTCTTCATCCCGAAAATCCTTTTATTCCAACGGCGCATGCTAACGTTCGATTCTTTATTGCAGAAGAGCAAGGAAAGAATCCAATTTGGTGGTTTGGTGGTGGCTTTGATTTAACCCCTTATTATGGATTCGATGAAGATGCGGTTCATTGGCATCAAACTGCTAAGAAAGCTTGCATGCCTTTTGGAGAAGATGTTTATCCAAAATATAAAAAATGGTGTGATGATTATTTTTACTTAGGTCATCGAGATGAGCAACGTGGTATTGGTGGGTTATTTTTTGATGATTTTAATAGCGGAAGTTTTGATGAATGTTTTGACTTCATGAAAAGTGTTGGCAATCATTTTAGTGAGGCTTATTTACCCATCGTCAGAAAGAGAATGAGTACCCCATATACTGATAATGAGAAAGACTTCCAATTGTATCGACGTGGTCGATACGTAGAATTTAACTTGATACATGATAGAGGGACATTATTTGGCTTGCAGAGCGGCGGCAGGACTGAGTCAATTTTAATGTCACTGCCACCATCAGTTAAGTGGTCTTACCAATTTAAAACCAAACCTAATAGCGAAGAAGAAAAGTTAACCATTTATTTTTTAAAACCTAGGGATTGGGTTTCATTAAAGTAAACTTAAGTTGAATATATTTCTGGAGTAATTTTAATTAATTTAGGATATAATCAAAACTTGAAATACCCTTGCTATGTTCTCAATGAGCTCGCAACACCGTTTGCAACGGCGCAGACTTCCTGACAATGCCTGTCAATCTTGTTATTTATTAATATTTTTAGGAGTACATCTATGTCTGCAAAAAAAGTAATGAAAATGATCGAAGATGAAAACATAAAGTTTATAGATTTTCGTTTCACCGATACAATAGGAAAAGAGCAGCACGTTAGTGTTCCAGCTCATACAATTAATGTTGAAAAACTAGAGGATGGTCAGATGTTTGATGGCTCCTCTATTGCTGGTTGGAAAACTATTAATGATTCTGATATGATTCTTTCCCCAGATACTGAAACAGCGGTGCTTGACCCTTTTACTGAGGAAGTGACTTTAAACATTCGCTGTAATATTATTGAGCCAAGTGATTTAAAAGGCTATGTTAAAGATCCAAGATCTATTGCATATCGCGCCGAAGAATTCATGAAAGCTTCTGGTGTTGGTGATACAGCATATTTTGGAAATGAACCTGAATTTTTTGTTTTTGATAGCGTTAAGTGGGACACCGGTCACGGCATGGGTAAGGCGTTTTATGAAATTAACTCAGAAGAGGCAGCTTGGAATTCTGGAGTCGACATGGAAGGTGGAAACAAAGGCCATCGTCCAGGTATTAAAGGTGGCTACTTCCCGGTTCCTCCAGTTGATTCATTGCATGATCTTCGTTCTCAAATGTGTCTAGCAATTGAGGAAATGGGCGTTACTACCGAGGTTCATCATCATGAGGTTGGAACTGCCGGACAGTGTGAAATTGGCGCGTTATTTAACACGTTAGTTAAAAAGGCTGATGAGACTCAAATCTTTAAATACTGTGTTCATAATGTTGCTCACCTATATGGCAAAACAGCTACATTTATGCCTAAACCAATTGCGGTTGATAATGGTAATGGAATGCACGTCCATATGTCTATTGCAAAGGATGGAGTTAACTTATTTGATGGAGACCAATATGGCAACTTAAGCGAAATGGCGCTCTTTTATATTGGTGGTATTATCAAGCATGCAAAAGCATTGAATGCTTTTACTAATCCTTCTACAAACTCATATAAGAGATTAGTTCCTGGATTTGAAGCACCAGAAATGCTAGCTTACTCTGCTAAGAATCGTTCAGCAGCAATTAGAATACCTTTCGTTAAAAATCCTAAGGGACGTCGTATTGAAGTGCGTTTTCCAGATTCGACTGCTAACCCTTATCTTGCTTTCTCAGCACTACTAATGGCAGGCCTTGATGGTATAAAAAATAAAATCCATCCTGGTAAGCCAGCAGATCAAGATCTTTATGAAGATAGTGATGGCTCTATTCCTAAAGTTGCTGGAATGCTTCACATCGCCCTGGAAGCACTTGATGATGACCGTGAATTCCTTAAGCAAGGTGGAGTCTTTACAGACGAGGTTATTGACTCATTTATTGAACTTAAGATGAAAGAAGTTACAGCAATGAGAGCTTCACCTCAGCCGCTAGAGTTTGATTTATACTATAGCTGCTAAGATATTTATGAGTTAATAAAAAGCCGCGCACAATGCGCGGCTTTTTATTGTTCTTTTTAGAGCTATTTGTTGCGGTAAAATTAATTAACTTAAATACAGAAAATCAGATGATTGAAGTAAAAAATGATTGGGAATTAGATGAAATAAAGGCTTTATTTGAACTTCCTTTTAATGATCTCCTTTTTAAAGCGCACAGCATTCATAGAGAAACTTTTGACCCAAATAAAGTCCAAGTAAGTTCTTTATTAAATATTAAAACTGGCGCATGCCCAGAAGATTGCTCTTATTGTTCTCAAAGTTCAAAATATGATACTGGCCTTGAACGTGAAAAATTAATGGAGATTGATCAGGTATTGCATCAGGCAAAAAAAGCGAAAGATAAAGGCGCGTCTAGGTTTTGTATGGGAGCTGCCTGGAGAAACCCTACTGATAAAAGCCTTGATAAAGTCATTCCAATGATCAAGGGCGTTAAGGCGATGGGAATGGAGACATGCGTTACTCTAGGGATGATTACGCCAAGCCAAGCCTCTACTCTTAAAGAAGCTGGGTTAGATTACTATAACCATAATATTGATACTTCAAAAGAGCATTACCCTAATGTTGTATCGACGCGTAATTTTCAAGATAGACTAGATACCTTAGAGGCAGTCAAAAACGCAAATATTAATGTTTGTAGTGGCGGAATCCTAGGAATGGGTGAGACGGAAACAGACCGAGCATCAATGCTTCAATCCTTATCTAATCTCGAAAAGCACCCTGATAGCGTTCCAATTAATTTACTTGTTCCTATTCCAGGAACACCTTTTGAAAACGTTAAACCGCCAAGCGAAAGTGAATTTGTAAGAACTATTGCAGTCGCAAGAATTTTAATGCCTAACTCAGTAGTAAGGCTTTCAGCTGGTAGGCTGGAGATGGGTGAGGGGATGCAGGCGCTTTGCTTCTTTGCTGGAGCAAATTCTATTTTCTATGGTGAGCAGTTATTAACTACTGATAATCCAACTTCTGCAAATGATCAACTACTTTTTAGTCGCCTTGGAATCAACAAAGAAGATAATCAGCAATTATTTTCTCAGGATTCGGAACTGAAAGTAACTCTAACTTCTTAGTCATTTCGTGAATTTTTAGAGTGTTTAGCGCAAGTAACTCTTTATCAATAATTTCGCCACTAAAAGAATCCTCTTGAATAATTATCCCTGCCCCATTTTTAGATAAGTGTTCAGCATTAACTGTTTGATGGTTATCTATTGCGTAAGGAAATGGAACAAGTATTGCAATTGTTTTTGAAGCAATAAGTTCTGATACTGTCATAGCTCCAGCTCTAGAGATAACTAGATCTGCCCATGCATAAGCTTTAGCCATATTATCAATGAAAGCATCAATCTTAACATCAGAGTGTACAGAGTCTGTGTATAAAGCTTTTACCTCAGTAAGATGCTTTTCTCCAGTTTGATGCCATATATTTAAGGGTGTTTTAATGGTGGGTATGGTTTGATTAATTTTTTTGGCGCCAAGAGAGCCTCCTAGAATAAGTATATTTTTAATTGTATCAGGAGTTGATTTCGAGCTTGGAGTAAAAAGAATAGGATTGCCAGTTGTTACAGCATTTATATCTTTATGAAAAGTATTATCAAAAGCCTGGAAACATTTTTGAGCAATTCTGCTTAACAATTTATTTGTTGTTCCAGGAATGGTATTTTGCTCATGAATTATTAATGAGGTGAAAAATATTTTGGAAACTATCCCGCCAACTCCTGAAGCGTAACCTCCCATTCCAATTACTTTGTGTGGTCTAAATCTGATGAAAATTAGAATTGTTTGAATAAGCCCAAAACTAAGTAAAAAAATAGCTTTGAATAGGGTTCTAAGATTTTTTCCTCTCAGGCCACTAGTATAAACTCCATTAAATCGATACCCATGATCAGGAACTAGGGTGCTCTCCATTCCTTCTATTCCTCCAAGCCACTCTACAACTGCTCCTTTTGATTCAAGTTCTTTTGCTATAGCAAGAGCTGGAAAGATATGACCACCTGTTCCTCCAGCCATAATGAGAATCTTTTTAGACATAGTTTTGTTGTTTTGAATACTTTGTTCTATTTTCCATATCAACACGTAAAATAATTGCCAAAGAAAGAATTGCAAAAATCATTGAAGTTCCTCCATAGCTTAATAGAGGTAATGTAAAGCCTTTAGGAGGGATAAGCCCGAGATTCATTGCAATATTTACAGTTATTTGCATAGAAAACCAGGTACAAATTCCAAATACTACGTAAGAGCTGTATTGCCTCCCTTTTTGAAGCGCAACTTTAGCAATAGTAAATCCTTTTAATAAAATAAATAGAAAGGATAGTAAAACAAATAACATCCCCACAAAACCTAACTCCTCGCCTATGACTGCAAAAATCATATCTGTATGTCTTTCTGGTAATGAATTGATAGAGCCTCTATTTTTAAATTTTTGAATCCCTGCACCTATCCCAACTCCAAATAAGTCACCTCTAGCAATTCCAATTAAAGCTGCTTTTGTTTGGTCAAGTTTAGAATTATCACTAGCCCAAAAATCACCTTTCCAAAAAGACACAAACCTTTCAAATCTATTGGGAATTATTGTAATAATAATTCCTATTAAGATAAATAGCCCTGAGGTTACAATAGTAAGTTGCTTTATATATGAACCAGCAGCATAAAGCATTGACATTGCTGTTAGTGAGATTATAAGAGTGGCTCCAATATCTGTTTCAAGTAATATTAAGAGACCTGTTACACCAATAATAGCAATTGTCTTCAAAAAACCCATCCATGGTTTTCTAATATCTTTCTCTTGGCGAATAAGAAAACCAGCCATGAACAAAACCATTGATAATTTCATTAATTCTGAGGGTTGAAATTTAAATAAAACAAAATTTATCCAACGAGTAGAGCCTTTGGCTTCATGACCAATTGGGCTTGGAAAAAAAACAACACATAGTAAAAAAAGAGTGAGTATAAATAATGGGATTGAATATTTTTGAAGAACTGAGATTGGCGTACTGAGCATAATTAAGCCTGCACTCAAACCCATAAATATAAATATTGTTTGTTTAATAAAGTAGATATAACTTGAATGAGCAGATAAAGATGCTGAAAAAACCATAACCCATCCAAAGATTATTAACATTAAGATTGTCGACAACAACACCTTGTCTGGCATTTGATTAGTTCTTATGGATGAATTTAATTTCATAGGCAAATATATTTTATACTTTTTGAAGAAAAGTTTTGTTAGTTATCCAAATGCATAATAGCTATGTTTTTTATGAGGCATTATGGGATAATATTTTTTTTTTGTAGATCTTTATAAAACAATGATATCAACTGCCAATATCACCATGCAATTTGGTGAAAAGCCCCTCTTTGAAAATATCTCTGTTAAGTTTCAGGGTGGTAATCGCTATGGTTTGATCGGTGCTAATGGTTGCGGTAAGTCTACGTTAATGAAAATATTGACTGGAGATTTAAAACCTACTCAAGGCTCAGTAATGGTTGGTGACGGGCAAAGACTAGGAGTGCTCTCTCAAGATCAATTTGCTTTTGAAGAGTTCCGTGTTGTTGATGCAGTAATTATGGGGCATAAAGAACTTTGGAGAATAAAAGCTGAAAGAGAAAGGATTTATGGCTTATCTGAAATGTCTGAGGAAGATGGAATCAAGGTTGCTGAGTTAGAAATGGAGTTTGCTGAAATGGATGGGTACTCAGCAGAATCATCAGCGAGTGAGCTTTTGCAAGGCCTTGATATCCCTTTAGATCAGCATTATGGTCTTATGAGTGAAATTGCACCAGGCTGGAAGCTCAGAGTTCTTTTAGCGCAGGCACTTTTTTCAGACCCTGAGGTTCTTTTATTAGACGAACCTACCAACAACCTTGATATTAATTCAATACGTTGGCTAGAAGGCGTTTTAAGTACAAGAAAATCTACAATGGTAATAATTTCCCATGATCGACACTTTTTAAACGGTGTTTGCACACACATGGCTGATCTGGATTATGGCGCTCTAAATGTATTCCCAGGAAACTATGATGACTTTATGATTGCAGCAACTGCGATTCAGGAAAGAATGCGATCAGAGAACGCCAAAAAAGAAGTAAAAATTAAAGACTTAAAGCATTTTGTATCTCGATTTTCAGCTAATGCCTCTAAAGCAAAGCAAGCAACCTCACGCCAAAAAGAACTAAATAAGATCGAGCTTGATGACATTAAGCCATCATCACGAGTCAGCCCTTATATTATTTTTAATCAGACTAAAGAGTTGTTTAGAAACATATTAGAGGTTCAAAGCCTTACCAAAAGCTTTGATGATGAGCCAGTTTTTAAGGATATTAATTTATTAATTGAAAAGGGACAGCGAGTTGCAGTTATCGGACAAAATGGATCTGGAAAAACAACCCTTTTAAAAACTTTATTAGGTGAAATCGGCTCAGATAGTGGAAAAACTAAATGGAGTGAGAATGCAAATATTGGTTATTATGCCCAAGATCATAACGATGAGTTTGATAAAGATATGAACGTTCTAGAGTGGATGACTCAGTTTAAAAATGAAAAAGATGATATTCAGATGATGCGCTCTGTGTTGGGCAAAATGCTGTTTGGAAAAGAAGATGTTGAAAAATCTGTTAAGTCTTTATCTGGTGGAGAGAAAGGCAGAATGATTTTTGGAAGATTAATGCTCCAAAAACCAAACATACTGTTAATGGATGAGCCAACAAACCACTTGGATATGGAATCGATTGAGGCTTTAAACTTAGCTCTTGATAACTATGAAGGGACACTAATATTTGTAAGTCATGATAGAGAGTTTGTCTCTTCTTTGTCTACCAAGATAATTGAGCTCAAGGAAGACGGTGTTGAATATTATTCAGGTAACTATGAAGACTACTTGCTAACTCAAGTGTGAATTTAATTAAAGATTACCTCGAAATCTATTGATTCCAAAACCTTTTGTTTGATGGTTAAATAAGTCATCAAAAATATTTAAGCGTAAAATTTAACTTAACTAATAAAATTATTGTGTAAATGTTTACAGGGATTATCCAAGCAAAAGGTAGCATTCACGAGGTTCAATCCTCTGAAAAAGGAGCTGTGCTTATTATTAATGCAGACGATCTTGATTTAACTGATTCGAATGTGGGAGATAGTATTGCAGTCAACGGTGTATGTTTAACTGTTACTAAGTTAAAGAGAAACTCTTTCACTGCTGATGCTTCTCAAGAAACTTTAAGCTGCACTACTTTTTCAGAACTAATAAAAGGTCAGCACGTTAATTTAGAAAAGTCATTAAAACTTAATCAGGGAATTGATGGTCATTTGGTGAGTGGACATGTTGATGGTATTGGAGAGATTGACTCTGTTTATACTGAAGGCGTGAGCACAAGATTAAAAATTAAAGCTATGACTGACTTGATGAAGTATATTGCAAAAAAAGGGTCTATTTGTATTGACGGGGTCAGTCTTACAGTCAATAACGTGGTTGGTAATATTTTCGATGTTAATATTGTTCCTCATACCTTTTCAGCAACAACGCTGAGTGGTTTGAGTGAAAAATCAAAGGTTAATTTAGAGATTGATATAATTGCTAGGCACGTTGAGCAACTTATCAACCATAGGGTTGATATTGGAGATGATCTATCTGATCTTAGTAAAAAAAAGACACTTGCAACTAAAAAGTAAATAAGTATGAAAGCATCAATTAAAGAGCTCTTAGAAGACTACAAGCAAGGAAAAATGATTATTCTTATGGACGATGAGAATCGTGAAAATGAGGGTGATTTGTTAATTGCAGCAGAAAAAGTTACTAAAGAAGATGTTAACTTCATGGCGACGCATGGTCGTGGGTTAATTTGCTTAACTTTGACTCAGCAACGCTGCCAACAGCTAAATCTTCCATTGATGGTTTCAAAAAATAGTGACCTCCATTCAACAAACTTTACAGTTTCTATAGAAGCTGCTACGGGAGTAACTACGGGCATATCTGCAGCTGATAGAGCCAAAACTATTCTTGATGCTGTAGCTAAGAACGCAAAACCTTTAGATATTGTTCAGCCTGGCCATATTTTTCCATTGATGGCTCAGCAGGGCGGCGTTCTCATTCGGGCTGGTCATACTGAAGCTGGTTGTGATTTAGCTAGATTAGCTGGCTTTGAACCCGCCTCCGTAATTGTTGAAATATTAAATGATGATGGATCAATGGCGCGCAGTGCTGATTTACAAAAATTTGGAAAGAAGCATGGCATAAAGCTAGGACATATTGCTGACTTAATTCATTATAGAGTTGAGAATGAAAAAACCGTAGAAAGAATAAGTCAGAGACCTTTTAATACGAAATATGGTGAATTTGAACTTTATTCTTATTTAGATACTATTCATAACGACATTCATATTGCTTTAGTAAAAGGGTCAATTAGTAAATCAAATGAGCCTTATGTTAGGGTTCATATGGAAAATATCTTTAAAGATGTTATGCAAGAAGTTAATCGTGGATTTAGTATAAATAGTGCTTTAAATATGATTTCAGATGTTGAAAGTGGAGTTTTTTTACTTTTACGTAAGCAAGATAATCAAGCTATTCTTGAAAATATTGATAATCAAGATTATAGAAGTAGTGACGATGGAAAAACGTTTGGAATTGGTGCTCAAATACTATCTGATTTAGGAGTAACTTCTATGAAATCTCTAGGCAAGCCAAAAAAGTGGCCTGGATTAGAGGGTTTTGGAATAACCATTAGTGAATATGTAAACATGAAGGAGTAGGCGATGAAAACTATCGAAGGTGACTTAACTATTAAGAACAAAAAGATTGCACTTATTGCAGGTCGATTTAACTCGTTTGTAGTTGAGCATTTAATCAGTGGCGCTAAAGGAGCTTTATTAAAGCATGGAGCTGATGATTCAGATATTGATCTTCTTTATGTGCCAGGAGCTTTTGAAATCCCTTTAGCTCTTAAAAAGACTGCTAATACTGGCAAATACGATGGTATTGTGGCATTAGGAGCTGTAATACGTGGTGGAACTCCTCATTTTGAGTTTGTAGCTGGTGAGTGCGTAAAAGGCATTTCAAAAGTTGCACTAGAATCCGAAATTCCTATCGCCTTTGGCGTTTTAACTGTTGATACAGTTGAGCAAGCGATTGAGAGATCAGGTTCAAACTCTGAAAATAAAGGCGCAGAAGCAGCAGAGAGCACAATTAGAATGATAAATTTACTCGAAAAGCTGTGACATCAAAACAACGTTCAAGAGCAAGAGTGGTTCAAGCATTGTATCAATGGCTCGTGTCTGGTGGTGATATTCCTCAAATTGAGCAGCAATTCCTTACTCAAAAAGAAGGTAAGATTTCTAAAGCATTCTTTTCAAACTTATTTATAAATATTCCTAAAAATATTTCAGTACTCGATGAAATTATTAACCCCTCACTCGAAAGAGATATTAGTGAGCTTGGCCCAACTGAAAAAGCCATTTTGTATCTGGGAGTCTATGAGCTAAAGTTTCAACTTGAAGTTCCTTATAAGGTAGTTATCAATGAGGCTGTGGAATTATCAAAGCTTTATGGTGCAGAAGGAGCGTTTAAACTTATAAATAAATCACTAGATAAAATTGCTCCATCCTTAAGATCAATGGAATTAGCTAAATAAAATTATTTTTTTAGTTAAGTCGTTATTTATCCAATAACAAGTGAAATTGTTTCAACTAACCCTTTTTCATGGTAATATCTCTTTTTCAGATTTAAAAAATTATTGTTTTATTAATTTGACTCTTCAAAGAGCCGTTAGTAAAATATTTTTTTTAGCTGAAAGAAGAGGAAGTTTAATATTTATTAAAGGAGAAATAATGAAAAGTATTTATAAAAAAATTGGAGCAACATTTATCAGTGCAATAGCTACTGTTAATGTAATGGCTCTTGATGAGCTTAATGTAGCTTATTTTGAAGAATGGCCAATGCCGTTCGAGTATGCAAAGCAAATTGGTGCGTATGATGAGGCTTTGGGTATGAAGGTTAACTGGAAAGCTTTTGGTACAGGTACAGCGATGTCTGCAGCTATGGCTTCTGGTGATATTCATATTTCAGTAAGTCAAGGTGTGCCTCCATTTATTGTTGCCGCTTCTACAGGTCAAGATATTCAAATTGTTGACGTTGCTGTAAGTTATGCTGACAATGATAACTGTGTTGTAGCTTCAGGTCTTGAAATTGATGCAAGCAATGCATCTGAATTGGCTGGAAAGAAAGTGTCTGTTCCACTTGGAACTGCTGCTCACTTTGGTTTCTTGAAACAGATGGCTCACTTTGGTGTTTCTGTAGATTCAATGCAAGTAGTTGACATGGCTCCGCCAGAAGGATCAGCTGCATTAGCTCAAGGAAGTATTGATATGTTCTGTGGATGGGGTGGATCACTTCGTCGTGCACTAGATCATGGTAATGTTCTTTTGACTGGTGATGAAAAAACAGCTCTAGGTATTCTAGTTTGGGACGTAACTTCAGTTCCAGCAGGTTTTGCTGATGAAAATGCTGAAGTTCTTCAAACGTTCTTAGGTGTTACTGCTGCTGCAAATGCAATGTGGAACTCAGGTGGTTTCCATTCACTTATGCTTCCTCATATTGCAAAAGATGCTGGTATGGATGAAGCAGCAACTGCTGAAACAATGTCTACATTTGTATTCCCATCAGTTAGCTCACAGTTAGGTGATAGCTGGCTTGGTGGTTCTGGTGAAGCTTTCCTTAAAGGTGTAGCAGATGTATTTGTTGACGCTGGAAGTATTCCTAGCGCTCGTGGTTCATATGCAAATGCAATTAATACTGACGGTCTTCAAGGATTAGCAGCGCAATAAAATACTGATTTATTAGACTTAATAAAAGTCTTAAAGTATTAGTTAGATTCAAGGTGGCGCACTTAGTGTGCCACCTTTTTTTTAAAAATAAATTCGGAGTTTGGTTTGAAAGGTTTATCAATTGAAAATATCTCAATGCGATTTGATTTGAAGAATGGCTCTTCAGTTCAAGCTCTTAAAGATGTGTCTTTAGACATAAAAGAAGGTGAAATTATCACTGTACTTGGACCTTCAGGATGCGGTAAAACGACACTTTTAAATATTGTTGCTGGCTTTTTAGCTCCAACAGAAGGAAAAGTTATTCTTAATGACCAAATTGTTTTAGGCCCTGGTGCTGAGCGAGGAATGGTCTTTCAGCAAGGTGCTTTGTTTGAGTGGATGAATGTTCAACAAAATGTTGCATTTGGACCTCGAATGAAAGGTATGCCAAAAGCTGAACAAAATGAAAAAGTAAAGCACTTACTTGAAGTAGTTGGGCTAGCTGAATTTGAAGATAAAGCCGTTTACGAATTATCTGGAGGCATGCAGCAAAGAGTCGCTCTAGCGCGTTGCCTTGCAAATGAACCCGATGTAATCTTAATGGATGAGCCTCTAGGCGCATTAGATGCCTTGACTCGTGAAAAGATGCAGGGATTAGTTTTAAAGCTCTGGAAAGAGACTGGAAAAACAATTTTATTAATTACCCATTCTGTAGAAGAGGCAGTTCTTCTTGGCGAAAGATTATTGGTTCTTGCTCCAAGGCCAGGAAGGGTTTACAAAGAGTACAATCTCCCGTTTGCTGAAATGGGCGTTAATATGGATCTTCGAGAAGTCAAAAAATCTGAGGGATATTCAGAGACTCGTGATGAAATTCTCTCAATTATCTGGGAAATGGAAGAAGAGATAATGGGAAGGACGGACGAAAGCTCATGACTATTTTAATTATCTATATTCTAATCTTTATTGCTGCTTTCTATATTGTTAAAGCAGTGAGCTCAATGAGGAAGTCACGTGATGATTTTACGAGTCTTAAAACTGTAACATTTGGTGATGAGAGTGCTGTTATGCCAAATAGAGCTGCTTCAATTATCTCAATCGTTGCTATATTTGCTATCTGGGGCTCATTTACAGGCTCTAAATTAACCCCTATCCATGTTCCTGGGCCATTTATAGGTGAACTTTCATTTACCTATACTGCTGTCAACTCCTTAGGTGAAACTGATGATGCTGAAGTAAGAATTTCTGTTTACGATGTTCAGACTGGTGAAATACCCGACAAAATAGATATAGAACCAGGATTAGGTTTTGCTCTTAATGACACGGCTCAAATTATTACATATAGAAGTGCTTTGGTTAAAGTTCAGAAAAATGACGTTGGTGGTAAGGATAAAAAATATAAAGTTATTGCAATTAATGGAGAGTCCATTTCACCAAGCAGTGAACTCTTTATTGATAATGCACGCGTCTATATGACCGCTAAAGGAACCCTGAGTCTTACTCCATATAAAGGCTGGCAGATGCAGCCAGTATGGCTACCTTCCCCAGAAGCTGTCTGGGCAAGGCTAACAAAGATTGCTTCAGAAGGATATAAAAATTTTAGTCTATTTGAACATTTAGGCTGGTCACTCCTTAGAGTTGTTGTTGGTTTTTTTGCTGGCGCTTTAATAGGTATACCTTTGGGATACGCAATGGGTCTTTCTGGTTGGTTTCGTGGATGGTTTGATCCTATTGTAGAATTTATGAGACCTGTGCCTCCACTTGCTCTAATTCCATTAGTTATTATTTGGTTTGGTATTGGTGAACAAGGAAAGATTATTTTACTATTCTTAGCTTCGCTTTGGATTATGACTATTTCTGCTAGAGCCGGAGTTTCAGGTGTGAATATTGCAAAAATTCATGCCGCATATTCACTAGGCGCTTCTAAATGGCAAATTATGAGGCTTGTTATTGTTCCAAACAGTTTGCCTGAAATATTTACAGGTGCAAGAGTCTCTATGGGGGTTTGTTGGGGCACAGTTGTAGCAGCTGAACTTGTAGCGGCTCAGAAAGGTGCTGGAATGATGATTATTACTGCCTCAAAGTTCCAGATGACTGACCTTGTAATAATGGGAATTGTACTGATTGGTGTTATTGGTTATGCAATCGATATACTTATGAGAATTTCAGAAAATTATCTTGTACCATGGAAGGGAAAATAGATTTGTAATGCTGTTTTTTTCTTCTTTATTTAAGGTTAGCCGATGTCAGTAATATTACCTAAAAATGCTCAAGCTGTAATTATTGGTGGAGGAGTAGTAGGCTGCTCAGTTGCTTATCATCTTGCAAAACTAGGTTACACAGATGTAGTTCTTCTGGAGCGTAAAAAGCTAACCTCTGGAACTACATGGCATGCAGCAGGACTTGTAGGGCAGATGCGCTCATCGCTTAATCTCACTCAAATGGTTAAATACTCTGGAAACCTTTACGAAACATTAGAGGCTGAAACAGGAATGGCTACTGGTTATCGCCGAACTGGCTCTATAAGTCTTGCAACTAACCAAGAGAGGTTAACAGAATATAAACGCAATGCGTCGCTTGCAAAAGTTCATGGAGTTGATGTGCAGATACTAACTACCGACGAGTTAAGAGATAAGGTCAACCTCTTTAACCTCGATGACGTTGTTGGTGGTGCTTGGATACCTAAGGATGGTAAGGCTGACCCAGCAAACGTCGCCATGGCTCTTGCTAAAGGCGCAAAGAACAATGGTGTTAAGATTTTTGAAGATGTTAAGGTTACTGGAATACTTAAAAAAGATGGAAAGGCTGTAGGAGTTCAAACTGAGTATGGTGACATACAATCTGATGCTGTAGTAAATTGCGGTGGAATGTGGGCAAGAGAGGTTGGTAAAATGGCTGGTGTTGCAGTCCCTCTTCATGCTTGTGAGCACTTTTACTTCCTAACTTCAGCCGTTCCAAATATGGGAGATATGCCCGTAGTAAGAGTTCCAGATGAGTCTGCATATTATAAAGAGGATGCTGGAAAAATACTTGTTGGGCTATTTGAACCAAACGCAAAGCCATGGGCGCAAAATGGTATTCCAGAAGATTTTTGCTTTGATCAGATACAGGATGATTTAGATCAC
This sequence comes from Candidatus Pseudothioglobus sp. Uisw_086, assembly GCF_048085745.1. Lineage (GTDB taxonomy): Bacteria > Pseudomonadota > Gammaproteobacteria > PS1 > Pseudothioglobaceae > Pseudothioglobus. Next base: position 1,003,879 of record NZ_CP159803.1, on the reverse strand, counting down.
TGCATGCCTTATTTAGAGCTTGCAATGAACCGTGTACCTGTAATGGAAAGTTTAGGTATTGAGACTTTATTTAATGGACCTGAAAGTTTTACGCCAGATGATAATTTTCAGATCGGAGAGTCTCCAGAATTAGGTAACTTTTATGTTGCTGCAGGATTCAATTCAATCGGGATTCAGGCGGCTGGTGGAGCGGGAAAATATTTAGCTGAATGGATTGTAGGAAAAGAACCTCCCTGTGATTTATGGGATGTAGATATACGAAGAAATGAGCCATTTCAAAATAATAAAATTTACTTAGCAAATAGAGTTACTGAAACTTTAGGCTATCTTTATGAAAATCATTTTCCATACCATCAATACGAAACAGCTAGAGGCTTAAGAAAAACTCCTTTATATGAGTTTTTCAAAGAGCGTGGCGCTTGTTTTGGTGAGGTTGCTGGATGGGAGAGGCCTAATTGGTTTGTTCCAAAGAATTTGATTGGAAAGGTTGAAGCTAAATATGAATATTCATGGGGAAGGCAAAATTGGTTTGATTTTCATAGATTAGAGCAGCAAGCAATCAGAGAGACAGTTGGTATGTATGAAATGTCGTCATACGCAAAAATTCGAGTCAAAGGTTCTGATGCTATGGACTTTATGCAGATGATCTGTGCAAATGATATTGATGTTGGTGTCGGTAAAATGGTTTATACGCAGTGGCTTAATCGGAAAGGCGGTATTGAGGCGGATGTAACTGTTACTCGTCTTGACGTTGATGATTATTTAATAGTCAGCGGTACAATGTGTCTTAATCGAGATATGCATTGGCTTAAAAAGAATTTGCCTGAAGGGGCCAATTGTTCACTATTTGATTCAACAAGCTCAGAGGGCTGTATCGCCATTATGGGGCCAAATTCGAGAGATCTACTTCAATCCCTAACAGATATTGATATGAGTAACGAAAGCTTCCCTTTTGCAAATGTTCGCAATATTGAGGTTGGTATGGCAAATGTACGTGCACACCGAATAACATATGTTGGTGAATTAGGCTGGGAGTTATACTTTCCAATTGAGTTTTCAATTTATGTGGCTGAGCTAATTGATTCAAAAGGTGAGGAGTTTTCTTTAAGGCAGATTGGGATGCATACTGTCGATAGTTGTCGAATTGAAAAAGCATATAGACACTTTGGACATGACATTACTGATGAAGATCACGTAATTGATGCAGGACTTGGTTTTGCTGTGAAACTCGATAAGAGTCCTTCAAAATTTGGTAACTTTATTGGTTATGACTCTGTTAAAGCTAAAAAGGCTGCCGGTTATGAAATGAGAGTAATGCAGTTTCTACTGACTAATCCTGAACCTATGCTTTATCATAATGAGCCTATTCTGAAAAATGGTGAAATTGTAGGTCATTTAACAAGTGGAACCTATAGTCATACTCTTGGAGGTGCTGTTGGACTCGGATACGTTACATGCCTTCCTAATGAAAGTCATGAAGATATTTTAAGTGCTGAATATACTATTGAGGTTGAAGGTGTTATTGAGAAAGCTAGTGCATCACTTAAGCCAATGTATGACCCTTTAAATAAGAAAATCAGAGTCTAGATTTCTTAGAAAAGTGCACCTAGAAGTGTCGATATTCCAATTATTCCAAGTGCAGATAAAGATATATTTCTGTAATACTTATTGCCTGAAAAATTAAAGAATTTTGTACCAGTGTAGGTTGCAAGAATATAAATTGGAGAGGTTATTAACCCTGTTAAAAGTAGTTCTTTTGTAAAAAGATTAAAGTAGTGCAAGCTAATTATTGCGCTTATAACAATGCCAGTAGACATAATTAATATATTTCCTCTTGTTACATCATCATTGTCACCCTTAGATAAAAGAACAGTCGCATAGGGAGGTCCTCCCATTCCAGTAGCTCCTTGCATTAAGCCACTTATTACGCCGCTAATTGTGAGGACATAATTTGTAACTGCCGCTTTTAATTTCCAGCCAGTTGCAATTAAAACTACAAAAAATATTACTAAAATAGACATGATAATTTTTATTAATTGCTCGTTTACTGAAACTAAGAATATTGTGCCAATAGGAATTGTTAGCATCATTGAAAAAAACATTGGAGATATTTCTTTGAACTTACAGCTCTTAGCACCAACATAGGTCAGATATATAGTTGCTGGAATTTCGATAGCAATATTGAATACCATTGCAAAAACTGGTGAATACAAATAGGAGAGAATTGGGATAGTTATTAAGCCTGATCCAAATCCTAAAAACCCCCTTATAAAACCTGAAAAAAGTATAACTAAAACTATCAGAAAATAATTTTCAGGAAGAATGAGAAGCAGGTTTTCCATTAAATTATTTTAATGCTTCTGGAGAAAATTTAAATTCACCATTACCTACTTGGATTATATTATTCCAATTTTTTAATATAAATTTTATTTCATCACTATTTTTATCAAATTTTAGCTCCCTAGCGCAGTCATGGAAAAGACTTCCATCTAGGATTTCACTTTCATTAATAAGACCTCTCTTGGACATTAATAGAAGAGCTGCTGAGCCTGCTTTGTCACTTTCACCTTCAAAAGCTTCACGTCCCATTCTTCTTTCGTATATTTCCTGAAGGATGTGACTGTCAAAAGATTTATTATCATCTAACAAATTTTTTGCAAAAAACCTAGCTCCCCCTTCAATCATCCATCTACTATTACTGTCTCTTCTATCTGCTTTATTTCTGCACTCACCTTCAGTTTCTAAATCATGCTGAAAGGCGTGATAAAGTTCATGCTGAAGGAATTCTTGAAGATCTGCATAAAATGCATCTCTTCCACCTGGGTTATTTCTCATGTTGTCAGTAAGACCCATTATTACAAAACGTTCTTCTGTACATATAGCCCATTGTGATGACCAATCAACTCCTTTTTCTAGTCCTTCTTTAGTTAGATCTAGTAATTCATAGTCAACATATCCACAACTAGTATTTTTGAACCAATCTTCAATCATCTGATAGCTTTCATTGATTTCATTTGGAGACATTAAAACTTGATGAAGGGCGCCTGGACCAAATTCTTGTGTAGGTTCAATTCTTTCACCTACATCATATATGAATACAAATATATTTGATTCACGTGAAGCCATTTTTGAGCTGGCAATATTACTCCATTCCTTTAAAATTTTCGTTGGAAAGCTAGATTTATTAACAATGATAATATTTTGATCATCGTATTGTTCTGCATAAGACTTACCTAAAAGGTTAGTCACTAAAAATAAGATTAATAATAATTTTTTCACAATAAAAATCCTAAACTATTTGACGCATCATTTCTTTAATTTCTTTTACAATTATGTCTATACCTTTATTTATCTTATTAGTATCTATGGCCGAATAACCAAGATGTAAATAGTTTGATGGTGGCTTTTCTTCAGAGAATGATGCATTTCCTGGCCTAACAGCTACGCCTTTGTCTAAAAGTTTTTGACAAAGTTTTTCAGTATCAATTGACTCTGGAATTTTTACCCAAAATGTTGAGCCTCCAAGAGTTGGAGTACAAGATAAGAGAGGTTCTTGATTTATTTTTTCATTTATCAAACCCCAGCGCTCTTTGTTTGTTTTTTGAATTTTGGTAAACATATTATGATAATGACCCAGGCCAATAAATAAGGCTACTGAACGTTGATTATTTGCAGGTATATGTCTTATCATTAGTCGCCTTAAAGCTCTTGCTTCTTTTACAAAGGCCTCTGGAGCAACCATATAGCCAAGCCTTAGACCTGGAGCAAAGGCTTTCGAAAAGCTTCCAACATAAATTACATTGTTATCCTTATCAAGACTTTTTAATGATGGATTGGGTTTCCTGAGAAAATTAACTTCAGCCTCATAGTCATCTTCAATAATTACCATTTGATTTTCTTTAGCAATAGATAGAAGCTTATTTCTTCTTTCCATGCTCATTGTTACACCTGTAGGGTATTGATGGCTTGGAGTGGTAAAAATAATATCAATCTCGGGTTTAATTTCATCAACTAAAATTCCATCTTTATCAATCCCTATAGGAACAATGTTGTCAGTTCGAAAGCTAAAAATATTTCTTACATCTGGGTATCCTGGATTCTCCATAGCAATAACTGTTCCTTGCTTGGCTAAAAGACTGGCAATAATGTAGATCGCATTCTGGCTGCCTGAAGTAATTAAAATTTGATCTTTATTTGCCCAAATACCCCGCTTTGGAAGTACTTTAGATTGAATTTGCTTAATTAAAGATGGGTCATCGCTATCAACATGATCAATATTCCATTTTTGTATTTCAGGAAGAGTTGACGAATGCCTAACAACCTCACGCCATTCGTAATAGGGAATTAAACTTTTATCAAGTTGGCCAATTGTAAATGAATATGGAAGGCTTTGCCAATTTTCAGGATTACGAATATTAGTTTTAATAGATGGCTTCTTTGTTATTAAAGCATCTAGCCATAGTGGAGGACTAATATTTTTAACTTGATCCTCATTGCTATTTGTAAAATTCTCATAAAATTGCTCATTAACAAAATAACCTCTTCTTTCTTTTGGGGTAATGTAGCCATCAAATTCTAATTCTTTATAGGCAGCAATCACTGTATTTCTTGCAACTTTAAGGGCTGCTGCAAGGTTTCTAGATGATGGTAGGGGTTCGTTTGGGCCAATTAAGCCATTAGTAATAGCATCAATTAATTGCTGACGAATCTGCAACTGCAAGGTCCTAGGCTTGTCATGTCTTAGAGAAAAAAATTGGTTCCACATTTCATCCATTTATCTGGCCTATTAATTTTAAGAATTCTGGTTCTATATGTATTTAAATTTAGGACCCCTTATATTTTATAATTCATTCTTTTGAATTACTATCAATTTTTACTTAAATCGGGGTAAGTATGTCTAATAATACACTTATACAAAATGATAAAGACCATGTTTGGCATCATTTAACGCAACATAAGGGCTTTGAATCGACTGATCCCATGATGGTTGCTAAAGCGAAAGGAATGGTTGTTACTGATACCAATGGTAATGAGTATCTTGATGGAACATCTGGCGGTGTATGGACAGTAAATTTAGGATTTGGAAGAGATGATATGGTTCAAGCTGTCAGTAATCAACTGACAAAAATTCCATACTTTGCGGGTTCTTTTGGTAACGAGCCTGCTGCTGAATATGCAAAAGAAGTTACCTCACTTATGCCAGGTTTAGACCGCGTTTATTACTCAAACTCTGGTTCAGAAGCTAATGAAAAAGGCTACAAAATGGTTCGTCAGCTTGCCCATTTTCATAATGATGGGAAAAAACATAAAATTATTTATCGTGACCGTGATTATCATGGCACAACAATTGGAGCTATGAGCTCATCTGGCCAAATTCAAAGAAAAAAACAATATGGTCCGTTTGCTCCAGGATTTGTTGAAATGCCACACTGTTGTTGTTATCGATGCCCATATGGAAAAAAATATGGAGAGTGCAATATCGAGTGTGCTACTGTCCTTGAAGATATTATTAAAAAGGAAGGGCCTGATACCGTAGGTTCTGTCGTTTTAGAGCCGATTACTGCTGGTGGAGGAGTTATTCCTCCTGTTCCTGAGTATTTCCCAATTATTGAGTCAATATGTAGAAAATATGACGTCCTTCTTCACATAGATGAAGTGGTTTGTGGCCTTGGAAGAACAGGAAAATGGTTTGGTTACCAGCACTATGATGTTCAGCCTGATATTGTCACTACAGCTAAAGGTCTAGCTGCTGGATATGCTGCTGTATCAATTACGGTTACTACTGAAAAACTTTTTAACATGTTTAAAGAGGATCCAACTAATGTTGATAGCTACTTCCGAGATATTTCTACCTTTGGTGGAAGTACTGCTGGCCCTGCAGCCGCACTTGAAGTTTTAAAGATTATTAAACGTGAAAAACTTTTAGAGAATGTTAATGAGGTTGGAGAGCATCTTAAAAATAAATTGCTTGAACTACAAGAAAAGCATGAAATGATTGGTGAAGTTCGAGGCAAAGGGTTGTTTTGTGGTGTTGAGCTTGTAAAAGATAGGGTAACTAAAGAGCCTGTTGATGAAACTGTTGCAGCTAGCGTTGCAGCGCATTGTTTTAAAAATAAAGTGATGATTGGAAGAACTAATAGAAGTTTTGAAACTAATAATAATGTTTTGCTATTTAGTCCTGCATTCATATGTTCTAAGACTGACATAGATTTAATCGTTGAATCTGTTGACAATGCCTTAGAATCAAATAAATAGAAAAAGTTTAATTAATTTAATATAGGAATATTGAGATGATAATTGGAGTACCAAAAGAGATTAAAAACCATGAATATAGAGTTGGTTTGACGCCTAAAAGTGTTAAGGAGTTTGTTAGTCATGGCCACACGGTTTTAGTTGAAACTAATGCTGGTATTGGTATTGGGGCAAGCGATGATGATTATTCTAGTTTTGGTGCTGAAATTATATCTTCAGCTAAAGAAGTTTTTACAACTGCGGATATGATTGTTAAAGTTAAAGAACCTCAAGCCATAGAAATTGCAATGCTTAGAGAAGGTCAAATTCTTTATACATATCTTCACCTTGCACCAGATCCTGAGCAAACGAAGGGGCTTGTAGAGAGTGGTGCTATTTGTATTGCTTATGAAACGGTTACTTCTCCAAGAGGTGGATTACCATTATTGGCTCCTATGTCAAAAGTTGCAGGAAGAATGGCTGTTCAAGCAGGTGCTCACTTTTTAGAGCAACCAAATGGTGGAATGGGAGCTTTGCTTGGAGGTGTTCCAGGAGTAGACCCTTTAAATGTCGTTATTTTAGGTGGAGGCGTCGTTGGTGTTCATGCTGCCCATGTGGCAGTTGGAATGGGTGCAGATGTTTGGGTTTTGGATAACAATCCTGATACATTAGAGCAGCATTGGCAACAATTTGGCAGAAGCACGAATACTGTATTCTCAACTAAAAGTTCAGTAGAAGAGTATGTATTGCAAGCTGACTTAGTTATTGGTGGTGTGTTGATTCCTGGCGCTGAAGCACCAAAATTAGTAACCAGAGAAATGATTAAGGCTATGAAGCCTGGATCAGTTATTGTTGATGTTGCGATTGATCAAGGTGGTTGCTTCGAAACTTCAAAGGCAACAACTCACGCAGAGCCAACATACATCATTGATGAGGTAGTTCACTACTGCGTTGCTAATATGCCAGGTGGAGTTCCAAAAACATCAACCTATGCGCTAAATAATGTAACACTTCCATTTGGACTTAGTATTGCAAACAAAGGTGTTAAACAAGCTCTATTAGATGACGAACATCTAAGAGCCGGATTAAATGTACATAGTGGTCAAGTAACATGTCCTGAAGTGGCTCATGACTTAGGTTATGATTACGTTTCAGCCCTTGATATGCTTAATAAATAAATTATAAAGGAGAACTACAAAATGGCAAAAATGACTTCGAGTGAGGCTTTTGTTGAAACAATGGTCGCAAATGATGTAACCGATATCTTTGGTATTATGGGCTCTGCATTTATGGATGCAATGGATATCTTCGAGCCAGCTGGTATTAGATTTATACCTGTTGTCCACGAGCAAGGCGCTGCACATATGGCAGATGGATATTCAAGAGTAAGTGGAAGACATGGAGTGGTCATTGGTCAAAATGGCCCCGGTATTTCTAATTGCGTTACAGCAATTGCAGCAGCATATTGGGCGCACAGCCCTGTTGTAATTGTTACGCCTGAAGCTGGAACAATGGGGATGGGCTTAGGTGGATTTCAAGAAGCAAATCAGCTGCCAATGTTTCAAGAATTTACTAAATATCAAGGCCATGTTGTTAACCCAATGAGAATGGCAGAATTTACTGGTCGCTGTTTTGATAGAGCGATGAGTGAGATGGCCCCAACTCAGTTAAATATTCCTAGAGATTATTTTTATGCAGAAGGTGAATTTACTATTCCCACTCCACGTCGTGTAGATAGAGGTTCAGGTGGTGAAGATAGTTTAAATGAAGCTGTTGCATTAATTGGTAAAGCTAAGTTTCCAGTTATTGTTTCTGGCGGCGGCGTAGTTATGGCCGATGGTGTTGATGAATGTGCAGCTTTGGCTGAACGTTTAGGAGCGCCAGTAGTAAATAGCTACCTTCATAATGATTCGTTTCCTGCAAGTCATGATCTTTGGTGTGGTCCTCTGGGATATCAAGGCTCAAAAGCTGCAATGAAGCTAATAGCTAAAGCAGATGTAGTTATTGCATTAGGTACGCGTTTAGGTCCTTTTGGAACACTGCCTCAACATGGAATGGATTACTGGCCTAAAGACGCTCAAATTATTCAAATTGATGCAGATCACAAAATGCTTGGATTGGTCAAGCCAATTAATGTTGGTATTTGTGGTGACGCTAAAGCAGTCGCAAGTATTCTTTGTCAAAAATTGGCATCTGAAACACTTAGTTGTGATTCTTCTAAAGTCGATAGAGCTTCAATTATTGCAGACGAAAAAGCTTCTTGGGAGTTAGAGCTTGATGAGTGGATTCATGAGACTGATTCATATAGCATGGACATGCTTGCAGATAAAGAAGAAGGGTGGCTCCATCCTAGACAAGTACTTCGTGAACTTGAAAAAGCAATGCCTGAAGACGTTATGGTGTCGACTGATATTGGTAATATTAACTCGGTTGCTAATAGCTATCTGCGTTTTGAAAAGCCTCGAAGCTTTTTTGCAGCAATGAGTTTTGGAAACTGTGGTTACGCCTTTCCAACAATCATTGGTGCTAAGGCAGCTGCCCAGCATAGGCCTGCAGTTTCTTATGCGGGAGATGGTGCTTGGGCAATGAGTATGGTTGAAACAATGACCTGTGTTCGTCATGATATTCCTGTTACAGCTGTTGTATTTCATAATCGTCATTGGGGCGCTGAAAAGAAAAACCAAGTAGATTTTTATGACAGACGCTTTATAGCAGCTGAACTTACGGACCAGCATTTTGTTAATATTGCAGAATCAATGGGCGCTGAGGGTATTCGTGTTGACAAACTTGAAGACGTTGGCCCTGCACTTAAAAAAGCGATTGATATGCAGATGAACGAGAGAAAAACAACAATCATAGAAATTATGTGCTCTAGAGAGTTGGGTGATCCGTTCAGAAAAGACGCACTAAGTAAGCCAGTTAGACATCTAGAAAAATATAAAGACTTTGGTGAAAAATCACCTCATCGCTAAGTATTAACTATTAATCCTTCAGGGTGGTATATTACCCCGCTCTGAAGGAATTATTTTTAGTACTATGAGCGAAAAAGCGATAACCCCATCCGATATTCATCAATATTGGTTCTCAGAAAAAAGTAAACGACATTGGTTTTCATCAACCCCTGAAGTAGACAATGAAATCAAGCAGCGCTATGAAAATCTATGGGAGAGTATATCTTCTGGTGGGTTTGTGGATTGGCGTGACACTGCTGAAGGTTCAGTAGCCTTAATAATCATTCTAGACCAGTTTCCTTTGAACATGTTTAGAGGTCAGGCAAAAAGCTTTAAATCCGAAGATATGGCTGTTGAGGTTGCCTTAAATGCAATTAATAATGGCTACGATGAAGAGCTAAGTGATGAAAAATTGCTTTTTCTTTTTATGCCCCTTATGCATAGTGAGAATATAGACCATCAAAATCTACAAGTGTATTTATTTCAAAAATATAACTTTAACTTAGAGTTTTCTAAACATCATAGAGATATTGTTAAAAAGTTTGGTCGTTTTCCTCATAGAAATGAAATATTTGGGCGAATGAGTACTATGGAAGAGCTTGACTATCTTCTGTCAGATAACGCTTTTAGAGGCTAAATTGCATAATGATTACAAATAATACACAGGAGTCCATCAATGCAAGATAATAAAATTGAGTGCCATGATGGTGAATTCATTGGAACAAGTAAAGAGGAAATATTAGATGGAATTAATACATTTAATATAGATGAAGAGCACTATGATAAGTTCCCTATTGAGCTTTGGAAAGATGTAGATATTATCTTTAGTTGTTTAAAGGCAGAACACATTATCGATAAGGTCTTCGCATCTGCAGACGAGTCATTATGGGTCAATAGAGAGTTTATTATTGATGCGCTTGATAAGCAGTGGTATTACCCAAATATTTCAAGGCAATTTAAAGACAATGAGTTCGAATACTTTGACTATATTCATGAGTCCTTAAGAGGTGATAAAAAAATTATCTCTCTTATAGATAAATTAAGAAAACATAGCAAAGAATTTGATGACTAATTAGCCTCAAGAAACTTACGTCTGTATTTTATTAAAATTGCTTCCGTATAGCCATTAGGCTGACTCATTCCTTCAAAAGCCAGAGCTATTGATGCTTTGTAGGCAAAACTGTCGTAATTTGGTGCAAGTGGGAGATAGCTTGGATCATACTTATTTTGATCATCAACGATAACAGCCATTTCTTTAAATGCTTTATTTACCTCTTCTTTTGAGCACATTCCATGGTGAAGCCAGTTAGCCATATGTTGCGAGGATATCCTAAGGGTTGCGCGGTCTTCCATAAGCCCAACATGATTAATATCTTGGACCTTAGAGCAACCAATTCCTTGGTTAATCCACTTAACAACATAACCCAATATACTTTGGGCATTGTTGTTTATTTCATTGATAATTTTCTCTTTAGGCATCTGCTCTTCAATCCTCAAGAAAGGAATTACAAGCAAGTCATCTTGGTTTGGGTGTTGTTGGTTTGCTAGTAGCTCTTTTTGCTTCTTAAAAACATCAAAGCGATGATAATGCGTTGCATGCAAAGTGGCTGCGGTTGGGGATGGAACCCATGAACAGCTTGCACCTGCCTCTAAATGAACCATTTTGTTATCAAGCATTTGACGCATTTGATCTGGCTGAGCCCACATTCCTTTTCCAATTTGAGCTTTTTTAAATAGTCCACAATCAAGACCAGTGCTTACATTGTTTGGCTCATAGGCTGAATACCAAGCTTCTTCCTTAATGAGGTCTTTACATCGCATTGCACCAGCCATCATAGACGTATGAATTTCATCACCTGTGCGATCTAAAAAGCCTGTATTTATAAAAATAATACGGCTTTTAGCCTCATGAATACAAGACTTAAGGTTAAGAGTCGTTCTTCTTTCTTCATCCATTACGCCTATTTTGAGCGTATTAGTTTTTAGAGATAAGGCTTTTTCAACAAGCCCAAATAACTCCATTGTAAATTTTACTTCTTCAGGGCCATGTAATTTAGGCTTAACAATATAGATGCTTCCTTTTTTTGAATTCGCTTTAATTTTAATATCATGAAGCGCAATAAGTGAAGTCACCATTGCGTCTAGTATTCCCTCAGGAATTGGTGAGTCATCAAGATTACTAACAATTCCTGTCGTCATATGAATGCCAACATGACGAACGAGCGTCAAGCTTGTTCCAGCTAAGCTAAATTTCTCTCCATGTATATCAGTACAAACTTTATCTTCATTTAATGAGCGAGTAATGGTTTCACCACCCTTAGTAAACGTGGTGCTGAGTTCACGCTTCATGAGGCCTAAGTAGTTACGATATGCGTGAATTTTTTCCGCATTAGAAACTGTTGATGCTGAGTCTTCAAAATCTACAATAGTTGTTATTGCAGACTCAAGAATGACATCAAAAATACCGCTCTTATGTAAACTTCTTTCTTTGTCACAAACCACTTCTAGGTGAAGGTTATTATTCTTAAGTAATATATGCCCATCGTCAGTTAATCCTATATATTTCTCTGGATTAATTAAGGTTGCCAATTCACCATCATTTAGGTTAAATATTAAAGCGCCAGAGTATTTAACTTGAGAGGTAATCTGTCTATAAGAAGCGCCTTTAAGAGGCACAATTTCATCAAGAAAGTCACAGGCAAGTTCTGCAGTAAGATTAACTCGCTGAAGGTTGTGTGCAAAAGAGGTGCTCATACTGCCTTTGTTTGGAATTACATTCGTACCATAAAGGGAGTCAAATAAACTTCCCCAGCGAGCGTTCACCGCATTAAGAACAAAGCGCTGATTTGTAATAGGAACAACGAGCTGAGGGCCGGCAATTTGAGATATTTCATCATCTACTTCCTCAACATCAATAGAGAATTTATCAGGCATTGGAGTGATATATTCAATGCCCTCTAAAAATTTCTTATAGCTCTGAAGATCAATTCTTTTATTTTCAGCATGCCATTGGTCAATTTTAGATTGCAATAAGTCTCTCTTTTCAAGAAGGGACGTGTTCTTTTCCTGTAGCTCATTTAAAATTTGAGAGAGGGATTTAAAGAAGTCTTTGGCTGAAATATCTAATCCATCACAAACCTCTTCTTCAATGAAGCTAAAAAAAGTATTATCTACTCGAATCTTATTAATTATTTGACTATCACTGCTCATTAATTGGCCTTATTTTCAGTAACTATTACGCCGTCTTCATCGGCATAAATATATTCATTTGGATTAAATTTTACATTTGAAAAAGAGACATTTATATTTCTTTTTCCAATTCCTTTTTTAACACTTTTTAATGGGCAAACGCCAAGAGCTCTTATGCCAATTGGCATTAAATTTATGGCTACTGAATCCCTGATCAATCCATAGATAATAATTCCTTCCCAGCCATTCCTGATTGCATCAGATACCCTTTTATCGCCTAGCATTGCACAGTTCATAGAGCCACCTGCATCGATCACTAATACAGATCCCTTGCCATGAGTATTTAAAGCCTGCTCAACTAGGGAGTTGTCCTCAAAGCACTTAACAGTAACAATGCGACCTGAAAATGATTTTTTTAATCCATAACTTTTATATACGGGCTCTAAATACTGGACATTAGGGTGAAGCATATCCGAAATATCACATGTCGATGGAGTCATTCGTTTCTCCATATATTTCACTCATACGTTTTTCTGATCCATATGGATAATAATCCATGACTCCGTTGTTCTTAATTTTTTCTTGTATTGAAATCCAGTAATTTGCATCGAGAAGTTTTTTATAATTTCTATTAAATACTTCTTTCATATATGGATTTGGAAGCATGAAATATCTAAATTCTTCTGGAAAGACGTCATTCTGACCAACGTAATACCAGGGCTCAGAGGCAAGCTCTTGCTCGTATGTCTTGGATTCAGGAATCTTTTTAAAGACGGGCGTGCTCATTAAGGTAATTTCGTCATAGTCATAAAAGACGACTCTATTTTGGCGAGTTACTCCAAAGTTTTTTGTAAGCATGTCGCCTGGAAAAATATTTGAGTTAATTAGCTCATCTATCGCTTTTCCATAATCATTAATTATGTTTGTTTGCTGTTCTTTAGTAGCAGTTTCAAGATACATATTGAGTGGCGTCATTTTATTTTCAATGTACATATGTTTAATGATTAACAGGTCCCCCTCAATTTCAATATTTGAGCCTGCTTTTCTCTTCAACTCTTCTAATAATGCATCATCGATATCTTTTAACGGAAAGGCAACATTTGAAAACTCCCATGTATCTGCTAATCTCCCTATTCTTACGTGGTTTTTAACAAAGTAGTATCTATCCTTAACCATCTCTTTGGTGCCCATTTTAGGAGGTGCAAAGCGGTCGTTGATAATTTTGAATACATAGGGGTACATTGGAAAAGTAAAGACAGACATCACCATGCCCTTGATACCGGGTGCAATTATTAACTTTTCACTAGTAATTTTTGAGTACTTGAGAAAATGTCGGTATAACAAAGTTTTGCCTTGCTTATGAAGCCCAATTGCGCTGTATAGAACTGCCCTAGTTTTTCCTGGCAAAATCTCTTTTAAATATTCAACAATTGCAGAGGGGTAGTCTGTTGTAATAAAAAAGTACGATCTTGAAAAGCTAAAAACAATGGATATTCCTCCAACTTCAGTGAGAAGGCTGTCGACGTATAAACCTTTCTTTTCATCATTTAATAGAGCAATAAGGAGCGGCCTATCTGAGTGGAGCTGAGAGACAATTTTGCCTACAATGTAGGCGCATTTTCCTCTGATAAAAGGGGTACTAATGACTTGAATCTCGAAAACTTCAGAGTCTAGTCGCGGCATCTGGCTATAAAGCTGCTCTTTTAATCTTTGGATGTCTTGAGTGAGATTACCAAACTCACATTTAAAATTGTAGCTATCAAGAATAGATGTAAAGGCTTCGCTCAACTGACCGTCTTCAACAAAGTAGCTGTCAATTACTGGTTCATCCATGTCAATATAGTTCAGTGACACACATGGCCTTGTAAAAATAAACTGGTTATTATAAAAACTTCTTGAAAAGATCCTACAAAATACCGAGTTATAGAAGGTTTCAGCTAGCTCAGGCTGCTTGTGTTCTGTTATTAGTTCAATGTAGACATGCTTTGTATTTTTCCAGAATTCAGAGTTAAACTTCTCCATACTAGGTGATTCATTGAATTCAGCCTTTGCGCCATAGAGAGTTTGTTTTTTTAACTCTAAAGATAGTTTTTTACAAAAGTAATCAACTTGTTCATCATAGAAATTAAGTCTTAATTTTGAATCGTCTTCTATTTTTTGCCATTCTCTCTCCTCAAAGCACCTTTTTGCCTCTATAGAAGAACTCTTAATATTTTGGTAATGATACTCAAAGCCAATTAAAATCTTTTTAGCAATTGATAAAGAGAGCTTTTGAGATGAGTTACTAAGCATAATAAATAGTTACCAGTTAAAAGTCTTCTTTAATCAAGAAGGCTTGATACATAGCAGCTTAAAACTTAGCTAAACTGCTCTTCTTCAGTTGAACCTTTTAATGCAGTAACCGATGACTCGCCACCCTGTATTACAGTTGTAACGTCATCAAAATATCCTGCACCAACTTCTTGCTGATGAGATGCAAAAGTATAACCTTTCTTAGCAGCATCAAACTCAGGCTCTTGGACCTTATTCACATAATGCTTCATGCCTTCACCTTTTGCGTAATCATATGCAAGGTCAAACATGTTATACCACATGTTATGGATTCCAGCCAAAGTGATAAATTGATACTTATATCCCATCGCTGAAATATCTTCTTGGAAAGATGCAATTTGACTGTCACTTAGATTCTTTTTCCAGTTAAATGATGGCGAACAATTGTATGCAAGCAACTGATTAGGGTTTTCAGCTAAAACAGCATCAGCAAATTCACGCGCAAAGCCAAGATCTGGTTTTCCAGTTTCACACCAAACTAGGTCGGCATAAGGGGCATAAGCTACTCCTCTTGATATTGACTGCTCTAATCCATTTTTAACGATATAAAATCCTTCAGCAGTTCTTTTCCCGGTAACAAATGGAGCATCATAAGGATCAACATCTGAAGTTAGAAGGTTAGCAGCCTCTGCATCAGTTCTTGCAAGAAGGAGTGCAGGGACGCCCATAACATCTGAAGCTAGGCGAGCAGATATTAATTTTTGAACTGCCTCTTGAGTTGGAACTAAAACTTTACCACCCATGTGACCACATTTTTTAACTGCAGCCAATTGATCTTCAAAGTGAGCACCAGCAGCACCACTAGTAATCATATTTTTCATTAATTCAAATGAATTTAATACACCTCCAAATCCAGCTTCTGCATCTGCCACAATTGGCAAAAAGAAATCAATAAATTTATCATCACCAGGATTAATTCCTTGAGCCCATTGAATCTCATCCGCTCTTTTAAAGGTGTTGTTAATTCGTCTAACCATAGTAGGGACAGAGTCATATGCATAGAGTGATTGATCTGGATACATTGTTTCAGATGTATTTCCATCTGCAGCAACTTGCCAGCCTGAAAGGTAGACTGCTTCAATTCCAGCTTTAGCCTGCTGCATAGCCTGTCCTGCAGTAATAGCGCCCATAGAGTTTACATAGCCTTTCTTAGCTGAACCATTAACAAGATCCCATAGCTTTTCAGCGCCTCTTCTGGCATAAGTGCATTCTGGTTGAACAGATCCACGGAGTCTAACAACATCTTCTGCAGAATAAGTACGCTTTACGTTCGACCATCGAGGGTTTTCTTTCCAATCTTTTTCTAGGGCTTTAATTTGCTCTTCTCTATTCATTAGTATCTCCTTTTAATTTGGTTGTGTTTATATTACTTTTATCTACTCAAGCTTCTGAAATAGCTACTATTTACTTATATTTGAATAATACCAATTAAAAGATAATATGATCAAATAATTTCACTATATAATATAATTTTTTCATAATATGAAATAAAATGAAACCTAGGTCTATTGATAAAAGTTACAACGCAATCGAAAAGTGCTTACAAATCTTGTCAATGTTTTCATTGGATAAATCTCAATTCTCAATAAAGGAGATCTGTGATCAGTTAAATTTTAATGTCTCCACTGCATATCGAATTCTAAGTACGCTTGAAGATTATGGCTACGTTTCAAGACTTAAGAATAAGAAGTACGTTGTGGGAACTCAGGCTCTTTATTTAAGCGCTATATATACGCAAAGTAATCATCTTGAGCAGATACGTCCTATAGTTGATAGGATCAGAGATATATCTGATGAAACTGCATCTTTCTTTGTTGAAGAAGATAATATGCGTATATGCTTGTATAGAGCACACTCAAGAGATGAGATCAGACATAACATTGAGCAGGGTTCTCGTTTAGAGCTCAATCGTGGCGCCTCTGGTCGAATTATCTTAGCTTTTGGTAAGCGTAAAAATGATAAACAGGGTTTTTATAAAGATATTCGTGATAAAGGCTATTACTTGTCAATAAATGAACACAATGCTGCGCTCTTTGCACTCGCCGTACCTGTCATTTCTAATAGTAATAAATTTGTTGGCGCTATTGTAGTCTCAGGTCCCATTAGTCGATTTGACGATGACCAAAAATCAGCTCTTCTTCAGCTGCTTAACGATCAGCTTCAAAACATTGTAATGCCTTAATATTTTGATTAATTAATTAATTTACTTACAATGAGTTCATAGAATGTATCATTGTTTTTTAAAATTTGATACTTATTTACTTTTATGAGAGAACATTTATATATTCATGGCGCCTATTTAAAATCTAATTCTGGTGAAACTTTTGAGTCTATTAACCCTGCAAATGGGCAAGTTATAGCTCTTATAGATCAGGCTAGCGAAGGTGATGTTGAGGCAGCTATTAAATCAGCTGAGAAGGGTTTTGCTGTGTGGAGTAAGATGACGGCAGTTGAAAGAGGCCGAATCTTATTAAAAGCAGTTTCTATTTTGCGTGAAAGAAACAATGAGCTTGCTGCATTAGAGGTTGCTGATTGCGGCAAGCCATTACAGGAAGCTAATTGTGTTGATATCCATTCTGGCGCAGATGTAATTGAATATTATGCGGGCATTGCCCCGGGTTTGCAGGGCGCTCAGCAAGATTTAAACTCGAGTACCTTTTACATTTCAAAAAGAGAGCCTTTAGGGGTTTGTGCTGGTATTGGTGCTTGGAACTATCCTATTCAAATTGCTTGCTGGAAATCTGCTGCTTGTTTGGCTGCTGGGAATTCAATGGTATTTAAACCTTCTGAAGAAACTCCACTTAGCGCTTTAAAGCTTGCTGAAATATATACAGAAGCAGGGGTGCCTCCAGGAGTATTTAATGTCGTCCAAGGTGACTATCGCGTAGGCCAGTACTTAACTCGACATCCAAGAGTTGCTAAAATTTCTTTTACTGGAGAAAGTGGAACGGGAAAGAAGATAATGGCAGATGCAGCTGGAAGCCTTAAAGAGGTAACTTTGGAACTTGGAGGTAAGTCGCCATTAATTATTTTTAATGACGCTGATATTGATAATGCAATCTCTGGAGCGCTTCTTGCAAACTTTTATACTCAAGGTGAGGTTTGCACCAATGGAACAAGGGTGTTTGTGCAATCTGGTATTTACGATAAATTTATAGAAAAAGTCTGTCAGAGAAGTAAAAAAATAAAACTAGGTGATCCAATGGATTTAGATACTCAGATGGGCGCTTTAATAAGCTCAAAGCATCTTGATAAGGTTATGGATTATATTGATAAAGCTAAAAAATCAGGCGCTCGACTTGTTCTTGGTGGAAATCGTCATAAATCCAAAGAAACAGAAAATGGGTTTTTTGTAGAGCCAACAATTTTTGCAGATTGTAAAGACGATTCTGAGCACGTCACTGATGAAATTTTTGGGCCAGTAATGTCCATTCTGCGCTTTGATGATGAGGTAGAAGTAATTGGCAGGGCAAACGATACCAAGTTTGGTTTAGCGGCTGGCATTTTTACGCAAAACATTAATCGGGCGCACCGAGTTATTAATCAATTAGAGGCAGGAATTTGCTGGATTAATAGTTGGGGAGATTCTCCTGCTGAAATGCCAGTTGGAGGCTATAAAGAGTCTGGAATAGGCCGTGAAAATGGCCCCGAAACTTTGAAGAGCTATACACAAATTAAAAGTATTTTTGTTCGGTTGGATGACGTTGAGAGTCCTTATTAATATAGGCTAAGAAATATATGAGTAATGAGTTCGATTATATTGTGGTAGGTGCCGGTTCGGCGGGCTGCGTTTTGGCAAATCGTTTGACTGAGTCAGGTGAAAATAGAGTGTTACTTCTAGAAAATGGAGGTAGTGATAAAAACATAATGATTCAAATGCCAACTGCACTGTCATACCCTATGAATACTGATAAGTATGCATGGCAATTTCATACTCAGCCAGAGCCTTTTCTTGATAATCGAAAAATGCATTGTCCTAGAGGCAAAGTGATGGGAGGTTCTTCCTCCATAAATGGAATGGTTTATGTGCGGGGCCATGCGCGTGATTTTGACCAATGGGAGGAGCAAGGGGCAGAGGGTTGGTCGTACAAAAATTGTCTGCCATATTTTAAGCGCTCTGAAAAATGGCATTTGGGGGAAGATAACTACCGTGGAGGTAGTGGTCCTGTTGTGACTTCAAATGGTAATAACATGAAATTAAATCCTCTTTATCGAGCCTTTATTAATGCTGGAGTGGAGGCTGGTTATCCTGAAACTGCGGATTATAATGGTCAGCAACAGGAGGGCTTTGGTCCAATGCACATGACCGTTGGAAGTGGTGTTCGCTCTTCTACATCAAATGCCTATATTAAGCCAGCTAAAAATAGATCAAACCTTACAATACTAACTGGAGTGCTTGTTCAGCGAGTAATTCTAAAGAATAAAGTTGCAACTGGAGTTGAGTATTTAATTAATGGTCAAACTAAAATATTGAATGCGAATACAGAGGTGATACTTTGTGCTGGGTCAATTGGCTCACCTCAGCTACTTCAGTTATCTGGGATTGGTCCAAAAAATGTTCTAAAAGATGCTGGAGTTGAGCTGCAACATGAATTGCCGGGTGTTGGCGAGAATCTTCAAGACCATCTTGAGGTATATTTTCAATATCATTGTAAAAAGCCAATTACACTTAACAGTAAATTAAACTTATTTAGTAAGGGTCTTATTGGTGTGCGCTGGATTCTATCTAAGTCAGGGCTGGGCGCAACAAATCATTTTGAGTCTTGTGGTTTTATTCGTTCTCGTGCAGGCCTTGAGTGGCCTAATATTCAGTATCATTTTCTCCCAGCTGCAATGCGATATGATGGAAACGCAGCAATGAAGGGTCATGGGTATCAAGTTCATGCAGGCGTCAATAAAGTTAGCAGTCGGGGCAGCATTAAGATTAATAGCTCAGACCCGCAAGCTAAGCCAACAATCCTATTTAACTATTTGGAGAGCGAGCAAGATAGACAAGATTGGCGTGATTGTATTCGATTGACTCGTGAGGTTTTAAGTCAGCCTGCACTGGATGAATATAATGCGGGTGAAGCAAGCCCAGGATTAGAGGTAAGTAGTGATGATCAAATAGATTCTTGGGTTAGGGCAAATGTTGAAAGCGCTTACCACCCATCTTGTTCTTGCAAAATGGGTGACTTAAGTGACCCTATGACCGTTGTTGATAATCAAGGTAAAGTAAATGGTATTGAAAAGTTAAGAGTAATTGATTCTTCTATATTTCCAACAATTCCAAATGGAAATCTTAATGGACCAACAATTATGTTAGCTGAAAAAATGGCGGATATCGTATTAGGAAATAAGCCACTCAAAGCCTCTGAAGCCGATGTCTGGATTGATTCAGATTGGCAGAAAACCCAACGATCAGGGCGACCTAATAGGGCGTCGTAAAGTAAATAATTTTTCGTAAACAAAATAACTTGCTTATTCTTATAAACCCGTATAAAAATTACATCAATATAAATTACTAAAAATATGGCATGGAAGTCGTAAAATTAAATACTTATATAGTTGGCACCCCAAAGCCTCATATTGGTGGAATGTATTGGATCTTCCTTTCTATTGAAACTAAGTGTGGCATCGTTGGGATTGGAGAGATATATTCGGCCTCCTTTCATCCTGAAGTTGTTGTTAAGGCAACTGAAGATGTCTTTGAGCGATACCTAAAGGGACATGACCCACATCATATTGAGCGCTTTTTCAGAGAGTGTTTTTCAAGTGGCTTTACTCAAAGGCCTGATTTGACAATGATGGGGGTATTAAGTGGGCTAGAGATGTCTTGTTGGGATATTATTGGAAAAGCTGCAAATAAGCCAATATATGAGCTTATAGGGGGCAAGGTTCATGACAAGCTAAGGTCATATACATATCTATACCCAAAAGACAAAAATGGAGTGCTTAATTATGATGATCCAGACTTAGGCGCTGAGTCTGCTATAAATTTTATGGAGCAGGGCTTTAGTGCAGTTAAGTTTGATCCAGCTGGCCCTTATTCAATATTCTCTGGACATCAAATATCACTGAGCCGCTTAAAGCACTGCGAAAATTATTGCCAAAAAGTAAGAGAGGCTGTTGGAGATAACTGTGACCTTCTTATTGGAACTCATGGACAGTTAACTCCCGCTTCAGCTGTGCGGCTAGCTAAGAGGCTTGAAAAGTTTGACCCTTTGTGGTTTGAAGAGCCTGTTCCTCCGGGCCAGTCAAGTGCCATGGCAGAAGTTGCAAGTAAGACAAGTATTCCAGTTGCTACTGGAGAGCGCTTAACAACAAAGTATGAGTTTTTTGATATTTTAAAAAATAACTCTGCGTCAATAATTCAAATGAATTTAGGGCGAGTTGGCGGTATTTTAGAGGCCAAGAAAATTGCGAGCCTTTCTGAAGTTTTTTATGCTCAGATTGCCCCGCATATTTATAATGGCCCAGTAGGAGCTGCAGCTAGTATACAGCTCGCTACTGCAACACCAAACTTCCTAATTATGGAAAGTATTGGAACTTGGGATGGCTTTCACTCAGATGTACTGATGCAGCCTCTTGATTGGAGTAAAGGAAATATTATTCCTTCAGATAAACCAGGATTAGGGATAGATCTTAACCTTAAAGTTATTGAAGCGAATTCACCTTATAAAGGAAAAAAGCTCCATCTTTCGATGGATACAAAACCTTACTATGTTGATGACGATTAAAAAATTGTAGTTTTTTGGAGATTTAGATGAAAGTAGGTTTTATTGGTTTAGGGAATGCAGGTGGCAAACTTGCAGGCAGTATTTTAAGAAATGGTTTTGACCTTACAGTTCATGATCTTAACTCTTCTCTTGTTAATGAGTTTATTGAAAGAGGAGCAAAGAGTGTTGGCTCGCCGCAAGAAATGGCAAAGAAATGTGATGTGGTTATTACTTGTTTACCGTCTCCAAAAGCCTGCTCTGAAGTTATGGAATCTTCTGATGGGATCTTATCGGGATTAAGCAAAGGGAAAATTTGGCTTGAGATGAGCACTACAGATGAGGCTGAGATTCGAAGAATTGGTGCTTTAGTTGAAGCAATTGGCGCATTACCAATTGATTGCCCTGTTTCAGGTGGCTGCCATAGGGCTGATACAGGTAATATTTCAATCTTTGCTGGATGCTCAAGAGAGGCTTTTGAAAGAGCTTTGCCAATACTAACTACCATGGGTAGACGAGTGCTTCATACTGGCGAGCTAGGAACTGCCTCAACTCTAAAAGTTATGACCAATTACTTAGCTACGGTTAACCTTGCTTCGATAGCAGAAGCGCTAACAACAATGAAGATGCTTGGAATGGATATGAACGTAACTTATGAGGCGATCAAAGCATCTTCTGGAACTTCATTTGTCCATGAAACTGAATCTCAGGTTATTCTTAATGGTAGCAGAGATATAAGCTTTACAATGGATTTGGTTTCTAAGGATATTGGAATTTTTAATGAGCTTGCTCAGAGAAAAGGGCTGGATTTAGAAATTGCCCCTTTAATTGTTGAGATTTTTAAAGATGGTGAGAAGAGATACGGGCCACGTGAGCTTTCTCCAAACATCATTAGGAGGCTTGAAGAAAGGGCCAATGTTGAAGTATTGGGCGATGGCTTTCCAGCTGAAATGATTGATGATGAGCCAGAAGAAAAAGGCTATGAAGTAATAATTAAAGGCCGAAAAGATATTTAGTTTTTTTAGTAATTAAAGCTTAAAAATTAATATTTTCAGCAAGTTCTATAAAGTCATCTAAATATATTAAAATTCATTAACTTTTTTTAAATTAGCCCTATTATGAATAGCAATCAAACTCCAGACTTTAAGCCAAAAGATATCGTTCTTAATATTTCCCAGGTTGTAAAAGATGGTATTAAGCAATCGGTACTTGCAAGTAAAGGCAATGATTGGGAGAGTGTGGTGGGTGTGCTTGATAATAATGAACATCTTATTGGCAAAGAGATGAGTGTTAACTCTCATCTTAATGCAGTTATGTTTTCTGAAAAGTTTAACAAGGACTACGAAAAAACCTTACCAATAATCTCTAACTACTATAGTGATCTTGGTGCTAATGAAGACTTGTATGAGGCATTTAAAAGAGTTAAGAATACAAGCCTTAATGATCAACAAAAGCACATTGTTAAAGACTCAATTAAGGGTTTTGAGCTTTCAGGCGTTGCCCTTAAGGGGAGTGACTCTAAAAGATTTAAAGAGATTCAAGAAAGATTAAGCGTTTTAAGTAATCAGTTTTCTAAAAATGTTTTACAAGCAACCAACTCCTGGAAAAAGTCAGTCTCTATTGATGATTTGAATGGATATAGTGAGGCAGAGCTTTCCAAGGTTAGAGAGGGGGATGAGTACGTTGTAAGTCTTCAAATACCAGTCTACATTGATCTTATGACTTACGCTGAGAATAGAGGCTTAAGAGAGGAAGTTTATAGAGCATATATTTCAAGAGCGTCTGATGTTGGAATTACTCCAGTTAAATTTGATAACCGCAAGGTTATGGATGAGATCTTAAAATTACGCTCAGAAATGTCTATCCTTCTGGGCTTATCAAACTATGCAGAATACTCGGTTCAATCTAAAATGGTAGACTCACCTGAATCAGTCATAGATTTTCTAGAGAAGTTAGTAGATCTATCTCACTTTCAAGCAACGACTGAATTAAAAGATCTAAAGGCTTTTGCTGGACATGATTTAATGCCATGGGACTTAATGTTCTACTCAGAGAAATTAAAGCAAAAAGTGTTTAACTTTAAGAGTGCTGATCTAAAGCCCTATTTTCCAGAGAGTAGTGTTATTAGCGGTTTATTTGAAACGATTCAAAATCTTTATAGTGTAACGCTTACTGAGGTGGAAGAGGATTGCTATCATCCTGATGTTAGAGTAATAGTGTTAGAGGATGAAGATGGGCCAATTGGAAAAATATATTTTGACGTTTATGCAAGAGAAAATAAACGAGGTGGGGCTTGGATGTCGGATTTCCAAGGATTATATAAAGACTCCTTGCCAGTTGCGTTTGTTGTTTGTAATTTAAACTCACCTAAAGATGGTAAGCCGGCGTTGTTTGATTTTGATGAGATTGTGACTATTTTTCATGAGTTTGGTCACGCACTTCATCATTTATTAACTAAAGTTACTTTTCCATGTGCAGCTGGAATTAGCGGCGTTCCATGGGATGGCGTTGAGCTCCCTAGTCAATATATGGAAAATTTTTGTTATGAAAGAGGTGTAATTGATTTAATTTCGGGTCACTGGGAAACGGGTGAAAAATTACCTGATGAATTATTCAATAAAGTGATTGACTCTAAAAACTTTCAATCAGGACTGCAGATGCTTAGGCAGTGTGAATTTTCGCTATGGGATATAAATACTCATATTTCGAACTTGGACACATATAAAGTTCTAGATTGCGTGAGAGAGAAAACTGCTTTAGTTCCAGTCATTGATGAGAATAGATTCCTTAATTCTTTTTCCCATATTTTTAGTGGTGGATATGCAGCTGGCTACTTCAGCTATAAATGGGCTGAAGTGTTGGCTGCAGATGCTTATGAATTTGTTAAAGATAATGGTGGAATTGAGTCTAAACCTGCTGATGATTTCCGAAGATTTATTCTTGAAGTAGGCGGTAGTCTTGACTTTATGGGGCAATACATCAAATTTCGTGGTGGCAAGCCTAAAATGGAAGGCCTCTTAAAGTCTTCTGGAATTTCAATTTAAGAGATATAAACTTGGTAAAATATGATTTATTTGTTTTCACTGGTGGAAAAAACTGATGATTAAGTATTTGTTAGGTGCAATTCTTGCTTTAGCTGTTATTGGCGGCGCTTTCAAATATGAATCTAATGACACTAGTTGGCAATTAATTATTCTTAAGAAAGAGGCTTTAAATAGTGTAACTAATGGGGCAATAAGAATTTATAAGTTATTCCCAGATATTAAATCACTATTTTCAGATTCAGATTCAGCCGACACTTCAGAAATAATACTAGAGGACTAGAGTTCTTTTTAAGGTGTCTTAGATATAACAAGTGAGCCATTGGTACCGCCAAACCCAAAAGAGTTTGAAATTGCATGATTAATCTTCATTTCTCTTGCTTCATTCGCGGCATAGTCAAGATCACATTCTGGATCCTGATTAAATATATTTATTGTGGGAGGTGCTACTTGATCTCTAATTGCAAGAGTTGTAAATACTGCCTCAACACCTCCTGCAGCGCCCAAAAGATGACCAGTCATTGATTTAGTTGAGCTCATAACAATATTTTTTGAGTGCGCACCTAAAGCTAATTTAGCGGCCTCTGTTTCAGCGGCATCACCAGCTGGAGTCGACGTTCCATGAGCATTAATATAATCTAGTTGATTTGGATTAATTCCGGCATTATTCATAGCATTTCTCATGCATCTTGCAGCACCTTCGCCGCCTTCTGATGGAAGCGTCATATGGTATGCATCACTGCTCATACCGTAACCTGTAAGTTCACCATAAATGTGTGCCCCACGCTTTTTAGCGTGTTCATATTCCTCAAGAACGACAACGCCTGCACCATCACCAAGAACAAACCCATCTCTATCAACGTCCCAAGGTCTTGAAGCAGTTTCTGGATCATCATTTCTAGTGGAAAGTGCTCGAGCTGCAGCAAAACCCCCAAGGCCACAGTTAGTTGTTGACATTTCAGTTCCTCCAGCAATCATAACGTCAGCATCACCATATTCAATTATTCTTGAGGCATCCCCAATATTATGAGTTCCCGTTGTACACGCTGTTACTATTGCAAAATTTGGACCTTTAAGGCCAAATTTGATAGACATGTTCCCAGAGACCATGTTGATAATGGAAGAGGGCACAAAGAATGGAGAAATTCTCTTGGGCCCTTTTTCTCTAAAAAGATCTGCTGTTTTTTCAATTGTAGTTAGTCCACCAATGCCAGCACCAATTGCAACTCCAATTCTCTCAGCATTTTCGTCTGTTACTTCAACACCACTATCTTCAAAAGCTTGTATTCCGGCAGCCATACCATAATGAATAAATATATCCATTTTCTTAGCCTCTTTAGGGCTTAAGTATTGAGATACATCTAACTGTTTAACAGCGCCTCCAAATTTAACAGCTTGAATCTCAGTATCAATATTTGTTATTGGCGCTATACCAGAAACTCCATTAATAATATTAGCCCAAGCATCATTAACATTATTACCTACTGGGCTTACAATACCTAATCCAGTAATTACAACTCTTCTTTTATTCATAGTAGATTTTCTTTTAAAGTTAAGAAAGTAAATTTATATAAGTTATTTAATTTGAGAGATAAATGTTGCGTAAAAAAAGGCGAATTACTTTTTAAAGTAAACGCCTTATTTGATTTATTGAAGTTTATTAAGTATTTGCGTTAATATAGTCTATTGCTTGTTGAATAGTAGTAATATTTTCTGCTTCTTCGTCTGCAATTTCACAATCAAACTCTTCTTCAAGAGACATTACAAGTTCTACAGTATCTAATGAATCAGCCCCTAAATCATCGATAAATGAAGCATTATTGTCAATTTCACCACTAACATCTAACTGCTCACTTACAACTTTACGTACTCTATCTTCAATACTCATTTTGAGTTAAATCCTTAAATTGTTTAAAAGTTTATATTTTATCTTCAAAAAACATTTAAATAGCGCTAAATTTTAAATATTTATTGATAAAAAGTTGGATCCTTAATGTTAGCATTGTTAAAGCCATTTATCCTAAGTACGCATGCATCACACTCGCCACAAGCCTCTCCATTTGAGTTGGCTAGATAACAGCTAATAGTTTGCGAGTAGTTGACACCAAGACTTAATCCTTTTTGGATGATCTCTGCTTTGGTCATACTAATTAAAGGCGTTTTAATTTCAATTTTTTCACCTTCAACAGATTGCTTTGTTGCCAGATTTGCCATATCTTCAAATGCTTTAATAAATTCAGGCCTGCAATCAGGATAGCCAGAATAATCAAGAGCATTAACACCAATATAAATTTTTTGACAGTCAATTACTTCAGCCCATGCTAGTGCAAATGATAAGAAAATAGTATTTCGAGCTGGAACATAAGTGACAGGGATTTCATCACTTTCAGAGTACTTAGGGACGTCTATTTTATCATCTGTTAAAGCAGAGCCCCCAATATCAGCAAGGGAGATTTTCATAATCCGATGCTCTACCACTTTAGATTGCATGGCAATAGTTTTTGCAGATTCTAGCTCAGAGCGTTGCTTTTGGCCATAATCAAAACTTAGCGCATAACATTCAAAATTATGAGCTTTTGCAATTGCAAGTACGGTTGTTGAGTCTAAGCCGCCAGATAGCAAAACAATCGCTTTAGACATTTGCCAGATTACCTTTGGTCTCTAACCAAGATTTACGGTCTGAAGCTCTTTTTTTAGAAAGCAGCATATCCATAGTTTCTGCAACCTGAAGTGGGTGATTAAGAGTCAACTGAATTAATCTTCTAGTATCTGGCTGCATGGTTGTTTCTCTAAGCTGCTTTGGATTCATCTCACCTAATCCTTTAAATCTTTGAACTTGAATTTTTTGACGACTATTTTCCTTTGCAAGTTTGGATTCAAATGCATCTTTCTCTTTATCATCTAGGGCGTAGAATACCTGCTTTCCTGCATCAATCCTATATAGAGGCGGCATTGCCACATAGACATGACCTTCTTTAACTAGCTTAGGGAAGTGCTTAACAAATAAAGCGCAAATAAGGGTAGCAATATGAAGTCCATCTGAATCAGCATCAGCTAAGATACAAACCTTTCCATATCGAAGCCCAGACAGATCACTATTATCAGGCTCTAAGCCAATTGCAACACTTATATCATGAATTTCATTTGAGGCAAGAACTTGAGAAGAGTCAACTTCCCATGTATTAAGAATTTTACCTCTAAGTGGTAATATGGCTTGATACTCTTTGTCTCTAGCCTGTTTTGCTGAGCCTCCAGCAGAGTCTCCTTCAACTAAAAAAACTTCAGTTTGATCGAGATCAACACTGGTACAGTCAGATAGCTTTCCAGGAAGCGCTGGACCGCTTACGATTTTTTTGCGTATAACTTTCTTAGCAGTTTTTAATCTGATTTGAGCATTAAGGATTGCTAGTTCAGCAATTTTTTCAGCTATATCAGTATGCTGATTTAGCCATAAACTAAATGAGTCTTTAACTACTCCTGAAACAAAAGAGGCGCACTCACGTGAAGATAGTCTTTCCTTTGTCTGGCCTGAAAACTGCGGATCAAGAATTTTAATTGACAATACAAAGGCAATATTTTGCCAAACATCATCAGGTGTTAATTTAATATTTTTTGGTATAAGGCTTCTGAACTCACAAAACTCTTTTAACGCATCTGTTAATCCAGATCGGAGTCCATTAACGTGAGTTCCTCCGCCAATTGTAGGAATCAAGTTTACAAAGCTTTCAGCCGTAGTATTTGTAGTATTTTCAGTCCAAGTTAATGCACAATCAAGTTGCTCCTCTTTCGTTTTACTAGAGATTACAAAAGGTATTGCAGGAATGCAATCTAACCCATCTAGAGAAGCTTGAAGGTAGTCTTTAATACCATCTTCAAAGAGCCATTTATCTGTTGTTTCATCAATTTCATTTACAAAGTTAACTTCAAGCCCGGGACAAAGAACCGCTTTAGAGCGAAGATTATGCCTTAAGTTTTTAATTGAAAACTTTACAGTATCAAAATATTGAGGATTTGGTGAGAATTTTATTAAAGTTCCAGTATTACGCTTACCAACTTCTGCTATTTCTTCTAAATCTTTTGATTTAGCGCCTGATTCAAATTGCATATAGTATTGTTTTGAATCTCTTTTTATCCAGATTTCAATTGAACTCGATAGGGCATTCACTACAGAAATTCCTACTCCATGAAGTCCACCAGAGAATTGATAAGAATCATTTGAGAACTTGCCGCCAGCATGAAGTTTTGTAAGGATAACCTCAACAGCAGGTGTCCCTTCCTTTGGATGAATATCTACAGGTATTCCTCTGCCATTGTCTTCAACAGACATAGAATTATCTTTATGAAGAGTTACGTTTATTTGAGTTGCATAGCCAGAGACAGCTTCATCAACACTGTTATCAACTACTTCTTGAGCTAGGTGATTTGGACTTTCAGTATCAGTATACATTCCTGGGCGTTTTTTGACTGGCTCCAGGCCAGTTAGTACTTCTATTGATGACGCGTCGTAATTAGACATATGATGTATTGGTTGTAATTGGCTGACATAATACCAAAAAAAAGCCCCAAAAAATGGGGCTTTTTTTATAAAGACAAATAGTTTTACATCATGCCTGGCATTCCACCACCCATGCCGCCCATATCAGGCATTGCAGGTCCAGAATCTTGAGGCTTATCAGTAATCATTGCTTCAGTAGTTATCATTAAACCAGAGATGCTTGCTGCATGCTGAAGTGCTGCACGAGAGACCTTAGTTGGGTCTAAGATACCCATCTTAAGCATGTCTCCATATTCTTCAGATGCCGCATTATAGCCAAAGTTTCCTTTACCTTTTAAAACTTCATTTAAAACGACAGAGGCTTCGCCTCCACCATTAGAGACGATTTGCCTAAGAGGCTCTTCTAAAGCGCGTCTACAAATGCTGATTCCAACGTCCTGGTCACTGTTATCACCCTTAAGTGAGCTTAGTGATGAGATAGCACGAACAAAAGCAACACCACCGCCTGGAACAACACCTTCTTCCACTGCAGCGCGTGTAGCATGAAGCGCATCATCAACACGGTCTTTTTTCTCTTTCATTTCAACTTCTGTTGCTGCACCAACTTTAATTACTGCAACACCACCAGAAAGTTTAGCTAAGCGCTCTTGAAGTTTTTCTTTATCATAATCAGAGCTAGTAGCTTCTATTTGAGTTTTAATTTGACCAACACGGCTTACAATAGCTTTTTTAGCTCCTGATCCATCAATCAAAGTTGTATTATCTTTACCAATTTCAATACGTTTTGCAGTGCCAAGATGCTCTTCAGTAACACCTTCAAGTGATAAGCCAACTTCTTCAGAAATGACTGTAGCACCAGTAAGAACAGCTATATCTTCTAATATAGCTTTACGGCGATCACCAAATCCAGGTGCTTTAACAGCAGCTACTTTGACAATACCACGCATGTTATTAACAACTAAAGTTGCAAGCGCTTCACCTTCAATATCTTCTGCAATTATTAGAAGAGGCTTTCCAGCTTTTTGAACTGCTTCTAGTGCTGGCAGTAAATCACGAATGTTTGCAATTTTAGAGTCATGAAGCAAAATATATGGATGCTCTAGATCCGCAGTCATAGACTCTTGATTGTTTATGAAGTATGGGGAAAGATATCC
Source organism: Candidatus Pseudothioglobus sp. Uisw_086 (assembly GCF_048085745.1). Classification (GTDB taxonomy): domain Bacteria; phylum Pseudomonadota; class Gammaproteobacteria; order PS1; family Pseudothioglobaceae; genus Pseudothioglobus. The sequence continues at coordinate 973,792 of NZ_CP159803.1, read as the reverse complement.
ACGATCAAATTGCATTCCTTCAACAACATCAAGTTCGTTTTCAAGTGTTGAGCCTTCTTCAACAGTAATTACACCTTCTTTTCCAACCTTTTCCATTGCCTTAGCAATAATTTCACCAACAGATGTGTCTGAATTTGCTGAAATAGTTGCAACCTGAGCAATTGCCTCGCTATCTTTACAGGGTTGAGATGCTTTTTGTAACGCTGCAACAACAACTTCGGTAGCCTTATCAATACCTCTTTTAAGATCCATAGGGTTCATTCCTGCTGCGACTGACTTAACACCTTCTGAAATTAAAGACTGAGCTAATACAGTTGCTGTAGTAGTTCCATCACCAGCAATATCATTAGTTTTTGATGCAACTTCTTTAACCATTTGGGCGCCCATATTTTCAAACTTACCTTCAAGTTCAATTTCTTGAGCAACTGAGACACCATCTTTAGTAATTGATGGAGCGCCAAATGATTTATCAATTACTACATTTCTTCCTTTTGGTCCAAGCGTTACTTTAACTGCATTTGCAAGCGTGTTAACACCTGACATCATTAAATCTCTAGCTTCTGAGCCGAATTTTACGTCTTTTGCTGACATTATATTTCTCCTTTATTCTTCAATTACTGCAACAATTTCATCTTCGCTCATCACTAGAAGCTTTTCTTCTGCTACAGTGATTTCCGCACCTGAGTATTGACCAAACATTACTATATCGCCAACCTTCACATCCAATGGAATTAAATCTCCTTGGGTACTAATTCTGCCATTTCCAGCTGCAACAACCTCACCTCTAGATGGTTTTTCAGTTGATGAATCAGGGATGATTAAACCACTTGCTGTTGTTTTCTTTTCTTCTACTCTTCGCACAATGACACGGTCATGTAAGGGACGGATTTCCATATTCTCTCCTGGTGTTGAACTACAAAATTTGTCGTTAAAGGTTTACTTGGCCTTCTAGACGTTCTTTAAGCTTTTTAATAGCTTTGTTTTCAAGTTGACGAACCCTTTCAGCGGAAACACCATACTTGTCTGCTAATGTATGTAAGGTCGATTTTTCTTCTTTCAAGTACCTTGCTTGTAAAATATCGATACTTCTTTCATCTAAAGAAGAAAGTGCTTGATAAAGCTTATTGTGCTGATCTTCTTGGTTTTTATCATTTAATACTAATTGTTCAGGATTTTTACCAGGATCTGAGATGTAGTGCTCTGGAGTGTAAGTATCATCGTCATCATTAACCTCAAAAGCAACATCGTTGAGCTGAAGTCTAGATTCCATTTCAATAACATCTTTTTCTTTAACACCAAGATCTTCTGCAATTATTTTGGCTTGCTCACTTGTTAGAGATTGAAAAATATTTGCCTTTGCCTTTCTGAGCTTAAAGAAAAGTTTTCTTTGTGCTTTGGTAGTTGCTACTTTAACAATTTTCCAGTTTTTAAAGATGTATTCATGAATTTCTGCACGAATCCAATAAACAGCAAAAGAAGATAGCCTAACTTTTTTATGAGGGTTAAAGCGTTTAACTGCTTTCATTAAACCAATTGTGCCTTCTTGAATTAGATCAGCATTTTCAAGACCATACCCTTTATAGCTGTGCGCAATAAAGGCAACAAATCTCATATGAGCAAGAACAAGTCTTTGTGCAGCGGATAAACTTCCATTCTCATAGAGTTCAATAGCCAACTCATATTCTTGTTCTGGAGTTAGGATTGGAGGGTACTTTTGTACCTCTAGATCTCTAGATGTATTTTTTATCGATAATGCAAAATCACTCATAAATCTTCTTAAAATGATAATTTAGGGCTAAATTATACCAAATTTTTTAGTTATATCAATTTTTTAAGTAGTTTTTTGTGTTTTGTTGACTGCTCTTTTAAAGACAGATGAGCTCGCTTAGATAGATTGTTTGAAGAGGATATTATTGATTCTAGATCAGCTAATGCAGCATTAAAATTATCATTAATGACTAGATAGTCAAATTCGTTGAAGTGACTCATTTGATTTTCTGCATCTAGCATTCTTTTTTTTATGATTAACTCATCGTCTTGAGCCCTATTCTTGAGCCTTAGTTCTAATGCTTCTTTTGAAGGAGGCAAAATAAATATGCTAATTGCACTAGGTAAGTTCTGCTTAACTTGGCGAGCACCTTGCCAGTCAATTTCCAGGATGACATCTATGTGATTGTTCAGATTGTCATTAATTAGTTTTTTAGAAGTCCCATAGAGGTTTTCAAAAACCTCAGCATGCTCAATAAATGCATCATCACTCACCATTTTTTGAAATTCAGAAACTGAAACAAAGTGATAATTAGTTCCATTAACTTCATCGGCTCTTGGCTTTCGTGTCGTATGAGATATAGAGACGCGCAAGTTTTTAGTATTATTAATTAATGACTCAACAAGAGATGTTTTTCCACATCCTGAGGGAGCTGCTACTATAAATAGATTAGACATTTTTTAATCAAATTTCCATATAATTATTTTGGTACATAGCCCTCAATTTGATCAATGTCTTTCTCTGAAAAGAAGTAATTTTCCATTTGTTCTTTTAGGTAGCTCTGTGATGACTCATCAAATAAGTTTAAGTTATTTTCATTAATTAACATGGTTTGGTGGTCAAGCCACATCTGCCAAGCCTCTTTAGAGACTGAATCCAATATCCTTTTACCAAGATCACCTGGGTAGGGTGCTCTTTCCAAGCCTTCTAGCTTTGTATCTAATTTAATGCAGTGAACTTTCTTCATAATTGTTTAAGTCTAACTCCAAGTGCATAAAGCGTTGAAAAATATATAACTATTGAAATAGTAATAGTTTTTGAAATAAGTATAGCCCTCTCTATTAGAGAGGATTCAAGGTAAAGGCCAATACTTGAATCAAAGTAATAAATATACATCGACATTATAGTGACTGCAAATATTACTTTAACTAGCATTTTATAAAAAGTAATCTGAAACTTAAATATTGATTTTTTTATTAAGAAAAAATATAAAATTACAGCATTAATTACCGCTGAAATCGAGGTGGCGGCAGCTAAGCCAACATGATCAAAATACTGAACTAATATTAAATTTAGAACTATATTTGAAACCATCGCCACAACCCCAGCTTTTACTGGAGTTTTAGTGTCTCCTCTTGATAGAAAAATTGGCGCAAAGATTTTTATTGCAATGAACGCCATTAAGCCAGAACCATAAGCTTGTAAACTTAAAGATGTTTTTTTAGCGGATAAAGCATCAAATGCATCATATTGAAAGAGTGTAATTATTAGCTCCTCTGCAAGCAGAACTAATCCAGCACATGCAGGAAGTCCTAATAAAATTGCATATAAAAGAGCTTTATCAATGGTACTTATAAAGTTTTTAGTATCTTTTTTTGCATGATAGTTACTTAGTTTTGCTAGGGCAACAGTTGCTAGGGCGATGCCAATTAAAGCTAAAGGGAGCTCTAGTAACCTATCTGAATAATATAGCCATGAGACACTTCCAGCTATAAGGGTTGATGCAATCATTGTGTCAACTAATAAATTAATTTGAGATACTGATACGCCAAATAAGGCTGGAAGCATTCTTTTTCTAAGAACTAAAAGAACCTTATGATGGCCAAACTGTAATTTAGGGAGTCGTTTTATTTTTCTTAAGAATGGTATTTGAAAGCCAAGCTGTATAATCCCTCCAATGAGTACGCCCCAGGCTAATGCCATAATTGGTGTGGACAAGTGTTTAGATAAAAATACAGCGCTAAGGATTAATGAAATATTTAGTAATACTGGAGTAAATGCTGGAATTATAAAATTATCATAAGTATTAAGGATAGATCCAGATAAGGCAGTAAGGGATATTAAAAGCAAATAAGGAAAAGTAATTCGTAGCATATCAGAGGCTAAATGAAACTGAGTTGCATCAGCTTTAAAGTAGAACCCCCATGCAAATAAAAGTATTATGATTGGTGCTATTACAATTGCAATAAGAGTAATAATCATAAGTATGCTAAGCAATTTAGTAGCAATATGATTAATTACTAATTGAACCTCTTCGTCAGATTGATTAGCTTTTGACTCTGCCAAAATTGGCAAAAAGGCTTGTGAAAAAGCACCTTCAGCAAAGAGTCGTCTAAAAAAATTAGGTATTCTAAAGGCTACTAAGAATGCGTCAGTTAATTCATTAGCTCCAAAGAGTCTTGCAATAATGAAATCTCGAATAAGGCCTAAGATTCTTGATATAAAGGTCATTGCGGCGACAATGCTGCTGGACCCTATGAAAGACTTAGACATAATAGAAAAGGCTATCTATTCATCCGCTGGGCCACGCATGATGCCCACTCTTGAGTTTCGAATACATTCTACAAATTGCATAACTTCGCGACTGTCAGATTCTGATGCTTCAAGTTCGCTTAGTGCATGATCTAAGAGTCTGCCTTGCGAATCACGATAAACGACCTTAAATGCTCGTTTAATAGATGAAATTGAGCTGGCACTAAAGCCTCTTCTCTTCATTCCAACAGAGTTAATACTTCTAATTTTAGGGTGAATACCAGCTGCAACCATATAGTCAGGGATGTCTTTATTAATTTGACTCCCCATTCCAGCATAAGAGTGTCTTCCAATACCGCAAAATTGTTTAACTAAAACAAAGCCACCAAGTATGGCCCAGTCTGAAATTCTAACATGACCAGCTAGTGAGGCATTATTAGACATAATAATATGATCACCAAGTTGACAATCATGTGCAATATGAACATACGACATTAGCATGTTATTCGAACCAATTCTTGTTAAAGAGTTTTCCTTTTCAGTGCCTCTATTAATTGTACAAAACTCTCTAATCATATTATCATTTCCTATCACAAGGTTACTCTCCTGGCCTTCTTGGTAAGTAATATCTTGAGGGTCACCACCAATAGAAGCAAAAGAATAAATATGATTATTTTTACCAATTTTAGTAGGACCATCAATTACAGCATGTGAGTCTATTACTGTTCCAGCACCTATTTCAACATTGGCACCAATAAAAGCATAAGCTGATATTTCAGCACTTTTATGGATTTTAGCACTTTCATGAATAATAGCAGTAGGATGGGTGGGCATAATACTATTCAGCAGATTTTTGAGTACATAAAATTTCAGCAGAAGTAACTAAATTACCTTCAACTGAGGCCCTGCAATTGAATTTCCAAATACCACGTTTGACCGTAATAATTTCAGCATAAATTTCTAGTTGATCACCTGGCTCAACCATTCTTTTAAAGCGAACTTTATCTACACCTACTAACATATATATTTGACCAGTTTGTGGCTTTCCAACTTCAGATTTAAAAGCTAATATTCCAGTGGCTTGCGCTAAAGCCTCAATAATTAGGACCCCAGGCATAATAGGTTGATCAGGAAAGTGCCCTGTAAAATGCGGCTCATTAAAAGACACATTTTTGATAGCAGTAAGGCTTTTTCCTACTTCAAGATTAGTTACCCTATCAATAAGTAAGAAAGGGTAGCGATGAGGTAGAAAATTTTTAACCTCGTTAATATTCATTTTCATTGGATTATTTAATGTTTTTTAATTTAATTTTTAGCAGAGTTGTAATTTTATCAAGTTTTGTTAGCCATATTCCTACCTTTTTCCATTCAGAATGAAGCATAAGAGGGACAAAGCCTGTATAAACTCCTGGCTTTGTTATATTTCTATTGACTGTACTAGTCGCATTAACTATAACGTCGTCAGTAATTATTAGGTGGCCAACAATACCAACCTTGCCACCAATCATGCACCTTTTACCAATAATAGTTGTTCCAGCAATTCCCGTTGTTCCTGCTATAGCTGTATCTTCTCCGATAACAACATTATGAGCAATATGAACAAGATTATCGATTTTAACTCCATTATGAATCTCTGTATTGTCAATAGAACCTCTATCAATTGTTGTATTAGCTCCAATAGATACATTATCACCAATAATTACATTTCCAAGGTGAGCAATTGCGTTCCACTTGTTGTCTTTATCTCTTGCGTTTCCAAATCCCTCAGAACCAATTATTACTCCAGGCAAGATGACACAGTTTTTTCCAATTTGAGAGCCATTTTGAATCGTTACATTTGACTCAATTCGTGAATTTTTACCAATATTGACATTGTCTTCAAGAACACAATTAGCTCCAATCGATGAATTTTCTCCAATAACTACATTCTTACCAATAACACAGTTTGGAGAAATATCAACACCAGCGAATGAGTTAATAACTTCTGAGCCTGTCTTAAGATGGTTAATGTTTTGTAAATATTTAAACTTATGGGTTAATATTGAGTAAGCTAGATAAACGTTTTCAACTAATAGCACATTTGTTGAGCAGGAATTTTTTAAGCTCTTATCTACTATTACTGCACCAGCATTAGAGTTAATTAGGAGTTTTTTGTATTTTTTACTAACTGCATAAGAAATTTGCCCAGTATTTGCATTAGCTAGGGTATTAATTCCTGAAATCTCTTTCGATGATTCACCATAAACTGAGGCGTCTATTAATTTTGCTATTTCTTCAAGGGTTAATTTCATAGTGAGAGTTTTTGAATTTTTTCAATCACTTTAGTGGTTATGTTTGTTTTATCACTGACAAAAGCGGCATTTCCATACAAAATAAGATCGTAGTTTTCAGAGATTGCTAGCTCATTGATTGTATTGTTAATTAACTGTTCAATTTTCTGAAGTAAATCGATTTTTCTTTTATTCATCTTATCTTGCCAAAATTCAGTTTCTTGTTCAAAACTTTTTTCTAACCTAGCTAGTTTAAATAATTCTTCTTCAAGATTTTCTTTTTTTACAGACTTGTTAATATCGTTGACTTTAGTTCTAAGAAGCTCAATATGCTCAAATAAATCTAGTAACTCTTGTTTTTTTGGTTCAAATTCTCTAGATATTTGATCTATGCTCTGATTATATTGAGGTAAATTATTAATAACTTTTTCCGGATCAATATAGCCTATTTTTATAGTTTCCGAAGCTGCTAATGATGTTGTTAGTAATAAAAAAAATACAGCTATAATTTTCATGAGTTTTTTAAAAACCAGTTCCTAAAGAAAAACCAAAGTTTTCAATAACATCACCTGATTTTTTAAGTATTGGGGTTGACCAATACGCTCCAATCGCCCCTATTGGGCTAAGATAAGCAAACCCAAAGCCAGTCGACATTCTTAAATCGCCTAAGTCAATATTTGATGCTTTCTCAAAAATATTTCCACTATCAATAAAGGCACTCATTCTCATTTTTTCGTTATCATCAAAAAAGAAAGCTGGAGATATTAGATTTGCACTTCCTAAGATTGAGAGTTCACCACCTTTCGCATTTCCATTTAGATAAAGTGGCCCCAGTGATTTATTTCCAAAACCCCTAACTGACCCAGTTCCTCCGCCAAAGTATCTTTTATAAAAAGGGGCTTCTTTGCCATCATAGCCTTTTAAAAAATCCAAGCTCCCAGTAACTTTAAGTGTTAAGTTTTCATTTATTGGCTTGTAGCTCTTATGTTTTGCATTTATATCAATATAGCGATAGTCAGAAACTGGTAAAGCCATTCCTAGTTTAATAGAGTTTTCCCTTCCATTTGTCGGGTACATATAGTCATTTAAAGTACTTTCACTCCAACCAACACTTAATTTAGTTTCATCTTGAGATTTATTGGAGCATTGACTAGACTCATAACTAGATGAAGAAAAGCTCACACCACAATTTATATCATTTTGTGAATACTCTAAATTAGCTCTAATTCTTGTGTTTTCTGTTAGAGGCACCCCATAGCCTATATTTAAGCCTTTGGTGCTGATTTCATAGGAATCTTTCATTACATCATCATCTTTAATTTCACTAAAAAATGCACCATAACTTATGCTGTGGCCTTGATCATTAAAGTAAGGATCTTCAAAATAGAAGCTAACTTTGTTGTAAGAGTCAGAAAGCTTTAATTCGGAATTAAATGTGTTACCTGATCCAAAAATATTTTTTTCTTGAATTCCAGCACCAATAGCTATCCCATAGTTATTGCTATGAGATAAAGAAAAACTAATAGCTCCAGTTTTAGTTTCGTCAACTGTAAAGTTAAGGTTAATCTTATCGTTTGAACCTATAACGTCAGAGGCCATCATTTGAACATCAGAAAAATATCCTAAACGTCTAAGCTTCATGACAGAGTTTCTAAGTACACTTCTAGAATAAAGGCCTCCTTCAAAAATACCAATTTCTCTTCGAATTACTTCATCTTGCGTTCTTGTATTGCCTGAAATTGTAATTCTATTTATGTAAACTTTTTTATTTAGAGAGATATTTATATCTACATTAATTTCATTCAAAGAATCATATGTGATGGGTTCAATTTCTGCAAAAGCATAACCTTGGTCGGAAAACGCATCATTAATTAGTTGAATTCCTTCCATTATTAAACTTCTATTAAAAGTATCACCTTTGCTAATTGGTAATAAAGCAGTTAGCTCACCTGGAGATTTATTTCCTAGTTCACCAGTAAAACTTACTTTGCCAAGTTTAAATTGATTACCCTCATAAATTTCAATTTCAATATCTATTTTTTCATTATTTTCGCTCAAGGTAGTATTTATTTCTAAAATATTAAAATCCAAATAACCAGCGTTAAAATAATTATTAGTAATAGCGTCTAATCCAAGTTGAAAAGAAGGGCTGGTAAATTGATCTTTATTAGTAAAGTAGTTAACGACTTTAAATCCCGGTTCGCCAATTGGAAAGAAAGATAATAATTTTTTCTCGGTAAAGCTTTTTGCACCACTTATCTTTAAAGATTCAATAGTTGTCCTGACATTTTGTTTTATTTCAATTTCAACACCAATTCTATTTTGGGCATCTATTTTGGAGTTTGAGCTAATTTCAATATTATAAAATCCTGCGTCAACATATTTTTGATCTAAGAATGAAATAAAGTTAGTTAATTTTTCTTCGGTAAAGACGTTACCAGTAGACATATCATAAGATTTGGAAAATTCTTCTAAATCTTCACTATTAAATAAATCAGTCTCAAAGCTAAACCATTTTTTTGGATTGTTATCAATAGTTAAATATTTAATATAGGGGTTTTCTAATAGTTTGATATTTAAAATATTCTTGTTTTGAATAATCTGGACATCAGAAAAAAGACCAGTATCAAATAGAGATTTGATAATTTCATCACTTGCTGAGGGTGAAAATGTTTGACCAGCTTTGAAAGGAATAAGCTGATTTAAAGTGCTTTCAGCAGTAAAATCTAATCCAATAAAATTGATTTTATTGATTGGGTTTGCTATTGATAAAGATGAAATAAATAAAGTAAATAAAATTGTAAGTTGATTTAATTTATTATTCATTTTTTTTACCTAAGTAGTTAATCTATTTATTTAAATTTTTGTTTAAATAAGTTTTAGTTACAATTTTAACAAAATTACCAATCATATTGTCAAGCTAACACTAAAAATTCTAATATTAATATTTATTTATTAAACTTGAACTTTGTGATAGTTGTGACTACTATTATTATTTTTAACTCGATTACAATAGTCAAGCCAAAGATCGTCCTTATTACTTCCAAGTTTGTATAAGTGGCTCCATGAGTATATTCCAGTAGTGTGCCCATCACTATAATGAATTGCAATTGCATAATTTCCCATTGGAACTAGTGTTTGAATCGTAACATCTTGTTTGTTTAGCTGAAGAGTCTCTTGTCCAGGGCCATGCCCTTGAACTTCTGCTGATGGAGAGTAAACTCTAAGATATTCACTTGTCATAGGGTAATCAGTCTCATCAAATGTTACAGTAAGAAGTTTTTTATCCTTACTAAGTGTTATATTAGTGGGGGTATTCATTATTTTTATTGATTAGATTATTGTGAAGATTTTAACATAGCAGTAACCAAATAAAACATGATACAAAAGGTTAAAATATTATCATGATATATTTTACAAAAATGCATGGTCTTGGAAATGATTTCGTAATAATCGATAATATTGATGGGGATGTTAGTTTATCAACTGATGAGATTCGAAAATTATCTGATCGTCGTTTTGGAATTGGCTTTGATCAATTACTCATGGTTGAGAGTTCATCATCAAAAGATGCTGACTTTCGTTATGTAATATTTAATGCTGATGGTTCTGAAGCTAACCAATGTGGAAATGGCGCAAGGTGCTTAGCTCTTTATATTCAAAAGAAAAATTTATCTTATAAGAACCCACTTTCTGTTGAAACTAATGCTGGCAATATGGTTTTAACAGTTAACAGTGATGACTCTGTTCGAGTTGAGATGGGTGAGCCAAACTTTCTTCCATCCATAATTCCTCTTAATGTTAATGAAGAGAATTCTGAGTATATTGTTGAAGGTTTTAAAGTTGGATCTTTATCCATTGGAAATCCTCATGCTATCTTGGCTTTGGATGACATATCAGATATAGATTCTACTGCATTAAAAATTCAATCTTCTAATGACTTTCCTGAGGGTGTCAATGTTGGGTTTATGAAGGTATTAAGTAAAGATGAAGTCCAGTTAAGGGTTGTTGAGAGAGGGGTTGGTGAGACACTTGCTTGCGGTTCAGGAGCCTGTGCAGCTGTGATTCATGGAATTAGACTTGGCCTGCTTAATGCAAAGGTAAAAGTACGCTTAAATGGCGGTAATGCAATGGTTGAGTATGATGGACAAAAAGTCTATCTTACTGGTCCTGGAGAGTTTGTTTATGAGGGCTCGATTAATCTGAGAAGTGCACCAGCCTAATTAATTTCTAATGATTTTTGTGAAATATAATTATGGTTTGTTAAATCATAAGCTGTAAGCCTGTCACCCCATACGCACCCATGATCTAGAGGGTAAATATTTTTAGAGTTGATATCTTTAAGAGATGACCAGTGCCCAAAAAATATTTCTTCATCAGCCATCAGTCGGTTTGAATGCAAAAACCAAGCTTCAAAGTTTTCTGGGTTTTGATCAACATTTAACTTATGCTCAAATTCAAGCTCACCATCTTCTTTACAAAAACGCATTCTCATTAAGGCGTTTATTGTGTAACGAGAGCCTTCTTCATTAGAAAGGTTACTAGACCATTTATTTGGATAATTACCATACATTTTGGATAAAAATTCAATCACATTTTTTGATTGAAGGTTCTTATGAACTGTCTCTGCATTTTTGATTGCATCTGACTTGCTCCATTGAGGTGGTACTCCTGCGTGAACAAAGAGCGCATCTTTATATTCAATTACAAGTGGCCTGTTAAGGAGATAGTCAAGCAAAACAGTTTTATCAGAAGCAGACAATATGTCTAAGAACGTGTCATTCTTGTTAGGATGGCGCTCAGTTAATGCACAAACTAGTAGATGAAAATCATGGTTACCAAGAACCATGTCCATGTTATCTTGATTTGATTGAATAAAGCGGAGCGTTTCAAGTGAGTTATTGCCTCGATTAACAACATCACCTAGAAAGTACAATCGATCTCTATCAATATTATAATTAATTTTATTTAAGAGCCCTTTAAGGCTTCTAAAGCAGCCTTGAACGTCACCAATGGCATAGTCCATGTGTTTTGCCTAATGAAGAGTATAAGGTTCACTTAATGTAAACTCTGGAATGACCGCTTCAAACCTTTGTCCTTGATCACTAATCATCCCATAAGAGCCTTTCATGGTTCCCGTTTCAGTACTAATTACTGCACCAGAACTGTATTTAAAGCTTTCACCAGGGGAAAGGTGGGGTTGCTGTCCAATTACACCTTCACCAATAACCTCTTCAGTTTCTCCAGATTCATCTTGTATTAGCCAGCGTCTTGTTCTTAGTTGGGCTCCAGTCTCTCCATTATTTTTAATAGTAATGGTGTAAGCATAAGCATATTGACTGTTTACTAGATTTGATTGATCTGGTAAGTAGGTTACTTCTACATTTACTTCAATTTTGTTTTTCATAGTCATTCATTAAGGTTACAAAGTTTTCAGTACTAAGCATTTCAGCTCTTTGTGATAAGTCAATTTCAGTTTGTGATTGATTTAATACAGATTTTAAACAGTTTTTTAGTGTTTTTCTTCTCTGAGAAAAGGCAAGTTTTACTATTTCCTCTAAAGGTTTTGAGTTTCTAACAAGTGGCTGCTCTTTAGTTTTCAGATAAAGTATAGCAGATTGAATTTTTGGCTGAGGTTCGAAAGATTCTCTTGGAACAATAAACATTAACTCAACTTCATAAAAAGCTTGCATCATAACGCTAAGACGTCCATAAGTCTTATTTCCTGGAGGCGCAACTATTCTATCAACCACTTCTTTTTGAAGCATAAAAGTCATATCAACAATTTTATCTCTATAGTCAAGAAGATGAAATAATAAAGGGGAAGAAATATTGTATGGGAGATTTCCAACCACTCTAATTTTATTAGGAATTTGACCAAAATCAAATGTTAGTGCATCTGACTGATAGATGGTTAGTTTTTCTTGTCCCTCTAATTCAAGCATAGAAACTAAATCTCTATCAATTTCAATAACACTTAAATGATCTAAATGTTCAAGCAAGGGAAAAGTAATCGCTCCTTTTCCCGGACCAATTTCTAAAATATTGTCATCATTTTTTGGAGATATTGTTGAAATAATTTGGTTGATAATTTGATGATCAACTAAAAAGTTTTGTCCAAATCTTTTTCTAGGCTGGTGACGCATTATTAGTTAAAGTTTTGAAGTAGGATAGTGCTGTATTAAAACTACCTAGGCTAATATTGCCTGTACCTGCCAGGTCTAGAGCTGTGCCATGATCAACAGAAGTACGTATAAAAGGAAGGCCTAAGGTTATATTAGCTGCATTTTTAAAACCTTTTGCTTTTAATACCGGCAAGCCTTGATCATGATACATCGCTAGGACTACATCAATATTTTTTAATGAGTCTGGTGTAAAGGCAGTATCTGCTGGAACTGGTCCAACAAGATTAATACCACTCTTCTTGAGTGAGTTTAAAGCAGGAATAATTGTTATTAACTCCTCATCCCCAAGATATCCATTTTCACCAGCATGTGGGTTAAGTCCGCAAACAAGAATTGACGGGTCTTCTATTCCTAGGTATTTGAAATTATTATTAATTATGGTAATGACTTTTATAAGAGATTCTTTTGTAATGTTTTTAGATACATCTTTTAGAGCAAGATGAGTAGTAGCAAGAGCAACTTTAAGTTGATCTGTTGCAAGAAGCATTACAGTTTTAGGGGTTTGAGTTAAGTCAGCAAGATACTCAGTGTGGCCAATAAATTCAATTCCAGATTGATTAATAACAGCCTTATTAATTGGACCAGTTAACATGCCACCACAGTTCTTATCAACGCAATCATTAGTTGCATGCCTAATCAATGATAATACGTAATCTGAATTATCTGGGTTTAACTTCCCTGGCTCAACCTTTGACTTTGTTTTTATAGGATAAATACTTAATTCGTTTGTTTTTCTTGTTTTATGTTCCTTTAAGGAGATAGGTAAATTAAGAAGTTTTGCTCGATTGATTAATACATCAGGGTCGCCATAAACCAGGAGATCTTCATTCCTTTCTTTTTGAGCGTATATGAGGGCTATATCAGGACCAATTCCAGAGGGCTCGCCAGAAGTAAATGCAATAGACATAACTATGTTAGTTTAATTTAGCTGAAGTAAATACAGTAAGGGTTGCTACAGAGCCAGAAAGAACCATTCCCCATAGAATATCTGCGACCACTAGTTTGAGGCTAAAAATATTCATAGTTGCGTAAACGGTTAGGTCGTAAGTTCCATAGGTTACTAAACCATAAAAAGCACCAACCATAAAAACATTTAAAAGCGTATTACTAAGATTGGGATTAATAACAAAGAAAATCAAGCCCAATAAGAAGATTATATAAAATATTATAGCAGGAATAACTTTAAGCTCCATAAGGGATGCTACCTCTTGTTTGTACATTGGCGTTGCAATAAAATATATCCAGAATACATCAATGATGCAGAAAAATGCGAGAGCTATAAAGAATGTTTTAATCATAATATTATTATACTTTTTATCAAATTAAATAGTTATAAAAATCAAAGAATTAGTTCTTAAATTTATAAGTTTTTATGAAACAAGCTCGCCTTTTGCCTGAAGGTCTGCGTGGTAAGAGGACCTAACCATGGGGCCGCTTGCTACTTGATTAAAACCAAGATCCTCTGCTATTTTTTTATATTTTTGAAACTGATCAGGCGTAATGTATTCCTCAACTGCAAGGTGGTGCTTGCTTGGCTGTAGATATTGACCTAACGTTAACATATCAACATCATGAGATCTTAAGTCTTTTAGAACGTCAATCACTTGCCTTTCAGTTTCACCAACACCAAGCATAAGGCCTGATTTTGTTTTAACAGAAGGATGTTTTTCTTTAAAGCTTTTCAGGAGGTCTAGCGACTGTTCATAGTCTGAGCCAGGACGGACTTTGGGATAAAGGCTGGGCACCGTTTCCAAGTTATGATTAAAAACATCAGGTGGACAATCTTTAAAAATATCCAGAGCTTTTTCAACCCTTCCTCTAAAATCAGGCGTTAAAATTTCAATTTTTACTTGAGGAGTTTTACTTCTAATAGCATCTATACACTCTTTGAAGTGGCCAGCACCTTTATCCCTTAAGTCATCTCGATCAACCGAGGTAATAACAACATACTTTAGTGACATTTTAGAAATAGTATCGGCTAAATGAAGCGGCTCATTTGCATCTAAGGCTTTTGGCCTTCCATGAGCAACATCACAAAAAGGGCATCTTCTAGTACATATTTGACCCATAATCATAAATGTAGCAGTGCCATGGTTAAAGCATTCACTGAGGTTGGGGCATTGAGCCTCCTCGCAAACTGTAAATAACTCTTGACTCCTTAATGTTTTTTTAAGTTCATTAACTTTTTTGGAGCCCGAGTGCCTAATTCTTATCCAGCTTGGTTTTTTTAATGGTTTTCTCTCAGAATCAGGCTTAATCTTAAGTCTGCTAATTTTAGATTCACCTTTGAGTGCTTTAATTTCAAGTTCTTGTGACATAGTTCTTTAGATAATTAGATAGGTTTAGTTTGATGTCATAAATATTGAGTGCATTATCCGTTAGATTGGACATTTGGGTTACATTTAAATCACTATAACCGCAAGGGTTAATTAGCTTATAAGGTCCGAGGTCCATATCAATATTTAGGCTTAAGCCGTGATAAGTTCTACCTTGTTTAACTTTGAGGCCTAGTGCTGCAATTTTTGAGCCGTCAACATAAACTCCAGGAGCTCCTGAAACTTTATGAGCCTCAATGGAATAATCAGCCAATAAGTCTATTATCGATTGTTCAATAAGAGATACCATTTTTTTAATACCAATTCCTAGTCTCTTGATGTCAATTAGGCAGTAAATTATTAATTGACCTGGGCCATGATAGGTTATTTGACCACCTCTATCAGACTGCACTACTAGTATTTCAGTTTTTTTGAGAAGATGCTCTGGCTTTCCAGACAGTCCTTGAGTGAATACGCTGTTATGTTCTAATAGCCATAACTCATCAGGAGTTTCGATATTCCTAGCATCGGTAAAAGATTTCATTTCATCCCATGTTTGGATGTAATCTGTAAATCCTTTATCGCGTATTTCAAACATCAGATTTTATAAAAGATAGGAAACTAAAGGGGAAGCTTGCAATTCATTATTGATAGCATCAAGTTGTTTTCTACTTGTTGCAATAATTCTAATAGTTATTGAAACATATTTACCCTTAGAGCTTTTTTTGGTAGTAATTTGATTATCATGAAGCCGTCCAATATGGCTTTCAACTATAGCGCAAATAGTTTGCTTTAGGTCAGGCTGATTTAACCCAAAAATCTTAATAGGGTAGTCACAGGGGAATTTAAAAATATCATCATTATTTTTACTCACAAATGAAATTTTACCCATTAAAGTTACTCGTACTTAATTGTTAAGAATAAAATATAATTCTAATATTAAAAATAACAAGAGGCTTGAAATGATAGATGACTTAAATCCCAAAGAATTTCAAAATTATCTGAGTAATAATGACGCTGTTCTTATTGATGTTAGAGAAAAATGGGAGTTGGATTTGTGCAAGATTGAGGGAGCAATTCACTGCCCCATGAGTACTATTGCTGAGTCATTTTCTGACCTTAATCCTGATGACACTATTGCAGTTTATTGTCATCATGGAATGAGATCAATGCAGGTTGCAAACTTTCTGATTTCGAAAGACTTTCAATCTCTAGTAAATCTTCAAGGTGGAATTGATGCATGGTCCAGAGAAATTGACCCTTCAGTTGATAGATATTAGGGACTTATTCCAAATTATTAATAATTAACTATCTATAATTTATTTATTTCTTAATACAGCAAAAATTATGAATCAAATTGAACAAATGTTTATCCTTCAAAAGCAATTAAATGATGAGACAAATGGTGAGGTATGGCTAACTGGGGTTACTCGAGAGAATAGAGAAATTTCATGGTATCGAGGGATTTATATGGAGGTAGCAGAGGCAATTGACTCTTTTAATTGGAAGCACTGGAAAAATATTGATGACCAGCCAGACTGGGACAATATTAGAGTCGAGTTAGTTGATATTTGGCATTTTGTAATGTCTGAATCTATACGTATTAGTGATCAAGAATATGCAAATAAATTTTTAATGCTTGAGCCTAAGGGTAGTTTTGATGTTGAAATTTTGGTTGACTCTTTAGAAGAAATGTTGAGCTTATCTGTGGCTTCAAGTATTCAGTCAGAGACTAATAATATCCGTAAGATCACCGACTTATTTTTTACAATAATTTCCCATTTAGATATTGATATTGAGAATTTATATAAGCGTTATGTTGTTAAAAATCAACTGAATACTTTTAGGCAGCAAAATGGCTACAAAGATGGTTCATATATAAAAAATTGGGATGGTGTTGAAGATAATGTTGTTGCATTTGAAATTATGGATTCAAATCCATCAATTACGCCGTCTGATCTTTATAAAAAGTTAGATTCAAAATATTCTTTAATCAAACAAATATGAAAACTAATTCATCTTCAGTTAGGCTTACTGAATTCAGTCATGGCGCTGGTTGTGGCTGTAAAATTTCACCTAAGCTTCTTAAAGAAATTATAGGTACAAATATTAGTAGCTTTGTAGATCCAGGCTTATTAGTAGGTAATGAGTCGAGTGATGATGCTGCAGTCTATGACTTAGGTGATGGAAGGGCGCTTATTAGTACCACAGACTTTTTTATGCCAATTGTAGATGATCCTTTTGACTTTGGGATGATTGCTGGAAGTAATGCTTTAAGTGATGTCTATGCAATGGGTGGTAGGCCACTAATGGCAATAGCAATATTTGGCTGGCCTATTAATAAACTCTCTGCAGATGTTGGCGCAAGGGTCATAGAAGGTGGCCGTGAAATTTGTAGCCGCGCGGGGATTACATTGGCAGGTGGTCATAGTATTGACTCACCAGAACCAATATTTGGCCTCTCTGTTTCTGGAATTGTTGATATTGATAAGCTTAAAAAAAATACAAGTGCAGAAGTTGGCGATACTATTTTTTTAACAAAACCTCTAGGAATTGGAGTTTTATCAACGGCGCAAAAAAAGAAAGTAGTAAGCTCAGATGATCACATTATGGCTGTAAAGCAAATGTGTGCACTAAATGATATTGGCTCTAAAGTAGCTAAAATTTCAGGTGTTAATGCAGTGACTGATGTTACTGGTTTTGGTTTAGCAGGGCATTTGCTAGAGGTTTGTAGAGGCAGTAGCGTTTCTGCAGAAATATATTTTGATAAATTACCATTATTACCAAATATTTTAAAATATATTGATAAAGGATGTGTGCCAGGAGGCACTGAGAGAAACTTTGATAGTTATGGTGAGTCTATTTGTAAACTCTCTGATTTAGAGAAATCAATTATTTGTGACCCACAAACCAGTGGAGGCCTATTGATTACTGTTTCAAAAGAAGCCATGTCAGAGTTTAATAAGCTACTAACTTCTAACAGTATAAATCTTAATCCAATAGGAAAAATTATTAAAACTAGTGATAATTCTGAATCTATTTTCTTAAGATGAGCAACCTCGAAGAAATTAATAATTTTTCGCAAATTTTTAAAGATAACATGCCCTTACTCGACATCAGAGCCCCCATTGAATTTGCTGAGGGATCTTTTCCAGGCGCTTTAAATCTTCCTCTGATGACTAATGAAGAAAGGCATCAAATTGGTATTTGCTATAAAGATAAAGGCCAGGAGTCTGCAATTAAGTTGGGTCATGAGCTTGTAAAAGGGTCATTAAAAGAGCAAAGAATAGGCAATTGGCTTGATTTTGCCAATAAACATCCAACTGGTGCACTTTTTTGTTTTAGAGGGGGATTGCGCTCTAAAATTGCTCAAGAGTGGATTTATGAACAATCAGGAATTTCATTTCCTCGAATAGAAGGAGGCTATAAAGCGATCAGGTCATTTCTTATTAATGAGATGAGCCGAATTATAAATGAAAAGAAGCTCTTAGTTTTAGGAGGCCAAACGGGTTGCGGTAAAACATTGTTATTAAATGAGTTTGATAACAGTATAGATCTTGAAGGATTTGCGAATCATAGAGGCTCTGCTTTTGGTAATGACGTAACTCCCCAACCCAGACAAATTGACTTTGAAAACCAGCTAACTGTAGAGTTAATCAAGAAGGAAATTTATAATGTATTTTTAATAGAGGATGAGGGTAATAATATTGGCATGATACACATGCCAGATGCTATAAAAATTAAAGCACGCCAGTCTGATATTATTATCTTAAATGCTAGCCTTGAAGAGAGATTAAGTATTAGTTTAAAATCTTATGTTATTGATATGGCTAAAAAATTTAGAGATTTACATGGTGATTTTGGTTTTGAGCTGTATTCAACTTATTGGCTAAATTCTCTCTCCAAAATTCAAAAAAGATTAGGTGGAGATAGATATAAAATTCTTTTGAAGCAATTAAATTTAGCGCTAATGAATCATCAAAAAAATGAAGATTTAAATGACTATTTACCTCTTATTGAGTCGCTTTTAGTTGATTACTATGACCCAATGTATAACTATCAAATTGAACAGAAAAAACAAAGAATCATTTTTCGAGGCAATTATGAGGACGTCACTGGTTATCTTAAAGAAAGTTAAGATTTAGAGGTAATTTTTATATCAGTTATTGGCCTTGATCGACATGCAAGGATTTCTCCTGGGGATAATGGAACAAGGCAGTCTTTATGGATGACATCACCTTTCACAAGTCTTAATATGCAGCTTCCACAGTGACCTTGTCTGCAATTAAAATTTATTAAAACGTTGTTAGTTTCAAGCTCAGTTAATATTGATTCATCACCATATACATAGAGTGATTCTGTTTTTCCATTTATATTATCAACATCAATTTTAAACATTTAATGGGCAACATTTAGAGCTTAAAATCATCAAAATCTTGATCTTCTGCATCAATTGTGTTATCAATAGCACTAACCAAATATGAGGTAATTTCAGTTTCTTGAGGAGCAACTTGAACATTGTCTGAATCTAACCAATGGTTGAGCCATGGAAGGGGGTTCGTTGTTTGCTCAAAGATAGGCTGCATATTTAATGCTGCCATACGATTATTAGTAATATATTCAAGATATTGTTTAAGGATTTCGGCATTAAGACCAATCATTGAACCATCACGAAATAAATATTCTGCCCACTCTTTTTCTTGGTTTGCGCCATCTTTAAACATCTCAATGACTTCTGCTTCGCACTCAATAGCAATTGCTTGCATATCTGGATCATCTTTACCGTCACGCATTAAATTTAACATATGCTGAGTTCCGGTAAGATGAAGCGCTTCATCGCGTGCAATTAGTTTAATAATTTTTGCATTACCCTCCATTACCTTTCTTTCTGCAAAAGCAAAAGAGCACGCAAAACTTACATAAAAACGAATCGCTTCTAAAATATTAACTGACATAATAGTTAAATAAACTAGGCGTTTGAGTGAGTATAAATTGATATTAATTGACTCGCCATTAATTAGATGCTCACCCTCACCATGAAGCAAGTAAGCTTGAGTGTGCTTAATTAACTTATCATAGTACTTAGAGACACTGGTTGCTCTTTGGATAATTTCGTCTGTCTTCATTATTTCATCAAAAACAACACCAGGTTCATTCATAATTGCTCTAATAATATGGGTGTAAGAGCGAGAATGAATCGTTTCAGAGAATGCCCAGGTTTCAATCCAATTCTCTAGCTCGGGCAGTGAAACAATTGGCAAGAAAGCTATGTTAGGTGAGCGTCCTTGAACCGAATCTAGCAAGATTTGGTACTGAAGATTGGAAATAAAAATGTGTTTTTCATTGGGCAATAACTTACTAAAGTCAATTTTATCCTTTGAAACATCTATTTCTTCAGGGCGCCAAAAGAAAGAAAGTTGTTTTTCAGTTAGCTTTTCAAATATTTCAAATTTTTGTTGATCAAATCGGGCGACATTAACAGAATCCCCAAAGAACATTGGCTCTTTTAAGGTGTCATTTATTTCTTGATTAAAAATACTATAAGACATAATTATATTTTAGAGTTTGCAAACACCATCTTCACAATCATCATCTCCCTGTTTAGTGTTATTTTGGTCATCACCAGAGCCATCTCTTGTCGTATGATAATAAAGCGTTTTAATTCCATACTTATAAGCTTTAAGCAAGTCCATTAAAAATAACTTCATAGGAACTCTACTACCTTCGAATTGAGAAGGGTCATAATGAGTATTTGTTGAGATTGATTGATCCACAAATTTTTGCATAATCGCACACAACTGAAGATAACCTTCGTTATCCTTTATATCCCAAAGAAGCTCATATTTTTTATGAAGTTTTTCATATTCAGGAACAACTTGTTTTAATATTCCATCTTTTGATTGTTTTACTGATATAAAGCCTCTAGGTGGCTCAATTCCATTCGTTGAATTCGAGATTTGAGATGAACTTTCACAAGGCATTAATGCTGTTAGAGTTGAGTTTCTTAGACCTTTAGATTTAATATTTTTTCTAAGTGTATCCCAATCTAGCTCTAGCTTTGTGGAGCAAAATGCATCAATATCTTTTTTGTAACTATCAATGGGCATTATACCTTTTGCGTATTGAGTTTCAGAAAAAAGAGGGCAGGGACCAAGTTCTTCTGCAAGCTTATTTGAAGCTTTTAAAGAATAGTATTGTAGTGCTTCAAAGGTCTTATGAATCAAGTCATTTCCTGAGCCATCTGAATATTTGGCATCATTTTTAGCCAAGTAATACGCTAAATTTGTCACACCAATACCAAGTGTACGTCGGTTGTTACTAGCAATCTCAGCTGATTTGAGAGGATAGTCCTGATAATCTAGCAATGAATCTAAAGAGCGAACAATAATTTCAGTAATGTCTTCAAGCTCATCAAGGCTATCTAACGCACCTAGATTAACTGCAGAAAGAGTACAAAGTGCAACCTCACCTTTTTCATCTTGGACTGAAAACAGGGGTTTCGTTGGAAGCGTGATCTCCATACAAAGGTTCGATTGTCTGATTGGAGCATACTCTGGGTTAAAAGCACCATGAGTATTACAATGATCAACATTTTGAAGGTAAATGCGACCAGTATTTGCCCTTTCTTTCATGAACATTGCAAATAAGTCACGCGCTTTAATGGTCTCTTTTCGGATTAAGTCATCACTCTCGTATTTCTCATATAGTTTTTTAAATTTTTTCTGGTCAGCAAAAAAAGAGTCATATAAACCAGGAACATCATTTGGTGAGAATAGTGTGATATCAGAGTCTTTTAAAAAGCGCTCATACATTAATCCATTAAATTGAACACCATAATCAAGATGCCTAATTCTATTTTCATCGGTACCAGTGTTATTTTTAAGCACTAATAAGCTTTCAACTTCAAGGTGCCATAGTGGATAAAATAAGGTTGCAGCACCACCTCTAACACCACCTTGGGAGCATGATTTAACAGCAGTATGGAAGTGTTTAAAGAAAGGTATACATCCAGTATGAGTTGCCTCCCCACCTCTAATTGGGCTTCCAATAGCTCTAATTTTTCCAGCATTTATTCCAATTCCAGCGCGCTGAGAAACGTACTTAACAATTGCACCAGATGCAGCACTAATTGAGTCTAAATCATCATCAGTTTCAATTAAAACGCAAGATGAAAATTGACGCGTTGGAGTTCTAACACCAGCCATAATCGGCGTAGGAAGAGAAATTTTAAAGTTAGATGAAGCATCATAAAAGCGCTTTACAATATCAATTCTTGCTTTAGCTTTATACTCCTGGAATAAGCACATTCCAACAAGCATGTATAACATTTGCGGTGATTCATGAATATCACCAGTCACCCGATTTTGAACTAAATATTTACCTTCTAATTGCTTAACAGCAGCATAAGAAAACTTCATATCACGCCAATGATCAATATAATTATTAAACTCTTCAAATTCTGATGCGTTATATTTATCAAGAATATCTTTATCGTATATACCTAATTTAGTAAGTTTTTTTACATGATCAATTAAAGAGGGAGGTGTAAAAGATTTGTAAGCTTTTTTTCTCAAATGAAAAATTGCTAATCGAGCAGCTAAATATTGATAATCAGGAACATCAGTAGAGATTAAGTCTGCTGCAGATTTAATAATTGTTTCATGGATATCTTCAGTGCGGATACCATCAAAAAAAGCTAATTGAGCATTGATTTCAACTTGTGAAACAGAAATATTATCAAGGTCTTGAGATGCCCAATGAACAACGCGGTGGATTTTTTCAAGGTCAATTGACTCTTTTGAACCATCTCTTTTAGTAACTAATATTTCTTGATCCACTGTATTGTCTTTTACAGCCTGTATTTCTTGACTCAAACCCTACTCCTGAAAGATGCACTACATTTAGTGCTTACGGAGATAAATATACACTAAATATAGAATATAAATAATATAGATATAAGATTATTAAATAGATTTAGGACAAAAAAGAGCTAAGCAATTGAAAGAAAAGAAGAAATTATGCTATTAAATAATCAAAAAAATAAATATTAAGATTTAAATCTTGATACAAAAATTCCAGAGATAATTAGAACTAATGCCAATAAATTACTTAAAAGAATATCCTCACCAAGTAGTAATGCTCCAAGGAAAAAAGCAACAACAGGGATTAAATAGTTAATATTAGAAAGAAATGTTGCACCAGCAGAGTTGATAATAATGAAATAAACGAGAGCTGCAAGACCAGTGGGAAGAATTCCAAGAAGAATAAGACTGGCCCCACTTAATAATGGAACACCAGAAAAATCAATAAAAAATACACCTGGCCATATGAAAAATGAGAGCATGCTGGCAATTAATAATACACATGCACTAGATACAATAGGATCATAAGAGGGCAATCGTGAAGCAATAATAGTGTTAACTCCATAAGCACATGCAGCAGATAATACTAGTAATATTCCAATAAACGTATTAGAGCCATCTCTAAGAGAAGGGCTTAATATAAATAACACACCAGATATCCCAATAACAAATCCAAATACCTTGTATCTATTTAGTTTGTCGTTGGGAAGAAAGAAATGCGCTAAAACAAGTGTAACTAGCGGCATAATAGCCATCAACAATCCAGCCATCCCAGAAGTAATTGTTACTTGTCCAGTAGCAATTAGAAGGTAAGGCAAAATATTACCAATTACAGCATAAACAATAAAATGAAGCCAAGGCGTGATAGATCTTGGAAATTTCTTTCCATAAAAAAAAGCAACTAACATCATAGTAATCGCACCAATAAATAATCTATAGCCAACAACTTGTTCAGGAGAAAAAAATAAAAGTGAGCGATCAATTAAAAGAAATGACGAACCCCACATTAGCACGAGTAATCCTAAAAGCGAATAATTTCTTTTGTTTACTGACATATTGAAGATAAAGGGACCAAGAAAAAAATGTGAAAAAAATCTGAAATAGCAGGGGGACTAAGGCTGTTATTATCCACAGTAACTCTATTCAGGGTAATTTATGTTTAATATTAGTTATAGATAAGTTATTTAACATAATATAAATTATACGAAGTTAATAGGGGCTAAAGATAGCAAAAATGACTAAATAACGAAAAATACTTGACTAAACGTATAAAAATCAATGAGTTACATAATGGACTCGAAATTTGCCCATATACTGCATATCTATTACTTATGCAACAACTTCTCAAGAAAAATAGTGAAAGTCTAAATTATAGAAGATATGGGAGCAGGGCTTAAAAATGTAGTAAATTAAGTAACCAGACTACTTGAAAGGTTGAAAATACATTATTCTTTTATTCTTTTTTTAACAAACTTACCTGTAAGTCTATATTTTTGACTTGGGCTTTTAGGACTATCTGGAATTGTTAGCTCTAAGAAGTTTTGATCAAGAAGTGGGTTAATGATTGCTATTTTAAACTTTGATTTATTTGATCTCTTTAAAATCTTCATCAGCTCTAACGCACTGCTTTCTATTTTACATTTTTTTAGAATTTGAAGATGGTCCCTACTTAGTCCCTTCTTAGTCCCTTTATCCTCATTATTGCTTTCAGAGCTATACAAAAATGATAATTGTTCAACCTCCTCACCAATTTTTTTACTTCTCTTTATATCCTTGGTCCAGTCCACAGATTGTGTAATTTCTGACGTCTTGGGCGATTGTTCTTTTTTTAGGAAACCAAACATTTATCAATTAGTAAGTTAGTTAATTAATATTCTTCTTAGTCGAATTATATAACTAGAAGGTTGCGCGCATATTGTTTTATTCTTAATTAAGACTCATTAAAACTGTTAATTGTCCCTTCAAAGTCTAATATCAATGAGTTAGTATTTGATCCAGAAATAGCTGTAATCTATCAGATTCCGCATGATTAAAGAAGTTCTCAGGATCGTTTTCTTCAACTATTTGACCATCATCCATAAAAATAATTCTATTTGCAACTTTGCGTGCAAAGCCCATTTCATGGGTTACACAGATCATTGTAATACCCTCTTTAGCTAGTTCAACCATTACGTCTAAGACTTCAGAGATCATCTCAGGATCCAGAGCCGATGTTGGCTCATCAAATAGCATTATTTTTGGTGAAGTGCATAAAGACCTTGCAATAGCAACACGCTGTTGCTGTCCACCACTAAGTTGATTTGGATACTTCTCAGCTTGGTCCCTTATCCCTACCCTATCCAGTAACTTAAGCGCTTTATCTCTCGCCTCTTGCTTTGTTTCATTGTGGACCCATATTGGCGCAAGTGTTAAATTATCTACGATTGTTAAGTGTGGAAATAGATTGAAGTGCTGAAATACCATTGCCACTTCACTTCTAATTTTTCTAATTTTTTGCGCATCATCAGTAAGTTCAGTGCCTGAGACTAGGATGCTTCCTTCTTGAAACTTTTCAAGAAAGTTAACACATCTTATTAGCGTTGACTTACCACTACCTGATGGGCCGCATACCACTATTATTTCACCTTCTTTTACATCTAAATCAATATTTTTTAGCGCATGGAAATCGCCATACCACTTATTCAATTTTGATATTTCTATTATGTTTTTTTTATCAATGCTCATCTTTATTAGCCTTTTTAATTTGTATTTTCAGTATTGAAGCGTAACTCTAGTTTTCTTGAATAGCGTGACATTGTATATAGTATAGCCCACATAACAATTGTAACGAAGACAAAGCCTTCAGTTTCCCTTCCAAGCCAATAAGGGTCATTACTTGTTAGGTTAACCATTGCCAGCATATCAAATAGCCCTATTATCAGAACTAGTGTTGTATCTTTAAATAGTGATATTGAAGATCCTACTATATTAGGAATAGAAATTTTAAGTGCTTGTGGCAAGATTATTAATACATTTTTTTGGAAGTAACTTAGTCCTATTGCATCAGCCGCCTCATACTGCCCTCTTGGGATTGCTTGCAGCCCTCCTCTAACAACCTCTGCAAAATATGCAGCTTGGAATAGAGCAATACCTATAAGGGCTCTTAAGAGTTTATCAAAATAATTTCCTGACTCTAAGAATAATGGAAGCACAAAAGAGGCCATGAAGAGAATTGTGATTAAGGGAACAGCTCTTATAAACTCAATAAATAGCGTGGAAAATAACTTAATTACTTTAAGGTTTGACTGCCTTCCAAGTGCAAGTAGCACTCCTATTGGAAATGAAACAATAATGCCAACTGATGCAATAATAAGAGTTAGCAAGAGTCCACCCCATTGGTCAGTTGAAACTGGCATTAGAATCCCAAAGCCACCTGCAATTAATACGTAAGAAACTAGAGGGTATAGAATAATTAGTGATAATGTAACTCTATTCTTATGCTTATAGTGCTTTACCAATGGCACGATAACAAAAAGAAGCGCTGTTAATCCAAATACAATATTAGGTCTCCAGGTCTCTGTACGAGGATAGAAGCCATAGGTATACATATATAACTTTTCATAGATATATGGCCAGCATGCACCTTCACGACCACAATTCTGATTTGTCGCCATGGCTTCACTAAACTTGATATCAAAACCAAAAAGATTTACAGTGCCAAAGCTAAAGCTTGCATTAAATATCATCCAATCCAGTAAGGGAGGAATCATGATATACAGCAAATAGAGTGAGGCAAGTGTAAGGGCGCTATTAATCCAAGATGAGAAAAGGTTAGTCCTGAGCCATAAAACTGCCCCAATTTGAGTAATTGGTGGCTTCCTGGTTGATTGCTGATCAAATACTGACATAATTATCTTCCTTGGATTTCCATTTTTTTATTGACATAATTAAGCAATAAAGAAATAAACAGTGAGATTACTAGATAAACCAACATCGCCATAGCTAAAATTTCAACTGCTTGACCAACCTGGTTTAGGACGGTACCTCCAAATGTACTCATTAATTCTGGGTAGCCAATTACTGTGGCTAATGAAGAGTTCTTTGTTAAATTTAGGTATTGATTGATGGTGGGTGGAATTGCCACTCTTAATGCTTGCGGCAAAACAATCAGCTTAAGAGACTGAACTGGCGACAAACCTATTGCAGCAGCAGCCTCCTTTTGGCCTTTATCAACTGCCTCTATTCCAGATCTTATTGCTTCAGCAATATAAGTTGCAGTGTAGACGCTCAATGCAAAAGTTAATGCTAAAAATTCTGGAACAACAGCCATGCCACCTTTCAGATTAAATTTTCCTAGAACTGCATAATCAAATTGAAGTGGTGAGCCAACTAAAAAGTAAACCATTACCGGTAAGCCGACTATCAAACCAAGAGTGTACATCCAAGTACTGGTATGTGTTCCTGTAAGCTCATGTCTCTTCTTATAAAATTTTTTAATAAGATAAGCAGCAATGATTCCAATAATGAATGCTAAGGCAACAAATATAAAGCCATCTTCGGCAATTGGTTTTGGAAGGTATAAACCTCGCTGATTAAGGAAGGCAATATCAAAAAATGCCAAGCTTTGTTTAGGATGAGGAAAAACATTAATAAATAGGTTGTACCAAAAAAGAATTTGTAACAGAATGGGTATATTTCTAAAGAGCTCAATATAGCCCCCCGCAAGTTTTGCAATTAGATAGTTATTAGAAAGCCTTGCAATACCAATTAGCAGCCCAATTAGTGTAGATAGAATTATGCCAATAAAGGCAACAACTAGGGTATTTACAAGTCCTACATAAAAAACAGTTAAATTTGAAGATTCTGGGGTGTAGTCAACTACAATATTACCAAGGAAAGGCAAGATATCAAAACCTGCCCTATTATTAAGAAAAGAAAACCCTGTTTGTATTCCTCTCGCTTCAATATTTTGAAAGAGGTTTCCTATTGCCGTATAAAAGAGCCCCACTACTAAAACAAATGTAATTACCTGGAAGAAAAAAGCTCTTACCTCATTGTTATAAAGTAAGTCACGGAAGTTTGACCCTCTGTGTTTAGATTTACCAAGGGAGTCGAGAATAAGTTTTTTCATATAGAGCAACAAATATTAATTGAGAAATTTTACTAAAAAACGAGCTTTGAATTAAGAAAAAAAGTAAAAAAAAACCAGCCTGCTAAAGTATAGCAGGCTGGCTTAAGTTCTATCTAGATAATTGCTTATCTAAATGGAGGTGAGTAAAGGATACCACCTTGTGACCATAGTGCATTAACACCACGAGCAATACCAATTGGAGTGTCAACACCAATGTTGCGCTCAAAGCTTTCAGAGTAGTTACCTACTTGCTTAATGATCTGGTAAGTCCAGTCTGGAGTCAAACCAACGTACTCATGAGTGCTTCCAGAACGACCCATTAAGCGCTCACGCTCAGGGTTATTTGAAACCATATCAACAGTAGCACTAGTAACACCAATCTCTTCAGCAGTGATCATAGCGTTAAGAGACCATCTTACGATGTTAAACCACTGATCGTCACCTTGACGAACAACAGGGCCTAAAGGCTCTTTAGAGATGATTTCTGGAAGTACAACGTGCTCAGAAGGATCGTTCGCACCAGCACGCATTGAATATAATCCAGATGCGTCAGTTGTTAGAACGTCACAACGACCAGAGTCGTAGTTAGTTAGAGTTTGTGCATTCGTGTCAGAAACAACAGAGTTGTAATCGATACCGTTTGCTTTACCCCAGTCAGCTAAGTTTAATTCAGTAGTAGTACCTGCTTGAATACAAATTGCAGCTCCACTTAATTCCATAGCACTAGAAACACCTAGAGAAGACTTAACCATAAAGCCTTGTCCATCATAGTAGTTAACACCAGCAAAGTTAAGACCTAGTGAAGCGTCACGAGTAATTGTCCAAGTAGTGTTTCTAGACAACATATCGATCTCACCAGACTGAAGTGCAGTGAATCTTTCTTTGGCAGTTAGTGGTACAAATTTAACTTTAGTTGCATCGCCAAGCGTTGCAGCAGCAACAGCACGACAAACATCAACGTCAACACCTGTCCAAGTACCTGAAGAGTCAGCTGAAGAGAATCCCGCAAGACCTTTAGATACGCCACAAGAAACGTGGCCTTTAGCTTGAACGTCACTTAATGTAGAAGCTTGTACACCAAGTGCACCAACAACCAACAACGAAGCAGCAGTCAATTTTAGTAATTGTTTCATATATATCTCCTTAATGAGTTTCAAAGTATAACAATCCATCACAATTGCGTGAGGATTAAAGAATTTTATCACTACTAAGCATCACAATGCTAGTTATTTTTAAAATCAATTTACGTCTCTAAGGCCAATGATATAGGGATATTTCAAAAAATTCAATTCAACAATATGTGTAAATATTGTTAAAAAATTAGTGAATTTAATTCAACTTTTATAGACCATCTTAAGGTTTATTATTTAATGAAATTGATTCTGAATCAATAATTATAACTTTAAAGTAGTAAATTTATAATTTTTAATTTCTATATATAAAACAATGGCTTAAGTACATTTTAGTTAATAAATACATTTGTTTTTAATACTTTTATTTAAGAACTATAGTTATTTTATACCTGTAGTGGTATAAAATAACTAATATATACTTTAACTAACGAATCATAGTGAATAAAAAAACAACTGAATACCTTGCTCTAGTGCGTGAGAAAACTGGTTTTTCTGATTATAAAATTGCTAAGGAGTATGATATAAATCAATCTAACCTTAGTAAATATAGTTCTGGTAAGGCCGCTCTTAGTGAGACACACGCCTGGTTATTTGCTAATATCCTTGAATTAGATCCATCTCAAGTGGTTGCAAATACTAAGTATGAACATGCAATAAATACTGGAAATAATTTGAAGGCTATATTTTGGCAGGAACAGCTTAATAAGATATTTTCTGAATCGGAGTCAATAAAAATCCAAATTGCTCAATTTAACCCTATTGTTGGAGATATTAAGGCAAATGCCTTAAGAATGTTAGATTTGATTAATGAGGCTCATGAAATTGGAGCGCATTTAATTGTTTTTCCAGAATTAGCAATTACTGGCTACCCTCCAGAAGATCTTTTATTTAGAGAGGGTTTTATTAATCAAGTTAACGAAGAAATTAATAGTTTATGCAATCTAGTGCCTTCAGCTATAACTATTCTATTTGGTGCACCAAGCCAATCAAATGAGTCTCTTTTTAATAGCGCTTTTTGCATTCAAAACAATCGAGTAATTCATATTTACAATAAGCAAGAATTACCAAACTATGGCGTTTTTGATGAAAAGCGCTACTTTGCTTCTGGTGACGAGTCATTTATATTTGAATGTCAGCAAACTAAAGTTGGCGTTTTAATTTGTGAAGATCAATGGATTGACGGTCCAATTGATAGGCTATGTCAATCTAATGTTGATGTAGTGGTGTCTCTTAATGCATCACCCTTTCAATTAAATAAACAAAATGAGCGTATAGATATTTGCAAACGTTATGCGGTGAAGTTTGATCTTTCATTTATCTACGTGAACATGGTTGGAGGACAAGATGAAGTTGTTTTTGATGGTAACTCTTTTGTCATAAGTAATCTTGGAGAGCTTACTCTTCAGCTACCAGCATTTAAAGAGATGTCGTTACTTCATAATAGTACTAATTATTTGCCCTCAGTTTTAAGTGAGGAGGCGTCAATATATTCTGCACTTGTTTTAGCAACGAGAGATTATATTCAAAAAAATTCCTTTGGAGGAGCTTTAATTGGCCTGTCTGGTGGTATTGATTCAGCTTTAACTCTTGCAGTTGCAGCTGATGCTATTGGTCCTGAGAATGTTCATGCAGTGATGATGCCTTACCAATTTACTTCTGATATGAGTCTTGAGGACTCTGAACTTCAGGCTCATGCTCAGGGAGTACAGTTCTCAAATATTGATATTCACTCGATGGTTGATTCTTTTAATTTTTCTCTTAATGATTTTTTTGAAAATACTTCTCCAGATTCGACTGAAGAAAATATTCAATCTCGTGTTCGAGGTACGCTTCTAATGGCGCTTTCAAACAAATATCATAAAATTGTTCTTGCAACTGGCAATAAATCAGAGATGGCAGTTGGCTATGCGACCTTATATGGTGATAT
Source organism: Candidatus Pseudothioglobus sp. Uisw_086 (assembly GCF_048085745.1). Classification (GTDB taxonomy): domain Bacteria; phylum Pseudomonadota; class Gammaproteobacteria; order PS1; family Pseudothioglobaceae; genus Pseudothioglobus. The sequence goes on along the minus strand of NZ_CP159803.1, from coordinate 942,750 downwards.
GTGCGGTGGTTTTGCTCCACTTAAAGATATTCCCAAAACAATGGTATACAGGCTTTCTAGATATAGAAACACAATTTCTCCAGTTATTCCTGATCGCGTTATAACAAGACCTCCTTCTGCTGAGTTGGCTCCTAATCAAGTTGATCAAGATACACTGCCTTCTTATGATGTTTTAGACGATATTTTAAAGAGATTTGTTGAATTAAAGCATTCTGTAGCTCAAATTACTGAGCAAGGGCATAGTCTTGAGCTTGTTAATAAAGTTACTTCTATGATCCTTAGAAACGAATACAAGAGGCGTCAATCTGCTCCTGGACCTAAGATAAGTGGAAATGCATTTGGTAAAGAAAGAAGGTATCCAATGACATCAAAGTTTAAGCCCTAATTTTCTAATTCTCAAAAACCTTTAAAAGTCCTGCTGCCTTGTGTTTTGTTTCAGCTAATTCTTTTTCAGGTATTGAGTCATATACTATTCCAGCTCCTGCTCTAAAACTTAAAGCATCTCCTTCGTGGATGAAGCTACGAATAAGGATGTTGAAATCCATCTTGCCGTTTTGGCTTATGTACCCAACTGATCCTGTATATGCCTCTCTCGGCATCTGCTCTAGTTCATTAATGATCTCCATGCAGCGCACCTTTGGACACCCTGTAATAGTTCCTCCTGGAAATAGAGCTCTAACAATGCCTTTAATACCAATATTATCACGAAGTTTTCCTTTTATATTAGAGACAATATGATGAACAAATGGATAGGTCTCTAGAGTCATTATTTCGTTAACAAAAACGCTGCCATACTCACACACCCTTCCCATGTCATTTCTCTCTAAATCAAGAAGCATTACATGCTCAGCAATTTCTTTAGGATGATTTATTAGGTTATCTTTTTGAGTTTTATCTAAGTCACCCTTTCCCCTGGGATGAGTACCTGCAATAGGTCTTGTCTCAAGAGTTTTGTCATTCACACTAAAAAGCCTTTCTGGAGAAGAGGAGATTATGCTGAAATTTTCATATTGAATTAGAGCAGAAAAAGGCGCTGGATTAGCTTTTTTTAGAGCATTATAGATTATTGCTGAATCTGTAGTTTCTGTTAGTTGATATTGCCATTTTCTTGACAGGTTAACCTGAAAGACATCACCTGCAATAATATAATCTAAGCTACTTTTAACGCCATCAATAAATTTACTTTCAACCTCTTCAGATTGACTGCCTTTGATTCTTTGTGTTGGAGTTTTATCAAGGAGCTTAATATCAGATAATATTGAATTAATACGGGATTGGTTATTATCTTGATCAATAATGAAAGTTTTGTCTAGTTTGTGGTCTACAATTATTGCTGATGGCACTTGAACTGCGTAAGCTATTGGTAGTTTTGATTTATGTAATTTAGAGGCTAAAGTTGACTCAATCTGACCTATCAGCTCATATGATAGGTAAACAAACCATCCTCCAATAAAGGGGAGGTCAGAATCTAACATAGTTGATTTACTTTTGTCTTGAAGTTCTTTTAAAAAATCAAAGTCAGAAAAATCCTTAAGAACAATATTCTCACCAGGGAATGCAAACAATATTGAGTATCTGTTGTTTTCGTTGTGATTAACGCTTTCAAGTAAAAAAGGGTAGCGGCCTTTATTGAGATAACAAAAAGAAGTTAAATCTACTTTTTGTATTTCTAATATTTCCACTAAATTAAAGGTCTAAAAGTAATTGATTTGCTTTATCAATCAAAGGGTGAATAGGATATTGCTTAATCATATCTATTAACAACAACTTAGCCGCACTTACTTCATTTAGTTTATCCAAGACCCTTGCCAATTCAAACATTGAGTCTGCAAATTTTAAGTGTTCTTGATTGTTAGACTGATAATCTAAAAATGAATCTTTTGCTTTTAAATATTTCTCACTTTCAAAATAAGCTCTTGCAAGCCACAACTTTGAATTTTTTAGATTTGATGAATTAGGAGAGTTTTTTGCAAAGCTTATAAATAGAGTAATTGCTTTCTCATAATTCCCAAGAAGAAATTCATTTTTCCCATCTGAATAAAGCTTTTCAGCGCTGTTAGACTGAATTTTTTTAGTTGATTTTTTTTCTTGTTTAGTATTAGAGAGATTTAATTCAATGATTTGAAGAAGTTCTGCAATCTTGGCAGAGCTGATTCTTTGCTCTTCTTTAATCAGTTCAATCTCATCTTTTAATGAAAGGATTTCATTATTTAGGGATTTAACTTCTTTGTTGATTTTTAAGATTGCAAGGTCTAAATCAAGGCCTTCGTTAGCATAAACCCCATGCTGAAATAACATAGGGTTTATGAAAAGTATAAATATAAGAATATTCTTTTTCATCAAGCGACAAAAACTATTTACTTAAAAAAGATTTTGAGAAAACTTTACCTCTAGTAGTAAGAGAATTCTACTCTTCGGTTCTCTTCCCACGCCATTTCATTGCTTCCAACTAGAATTGGAGACTCTTCACCATAGCTTACAACTAAAATTCTGTCATCAAGGTTGTAAAGGCTTAAGACCTCTTTTACGCTTAAGGCTCGATTTTCACCAAGTGCTAGGTTATATTCACGGGTTCCACGCTCATCTGCATGACCTTCTAATCTCAAGCTTAGTGAAGGATTGTCTTGCATAAAGTTAGCATGCTCAATAATCTTTCTTGTAGATACTTCATCTATCTCAGTATCGTCATAATCAAAATAAAGAATAAAAGAGTCACTAGAATTTTTGAAATTTTCAATAATTGCTAACATTGCTGCTGCATCATCCATTAACGCCTGTATAAGCTCATCTCTATTAGCTAAATTTCCATCTGCATCAAGTACAATTAAGTCACCCAGACCCTTAGAATTGATCATTTCGATAAGTGCATCATCAGACAGTGATTCAAGTTCTGCCGTCTTACCGTCAAGCAAGTCTCCACTTTCAACAATAGCATTTATGATTTGATCTCTATTTTGAAGATTACCATCTGCATCAAGAACAATAAGATCTCCCAATCCCTTCTCTTTAGCAATTGCAATTAACTCATCATTAGACAATTGTTCAAGCTCATCAATTGTAAATCCGCCGTCTTCATCGATTGCAACTAGGGTTGCATCACCTCCAAGATCTGCTTGCTCAGTTGCAGCATCACTTGGGTTAATTAAATCAAGAAACTTATCGCCCAGTTCAGAAATACTATTAGCACCACAAGAACTTAAAAAGATAACACTTGATAAAAGTAGAATTTTTTTTGACATTTTTTTTTCCTTAGTTTGAATAATTTGACCAAGTAGGTTCCCTTACTTCGCCGGTTTTTTGCATTAATTCAACAATTTGGTTGTTGTGAAGTGAAATTATAGACAAAATTCCCTTGTTGTCTCTATTAGTTGAAAAAATAATCATTCCACCGTTTGGAGAAAAGTAAGGAGATTCATCTGATTTGTTTCGAGTCATTACAGTTAAGTCTCTAGAATTGATGTCTAATAAGGCGACCCTGTAGTCTTTATCAACTCTGTGAATGAGTGCCAAATCTTTGCCATCAGGCGAAAAAACTGGTTTTGCATTGTATCGACCTTCAAAAGTAGCTCGAGATATTTTGCCAGAATTAAGATCTTTTATATAAACTTGAACTTGGCCTGTCCTGTTAGAAGTAAACGCAATACTATTACCATCTGGTGAAAAACTAGCTTCTGTATCAATTGATATGTTTTTAGTTAGCCTCTTAAGACTCTTAGATTTAAAGTTATATAAATATATATCTTTATTTCCTTGTTTGGAAATTGTTAGCGCAATACTATCTCCGCTTGGGTGGAAAGTAGGTGAGGATGCAATACCATCAAATTTTGGCAACTTAATTGGAATTGTTTTTAAAAACGGAGTCATCACAAAAACTTCAGACCTATTATTTTTAAAAGAGACATAAGCAAGTTTTTGTTGATCTTTTGACCAGGCTGGAGATAAAATTGGGTTTGATTGTCTAACAATTGTTTGAGGGTTTTCTCCATCAGAGTCGGATATTTGAAGCCTGTATGTTCTTCCACCGCTATTATTATCAGTCACAGTCACATATGACAGCCTAGTGTTAAAAGAGCCTTTTTGTCCAAGAAGCACATAATAAATCTTATCACTTAGGAAATGAGCCATTCTTCTAAAGCCAGAGTTACTAACAGTAATCTTTTTTTGGTATAAGCTTTTTTCAGAAAAGACATCGTAAATATAAATATAAATGTTGTAAACCTTTGGGCTTATTTGCTCAACTTTTCCAAAAACAACTGCATCTTTTTTATGTTCTTTCCAAAAGTTAAAATCAATTTGATTTGTTACCAATGCGTCAGTACTTAAGGCGCTAAATTGGCCTGATCTATTTAAATTATCTCTAATAATTTTAGCGATGTCTACATTTTCTTTTGAGTCACCAATTATTTCAAAAGGGGCAATAACTATGGGAAAAGCAGCTTCTTTAGATTTTAAAATATTTACTTCTAAAAGTGCATTAGCTGAAAATGACAATAATAGGTTGAATAACAAAATAAACTTTAAATATTTCACTCTTTCTCCTCAATCCAGTTCATTTGTATGGCCTCAAGAACCCTTTCACCGCATTTACTTTGTCCTTCTTCAAAATCCTCAAGATCCATAACAAGTTGGCGTAAATCAACAAAATTGATAGTTTTAGGATCTATATCAGGAGAAGCTTCTTCTAATGAAATAGCAATTTCAAGTGAGTCAGTCCAGCAAAGCATTATGTAATAGCATTAATAATTAATAAAGGTGTAATTTTAATCAATTCGAATGCTGGTTTTATTTATTTTAATAAAAATTAAACTCTTGCTGCTGAAACAAGATGTGGAAGCTTATTAAGTTGTTCTAGCACGTCATTTAGCTGAATGATATTTTTAACAACAACAACAATGTGAAATAGCCTTGTTGAGTGTTGACTTTCTTGCTGCTCAATATTTTCAATATTAACACCTAGGTTGGCTATGGTGTTAGCAATTGCAGCTAAACGGCCACTTCTATTTTCAACTAGGGCACTTATTGCAACTTCAAAGACTTCATCTTCATCCGAGTTCCATTCAATTTCCATCCATTGAGCATTTTTTTCTTTAATATGCTCTAGATTTGAACAGATTGAACGGTGCATAACCAGCCCTTTTTGTGAAGTTAAAACACCTGTAACTTCATCTCCAGGAATGGGGTAGCAACAATGAGCAAAGTTTATTGCCATTCCTTTTGTTTTATTAATAGAAATTGTATTAATTGTTTCATTATTAATATCTTGAAGGAGTTTATTGATAACTACAGCAACAAATATTTCAGACAATCCTACTTTAATATATAAGTCTTGAAAATCAAAACAATGGAGTTCTTTCAGACATTTATCCCATTTATCTTTTGGAACATCATTAATTTTAATTTTTTGATAATTAAGTGCATCAGAAATCAAAAGTTTTCCTAGTTTAGCTAACTCAGTCTTTGAGTTATCTTTGAGATGTGCCTTTATTGCAGTTTTGGCCTTTGAAGTTACAACAAAATCTAGCCAGCTTGGCTTGGGTTTAACAAAGCGACTTGTAATTATTTCCACCGTTTGTCCAGATTTAAGCTCTGTTGAAAGCTCTACTTCAGTTCCATTAATAGTGGCTTTTTGAGATCTTTTTCCAATGTTAGTATGAACGGCATATGCAAAATCAAGAACAGTTGCTCTAACAGGAAGCTGAATTATCTTGCCAGCTGGAGTAAACACAAATACCTCATCAAAAAATAAGTCGGCCTTTGTGTTTTCTAAGAAGTCAGCCGAAGTATCAGTATTTTGTTGAATATCTAGTAAAGATCCAATCCAATTTCGAGCTAATTTATCAGTTGGCTTATCAGTATTTTTATAGTGCCAGTGTGCAGCGATTCCATATTCAGATATAAATTCCATCTCTTGAGACCTAATTTGAACTTCAATAAACATTTTTCTGGGACCAAGCACCACAGTATGGATAGACTGATAACCATTTGGTTTTGGAGCTGAAATATAATCTTTAAATTTAAGTGGAATAGGCTTATAAAGACTATGAATATGCCCTAGAGTCTGATAGCAGGTATTCGTATTTTCTACTACAATTCTAAAGGCATGCATATCAAGAACTTCGGAGAATTTTTTTGATTTAAACTTCATTTTATTGTAAACACTCGAAGGTTGTTTTTGACGTCCTTCAATTGTTGCATTTATACCTTCAAACTTAAGCCTATTTTCAATTTCGTTTTTAATGAGATTTATTGTTTTCTTTTGATTTCCATATTGCTTACTAATCTTCTTTTTAATTATTAGGTGCTTTCTTGGGTGGAGCGTCTTAAAACATAAATCATCTAGTTCTACCCTTATACTATGAAGGCCAAGTCGTCTTGCAATTGGAGCATGTAGCTCAAAAGTTTCCTTTGCTTTTTGTATTTTTTTTTCGTCACTCATTGAGTCTAAAGTGCGCATATTATGAAGTCTATCTGCCAATTTAATAACCATAACTCGCATATCTTTAGACATAGCCAATATTAATTTTTGAAAGTTTTCAGCTTGTTTTTGTGAGCTTGAAGTAAATTCTAAGCTAGTCAGCTTTGATACTCCTTCAACAATATGTGCTACTTGCTCCCCAAATTGGACTTGAACATCATTTTTAGTTACCGAAGTATCTTCGATGCAATCATGAAGAATTGCAGCAACAATACAAAAATAATCAAGCTTTAGATCAGCAAGTATTAAGGCAACAGATAGAGGGTGATGAATATAAGGCTCACCTGATTTTCTAAATTGACCAGAATGTGCTTTATTAGCGACCCTGTATGCAAGTTTTACTAACTCTACTTCCTTATGAGACAAGTAGCTGTTCAATACTAAGCATAAGTCATCAATCTTAATATGCTTTTGAAAAAGAGATGAGGTCATTAATATAATTAAAATATAAGGATTATATAATTATAAGCATGTTGTTATTAACATGAAGTTCTTTATATAAAGCTTTGCATAGAAATATCACATAAGTATAATTTACTGTTTCATGTTAACTTTTAAACTAATGTAATGATTAAGTCCTCAATTCTATTGCTTACTTCTTTATTTTTACTAGCTAGTTGTTCTCCTTTTGGAGACAATAAAAATGTTAATAATTCCATATCTAATGGGCTTTCGCCTAAAGAGTTATATAAACTATCAGAACTCAAACTTAATGCTGGTTCAGTTGATCAAGCAATTGATCAGCTTGAAATAATAATTGCAGCATATCCTGGATCAAAATATGCAATTCAAGCTAGACTAGATATTTCATATAATTTATTAAAGCAAAAAAAATATAATCTTGCTTTAGTTCAAGCAGATGAATTTATTGAAAAATATCCTGCTCTTAACTCGACACCCTATGCATATTACTTGAGAGGTGCTATTGAAGAAGAAAGATCGTCTTCTATACTTGACAATATAATTACAGATAGTGCACAAAGAGATGTTAAAAGTGTTAAAGATGCTTACAATTATTATATCTTATTGATAGATAGATTTCCAAGTTCAAAGTACTCAGATGAGGCAAAAACAAAATTAATAAGGCTTAAAAATACTCTTGCTCGCCACGAGTTTTTTGTTGGCCTTTACTATACTAATAATAAAGCCTACATTGCATCGATAAATAGATGTAAATATATTATTGAAAACTATCCAAATTCTCCCTCTATTCCCGATGCTCTTAGCTTAATGTCTTATAATTATGATGAAATTGATGCGCCGATCTTGGCTGATGACTTAAGAGTAATTCTTAAGTCAAACTTTCCTAGCTACTCCCCTTCTTATTCGCTAAACTAATTTTTGTTGGATAAATGAATCATACTGAAAGATTTATTACTCTAAGGGTGTCACTCATAATGGGTGTGAGAATGCTTGGATTATTTATGCTCTTTCCTGTTATGAGTGTTTATGCTGGTGATTACGATAGCTCTACTCCCTTCTTAATTGGAATTGCAATAGGAATTTATGGCCTCACTCAGGCTTTACTTCAAATACCTTTTGGCTATCTTTCAGATCGCTTTGGAAGAAAACCTATTCTAATCATTGGGCTTATAATCTTTTTGTTAGGTAGTGTTGTTGCAGCTAATGCGTCAAGCATTATATATATAGTTATTGGCAGAGCATTGCAAGGAGGCGGGGCAATATCAGCAGTTTTAATGGCTTTCTTAGCTGATTCTATATCTGAGGATAATCGAGCAAAAGCAAATGCTTTTGTTGGCTTTCAAATTGGCGTGGCTTTTATGCTTTCATTAATTATTGGGCCAATAATAACCTCAAGGGTTGGTCTTTCAGGATTATTTTGGATTATTGGACTTCTCTCAATTATTGCTATGCTGATAGTGATTTCTCTTCAGCATAGCAATCCAATTAATTATTATCGGCTTTCTTTTGGAGCGCTTAAAGAAACCTTAAGTAGAGAGTTAATTACTTTAGATTTCAGCGTATTTTCACTGCATTTAATCCTTGCAAGTGGCTTTATAGTGATGCCATTACTTATTATGGAAAACCAAATAGTCAGTATGATTGATAACTGGCAGCTTTACCTTCCAGCAGTAATATTTTCGTTTATAGGTATGCTACCTCTTATAATTATCTCAGAAAAATTTAAAAAAACAAAATACATATTATTGTTTAGTATTTTTCTATTAATTATTAGTCAAATTATTTTTTATATATCAAGTTTAAATTTTTCAGTTTTTCTAATTACCCTAACCATTTTCTTTGTTGCTTTTAATACTGTTGAAGCAATTCTACCTTCTTTGTTGTCTAAAACTGCGAGTGCCTCTAAAAGAGGCCTTGCTATGGGTATTTTTTCAACATCACAGTTTTTAGGTACGTTTATTGGTGGTTCAATTGGCGGTTTGATTTATGACATTTACGATTTAAATAGTGTATTCTTATTCACCATATTTATAGCAATTATTTGGTGGTTTATGGTTCTTTTTTCACCACTTAAAACTAAAACTTAACAGGAGTAAATGTTAGCATGGCCGGAATAAATAAAGTAATATTAGTTGGTAATCTAGGTGCGAAACCTGAAATTAAATACGCTTCAAATGGAAACGCAATAAGCAATTTATCAGTTGCAACTAGTGAATCTTGGACTGATAAAAATACTGGCCAAAAACAAGAAAGAACTGAATGGCATCGTGTAAGTTTATTTGGAAAAGTTGCTGAAATAGCTGGCCAGTATTTAGATAAAGGCTCTAAGGTTTATGTTGAGGGTAAATTACAAACTAGAAAATGGCAAGATCAAAGTGGGCAGGACCGTTACACGACTGAAGTTGTGATAAGTGGATTTAATGGAACCTTGCAGATGCTTGATCGTCGTGATGACTCGAGCTCTCCAATGCAATCACAACCCCAATCTACGCCGCAGCCTGCTCAAAATACTCAACAAGCGCCAAGTATTACTCCGGTTGCTCAAGATGAATTTGAGGATGATATTCCTTTTTAGAACTGAACTAAGTTTTTCTAGCTTTGATCTTCAGAATCTAGTTTTTCAAGGACTACAAAAGCGACTGCATTTTTACTTTCATCTGATATGCTTAGGTGCCCTTGCTTAATACCTTTCTCTAATAAATATAGTCTTAGCTTTTCACTAGGTAAAAAATAAGGCTTTCCATTTTCATTATTTCGAACAGTTAAATCTTGAAAGCTAACTACCCTTCCAATTCCTGTACCTAAAGCCTTTGAAAATGCCTCTTTTGCAGCAAAACGTTTAGCAAGAAAAGCAGCGCTATCGGCCTTATTTGCAAACAAAGCCTTTTCATGCTCGGTTAGCACTTTATTTATAAAGCCATCGCGATTTTTTAATATAATTTTTTGGACTCTGTCTATGTTTACTATATCAGTTCCAATTCCATAAATCATATAGCTCTCGCTTCTAATAATAAAGCTTTCATTTCAGATGTTGCGTTAGCAAGACCAACGAATAGTGCCCTTGAAATAATTGAGTGTCCAATATTTAGCTCAACAATTGATGGGATTTTAGCTACAGCAGGAGTATTTAAAAGTGTTAAACCATGCCCCGCATTAACTTGTATTCCAAGGCTTATAGCATATTCGCAGGCCTCAGATATTCTTTTGAGCTCAAATTCAGACTCTTCTTTAGAGGCTGCATCTGCATAGTGGCCCGTATGAATTTCAATTATTGGTACACAGCATTCAGCTGCAGCATCTATCTGTCTTTTATCGGCATCAATGAAAAGGGATGTTTTAATATTATTTGAACTAAGACGAGCACAAACCTCTTTCATTCTAACTATTTGTGAAGCAACATCCAAACCACCTTCTGTTGTAAGCTCCTGCCTCTTCTCTGGGACAAGGCAGCAGTCTTCAGGCAGAACATTAGAAGCAATTTTGAGCATTTCATCAGTTGCTGCCATCTCTAAATTCATTTTTGTTTTTAACTTGGACTTTAACTCAATTACATCGTTATCTTGAATATGGCGCCTATCTTCTCTAAGGTGAAGCGTAATACTATCAGCACCAGAATTTTCACAAATAAGCGCTGCATCAACTAAGCTGGGATATTTTGTACCTCTGGCCTGTCTTAATGTAGCTATATGGTCTATATTAACGCCAAGGAAAATGCTCATAATTACGCCTAATTAACAAAAAATAATTCTTTACTTTTAAGCGGTTTATCACCTAAAAGAGGTTTTAATCTTTTTCGATTCAACTTTTTTAAAGTGTTCAACCCTTTAGAGTCAGGAATTACTTGATTAGGGCTAACAATATTTAATAGAATTTCACCTAAAATTTTACCTTCAGTTTGTGCAATAAAACCCAGATCTTCAATAAAATCATAAAGGCCATTGATTTTGATTGGGTTGCCCTCAATATCATCATTAAAGTCAAGCCCATATCCTAATTCTTGCAACAATTGATTTTCAAATATGCGAAGTGAGTATTCTTTTTCAGGGATAGATTTATGATTTATATTTTTGATGAAGCCCCAATAGGCGCTAAAAATCTTACTATATTCATCTCCTTCTGGTAGAAGCCTAATAAGAAGCTCATTTACATAGATAGCTAATATCAAGTCATCACCAAGAAGTCGGCGCGGCTCATCGGAAATTTCCCAGTGAGAGAGGCTCTTTAGATCACTCTTCCCCTTAAATGAAATACTTAGGCACTGAAACATTTGAAGTGATGTTTTGCTGCTTCTAGCGCCTCTTGCTATCAGGCGCAACCTGCCGTGGTTTTCAGTAAAGAAATCGAGTAATAGAGAGCTTCCTTGGTACATTCTTCGATGAATCAAAAATGCTGGAGAATTCTCAACCCTAGTCATAACCTAGAGATGCTAAGGCTCTTTTGTCATCTGACCAGCCTTGTCTAACCTTAACCCACAGCTCTAAGAATACTTTTGCTTCTAAAAAACCCTCAATTGTGATGCGTGAATCTTGCCCAATTTTTTTCAACATTTCACCTTTATGGCCTATTACAATGCTTTTCTGCGATGCTTTGTCAACAAAGATTCGCGCAGCAATTCTATACATTTTACCATCAAGCTCAAACTTTTCAATTTCTACTGTAATGTCGTATGGTAGCTCATTCGATAAGTTTCTCATTAGTTTCTCACGAATGAACTCAGATACAACAAATTTTTGAGAGCGATCTGTAATGTAATCATCATCATAAATAGGCTCTTGTTCAGGTAAATATTTAAGAATCAAGCTTCTAAGTTGCTTTGTATGGGATCGGTCAAATGCAGACAAAGGGAAGACCTCATTGGCTTGAAATTTCTCACCAAGCATCTCTAGGTAAGGCAGTATCTTATCCACTGAGCTTGATTTGTCAATCTTATTCACACAGATTATGACCGGTATATCAACCTTACTTAGATGCTCTAACACGCGAGCATCCTCTTTTGTCCATTTAAATATTTCAACAAGCCAAATTATCATATCCACATCGGCAAAGCTTGAGCTAGCAGCTTTATTCATATATGAATTGATTGCTTTATTGTTTCCAATATGAATTCCAGGAGTATCTACAAAAACCATCTGATAGTTTTTCTGAGTGTCAATAGCATTAATTCGGTGCCTAGTTGTTTGAGGACGGTGCGATGTGATTGAAAGCTTTTGCCCAATTAATTCATTAACAAGGGTCGATTTACCTACATTTGGTCGCCCTACAACTGCGATGAAGCCTGATTGAAAATTCATTTATTTAAGATACCTTTTAAAATTGATTCAGCACAGGCTTGTTCTGCTCTTTTAATACTTTTTGCACTCTCTTCAACACCAAGATTATATTCCTTAATAGAACAGTTGACATAAAAAACAGCGTTATGATCCTTACCTTCGGTTTTAATAAGCTCATACACTGGCAAAGCGTATCCTTTTTTTTGTAATAACTCTTGAAGTTGAGTTTTAAAATCTTTCAATGAATCTTCTGGCCCTGATTCATTTAAAAGGTCATTATAGAGCTTTAAAACGATTTCACTAACTGTTGCATAATCAGAATCCAAGAAGATAGCACCTAGAATAGCTTCAAATGCGTCTGCCTGAATTGACTCACGTCTAAATCCACCACTTTTTAACTCTCCTTGACCCAATAGCAAGCTTTCAGAAATATTGAGTATTTTGGCAAGCTTAGCTAAAGTCTGACCTCTGACAAGACTAGAGCGAAGTCTTGATAGTTGTCCTTCATCAATCAACGGAAAGCGCTGATAAATTTCTAGAGAGATTACGCATCCTAAGACACTATCACCAAGAAACTCCAATCTTTCATTATTTTTTTTACTAACGCTTCGATGAGTTAAGGCTTGCTTAAGGAGATTAATGTCTTTAAATTGATAAGAAATATTTTTTTGTAACTTTTGCATACGCTAGATTGCAACTGGAGCTTTAATTGGATCATCATGTTCATACTCAGAGAGCTCAAAATCTTCATATTTATAGCCAAAAATACTTTCTGGCTTTCTATGAATTAAAATCTTTGGAAGTTTTTTTGGAGTTCGTTTTAGCTGAGTTTCTACTTGCTCAAAGTGATTTGCATAAACGTGGCAGTCTCCACCACTCCATACAAAGTCCCCAACTTCAAGATTACACTGCTGAGCTACTATATGAGTAAGCAATGCATAAGAGGCAATGTTGAAAGGGACTCCTAGAAATATGTCAGCACTCCGTTGGTAAAGCTGACATGATAGCTTCCCATTCGCTACATAAAACTGAAACAACGCATGGCATGGAGCAAGCGCCATTTTGTCTAACTCTCCAACATTCCAACTTGAAACAATAATTCGCCTTGAGTCTGAAGAGTTTTTAATGAGATTAATAGCCTCTTTGATTTGATCAATCTCATTACCTTCAGAGTTTTTCCATTTTCGCCATTGAGCACCATATACTGGCCCTAAGTCTCCATTTTCATCTGCCCATTCATTCCAAATATTTACTTTATTTTCTTTTAGATATTTGATATTTGTATCACCCTTTAAAAACCATAACAGCTCATGAATGACTGAAGGAACATGCACCCTCTTAGTGGTTACAATTGGAAACCCATCATTTAAATTAAATCGCATTTGATGACCAAAAATACTTTTAGTTCCAGTACCAGTTCTGTCAGTTTTATCAGCACCAGTATCTCTTACTAGTCTTAAAAAATCTAGATATTGTTTCATGTTCTACCTTTTACATAATAGGATTTATAAAATATATACAGGCCAATGAGAATCATTGGGAGGCTCAACGCTTGGCCCATTGTTAGCCACTCAAAAGCTAAGTAACCAAGGTGCGAGTCAGGCACTCTTATAAATTCAATTATAAATCTAAAGGCGCCATAAAAAATCAAAAATAAAGCTGAAGTGGATCTAATGGGTGGATTTTTTTTGCTAAAAAACCATAATATGACAAACAAGACTACTCCCTCGAGTAATGCCTCATATAATTGAGTTGGATATCTTTGAGCCCAGACACCACTTTGGTCAGGTGCATAAATCCCCCAAGAGCTCTCTGTTATTTTCCCCCAAAGCTCTCCATTAATGTAGTTTCCTATCCTTCCAAAAGCAAGCCCTAACGGGATAAGTGGCGCAATAAAATCAGTCGTTTGAAAAAAAGAAAACTTTGATTTCCTATTAAATAAAATCATTGCAATCAAAACGCCTAAGAAGCCTCCATGAAAAGACATTCCACCATTTTGAAAATTAAAAAATGTTAAGGGGTTTGCTATAAAAACCGAGAAGTTATAGAAAAGTAAATAACCAAAACGCCCTCCCAGTACAGCGCCTAAAGCGCCATAAAAAATTAAATCATCAACATGCCCTGCATTCCATTCAGAGTATGATTTAACGCGAGATCTTGCAAGTAAATAGGCTGCTAAAAATGCCAAAAGATACATGACCCCATACCAGTAAATTTGTACAATTCCTAAGTCTAAAATTACTGGGTCAATTACAAAGTATTTCACAGATTAAATGAGCGCATAAATGTAAAGTTTACGTTGGTTTAATTTAAGAATTGTAAGCATATTTCATTATCTATTGAATTATAGGCAATGTTGCCATTTTAGTGTATCAAACTGGGCATTGATAAGCCAAATAACTAGTTAATAAAATTGATCAATCCTTGGTCTTTCTTTTGATAAAGCGGGTGCGCAGGCTGACCTGATTTATTAATTTTTAGACACATTGGCCTATTAATAATTTCTAACACCTCCTTGTCTCTATTCAGGAAATAACCATCATTACCCCACGCTACAACTGTTAATTCGCTCTTTCGATAGTTTTTTAAAATATGCATATTATTATCTTTCCCTATTGGTAATTTGACTTTTTTGAGTTCCATTGGATAGGTCGACATATAAGCAAACAAATTAACCATGATTAAGCCACCATACCCCCAATCTTTAGCAAAATTGATACATCTTGTTAATGTAGGGTCGTCAACTGTTTCATCTGCAATAGAAGGGTTTAATCCAATGAATAAAACATAGCCATCTGCTGAATTCCAGGATCTTGTTAGAGAGTAACGGTATTTTCGGCAGCTTGAGAATACTGCGCTTTTCTTTATAGTTCTCATTTATATTAGTTTATCTATAAAATAATTTCAATGTTCTAGAAGAGCATCAAATGTAGCTTTATTTTTTTAACTCTAGTTTATTTTTATGATTGATAATTTTCCAAGAATTAAGCTTGGCCATTTTCCTACTCCTATAGAGTCTTTAAAAAATATTACTAAAGTTCTTGGCGGTCCTGAAATATTTATCAAAAGAGATGACTGTACAGGGCTAGCAACTGGAGGCAATAAAACAAGAAAACTTGAATTTATAATGCCTGATGCTATAAAAAACAAGGCAGATCTTGTTGTCACTGTTGGTGCGATTCAGTCCAATCATGCAAGACAGACAGCTGCCGCATGCGCAATACTTGGGATTAAGTGTCTTATTGTATTGGAACAGAGACTTGCTAACGCTCCTGACTCTTATATGAATTCAGGAAACATTTTCTTAAATAAAATTTTTGGTGCTGAGATGATTTTGTGCCCTACCAATAAAAATGTTGAAGAGTTTGCAGAAGAAATAATGGATGATAGAAAGAGGCAAGGTGCTAACCCTTACTTTATCCCAGTTGGTGGAAGCAATCACTTAGGGGAACTTGGGTATATTGAATGTATGCGAGAGATTATTGAGCAAGATAGTGAAAAACTCTTTACTCATATTATTTTAGCAACTGGAAGTGGTGGGACTCATGCTGGACTTATTGCTGGGAAGGCTCATTATCAAAGTGATATTGAAATTATAGGAATAAGTATTAAGGATAAAAAACTTGATCAAGAGGAAAAGGTTTTTAGATTAGCTAAAAACTCTTGTGACTTCATCCAATGTAAAACTCTAGATCGCAAAAACGTTATAGTTGAAGATGCTTATGTTGGTGAGGGTTATGCCATCCCTACTGAAGGCATGAAAAAAGCTTTAAAACTAATGGCAAGAAAAGAGGCTATATTGCTTGACCCTGTATACTCTGGAAAAGCATTCGATGGCCTTATTGATTTAGTTAAAAAAGGGCACTTCAAAAATTCAGATAAAATTTTATTTATTCACACCGGTGGATCAGCAGCCATTCCAGCCTATGAATGGGCATTTTAGTATAAATACTACTTAGTCCCTTTTCTTTCCTTGTATTACTCTATCAAGTATTAGAGCACAAAATAAGATTGCAATTCCGGCCAATATTCCTTGGCCAACATTAGCATATTGTAGGGCCTCTAGAACATCTTGTCCTAAGCCTTTTGCGCCAATTAATGAAGCAACTACAACCATTGCTAAGCTCAACATTACAGTCTGATTTACACCAGCAAGAATAGTTGGCATTGCAAGAGGTAAATCAACCTTAGTCAATAAATACCATTTAGAGCCACCATAAGCTATTGCCGCCTCCCTTATAGTTTCAGGTACACCTTTTAATCCTAATACAGTAAGCCTTACCACAGGAGTTCCTCCAAAAATCATGGTAATAATGACTGCTGAGACTTTTCCAGTTCCAAAAAATGCAATAACTGGAATCATAAATACAAATGCAGGCATTGTTTGCATGAAATCCATAATTGGCCTGATAAAGGCATAAAACCTAGGCCTAGTGGCGCAATATATACCGAGTGGTATGCCAATAGATATACTCAGAATCGCAGCTGTTCCTAACAATGCCAACGTTGTCATGGCCTTTATCCAAAAACCTAGAAAACCCATGTATGCTAAAAATGCTAAAGAATATACAGCTGCCCTTGGCCCAGCAGAGAGGCCAGTCATTAATACTATTGCACTAATAACTACAATCCAAGGAGTTGTTACAAAAAGCATCTCTAGGGCATCAAGGACTGACCTTATTCCAAAGGTAATTGCAGTAAAAAGAACATCACCTTTAATTACAGCATAATCAAAAGCCCTTTCTACCCCATCTATTGAAGAAAGCCTTATGTCAGGATGCGTTGGGAAATCTGCAAACAAAACAACAAGATTTGGAAAACTATAGTGTATTGTTGAAAAAATAATGATTACCAAGACAAATGAAATGCTTAAAAGAAAGTTTTTAAATTCCATTCCTGGGCTTATTTGTTTATTAGAAAGCCACTCTGAAAACTTTTTTTCTAAAATAGAATTAGCCAATACACCTTGTAATACCCTTATTAAAATAAACAGAAAAATACCACTAATGGCAATTGCAACTCCAGACGCTTCAATGCTTTGAGCTTCCTGTAAATACCCTCCAATTGAGTCTTCAAGTGACTTAATTGTTCTTCTGAACATTTCAACTTTATCTGAATTGCTCTCAATAGCAGCTTGTAGTTGCTTCTCTCGAAAATCAATTGTTGATTGAACTTTTGCAATTTTGCTATAGGCTTCGGCGCTAATATTGCCAAAAAACCCTCTCACAATTTGAACAATTGCAAATGTTTCAATCAGTAAAAATGCTAAAGACCAGTTCCATATGTTTCTAACCCCAAACCATGCTGAGCCAAATAAAAATGCAAATAAATTAAAGGATACAACAAATTTTGAGCTGTTATTGATGCGGCCAAACTCATGAACATAGTATTCAGAATTAGTTTTTACAAAAACTGGAATTTGATCAGTGTTTGCGTAATCATCATTGGGTATTAGGTTATCTTTACTCATCCTGGCCCTCAACAATAGATACCAGTAAGTCTTTTTGAGATACCACGCCAACATCCTGGCCATTTTTATTGCTTATTACGATTGGCTTATCACTGGCAACAGAACTCTCAATTAGGCTACTTAAATCATCATTCTCTGACATTCTTATGGCATCTTTTGGAATTGCGCCATAATTTTTACTAAACTCATCAATTGGCTTCATTATCGATTTTGCTTTAACGACTTCAAGTCTTGAAATTCCTTTTACAAAGTCTGCAACATAGTCATCCTCTGGGTTCATAACTATCTCTTCTGGGGTGCCAATTTGAATAACTTTACCATCTCTCATGATAGCAATACGATGACCAACTTTAACAGCTTCATCTAAATCATGAGTAATAAAGACCGTTGTTTTTTTTAATTTCTTAGATAATTTTATAAACTCTTTTTGAAGTTGCCTTCTAATCAAAGGGTCTAATGCACTGAAAGGCTCATCCATCAATAGTATTTCAGGATCAGCAGCTAAAGCCCTTGCAAGGCCTACTCTTTGCTGCATTCCACCAGACAGTTCATGAGCATATTTATTACCCCAGCCTGTTAACTCGACTGTATTGAGGATTTCATTTGCTTTTCCATACCTCTTATTTTTATTAACCCCTCTTATTTCAAGTGGCATAGCAATATTGTCAATCACAGAGCGGTGAGGCATCAGCGCAAAGTTTTGAAAGACCATGCCTATTTTTTTATTTCTAAAATCTTGTAATTCTTTTCTTTCTAGGGCCATTACGTCTTGACCATCTATTAGTATTTTGCCTATTGTTGGTTCTAAAAGCCTATTAATGTGTCTTACAAGAGTTGACTTTCCACTTCCAGATAGGCCCATTACGCAAAATATTTCACCAGGCTTAATGTCAAATGAAACATCTGAAACACCAATAACTGAGTTGTAATTTTCTAATGCGTCTTGCTTTGAAATATGATCTTCAGTAATTGCTTTTAATGCCTCTGGAGAGGTATTTCCAAATATCTTAGAGATATTTTGAATTTGAATAAAGCTTCCGGAGTTTTCTTGCGACATAGTATTTACATTAATTGAAAAAAAACCGGCGCATATAAAACGCCGGCTTTATAACGAACTTGTTAGATTATAAACCTAACCATCCATCAACAGTGCCTTCGTTCTGAGACATCCAATCTCTTGCTACTTCTGCCGCATCTCTCTTATTGACAGAAATTTCATAGGCAAGCCATGATACATCATCAGACGTTAACTGGAAGTTATTGAAAAATTCAACAATTGCTGGAGACTTGCCTTCAAGTGAAGTACCCCAACCGATTTGAATATTTTTCATTGCATCTTTAGAGGCTACATATGACTTTTTATACCAATCAGCATCACTCTTTGGTTGAATCATTTTGTATGCAGCTGGATCGTGAGTAGGTTCAGTTAACATTACAACTGGAGCCATTCCCCATATAGCGTGTGGCTTATAGCAATAAAATGCATAGCCCTCGCCTTTTTTGATCGAGTCCAAAACTCTTGCATTTTTTACTGCTTCAGCAGCTCTAATAGGCTCAATACCAAGATCCAGTAGTCCATAATCTCTTACTTTAACCTCATTTACGTTCGCAGAGGCCCAACCATCAGCACCAATCCAAAACTCACCTTTACCATTACCATCACTATCCATTGCAGCAATAACCTCAGGCCTTCCAAGATCGAAAATAGAAGTTATGCTCATCTCTTTTGCAAACGCTTGAGATACACAGTAGCCTTGATTTCCTTCATAACTCAAAGAGCTTAACTTAAGAGTTCCTTTTGGAACTAGTTCATTAGTGTAAGCCTGTTGGTTTGGTAGCCAGACATCAGGGTGAACTTCAATCTCACCTTTACTTCTGTCAATTGCTCCATAGATAGCAGTATTGTTTCCAGGAACTAGCTCAACTTCTCCACCCATTTTGTCTGTGATTACCGCAGACAGTAAGTTTGCAATTGCAGTAGCTCCAGTCCAACCTGGATCGCCAATGTTTACTTTTTCCGCATAAGTTGCCATAGACGCAGAAAGCGCAATAACGGCAGCAATAGCTGTTTTATTTACTAACTTCATGTATTTCTCCTTTTAATGAAATTTACTTTTTTCTCTATTACTAAATTATCTGTATTAGAAAAAAATTTAGTATACATCAATTAATATATATGTTTCAAGTGTTAATTTAACTAAAGAATAAAATAAAGCTCTATATAGCGTTAAAAAATATGTCTACCCTAAAGCTAGAATAAGCCATATCTTTAAATTAGAAAATCATTGATTGATTGATTGATTAGTGAAGGTTTTTCCATGTGTGAGTTATGGGCACATCCTTCAATAATTTTGATAAAAGAATTTGAAATCCCTTTATTTAGAATTTCTTGCTGGTTCCAGTCATAGGATCGATCATTTTTAGCCCATAGAATTAGAGTGGGTGATTTAATTTGATCAAGTTGTGCCCTTCCGTCCCAACAATCCCATGCATCAAGGCTTGCTAGTGCAGCTTGTGTTGTTGCTTTTGAGCCTTCGTCCAAGCATAATTTATATCCATCTCCCTTCAGGTGATCCATAAACCATGTCTTTGCAATATTTTTTCGAGTTTGTTCAAGGCCAAATTCAATAATATTAGCTCTTGATTCAGCAATAGTTTCAAACCTGCTTGGTAAGACTCCTATAGACCCGGTACCAAAACATATTAACTTCTTAACACGATCTGGAAATAACGCAGCCATTTCTTGTACAATCATCCCTCCCATTGAATGACCAAGCAAATTAAAGGTATCAATTTTTAAATAATCTAAGAGTTCAAATACATGCAGTGCATTTTCTCTAATAGTTGAAGGAGCGGTCATTTTAGAGCTCTCACCATAACCAGCAAGTGAAGGCATAATCAACTCAAAGTTATCCTTTAAACCTTCCTGAAATTTCCACATATCTTGGCCACCCAAATAGCCATGGACAAGTACCAGTGGATAACCCTTCCCGATTCTTTTGTGTGATAAGTGTTTCATAGTAATGAATGATAAAGTATTAACTGCATTACAATTAAATTAGTGATGTAATATTTCCATCACCTACAACAAAGTCATATTTATCAAAATCTGTTTTATCAGCCCATTCCATTGCCTCATGTTCATTAAGACTAATAACGCCATCTTTTATTGAGCAAAGGAAGTAATGCAGAACAATATTTATTTCGCTGTCCTTATATTTTTCTTCTGCAATCTTCTCATGAATATTAATATTTATATTTAATTCCTCGTGTATCTCTCTAATTAGAGCCTCTTGAAGTGTTTCATTGGCTTCAACTTTTCCGCCAGGGAATTCCCATTTAAGGCCCATGTGTTTATCTCTACTCCTTTGAGCAATAAAATAAAGATTATCTTTCTTTATGATTGCAGCAACAACGTCTTCAGACTTTATAGAGTTATCTACCATGCTCCGCCTGTAACGCAGCCATACATATCAACTTTACCCTCACTGCATAATTTAAATAATTCTTCTTTTGTGTATTCACTTTCTAAAGATTTAAGCTCTTGATAGCCTATTAAAAAGAATAAGCACCCAGAGACTAAAAAAAATAAAGCAATAAGTAGGAAGGTTTTTAAAAGATTCTTTTTCATAGACGATGTTTTTATTTCCAACCTTGAAGCCAACGCTCACTCTCTTTCAATTCTCTCCAATTAATAAGTTCTGTTCGATTAGAGATTACTGCCTCTATTAAGCAGTGAGTTACGATGTTATCTTCATCAAATACTAACTTAGTAATAAGAAAATGTTTCTCTTTACTGCTCGGTGTAACTGCTGTCCATTTAGTATTAAGTAGTTTTTTTGAACTTATTTTATTCACTAACTAGAAAATTTTGTAGTGAAAAGTACAACCGCCATGAACATACTCATTAAAGGCAGGAGAAGTAGCATTTGAGTTGCAAATTGTAAAATAGTTGTTCTAACTGCTTGAGTTTTAAAGGATCTGTAGCTTAGGAACAAAGTAAAAAAATAAAAGATAGATGGGATTAGGGAGGAAGATCTAAGTTCTTCATGGCTAGCATTAGTTTCAAGCCTATTGAGTAGTATTCCTGCAAGGATATATGTGCCTACTACTCCGATCCAAAAAAGCTTTGTTGCTATAAATTTTGTTGTGGGCTTTTCTATATTTTCTACTTTCATAAATAATCCTCTAAATCCAGATATTTGGTTTAATAGTAAATGCGGCTCATCCGAACAATTAGAGCTTTTGTATTATATATTCAGAGTCAAGAGGTTTTGGTTGATAATTTAAACTGATGACCGAGGGCTTACTAACTCATAGTCAATATTAATCGCCCCCAATATTTAATTTACAAAGCTACTTATGATACTAACCATTGAGTACATAAAGCTAAGCATAAATACCATACAACCAGTTGTCCATAAAACGAGTTTAGTTTCCATAGATTATCTCCATTAATTTATAAGTAATTTTGAAACGGACGCCATTCTAATAACAAGCAATAAAGATTAGATGAAGATTAGAAGTTGTTTAGATAAAGAGTTTGAAATTCAGGATTTCAGACGGAATAAAAGTTATGAAAGCTTTTAGAATTGGTGCGCTCGAGGTGATTCGAACACCCGACATTCGGCTTCGGAGGCCGACACTCTATCCAGCTGAGCTACGAGCGCTAAATCAATTGTTACACCGTCGAGACGCTGCTAGCAAAGGCTTTCTATTTATTTTAACTACAACATTTATATTTATTGCAAGGGTAATTATAGGCATAAATAGTGCAATTTATGACTCAATTGCACTAAATTTGCACTAAATTTAAGACACGGGGATCCCCTATTGAACTCGACTAACTATTAATAATCCCTCTCTCTCACACAAAAAACGAAATTTGGACTTTGGTTCAAATTGACATATAATTAATTTACGGTTGTATAGCTTATGACTGTATCTGAAAAATCTGCCAAAGTTTAATCTAAGGCATTAATAAATATTATCAAAATCAAAGGAGAAAATGATATGTTAGGAAAAAAGATTGGTTCAATTTCTGGACCTGCAACAAATAAAGTGTTGTCAGCTGAAGGTTCATTGCCTAAGTTCAGTACTTCTACAGAAGGTGTTGGAACACTTGCCGGAGCAGAAGTCCAAAGTATGGCAACTTATAATTCCAGTATGAGAGCAGATGGCACACTTTATGGCGAGTGCCCTAATCAAGGTGTAATAATGACACAGGATGGAGTAGCCACATTTAGGGCAACAGGAATGGGTACTTTTACAGATGACGGTGGTTCAAACTTTAGAGGGGCGTGTTATTTTCAAGCATCTGCACCATCACTTTCAAGTCTTAATGGTGTTTGTTGTGTTTACCATTTTGATGTTGATGCAGAGGGAAATGCCACTTGGGATATTTGGGAGTGGAACTAGTTAAAAGTAATCTTTTTAATTGTTGGATAGAAATAAGATAGTCGTAGAGAACTAGAATAAGATGAGGCCCTATATAAGGCCTTAATTTTTTAACCTTCCCTCTCAGATGAAACAGAATTTGGACTTTAAAGGTACGGGGGGAGGCTCATTGCTATCGGCTAAGTATTAATAGTTCCTCCCTCTCAAATCAAACGAAGTTTGGACTTTAGTCTAAGTTGATATACAATCCAATTATGAAAAAACTACTCCTATACCTCACTCTTTTTCTTGGAGTTTTGTCAGTACAAGCAGCGCCTGAATACGGCACAGTAATAGTCTCAAGAGTAATTAGTGTCTATGATGGTGACACCTTCAGAGTTGATATAGATTCTCTACCTCCAATAGTAGGCAAAAACATACCCATTAGGCTTAATGGAGTAGATACCCCTGAGATACGAGGAAAGTGCCAATATGAGAAGGATTTAGCCATTAAAGCACGCGATTTTGTAAGAAATATGCTAGTTAATGCCAAAGAGATTAAGTTAACCAAACTTCAGAGAGGAAAGTACTTTAGAGTGGTTGCTGATGTGATGATTGATGGGGTTAGCCTAGAACAGAAGCTGCTTGATAATGAATTTGCTTACAAGTACACTGGTGGTAAAAAATCAAGCTGGTGTAACTAGATAATCTTCACCATATCTTTCTCTAATTAACTTCTAAACTTCATTTATCGCCTTCCTCCATTAATTAGAATGGTAGTTAAGGAAAAGAAACTAATCGCAATTGTTGTTGGCGTCTCACTCGGACGGAGTCATTTACTTTTTTCTAATGATAATAATTTTAGAGGTAATAGAACATAATGAAAAATAAGTTACAGGTGACTTTACGCTCGATGAAAAGCATAAACGCAAGGCTACATTGGACTACAACAGTTACAGAAAAACTAATGCTTGGTGGCATAGGTGTATTAACTGTTGTAGCCGCTGCCAACGAAGTATGGGGTATGTGGTTACTACAAAATATTGAACTAGCAGACTTATTTTTGCTATTCATTTATACAGAAATTGTAGGTATGGTTGGTGCTTATTATATTAGTAATAGAATTCCAGTAACACTACCAATTATTATTGCAATGACGGCATTGTGTAGATTGATTATATTACACAGTAAAGATGCTGACCCTTGGGTATTAATAGCAGAAGCAGGTGCTATCGTTTTATTAGCAGGAGCAGCCTATGTTATGAGTGCTAAAGAAAAACTAAGTTTAGAAAAGAAGATACAAAAGGAGAAACAAAAGGAGTTATAGTGGGATATTTTTTATCCCTGCTTTGTATGTTATTGTAGGATTTTTTCTAATGATAGTGCTATTTGACCCTAGCACAGGAGCTACTTGAAAATAAACTAGCTTATAAGTACACTGGTGGTAAAAAATCAAGCTGGTGTGACTAATATGAAAAAACTATTGTTAACTTTTAAAAAATTTATTGATAACGTTAGAAGTACAATTAAATCTTTTGAGAGATAGAGTTTCTTAAAACTACATGTTTTCTTCATTTAAACTTTATAAAACACAAGTACAATTCTTTAAAATTAATTTACTAACTCTCTTTTAATACTAACTAATTTTATTATGACAAATGCTAAGGCCTTAATTAAATCAACTATTCTCACTGCTTTTCTCTTTTTTGGAGCTACAAGCGGTTCTTTAGCTGATGAAGAAGACTACTCCCCTCTTGACTCCCCATCTTTCTTTGAGGGTTTAAATACCTTTACGACTGTTTTCTCTCAAATCAAGCTAATGTATGTTGATGATATTGATGATGAAACATTGTTTAATAATGCGATAAGAGGTTTAGTTGAGGGTTTAGATCCTCACTCTAGTTTTCTTGAGCCAACTGGTCAGTCTGATTTAAGTGAAAGTACAAGAGGTGCATTTGGTGGTCTTGGTATTGTCATTGGAACAAAAGGTGAATATATAGAAGTCGTGTCTCCAATTGATGATACACCAGCATACAGAGCAGGCCTTAAGGCTGGAGATATTATTCTACAAATTGGTGATCAAAACGTAAGTCAAATTAATCTTGCAGAAGGTGTCAAGCTTATGAGAGGCGCTCCAGGAACCACTATTAAACTTACAATTGGAAGGCCTGATATAGCTCCATTTGTAGTTGAAATAACGCGTGAAATTATCACAATCACCTCGGCAAAAGGACTTTTACTGGATGAAGGTATTGGTTACCTAAGAATTGCTCAATTTCAAAGACCAACTGCTGCGCTAGTGAAAAAAATTGTTGCAGATTTAGTAGAAAAGAATGAAGGTGAGCTTGATTCTTTAATTATTGATTTAAGGAATAATCCAGGTGGGCTTTTGGATTCTTCAATTGATATATCTAATCTGTTTATCGATGAGCCTGGTATTGTGGTTTATACCGAAGGCAGAACTTCATACTCTAATAGTTCATTCCCAACAAAGCCTGGTGATATTCTTAACGGTGCTCCTATTGTTGTATTAATGAACAGAGGGTCTGCTTCTGCTTCTGAGATTGTTGCAGGGGCACTTCAGGACCATAAGAGGGCTTTGATTATGGGTGAAGAGTCTTTTGGTAAAGGTTCTGTCCAGTCTGTGCTTAATTTACAGGATGGCTTTGGATTAAAGCTTACAACTGCAAGATACTTTACGCCTTCTGGTAGATCTATTCAGGGAAAAGGAATAACGCCTGATATTGAACTAGAAAACATCTCTCTTAAAAAAGATGAAGATGAAGATTCAATAGACCTTAGCCAGCAAGAAAAAGATCTTAAGAATTCTCTCTCTGCTGAAGAGGTTGAAGCTCCAGTAGCACCTTCTGATCTATCTACTGAAGAAATCATTAAGTCACAAGATAATATTAGTGATTTAAGGGATGAAGAGTATGTTGATCTTCTAAAGGAAGACTACTTTGTGCACGAGGCAATGAATGTCTTAAAGGCACTAAAAATCTATAAGAAATAGCAACTAATAGCCTTTCATAAAGAAACTTATGGAAGGCTATTTTTTTGAAGGGTTACTTGCTTGAAAAGTCCAGAATTTCTTTAAAGCTTAAATGATCTGTAGTATTTTTTCCATAGTAAGCTTTTTTTTTAATCAAAGCCACCAATTCGACTAAACTGCATTGTATTAAAATTCCAATCCCAATGCATCCATATTCCAATAGCCCTTCCAATTATATAATCTTCTGGAACAAAGCCCCAAAATCTAGAATCGCTACTGTGAGACCTGTTATCACCCATTACAAAGTAATGACCTTGGGGAATTGTAATTTCCACCAGTTCTTTTGAATGACCTTTTGGATTAAGAAGTATGTCATGACCAGAAGAGTCAAAAATTTCACGGGTTAGTCTGTAATTATTCATTGATTTTCCTGAATCCACACCAACATAAGGGCCTATTTTTTTAACTTCAACTGATTTTCCATTAACTATTAACTGATCTTTTTTATAAGAAATTACATCACCTGGAAGTGCGACAATGCGCTTAATAAAATCTACCCCAGAGTAACCAGGCGTTTTTTCATAATTTGGGTACCTAAATACAATTACATCTCCCCTATTAGGGCTTGAAAACTCCACAAGTTTTGTGTTTGATATTGGCAGTCTAAGGCCATAATCAAACTTATTTACTATAATAAAATCTCCCGTTAAAAGTGTCGGCATCATTGAGTTTGATGGGACACGAAAAGGTTCAAATATAAAGCCTCTAAACACCAAAACCAGCAACAATACTGGAAACATCTCTATTGACCACTGAACAACTTTTGGTCTGTGACTATACTTTTCAGATTTTGAAAATTTAAGAAATACTAAAAAATAAAAAAAACTGCCAATTTTTGATGTTTTTTCAGAAGTCTCAGTATTGATTTGGTTATTTTTCTTAGATAGGAGAAGGTCTATTAAAACTATAACAATTGCAAGAGCCATTGCCACGAAAAGCCAAGATAGTACGTCCCATGCAAAGAACGGTTCTGCATTATTAATAGTCATAGATTAGTGTATTTTTCAAAAAGAGTATTATAACAAGGTGTTGGATGACATACTTAAATTACTACTAAGCATTAAACCTAACTAGTTTCAGTGATATTCATGCCAATTGAGTTCGCTAACTCTACAAAGTTGGGGAATGACGTCTTTACGTTGTCAACCCCATCAATATTAATTTCAAAACTAGATCTAACAGACGCAACAGCAAATGACATGGAGATGCGGTGATCATGATGAGATTTGATTGGTGCTAATTGCTCTTTAAATTCGCCGCCAACAATTTTAATACCATCATTAAGAACTTCATTCTCAATACCTAATGATGAAAGCCCATCAGCCATTACTTGAATGCGATCAGATTCTTTAACTCTTAGCTCTTTGGCGCCCGTTAAGACAGTTTCTCCCTTGGCGCAGCTTGCTGCAATAAATATAGCTGGGAACTCATCAATTGCCAAAGGGACTAAGCGTTCTGGGATTTTAATTCCTTTAAGTTTTGATGAACAAACTCTTATGTCTGCAATTAGTTCACCAGCCTCCAATCGCTCATTGATAAGCTCAATATTAGCACCCATTAATTGAAGAATATTAATTACTCCAGTTCGAGTTGGATTGACATTTACAGCCAATAAAGTAATGTCTGCCTCTTTTGCGATACTTGCCGCTACCATGAAAAAAGCAGAGGACGATATGTCACTAGGAACTTCAATATTACAAGCCTTTAGGCTCCCTCCACCAAGTATTGAGACTTCACCAGGTGATGTATTAACCTTATAGCCAAAGCCTCGAAGCATTCTTTCAGTATGGTCTCTGGATATACCATTTTCAATAACATGAGTTTTACCATCTGCATAAAGGCCTGCTAATAGTAGGCATGATTTAATCTGAGCTGAGGCAACTGGCAGTGTGTACTTTAGAGAGGATAATTTTTTACCACCTTTAATTATCAGAGGTGGCCTTGAATCAGGACCAGAAATATCTGCCCCCATTCTAGATAGTGGCTCGATAACTCTAGCCATTGGCCTCTTAGAAAGGGATTCATCGCCGCAAAGCTCAGAATCAAAGTCTTGAGCACTTAGAAGTCCAGACATTAAGCGAATAGACGTTCCAGAATTTCCTAAATTCAATGGTTTTGTGGGTTCTTTTAGTCCGTGCATTCCAACACCATTAATAATTACATTTGACCCTTGTCTATCAATCTGAACGCCCATTTCCTTAAAAGAGTTTAAAGTTGCTAGGCTGTCTTCTCCCTGAAGAAATCCAGATACCTTAGTTATTCCAGTTGCAATCGACCCAAGCATTATAGATCTGTGAGATATTGATTTATCACCGGGGACTTTAATAGACCCCTTTAGTGGCGTGCATTTTGAGGTTACAAAGCTTGCCATTGGTTAAATTACCCTACCCATGAATCACGAGTCTTTTTAGCACTAGTAAACAACAAATCTAATTCATCGCTATTTTCATTTTCAATCGCATCAACAAGGGAGTTCAATGTTTTTTGGTAGCCTCTGATGTGGTCAATAATTTGATCTTTGTTTTGAATGCAGATATCTCTCCACATAACAGCATCACCCGAGGCTATCCTAGAAAAGTCTTTAAAGCCACCTGCAGCATATATTGATGCGCTAGGATTTTTACTAATTAGATAATTAACAAGAGAGAAAGCAAGCATATGGGGTAAGTGTGAGGTCATTCCAAGCAGTTCATCATGAGATTCAGGACTCATAAAATCAACATCTGCACCAGTACCCTCCCACATCTTCTGAATGAGATTTATTGAATCTGGGCTGCTAGTCTCAAGAGGCGTAATAATAACTTTCCTATTATTAAATAAATTGGATTCACTTGCTTCAAAACCACTTTTTTCCTTACCTGCAATTGGGTGTGCTGGAATAAAGCAATTTGAATAATCTCCTAACGTCTGGCTAACTATAGAGGCAATATTAGTTTTAGTACTACCAACATCAGAAATTACTATTTTGCTAGTTAGAAAAGGTTTTATTTCACTTAGAATCTCTTTAAAAGAACCTACGGGAGTAGCGATAATTACTATATCTGAATCATTTATCGCATCTTTTAAGTTGATTGAAAATTGGTCAATAACGTTTGCCTTTTTAGCTTCTTCTAAGCGATTTAAGTCTCTCCCAAAGCCAAAGACTACTTTTGCTAAATTATTCTCTTTTATCGCTTTCGCTAAAGAGCCTCCAATTAATCCAACTCCAATTATTGTAATTTTATTAATCATAAAACTTTTTTTAATGCACTAAGAAGGTGATCGTTTTCATTTGAGGTTCCAATTGAAATTCTTAGATACCCTTTCATTTCAACTGGGCGCACAATAACGCCTTCTTCAAGGAGGTCATTGTAGGTATTCATGGCATTATTAAATTCAACAGCAATAAAGTTAGCATGAGATGGAATGTAGTTAAGTTTTAAAGATTCAAATCCACTCGTTAGCTGCTCATAACCATTACTGTTTATTTCTACTGAGGCATTTAAATGCTTATCATCTGAAAGCGCTGCAATGGCGGCAACTTGAGCAGTATAGTTAACATTAAAAGGCTCTCTTACGCGATTTATGAAATCTGCAATTAATGGACTACACACAGAGTAACCAACCCGCAGACCCGCTAAGCCATAAGCCTTAGAAAAGGAGCGCGTAATGATTAAGTTATCAAATTCCTTAAGCCAGTCAATTGCAAGATCGTCAACATTTAAGTACTCAAAATATGCCTGATCCAATACCACTGGAACATCATTAGGGACCTTTTGTAAGAAGGTATAAAGCTCATCATCACTTAAAAGAGTGCCCGTAGGGTTATTTGGATTTGCAACGAAAATAAGTTTTGTATTTTCACTTATTAAACTTAACATTGAATTTAAGTCATGGCCATAATTCTTAGCTGGAGAAACTTTTGCAGTGGCTCCCAAGGCCTGAGTGACCAGTGGATAAACAACAAAAGCATACTGAGAGAAAATCACCTCATCAGTTTTTTTGGATACAAATACTCTTGCAATGAGCTCTAACAGCTCATTTGAACCATTTCCTAATGAAATCATGTCTGGCATTACTGAAAGCTTTTCAGCGATAGCTTTTTTTAGCTCAAAGCAGTTTCCATCAGGATAGCGATTAATGCTTGATAAAGAGTTAAAAACTGCTTCTTTAACTGCTGCACTAACACCTAATGGGTTTTCATTAGAAGCAAGTTTTGTAATATTTTTAAGTCCTAATTCTCGAGCAAGCTCATCTATAGGCTTTCCACCTTGGTATGGACTCAACCCAAGGATTGACTCACAGGCATTCATAAAACTGCTACAGGATAAGAGCCTAAAATATCTAATTTAGAGACGCGTGATTTGACCTCTTGAATAGCTTTTTGAACATTTTTTTCGCTCTGATGCCCTTCTATATCAATGAAGAATAAATATTCCCACTTTACTCCTGGTATAGGATGCCTTGCAAGTTGAAGCATATTAATGTTATTGGCTTTAAATGGCTCCAATAAGTCAAATAAAGCCCCTGACTCATGCTTTGTGACAACTAGGAGTGAAGTTTTATCGTTAACGCCAGCTGGAACTTCATCTTTACCAATAACAATAAAGCGAGTTACGTTGCCAGCATTGTCCTCTATATTTTTAGCAACTCTTTCAAGGCCATAAATATTAAGAGCAACCTTAGATGCAATTGCCGCAGCATTTGGCTCATCCTTTACCATTCTTGCGCCTAATGCATTTGAGGCAACAGGCCTTAACTCAGTATGAGGATAGTGATTAGAGAGCCATCGATGACACTGATCAAGTGCTTGTTGATGAGCGTAAATAATTTTAATTTCTTGAGACTGATCTTGCATCATTAAGTGATGCGCAACTGCAATTTCTACTTCACCACAAATATTTAAATCATGACTATAGAGCATATCAAGAGACGTACCAATAACTCCATTTGAGGAGTTTTCAATTGGCACAACACCATACTGCGCATTATCCGTCTCAACTTGATGAAAAATTTCATCAACCGTACCGCAGTCCAGCGGAGAAACTCCATGGCCAAAATGCTTAAGTGCTGCTTCTTGAGTAAACGTTCCCTCAGGACCTAGAAAGGCAATCTTTAGGGGTTGTTCAAGCGCCAAGCAGGCTGACATAATCTCTCTAAAAATAAGGGCAATATCCTTATCTTTAAGAAGACTTTTGTTTCTTTGAATTACTTTACTTAAAACCTCTGCCTCACGCTCAGGCCTATAAAAAGCTGTTTGTGCGTTCGACTCCTGCTTGACGAGTGCGACCTTAGCGGCTAAGTCCGCACGCTGAGATATTAGAAGCTGAATCTTTTGATCCAGATCGTCGATATCATTTCTTAAATTTTCAAGTGAATCGCTTTTCATAATACAAGTTAAAAGATATTCTTTAGGGGGTATTTTACCTAAGACTATTCGGACTTCAAAGTATTGTTTTTATTAAGTAATAAGATAATAAAAAGGTAAGACAAAAAAAGTTATTGAAGTTTTATAAAAATTCGATATAATTCACAAAATAATTTGCAATATGGAAGTTGGTTTAAATCCAACACTGCCCTCGCAACGGTATTTCTGATAAAGATAAGTCCGATACATAGCAAGTTTAGTTTTACTAAAAGCTACGATGGGTGGTGAGTTAATGGATTACATATCTTGTAATTCTTTTCTCTAAATCCCTCTTTTTATTTATAAACAAGGGGTCATAATGTTTACTAAAAAGCTAATTTTTGCTGCTTCTATGTCAGCAATACTATTCACAAATTCAGCAAATGCCGTTATTGGGCCAATTAAAATATCATTGAATAACGAATATAGAACCACAACACCTGTAATTGGTTCAATTGCAACTTCTATAAAACTTGATAAATCTGATATTAAAAAAACTGGTGCGTCAACTTTTGTTGAATTATTAGAGAGTATTCCATCAATTACTTTTGAAGGTGGAACAGGAAACCTAGCGGCTGTAAGATTAAGAGGAAATGAAGCCTCACACACTTTGCTTTTAATTGATGGTCAAAAAGTAACAATTACGGGAGGTCAGCCCAATTTTAAAATGATTCCTCTCAATCAAATTAGCAGGATTGAGATTACAAAAGGACCTTTTTCCTCTCTTTATGGTCCTGGCGCAATTGGTGGGGTAATTAATATCTTTACTGATAAAGATGCAAACACATTTACTAGAACCACTATTGATTCTTCATATGGTTCAAATGAAACAAAACAGTCGAGCATTAACTCTTACTTCAAAGGCGAGACTAGTTATGTAGATTTTACTTTTACTGATTTTATTACAGATGGTATTGATGC
The DNA here is from genome assembly GCF_048085745.1 of Candidatus Pseudothioglobus sp. Uisw_086. Classification (GTDB taxonomy): domain Bacteria; phylum Pseudomonadota; class Gammaproteobacteria; order PS1; family Pseudothioglobaceae; genus Pseudothioglobus. The sequence goes on along the minus strand of NZ_CP159803.1, from coordinate 910,377 downwards.
CACTAGTGGAACTGCTAATGGTGATGATGATTTAGACCCAAGTGATAGACAAACATATGGATTAAACTTAGGTACTGAAATATCTGAAAATACTTCAATAAACCTAAATATGATTGATTCAAAAGCAAACATTATGTACGACAAAACTTATGGAGCTAATAACTATCAAAATGATTTAAGACAAATTGGCCTGGGTATAACTCAAAAATTTAGTGATAGATTTCAAACAAGAGTTGATATAAATGATCAAAATATTATGCGTCATGGAAGTAAATATGAACTAAATACTATGTCAGTCATTAATGAGTTTGATTTTGACTCCAGCAAACTATCTGTTGGATTTATGAATTCAGTTGATAAAGATGTTGGAAATAAGAAACAAATTAAACATACAGATGTTTTTTCACAATGGCAAGGCTTGATTCTTGATAATGAATTGTCAATAGGTGTTAGAATAATTGATCATGATAAGTTTAGTACCCATTCAACTTATAACTTTAACTGGGCTAAAGATCTATCGGCAACATTGAGAATTAATGGCTCTTATGGATCTGCTACTAACATTGCAAATCATTACAAAAATAATTTAAACATTGTTGCTGGAAAAACATCTCTTAAGCCAGAGCAATCAAAAAATCTTGAGGTTGGGTTAACTGGAGATTATAAATGGGGCAATGTTGATCTAAAGCTTTATAAAAGTAAAGTTACTGATGCCTTTGCTTATGTCACTGCAAGTCCAGCTTACTACAAGAATGATGGAGCTGTAAATATCCAAGGAGCTGAATTATCTATTGGAACTGAATTATTAGGTTGGGATTTGAATTCAAGTGTCGATTTTAATAAAGCTATTACAGCATCAACTAATAAGCAAAAAGGAAGAAGACCTAATCGCTCAATTTCATTAAACCTTTCTAAGACATCAGGAAAATGGAAGCGTAATATTAATTGGAAAGCAAAATCAAGTGCATGGGACGGAGATACTGAGACAAACAAATTAGGAGGCTACGGGCTTCTTAATTTAACTACAAGTTATGACTTTACAGAAGACTTAACGGTTTATCTTAATAGAAATAACACACTAGATAAAGACTACGAGATGGCTAGGGGTTATAACACTCTTGGTAAAACTTCTACACTTGGTCTAACTTACACATTCTAAGGTATTAGGTGCTCAGTATATAATTAGATATACTGAGCAACTTAGTTAGAAGAAATAGAAAATAATAATGGAAAATTCTTATAAAAAGCGTATGCAGCGCAAGAAAGAACATATTGATTCCAGAATCGAAGAGGCAAACATCGATAAAGGAATCATTGTTCTTTTGACTGGAAACGGTAAAGGCAAATCATCATCTGCTATGGGGATGATTTGTAGAGCGCTTGGATATGAAATGAAGGTAGCTCTCGTGCGCTTTTTAAAGGGCGAACAGCAAACTGGAGAAGATCTTTTTCTAGATAGTAACCCCAATGTTGTTTCTGCGCTCATGGAGAGCGGTTTTACTTGGAATACTCAAGATCAAGAACTTGATAAAAAGTTAGCGAATGAAACGTGGTTAGAAGCTGAAAAGTTTCTAGCTGATCCAGAAATTAATCTTGTGGTTCTTGATGAAATTACCTACATGATTAATTATAAGTATCTTGACGAAACATCAATCCTCAAAGCCCTTAGTAATAGGCCAGAGGGTCAGCACGTAGTAATTACGGGAAGAACAGCCAGTGAGGGCATTATTGAGGTCTCAGACACTGTTAGTGAAGTAAAAGATATAAAACACGCTTTTAGAGCTAATATTAGAGCTCAAAAAGGTATAGATCTATAAAAAGACTAGCTGTTTTCTAGCAAGTACTGGATTGCTTGATATAGATACCCTGCTGTTACAACCTTCATTCCTTTTATCGGTTTTTTAGGTGCATTACCTTTTGGAATAATTGCAACTTCAAAACCCTGCTTTTGAGCTTCTGATAACCTTTCCATTGAATTATAGACTGGGCGAACCTCACCAGTAAGGCCAACCTCTCCGAAAGCAATCCATTTACTTGGAATCACTTTATCTCTTAAACTTGAAACGATTGCAAGCATCACAACAAGATCAGAAGCAGTTTCACTAACCTTGATACCACCAACTACATTAATAAAGACATCCTGATCAAATGTTGCAATTCCAGAGTGTTTGTGAAGAATTGCCAATTGGAGTGATAATCTATTTTGATCAAGCCCTACGCTAACTCTTTTTGGGGTTCCATTAGCTTGGTCCACTAGCGCCTGTATCTCAACAAGCAAAGGTCTTGTAGCCTCTCTTGTAACCATTACCATTGAGCCAGAAGAAGGATTTTCTTGGTTCGATAGAAAAATTGAAGATGGATTGCTAACTTGTTGAAGTCCCTTCTCACCCATTGCAAAGACACTGATCTCATTTACAGCACCAAATCTATTCTTTACTGCTCTGATTATTCTATAACGACCACCAGCATCCCCCTCAAAATATAAAACTGCATCAACCATGTGCTCTAAGATTCTTGGACCTGCAAGTGCCCCACCCTTTGTAACATGACCAATCATCAAAAGTATTGTGTTAGTTTGTTTGGCGTATTGAGTAAGTTGAGCAGCGCAGTCTCTGACCTGTGTGACAGAGCCTGGCGCTGAATTAGAAAGGTCGGTAACCATAGTTTGAATGGAGTCAATAACAATAACTTTAGGTCTTGTGTCTTTTGAAATTTTTATTATTTTCTCTAGATGGGTTTCGCCTATAAAGAGTATATCTTCCTTAATACCAAGTCTAATCGCTCTGTCACTCACCTGTTCAGCAGACTCTTCACCGCTGACATACAAAGTTGTACTTGACGCATTAATTGCTGCTATTGCCTGCAAAATCAAAGTTGACTTACCAATGCCAGGGTCACCGCCAATAAGAACTACTGAACCATCTACTAATCCACCGCCGAGTGTGCGATCAAGTTCACTGAGGCCTGTTGAGAGACGGTTACTGTTTTGTGATTTAATTTCAGATAGGTTTTGTACCTTAGATGAAGGAAGATCTTTGAGGCTTTCAGGTTTAGAGGAGGTTGCCTGAGATATTACTACCTCTTCAAGCGTGTTCCATTCTTTACAATCCAGGCATTGACCTGCCCATTGATGGTGTGAGGATCCACATTCTCTGCAAACAAACTCAATTTTAGTTTTTGCCATCCTAGGGTTATTTGTTCATTAATTTATCAATTTCACTTTTAAAAGCTTCAATATCTTGGAATTGACGATAAACCGAAGCAAATCTTATGTATGCAACTTCATCGAGCGCTCTCAGTTCTTCCATTACCCACTCTCCAAGCATTGACGAAGGAACCTCTCTGTCATTTTGTGCCATTAATTTCCGTTGAATTTTTTGAATTGCAGTTTCAATTTTTGAAGTTTCAACTGGTCGTTTTTCAAGAGCTTTTAGTAAACCAGAGCGAAGTTTGTCTTCATTAAATGATTGCCTTGATTCATCACTTTTAATGAGTCTTGGTAGGTTTAAATCAACAGTTTCACGAGTAGAGTGTCTTTCCCCACAAGCGATACATTCCCTTCTTCGGCGGACTTGGGAGCCGTCATCAAGTAATCTAGTATCTAGGACCTTGGTGTCATCGGATTGACAAAAAGGACATCTCATAGCGGTTACTTATAAACTGGAAATCTAGAACAAAGCTCTTCAACCTTTGCTCTTACTTCATCAATTACAGATTGATTTTCTAAATCATCACAAATGTCACAAATCCAGTTGGTGATGTCTTTGCACTCAGATTCACCAAAACCTCTTGTTGTTCCCGCAGGAGTTCCAACACGTATTCCACTGGTTACAAAAGGTGATTGAGGGTCATTTGGAACGGAGTTCATATTTACTGTAATGTGTGCTTCTCCTAGAGCATTATTAACAGCTTTTCCTGTTAGTCCTTGCTCAATAAAACTTACTAAGAAAACATGATTATCGGTGCCGCCTGAAACTACGTCATAGCCTCTTTCAAGGAAAACGCTTGCCATGGCTCTAGCATTAATAACGACTTGTTTTTGATACGCTTTAAAGTCATCACTCATAGCCTCTTTAAAGGCAATCGCTTTAGCTGCAATGATATGCATTAAAGGCCCACCCTGTATTCCTGGGAATATAGCAGAATTGAGTTTTTTTTCAATTTCTGGATTTGCTCTAGCAACAATTAAGCCTCCACGTGGACCTCTCAAAGTTTTATGAGTCGTTGTAGTGCACACATCAGCAAATTCAACAGGAGAAGGATAGTCACCCGTTGCCACTAAACCCGCAACATGGGCCATATCAACAAGTAGGTATGCTCCTACCATGTCAGCGATTTCTCTAAAGCGAGCCCAATCAACAATCCTTGAGTATGCTGAAAAGCCAGCAATTACCATTTTTGGTTTATGCTCTAACGCTAAACGCTCAACTTGGTCGTAATCAATCTCACCAGTAGACTCATCTAGGCCATATTGAATAGCATTAAAATTTTTACCTGAAAAAGAAGGCGCAGCGCCATGCGTTAAGTGGCCACCATGCGCTAGACTCATTCCCAATATAGTATCGCCTGGAACTAAAAGCGCTTGAAAGACTGCAGCATTTGCAGTTGAGCCAGAATGTGGCTGCACATTTGCATAGGCAGCTCCAAACAATTCTTTTGCTCTACTTATAGCTAATGTTTCAGCAACATCAACGTGCTCACAGCCGCCGTAATATCGCTTACCAGGATAACCCTCAGCATATTTATTGGTCATTTGACAGCCCTGTGCAAACATGACATTCGGCGAAGTATAGTTTTCAGATGCGATTAATTCAATGTGCGCTTCCTGTCTTGCATTTTCAGCATTTATTGCATTTGCAATCTCTGGATCAACATCATTTAATGTTAGGTTTTTATCAAACATAATAGCTCCATAAAAGGAATCTTAAAACGTTAATTTTAACCACTTTATTTAGTAATATCCAAACTAAATTATTCTTTTTTTTTAAAAGATTATAGTATGTTTTTTATACAGTTTTATTATTTGAAATTAAGTTCAATTCTTGAGTAAATCATTGATATTTCTCAGTGGTAAAATTACCTTTTATATTTATTTTTTTAATCAATGAATGTGCTAGTTTTAGGTGCCGGAATTATTGGCACAACTTCAGCTTATTTCCTTGCTAAGCAGGGACATAATGTAACTGTTGTCGATAGGCAAAAGAGTGTGGCTATGGAAACAAGTCATGCTAATGCAGGTCAGCTATCGTATGCATTTTCATCACCTTGGGCAACACCAAGCTTACCACTGAGTTTGATTAAGTGGACACTTGGCGGAACATCACCATTGGTTGTTAATCCAAACGTTAGCCTTGAAACGATTAAGTTTATGTATCGGACGTATAAAAATTGCAACTCTAATAGCTATGAAATTAATAAAAGCCGCATGCTTAGAATTGCAAACTATTCTCAAAAAACTTTAATCGATTTAGAGAGTGAATTTGATATTAACTATGAGCAAAGAAAACAAGGATCACTTCAGTTATTTTGGAGTCCTAAGGATCTTGAAAAAGCAAAACAAGATATGGCCATCCTAAAGAAATTTAATATTAAATATGAAGTGCTTGATGCACAAGGCTGCGTAGAGGCTGAGCCCGGACTTCAATATATTAGAAATAAACTTTATGGCGGCCTTCGATTCATCAATGATTACACAGGAAACTGTTATTTATTTACAAGTGAATTGTATAAAAAATGTCTAAAGATGGGCGTTAAATTTGAGTTTGATACTCATATTGAATCTATTCATATTAATAATAATAAAGTTTCTTCGGTTAAAACAAATCATGGCGAACTAACCGCAGATAGTTATTCAGTTTCTCTTGGCAGTCACTCACCTAAAATTCTCTCCAGTGTGGGCATTAATATTCCTGTTTATCCAGTTAAAGGGTACTCCATTACCCTTCCAGTATTAAATGATCTAGATGCCCCCCAGTCAACGATAATGGATGATAAGAATAAAGTTGGTATTACCAGACTGGGAAATACTATAAGAGTTGCTGGAATTGCGCATTTGACAGACTATAATTCAAGTCTCAGGGAAAAGTCACTTCATTCTTTAAAAAAAGGCCTCAATAATCTTTTCCCTCATGCGGCAAAAGAAACTAATGATATTAACTTTTGGACAGGCTTTAGGCCTAGCACTCCTGACTCAACTCCTATCATTGGTGCAACACCTTACTCAAATTTATATTTAAATACTGGGCATGGAACTCTAGGATGGACAATGTCTCTAGGCTCTGGCAAACTATTAGCAAGCATAGTTTCGGGCAATGAGCCTGAAATATCATTAGAAGGAATTGATATGAGTCGCTACAAGTACTCTAATAAGACGAATTTAAATTATGGCTAGAAACTGTACTGCAGTAATAAATCTTAGCGCAATTAAACAAAACTATCTTTACGCTAAATCCTTATCTGTTAACTCCTATGCAATTGCAGTTGTTAAGGCTAACGCCTATGGTCATGGTGCTGTTAAGGTTGCAAAATATCTAGAAGATTGTGCTGATTTTTTTGGCGTTGCGTGCATTGAAGAAGCTATTGAATTAAGGGCTTCTGGATTAAGCAAAACTCCAGTTTTGCTGATGGAAGGTATTTTTGAGTTATCGGAGCTTACCTTAGCAATTAAAAATAACTTAACTATAACAGTATGCAGCCCACTTCAACTTGAGTGGATTCTTAAGGCCACAATAAATAAAAAGATTGATGTTTTTATTAAGCACGACTCTGGAATGGGAAGGCTTGGCTTTCAAGATGCTCAATTTAAGGAGGCTATTAGATCTTTAGAAGAAAGTAATAACATTAGTAAGATAACCCTGATGACACATTTTTCTAGTGCTGACAACCTAGAGAGTAAGTCGACTTCAGAGCAAGTTATTGATTTTAAAAATGCTAGTGGTAATCATAATTATTCATTATCTTTAGCTAACTCGGCTGCTATTTTGGCTTGGGAATCAACTCATAAAGATTACACGCGCCCAGGTATTATGCTTTATGGCTCCTCTCCATTTAAAGATACATTACATCAAAAAAAGTTAGCTCCTGTAATGACTCTATCTTCTTCATTGATTTCAATAAAAAGCTTTAAAGCAGGTCAATCAATTGGCTATGGCGAGCGTTTTATTTGCAAGAAAGATACACTAATAGGTGTTGTGGCTATTGGGTATGCAGATGGCTATCCCCGAAGTGCTAAAGATGGAACTCCTGTGTTCATTAATGGCTTGAGATGCTCGGTAGCAGGAAGAGTTTCGATGGACATGATGACCATAGATTTAAGTAATACTTTAAATCCTCAAGTTGGAGACCGAGTTGAGCTCTTTGGTGAAAATATTCCTGTAGATGAGCTTGCAGAATGCTGCAATACCATTTCTTATGAAATATTTAGTAAAATTACCAATAGAGTTTATAAAACTTACGTCCAATAATTTTTCAATACTAATATAATGCATTTAATTCATTATTGTATTTCTTAAAAAAACCATGCTTTCACTTAACCAAATCAACGCATTTAATAAAGATGGATATGTAGTTGTAGAAGATTTTATTAATCAAGAGCAAAGAGAGCTTTTAATGAAGCGCGCTGAAAAACTTATTGATGATTTTCAGCCACCCTCTTCACATTCAGTTTTTACAACTGATGAACAGGAAAGAACGAGCGATGAATATTTTTTAAGTTCTGGAGATCAAATTCGATTTTTTTTTGAAGAAAAGGCAATCGATGACAATGGAAACTTTACCGTTCCCAAACAAAAATCTATTAATAAGATAGGCCATGCGCAGCATGAATTAGACCCTGTCTATAAAAAAGTAATCAATGAGCTTAATTTGCCAGAAATTGGCTTACAGCTTGGAATCAAAAAACCTAGAAAGCTACAATCTATGCACATCTTTAAGCAGCCTAGTATTGGTGGGGAGGTTGGACTTCACCAAGATTCAACATTCTTATACACAAGCCCAATGAGCTGTATCGGTTTTTGGGTAGCCCTTGAGGATGCAAATAAAGAAAATGGCTGTTTACAAGCAATTACTGGAGGACACTCAATTCCACTTAAAAAACGCTTTAAATTGTCTACTGGTGGAGGTACTGAGTTTGAAATTTTAGATGATAGTCCTTTTCCTGATAACGAGTTAGACATGCTTGAGGTCAAGGCTGGTACTCTAATCATCTTGCATGGTCAGCTTCCTCATTACAGTGCTGCAAATACATCAGAGCGGTCTCGACAAGCGTTTAGCCTACATTTAGTTGACCAAGATTGCCACTATGCAAAAGATAACTGGCTACAATCTGAATTTTAAATTTAACGTCTAGAAAAAACTTATGAATGATAGAAAAACAATTGATGTCCATAACATTAAATTTATACCATTTGATCGTTATGGCTCTCCAGTTCCAAAAATGAGTTGGCATATCATCAGTTATGACCAAGTATCAGGACAAGGAAGCTATGTCTTAAAAATGGACCCAGGCGCACAAACTGTTCCGCATACGCATATGGGCTTTGAGGAGTTTTTCATAGTGGAAGGTGAGCTAATTGACTCAGACGGAATAGTCTTTAATAAAGGTGAATTTGTTTCTTTTAAGCCTGGTAGTCAGCACTCTTCTTATTCTGAAAAAGGCGCCTTAATTATCGTTTTTCAAAGAGGTTTAAATATACCTTTGAAGGAGAAGTAAATGCCAGTTGAAATTAGGAAAACGCTATTACACGTTGAAAAAACTCTTATTGAAGGTAACAAAAAAGCAGACAAACCGCTTACTTTAATAGCAGCGATTGCTGTTATAAAAAATCCTTGGGTTGACCTGCAAAATGCCGGTAAATTTACAGAAGACCTCAAGCCAGGAATACTAGATGTTGCGCCAGAGCTTGGTGAAATATTAACCGCCATGATTATTAAGGAAGCTGGCTCAGGAGATAAAGTAGAGGGATATGGCAAATCAGCCATAGTAGGACTTAAGGGTGAAATTGAGCATGCTTCTGCAATTATCCATACACTTCGATTTGGTAATTATTATCGTGAAGCTGTTGGAGCTCAATCTTACTTGTCATTTTGCAATACAAGGGGTGGTGCAAATGCACCAATCATGATTCCTTTAATGGATAAAAATGATGCCGGACGGCGCTCTCATTACTTGACAATTCAGCTCGCTATACCTGACGCTCCGGCAGATGATGAGTTGGTCATCGCGCTAGGCGCTTCAATCGGCGGTAGACCGCATCATAGAATAGGTGACCGCTATCAAGATTTGAAAGACTTAGGTCATGACGTAGACAACCCTGCAAACGTATAGGCAAGAATTTATTAGCTTTCTGAATCTGATTGAGATTCTATAGCTTCCTCTGCAATCACCTCCATTGCAACCATACTTGGTCTTTGCGCCATAACTTGGAAGTCTGATTGATCCGACTCGTCAACATCTTCATTAATAAACATCATAATAAACACTGTTACCCCAATTACCAAGTGAACTAGGCTTAAGTACAATAAGAAGCCAATGCTATCAAATAAATTCAGGAAATAACTCATCGTGAAGGGTCCTAATGCCGCAAAGACACTAAAAACAAAAACAATTGTTCCACTAGCACTAACCATTTGACTTGGCTTTAAGCGGTCATTAGTTTGAGCAACACCAAGTGAATAGAGCGGTAATGTGCTTGCACCAATCAATCCATTTAAAACTAAAAAAGTAGTTTTAGAAAAATTAAACATTACAAGAAGTGCACAAACCCCTATAACTATTGAGCAGCAAAGTAGAATTACCTTTCTGCGATCAATCTTGTCAGATAACCAGCCAAGTGGCCACTGTGATAAGGCGCCAAAACCAATAAATAGAGTCATAAAAAGTGCGGTCTCAGAAATACTTAAACCCGACTGAATTGCGTAAATTGTTCCAACACCAAAGAAGCCTGCAGAAGCAAGCCCAGAGATGCCAATCGTTGCAACCCCTGAAGGCGATGCTTTCCATAATGCCTTAAAACCTAAGGGTTCTTGCATCTCAACTTCAGGAGCCTTTATTTCAGTTAACAGGATTGGGATTAGGGAGATTGAAAGCAAGATAGAGGCAAGCAGAAATAAATTGACACCTGCAGGGCTATCAATCACAAATAAGCCCTGTCCCATTGCAAGGCCACCCCAAACAACCATCATATGAATTGAAAATAGTTGCCCACGATTTTCATTAGAAGAAATTGAGTTTAGCCATCCCTCAACAATTATCATAATTCCAGCAACACAAAAACCTGACAAAAACCGAGCAACAAACCAGACAGGTGGCTCAATAAATAATAACTGTATTAGAATTGCAGTTGAGGCGATTGAAGCAAAAGCGGCGTAAGTTCGAATTTGGCCAGTCTTTTTGATTTGACCAGGAGATATCAAAGAGCTTGCAAAAGCACCCAAAAAATAACCCGACATTACTAGGCCGGTTGTAAGAACAGAAAAACCTTCATAATCTGCCCTCCAGCTACTTAAAGTTCCCTGTAAGCCATTTCCCAAGCTAATAAATAATATTCCTAGGAATAATGGCCATATAGCGCGCATAACGATAGTCAACATAACAATTTCAATTCCATTAGGAGATAAAAAAATCATTGATAAAAAAGAAACAGTTTATCATGACACTTTTTTTACAAAAAAAATGGATTTTAATGTATTTTTGCAGAGTGTTTTCACAAATATGGTAAAAAGTTTAAATGATTGATATCACTGAAAAAATATGGACTATCTATATTCTTGAATGCGGCGATAAAACACTCTATTGCGGAATTACAAATAATATAGAAAATCGTCTTAAACAGCACAATGGTGAAATTAAAGGTGGCGCTAAATACACCAGATCAAGACAGCCATTAGAATTAGTCTATCAAGAGAGTGCTATATCAAGAAGTGAGGCTTTAAAAAGAGAAATTGTAATTAAAAAAATGACAAGGAAAACTAAAACAGCTTTAATTCATTTTAATAAATCAAACTGAAGTTATTCTTGCAATATAGACAGATCGTTTAAGACCATCTGTGAGTGCGTTTTAGGATCTACTGATAAATAAATTTTAGATAGTAACCCTTCAGGATTAATAATAAAGGTATTTCGCTTTGCGCTCTTAAAGCCTATAAAGCTATTAAGAGAGTCATAAGATTTTGCAACTATGCCCTCTTCATCTGAGAGCAGGGAAAAAGGTAAATTATTTTTGTCAGAAAAACGTTTGTGAGATTCGACACTATCAAGACTTACACCAAATACAACAGACTTACTTGCAATAATCCTTTTAACCGCATCTCTAAAGTCACAAGCCTGAGTGGTGCACCCAGGTGTGTCATCTTTAGGATAAAAATAAAGAATTACCCATTTACCCTTATAGTCAGTCAATTGATGGCTTTGACTATTCTGATCATCAAGAATAAAGTTTGGCGCTTTATCGCCTAATTCCAATGATGCATAAGACGTGGAATAAAATGCCAATAAGAGAGACACAAGAAAAACTTTTTTGATAGAATTTATGGACATTACGAAATAGCCTTTGAATTTAGGTTGATTTTAATTAAAAAAATAGATTTATTTATTTTTCTTAGAGTTACTTATAGCACTTTGATACCATTTCATTGCTTTTAAAAGTTGCTTTTCATTGATATTATTTCTCTTGCAATAAGATTTAGCAATATTTGCTAAGGATGGCTTTAAAGATAGTTGCTTCTGCATTTGATTCATAGTTAATCCAAGAAAAATGCTTTAGTTGACCGATAAGGAGAGACCTGCCAACTAAAGCTGATACCTCTTATGCCAAACGGAGAGAGAATGACAAAAGTTTTGAGGTTCTTTAAAAAACTTAAAATACGTAAATATTGCCTTTAGCTATTAGAGACTTGCATAATGCTTATGTATAATCCATTTACAAATGAAGAGATTATTAGCATTATGTTTAGTTGCAATTTAAAGGGGTTGTAATTGCAACGGCTCTAATAAACTAAAAACAATATGCATATAATAATCATTGCGTCAAACTTTCAAATGTTTAATAAATGGAGTTTTGATGAAGACTTTATGAAGTTTCTTTCAATTTTTTTGTTTTAAACTACAATAACTTTTTTTTATTAGAAATTATTATCACAAATGCAAACCATCTTAATAGTTGAGGACGATAAAACAATTGCCGAGAGTATTGCTTTTATCCTCGAGCAAGACTCTTTTAATTGCAAGTGGTTTGACAATGGTCAAGACGCGCTTGAGTATATAAATAGTAATGAAGTTGACCTAATTCTTCTTGATGTTGGTTTGCCTGATATGAGTGGATTTGATGTCCTTAGAAAGGTCCGTGAAAAATACAGCTTACCGGTTATTATTATTTCAGCAAGGGATGACGAGTCAGATCAAGTACTTGGCCTTGAAGGTCTTGGAGCTAATGCTTACGTAACTAAACCATTAAGCCCAAGACTCGTTGTTGCTCATGTTCGTGCTCAGCTAAGAACTGGAAAATCAAACACTACTACTGGCACTTCAAAGTTTGGTATTAATCACGCTATGCAAAGAGTGGTTTTTAATGATATTGAGCTAACGCTTACTCCTGCAGAATTTAAAATTTTATCTCATCTTGTTAAAAACCCAAACAGAGTTCACTCCAGAGAGTTTTTAATGAGTATTATTTGGGATAGACCCCATGGCTCTGACATTAAAACAATTAATACTCATATTAAGTCTATTCGCAAGAGGCTTCATGAGGTTGACGAAAACAGCGATTTTATTGAAACCCATAGAGGAATTGGATATAGCCTAATTGAATGAGACACTTTAAGCTAAACATTGGCACCAAACTCTTTCTTCTCTACTTCATTATAAGTTCAACTTTACTTTGGGTATTTGCTCACAGAACTGCGCTTGAATCAGCAAAATCAGTCATGGTTGAGGTTTCAAGCCTAATGAGCAGAGTAGCCTCTCAAAACAACAAAGATGGTGAAATTGATTTAGAAACCTTTGAAAGTTTGATTGTTAGCTATTTACGCTCTCAAAGAAACACAATAGATACCAACAGTAATCAAAAACTTGAAAACCTTGCAATTTATGTTACCGATAAGAATGGTCTCCTTGTATTAGACTCAAGAGGTCTTATACTCGGCAGGGACATGAGAGCTCATAATGAAGTTGATTCAGCCCTAAGTGGCGGTCAAGACATCACCAGAGTTGTTATTGAGAATGTTCCTGGGCCCAAAAAAGCTAGAGGTGTTGTCGTTGAATACCTTTACAAGTCAAGGTTTCTTAACGCTTCAAATCCAATTTATGGAAACAACGGTGAAATACTAGGTGCAGTAGTTGTTGTAGCACCTTTAATGGATTTATTAGATCAAAACTATCTCTTACAATTTATCTTTTATATTTTTCTAATTTCATTAATTTTTGGTGCGTTAGGCAGTTACAGGATTTCCAGAAATATTAGGCGCATAGAAAAATATACCACCAGTCTTTTTAGTGGTGATGATGTGGCTGCTCCTGATCTTAATAATCAATTCAATAAACTTGCAAAAACTATTGAAAATGCACGAGCCGAAGTTGAGCTTAAGGACGATGTTGAGCAGTATATTGATACCCTGGCGCATGAATTAAGAACGCCTATAACAGGAATTCAACTTACTGCTGAAAACTTACTCACGCCAATGAGTGACGAGCAAAGAAAAAGGTTTATTGAAAACATATTGGATTCAAATAAGCATATGGATCTTCTGGTTAACAGATTGCTAGATCTATCAAGAATTGAAAGACGGGAAACGCTTAAGGCTATTGAGCCACTGAACATTTTGCAGATTGTTAATAACGTTTTAAAGGCGCCTAGCCGCTCAAAAAATATCTCAGATAAAGGTTTAAATATTGTTCTTGAGATCGATAATAAATCTTTAATTAAGGCTGAAAAAATATTACTAGAGCAAGCAATTGGAAATATTGTAAATAATGCTTTAGACTTTAGTCCAAAATCAGGAACAATTACTATTAAAGCCTCTGAAACTAATGCTGCCATTTCAATTATCGTTCTTGATGATGGTCCAGGAATACCTCCCCACGTTCTCAGCAAGTTATTTACCCGGTTTTTCTCTGTCTCTAGGCCAGATACAGGGGTTCGAGGAAACGGCTTAGGACTTCGATTTGTTCGAAAGATAATGCAGCTTCATGGAGGCGAGGTAACCCTTCAGAACCGCTTTATTCAGCAAGGAGCAGAAGCAAAACTGAGGTTTCCTACTAATATTAAGTAGCCTAGCTTATAGGTTTGGGCTTTCTGCTTGGTTTTTTGTTCCAAAATACGCGTTTTTTTGCCTTATTTGGTTTTTTTTGTTCATCTCTTTGGCCATCACTATTTTTAGCAGCACTGCCCTGAGAATCATTTTTGTTTCTAATTCTATTACGATTTCTATTTCTTCCTTGGGGTTTTTGATTGTTTAGTTTCTTTGGTTTTTTGGACCTTACTGGAAGCAGTTCGCGCGACTTTGGAAGATCATGTTTTGGCACAAAATCATCAATTAACTCACGTTCTAGTTCTTTTTGGATGAGGCGCTCAATATCAAATAATTGTTTGGCTTCGTCTGCACTGACCAAAGAAATTGCTTCGCCGCCTCTTCCCGCCCTTCCAGTTCGGCCAATTCTATGAACATAGTCCTCTGGTACACTCGGTAAGTCAAAATTAATCACGTGCGGGAGTTGGTCAATATCAATTCCGCGCGCTGCAATATCAGTAGCCACAAGGACTCTAACTTTTCCAGCCTTAAAGTCAGCTAATGCACGAGTTCTAGCGCCCTGACTTTTGTTTCCATGAATTGCAGTTGCACTGATGTTTTTCTTCTCTAGGTTAGTAGCAATTCTATTAGCGCCATGCTTGGTTCTACTAAATACGAGAACTTGTTGCCACTCTCCCTTGTTAATTAAATGGGTTAAAAGTGCGGTTTTGCTTGACTTATCTACTGGACAAATCCAGTGCTTTATTGCCTCAACTGTAGAGTTTCTGGGCGTAACTGAAATCTCAGCTGGTTCATGGACAAGACCCTTTGCAAGCCTACGAATGTCTTCAGAAAAAGTTGCTGAAAACATTAATGTTTGACGTTTTTTTGGTAATAATTTAATAATTCTTTTAATATCATGAATAAACCCCATGTCAAGCATACGATCAGCTTCATCCAAAACCAATATCTCTAATTCATTAAAATTGACAGCATTTTGAGAATGAAGGTCGAGTAGTCTTCCAGGAGTAGCAACTAATATGTCAACCCCTTTACGAAGCTTTTGCATTTGAGGGCCAATACCAACGCCTCCAAAAACTACTGTTGAGCTCAACGACAAGTTCTGGCCATAAGTTTTAACACTTTCAAGGATTTGTGCAGCAAGCTCTCGGGTTGGCGTTAATATAAGAGTGCGAGTGTGATTTGATGATGGTCTTTTACCATCTGAAAGGATTTGTAATATTGGCAGCGTAAAACCTGCAGTCTTTCCTGTACCAGTTTGAGCAGCAGCCATTAAGTCTTTCCCCTCTAAAACAATAGGGATAGATTTTTCCTGAATTGGCGTAGCTTCAGAGTAGCCTTGCGCTTCAATAGCATCAAGAAGTTGTGGTAATAGTCCTAGCGTTGAAAAACTCATCTGGTGGCATCAAAAAAAAATATGAGTGTATTTTACGGGCTTAGTTGAGCCATAACTTGTAATCTCAAATATGAATGGAAATGGTGAGCAAAAAAGAAGAGTATGTTTTACATTGAACCTTATGCTATTTAGTTATAATAAAATTGTATTTTCTTGCTCTAGACAAAGGTAATTTATATGGTATTATTCGCGAGTTTTGTAACGAAATTTAATCAACTATGAAAATAATTATTCCTATCAAGCGAGTCCTTGATCCCTATACGCAAGCCCGAGTTAACAAGCAAACTGAACAAGTTGATCTTACCAATGCAAAGATGGCTATGAATCCTTTTTGTGAGATTGCAGTTGAAGAGGCCTTAACTCTAAAAGAAAGTGGCGCTGCAACCGAAACTATTGCGGTTAGTATTGGTACTGATAAAACTGTAGATACTCTTAGAACAGCTCTTGCAATGGGAGTTGATCGTGCAATCTTTATTAAAACTGAATCTGAACTTGATTTACAGCCGTTACATGTTGGTAAAATTTTGGCTAATATTATTAAGCGCGAAGAAGCAGAACTTATCATAATGGGTAAGCAAGCAGTTGATAATGATAATAACCAAACAGGTCAAATCCTATCAGGCCTTTTGGACTATTCTTTGGGTACTTTTATATCGCAATTCGATCTTAGCTCTGATGCCAGTAGTGTTGAAGTTAGTCGTGAAATTGATTCAGGAATTGAAACTAGAAAGCTTAATCTCCCAGCAATTGTAACGGTAGACTTAAGGCTTAATGAGCCTAGATATGCTTCACTCCCCAATATTATGAAGGCCAGATCCAAGCCCCTTGAGACAATCGAGCTAGATAGCCTTGGAATTGATACATCCCCGCGCATTAAAGTTATCAGTGTCGTGGAGTCAGGAACTAAAGATAGAGCCTCCAAGCAGATCAGTTCTGCTGAAGAGTTATTTTCAGAATTAAATCAAATGGGAGTTCTGTAATGTCAGCACTTATATTAATTGAACTTAACGGATCAGAAGTAAATGCATGTAGCAGAGCGGCTATTACTGCAGCCTCACAACTTTCAGATAGCATTGACGCACTGGTTCTAACGAACGACGCGTCAAACTCAGCATCTGTATCTAAGTTAGCTGGAATCAACTCAGTCAAAATGATTGTTGATGATGCGCTTGAGAATGCCAATGTAGAGGTAGCGAGCAAGCTAATTGCAGACGCAATGAGCGGTTATAAATACCTCGTTTCAGGCTCTTCAACTTACAGTAAAAATATTTTACCGCGCGTTGGAGCTCTTCTAGATGTTCAGCCAATATCAGACGTGTGTGAAATTAAGTCAAACAATACATTTGTAAGGCCCTTATACGCGGGAAACATTATGGCAACAGTAGAGTCTTCAGATGATACAATTATCATGACAGTTAGAGCAACTGCGTTTGAACATTCAGGCGACGGAGGTTCAGCTGAAGTTGAAGTATTGTCATCAACAATACCAAAGTCAAACTCAACCTTTATTTCACTCCAAGAATCTCAATCTGAGCGCCCTGAGTTAACAACAGCAGCAAGAATTGTCTCTGGTGGTCGCGGACTTGGATCCAAAGAGAATTTTGCTCTGATTGAGCAATTAGCAGACAAACTTGATGCAGCAGTTGGCGCTTCAAGAGCTGCCGTGGATGCAGGCTTTATCTCTAACGATTATCAAGTTGGTCAAACTGGAAAAGTAGTAGCGCCAAAGCTATACTTAGCAGTAGGAATATCTGGCGCAATTCAACATCTTGCAGGCATGAAGGACTCACAGGTCATCGTTGTTATTAATAATGATCCTGATGCACCTATGTCTAGAATGGCAGATTTGGTATGGCAGACAGATCTATTTGGCGCTTTAAAAGAATTAAACGAATATCAAGTCTAGGAAGCTAGTTAATGGAAAGAGAGTCAATTGAATATGATGTAGTTGTTGTTGGTGGGGGTCCATCTGGACTAGCATCTGCTTGCAAACTCAAACAACTCAATCCCAATCTGTCGGTATGCCTACTTGAGAAAGGCGCCGAAATTGGCTCACACATACTTTCTGGAGCAGTATTCGAGCCTAAAACCCTCTTTGATTTATTTCCAGAAGACGCTAAGGACTGCCCAACACTTAAGACCCCTGTAGCCAAAGACGATCTATACTGGCTTACTAACAATAACAAAAGTATTAAAATACCTTCTTGGTTAATGCCAAAGAGCCTTCACAACAAAGGAAATTACATAATATCACTTGGTGAGTTATGTCAATGGATCTCTGAGAAAGCAATGGAGCTTGGTGTTGATATCTTTCCAGGCTTTCCTGCCCAAAAATACCTTACTGATGAAAGTGGAAGAGTTATTGGTATTACAACGGGCGATATGGGAATTGACAAAGAGGGAAATCAAAAAGGTACTTATACTCCTGGAATGGACATACTTGCTAAGCAGACAATTTTTGCAGAAGGCGCAAGAGGCCACCTAGGTAAGAAATTGATAAAAGAGTTTAATCTTGACGAGGGAAAAACTCCTCAACACTTTGCTATAGGCTTCAAAGAAGTGTGGGAAGTTGATAATGATAAGCATAGTCCCGGTGATGTTGTACATAGCATGGGATGGCCTCTTAAAGGTGGAACGTCCGGTGGTGGATTCCTCTATCACTTTGACAACAACAGAATCGCTGTTGGCTTAATTGTTGATCTCAATTATAGTAATCCAAGTCATAGCCCTTTTCAAGAATTCCAGCAATTTAAACAGCATCCATCCATTAAGCAATATCTTGAATCTGGCAAGCGAGTTTCTTATGGTGCAAGAGCAATCACTAAAGGCGGTATTAACTCTCTAGTAAAAATGGAGTTTGATGGAGGCATGATTGTTGGTTGTGATGCTGGAACTTTGAACCCTAGTAAGATTAAAGGTAGTCACTGTGCACTCCAATCTGGAATATTAGCCGCTGAGTATATTAATAAAGTGCTTTCAGAAGAAAACTGTGATTTTGATGACTTATTTAAAAGCAGCGCCCTTTACAAAGAGCTCTATGAGTCTAGGAACTTTAGTGCCGCTATGCACAAATTTGGTTTTTATCTTGGCGCAGCTTATAACTTTATTGAATCAAATATTTTTCGAAATAAACTTCCGTTCACTATTAAAGATGAAAATAGTGATTGCGACTCATTAAGCCTTAGCAAGTCTTCGCCTATAAAAGAATACCCCGCTCCAGATAACGTTTTGAGTTTTGATATTACCTCTTCTTTATTCTTGTCTGGAACGAATCATGAGGAAGACCAGCCTGTTCATTTAAAGCTTTCAGACGCGTCAATCCCCTTAGCTCACAATAAAAAACTTTATGATGAACCAGCTCAGAGGTATTGCCCTGCGGGAGTCTATGAAATAATTGAAAAAGATGGTGAAGATTATTTCCAAATTAATGCGCAAAACTGCCTTCACTGCAAGACCTGTGACATTAAAGACCCTTCACAAAATATTAACTGGGTACCTCCTGAAGGCGGTGGTGGGCCAAATTATATTGGGATGTAAGTCTAACTACATTGATTTGCAGTAATTACCACAGTATTAACAATCTCATCCACGCTACAACCCCTAGATAAGTCATTAACTGGTTTTGCCAGCCCCTGTAGAATTGGGCCAATTGCTTTGGCTCCTGAAAATCTCTGAACCAGCTTATAGCCAATGTTTGCAGCATCAAGGTTTGGAAAAATTAAGACGTTTGCAGGTGGTGTAAATGAAGCGTCAGGATATTTAATTTTTAAGACCTCGTTATCTAGAGCAGCGTCAAGTTGAATGTTGCCTATTATTTGAGCATCTACAAGCCTAGACTTTAGAATATCAGTTGCCTCTCTTACTTTATCAACTTCTGAATGATTTGCACTTTGATTTGTTGAAAATGAAAGCATAGCCAACTTAGGATCTTCCTCTAAAAACAATTTTGCCGTTTCATAGGCGCTTTGGGCTATTTCCACAAGCTCTTCAGAGTTGGGATTAATATTCATTGCGCAATCTGAAAAAATCATATTTTCACCATACATTTTATGATTCTGATCAAACGCCATTAGAAATAAACTCGATACTAGTTTACTGCCTTTAGAAACGCCAATAATTCGAAGTGCATTACTAAGAACCTCTTGGCTTGGAGTTATAGCACCCGTGACAACACCATCCACATCGCCTCTATGAAGGGCAATCATTGCAAATATAGTTGGGTTTGATATCATTTCAAGAGCAATCTCTAAAGTAACACCCTTGTGCTTTCTTATCTCAAACAAGGTTTGGGCATACTTGGCCTTCAAATCTTCGTTTTCACGGTTAATTGTTTCTATACCAAGAGAATGGTCTGAATTTATGTCAAAAAGCACAATTTGAGCAATTTTTTGACTCGAAAGAATTTGAGCCGCCTCTAAGACTCGAGAGTCACTAGATTCGGGTAATAAGATTCGTGGAAATTTAGCTTTAGCTTTGCTGGATAAATCTTCTAATAGCACCATTATATTGCCTTAATTAAGTTCATCATAGTTTACCCGAAAATGCCTTAATTCAATTAAGGCTTAAACTCTAAAAACTTAATACTCAATTAGGTATGACTATAGTGACTTGCGATTTTAAGACGTTGAATTTTTCCAGATGGACCTTTAGGTAATGGCTTATCAACAAAAATTATTTGACTAGGCGTCTTATATTCTCCAAGATCTGCTGTACAAAGTGCAAGTAATTCTTCTTCATTAACAAATAAATTATCTTTCAAAAAAACACAAGCTGAAATTTCTTCACCATAGTTTTCATCTTTAATACCAAATGTGCATGCCTCCAACACGGCATTATGTTTATAAAGCGTGTCATCAATCTCTCTAGGTGATATGTTTTCTCCACCTTTAATAATTAACTCTTTCTTTCTGCCAGTTATAAAAAAGAAACCATCCTCATCTTCAACACCAAGGTCGCCAGTCAAAAAATAACCATCTTTATTAAAAGCCTCTGCTGTCGCCTCTTCGTTTTTAAAATACTCTAAAAGAACGTTATCACCTTTAATAACTAGTTCACCAATGTTTCCAAAAGCTAGGTAATTTCCAGAGTCATCTATAATTTTAACTTCATTGCCATAAGGCCTTCCTGCAGAGCCATGCTTATATTGATCCATGGGATTTGAAAGGATTTGAGCTGACGTTTCAGTGAGGCCCATTGTTTCAATAATTTTAACATTAAATACTTTTTCAAATTTTTTATGGACTTCAGGAGAAAGAGGTGCTGATGCAGACCTACCAAAGCGTAGGTTTTTAAGATTCAATGAACTTATATCAAAATTATCATTAAGCAAATAATTAATAATCGTAGGAACAACACTAAACCAAGTGCATTTATATTTGTCAATAATATTCCAAAAATTAGTAACACTAAACTTGCTAACAATAACAACGCAGCTATTACTTACTAGGGCGCTTGCAATGGAAACCATTTCAGCGTTAATATGGTAAAGAGGCAGCACGCAAAAAGATACATCATCTTTATTAATTTCATGCGCTAAAGCGGTGTTTTTACCTCCAGCTAAAACATTTTTGTGGGAAAGAAGAACCCCTTTTGGCACGCCAGTTGTACCTGATGTATAAATCAATACTGCCGGCGTATCTGACAATAAAGTCTTAGGAGTTGAATTAACAATTTTATGGTTATCAATTTCTAAGTCATTTGCTTTTTCATGACAAGTTACTTGGACATTTGAGGCTTCAAGAATATCACTGAACTTGTCAATATAGATCTTAGAGGCGAGTATTAGCTTGCACTCTGAGTGTTCTATTGTGTACTTAATTTGTTTAGCTCCTGCCAACACATTTAATGGCACAATTGTTATGCCGTGATACATTGCCGCAATAAAAAGAAGTGATGATGCATAGCCATTATCAAGCATAAACCCAACTTTATCACGCGTATGAATATTGTTTTTCTGAAAAAAGATACCTAGCTTCAAAATATCTTTTTTAAGCTGACCATATGAAATATGAAGGTCTAAATCTGCATCAATCAAATAGTTTTTATTTGGCGTAGTTTCTGCAAATTGATTAACCAGCTCTGTAATAGTAGAAGGCGTTAATGAATATTTTTTCCAGTAACTAGAAAAGATATCATCTTCAGAGGGCTCATCAGTTTTAATGGTCTTAACTATTTTGGTTATATTTAGGTAGTGCTTATAATTTAAGTTTTCATCTGTAATATTATTACCCCATGTTCCGCAGCCCATCGATAATGAAAATGGAAGTCCGTTATCAAAGTTACCACCAGTTGCAAAACAATGCGCTTGATTTACTATAACTCTACAAACAGGTAACTCATTTCCAAGTCTAAAAATATTATCTTTATTTTCACTATGTATACTGCAAGAATGTCCTTTGCCTTGATTGTCAAGAATGGTGGTTGCAATTTCAACGGCATGATCAAAATTTTTAACTCTATAAACTGCCAAAACGGGTGAGAGTTTTTCCATTGAAAATGGGTAATCATTGCCAACATTTTCCTCTTCAACCATAAGGAACTTCGAATTCATATGTTTATCATTAAGTCCAGCTAAAGAAGCAATTTCATTAGATTTTTTTGCAATTATATTTCGGTTTATGACGCCTTCTTTACTCCACATGTTTTTTGCAAGGACGGCTTTTTCCTTTGAATTTAACAATGATCCACCCTCTTTTTCAAGAGATTTAATTAGTGCATCATAAATACTATCTAGAACAATAATACTGTTCTCTGAAGAGCAACTTGTTGCATTATCAAAAGTCTTTGAAGTCATAATTTTGTGAGATGCATCATCTAAATTAGCACTATCGTCTACTATGGCAGGAACGTTACCAACTCCAACACCTAGCGTTGGGGTGCCACTTTGCAATGCTCTTTGTATATTATTTTGTGATCCAGTCGCCACAATTAAATCAACAAGTTTTGATAATTCGTTCGTATCATCTTTGCTGATTGGTACAGACAATGATTGAACGATATTTTTAGGTGCTCCAATACGCTGAATGGCTTTTTGCATTAGTTCAACTACTCTACTGCAAACCAATGCACCTTTTGGTGATGGCGCCAATATGACTGCATTTCTACATTTAAGTGCATTAATTACTTTATTTAAAGGGGTTGCAATAGGGTTTGTTGAGGGCACAATTGCGCCAATCACACCAACTGGCCTTGCAATCTCAGTTAGGCCTTTTTTAATATCTTGATTAATAACTCCAACAGTTTTGACACCTTTTAGATCTCTGAGGAGCCCAATAGTTTTTCTTCGATTTTTTCTCATCTTGTCTTCAACATTTCCAAGACCAGTATGTTTTACTGCCATCTCAGAAAGTTTTTGATTATTTTCAGGCTGAATTACTTCCCAGGCAACTGCCAGAATTAATTCATCAATCTGCTCTTGAGAATAATCATTAATAATTGATTGTGCTTTTCTTGCATCAATGACAATACTTGCTATTGATGATTTTTGTTTAATAGTCATTACTTATTTATATGAATTATAAGAATTTACTGGAGAGCTTTAATAGTTCTCCAGTAAAAAATATTTCAGCAAATTTTACTTTACTTGAGACCCGCTAGGAGCTCAGTAAGATAAGCTTGTCTTTCATTCCACATGGCAATGACTTCATCTCTAGACATCACTCTTGATGGCGAGTTAGTAGACTTCATTTTTCCTTGTGTTTTCCCTTCATTAAACATTGCAGGAACTTTGCTCGCAAGGTAATCTACAACATCTTGAGGTGTTCCAGAAGGAACCATTAACCCTCGGAAGTTAACACTTGAATCGTCAACGTCAACACCGCTTTCCATAAGCGTAGGAACATCTGGCAAGTAGTCATGTCTCGTTAGGTCAGCAACAGCTAATATCTTTAGATCAGCTGCACTTCTTGCAGAGTCAGATAGATTATTAAAGCCAGCAACTGTCTCTCCAGCTTTAACCATTCTTAGGGCATCTACTCCACCCGAAGCAGGAATATAAGTTAGATTTGCACCAGATGCTTTTGCGAACTGCAAGAAGGCGATATGGTGTCCAACAAATTTTCCAGCGCCACTAATTGTAACAGCGCCTGGATTTGCTTCAGCATGTGCAAGCAACTCTCCTACCGTGTTAAATGGACTATCTTTACCAACAATCAAAACTGCAGGATCTGCACCCCAATTTCCAATTGGCTCAAGGTTATTGATATTGTACTTAGTATCAAATACAATTGACTGCGCTATAAAGTGTGGAACATTGTAAGCACCAAGCATATAGCCGTCTTGTGAAGCCTCACTTGCAAACCAATTCCAACCTGTTCTTCCTCCAGCACCTGGCTTATTTAGGATATAGATTGGCTGGCCAATAAGGTCCGCCTTTCCTGAGGCTAATGTTGCAATTCTAGCTTGAAAATCTGTCGCTCCACCAGGTCCATAAGCTACCATTACGCCAATTGGCTTTTCAGGATAATCAGCCTGAGCTGGCAATAACATCATCGATGCTACAGCTAACAAGGCCACTTTAGTTATATTAATAATTTTCATTTTTTCTCCTTTTTTATTAAAACAAACCTTCTGGTGTATGAACTTTTAAAAGAAGTGTAAACAATCCATATAGTGCAAAAGTAAACATAAATGCGACACCCAATTTTATGAGTAACACACGCCAAAAGTCTTTTGATTCCATAGGCTTGGTGTAGTACATTACAAGCGTAAAGAATACGATCATTGAAGCTAAGTAGAAGCCCAGTATTTTTAGTAGTAAGATAAATGCTGAGGCAATTGCTATGCCTGGCATTAAATCTTTAAAATTAGTTGGTTTGTCAGCCTCACCCTTCTCAAACCAAAGCATTATCGATAAAATAGCAATAGTTGCAGAAATGAGCCTCGGAAATAAATAGTTCTCTGAATCACCTAAAATAAATGATGAATAAACTAGAAAGGCACTAACTAGTGTAACAATAGCAGTTGATAGTTTGATTTGACTATTCATGCTTTAATTTTTTGAGATTTTCGACTGGAATATACTCCGTACACAATCGAAGCAATACATAGCGATATTAGAACAATATTAATTGTTCCTGATGTAAAGTGCTGAAAAGAGCTTCCCTTGGCATTTCCTATAAGGTTACCGAGTAGAAATTTTTCCTCTGTCATTGTTCCCAGTATTAAACCTAATACAACTGGAACTGGACTGAATCCAGCTTTACTTCCAAAATACATCAGGGTTCCTAATATAAACATAATCAAAACATCAGAATAGTTATTTTGGATACTGTAAGTTCCAAATACAGCAAGTAATAAAATTCCAACTGCCATATAGTTGTCAGGCACTTTCATAATCCATTTACTATGTCTACTAAGAAATAAACCAATAATCAACATTAGAATTTGTGCGATTATTAGTGAATCAATAAAAGTCCATATAACTTCAGGATTTTTAGTAAATATATCGTGGCCTGGGAATATTCCATGAATTAATAATCCACCAAGAAGAACTGCAGCAGTAGGACTACCTGGAATACTTAAAGTAAGAAGTGGAATTAGAGAGGGGCCAACCATAGAATTGTTAGCACTTTCAGCAGCAATAATTGCTTCAGGCTCACCTTTTCCATAGTTCTCCCTATTTGCGCTTACTTTTTTAGATTGGTCATAAGCAACAATACCTGCAATCTGACCTCCTGCGCCTGGAATAATTCCAATTACCGAGCCAATAATAGATCCAATCGATAAAGCTTTAAGTTTGCTAAAAACAAGTTTAAAAGATTGGGTTAATGTTGAATCACCTGTCGCTGAAAAAACTTGGTTCTTTTTAGCGTAAAAATTCTCTAAAAGATTCCAGACTTGAGGCATTGCAAATAAACCGATTAACCCAACAACAATATGAACTCCACTTTCAAGATGATCTGTAAAAACAAATCTTTCAACTGCATTTGTTGGGTGCTCTCCAATTGTTGCAAGCATTAATCCAAATAGTCCTGATAACAAGCCTTTAATGACTGATTTTGAGTCCAGAGTTGCAATAATTGTGATACCTAGAATTGCCACCCAAAACATTTCTGTAGACATAAACTTTAATGACAATGCAGCAAGTGGTGGAGTAAAAAATATGAGAATAAATACTCCAAAAATACCACCAACAAATGAGCTAATAAAACAGTAATGTAGGGCATTCTTAGCTTTACCATTCTGCGCCATTTTATGACCATCCAATGCAGTTGCAATGTTTGCAGGGGCTCCAGGAACGTTGACTAGTATTGCGCTAATTGCACCTCCAGCAACAGTTGCTGTGTACATAGCGCCAAGTAATATAAGCCCACTTTCGGGCTTCATATGAAATGTAAATGGGATAAGAAGTGCCACAGACATTGTTGGACTTAGCCCTGGAAGTGCCCCAAGGATAATACCGGCAAAAGTGCCTCCTACCAGAAGAGCAATATGATAAACAGTGAAGACATTATCAAAGTAGTTTAAAAATTCCATTGCATAGCCAATTTAATAAAAACATATATTTATTCATATATATGTCTAATGAAACTCATATATATGTGTAAAACATCGTACACGGCACATATATAAAAGTCAACAAAAAATATTTAATGCTAAAAAGTACAAAACTAAATGAGTATACTGATTGCTCTATTGTCATCACAATTTAACAAAAAGTTAGTCTTATTAAAATGAATAAAAAGCTATACCAAACTGTTATAGATTATATAAATAGTCAAATAAACAGTGGTGATCTGACCATTGGTGATTTAATTCCATCTGAGTCACAACTTTCAAAATTACTTAACGTAAGCATTGGTACTGTCAGAAAAGCTATTGATAAACTTGAACACAATAAAGTTCTTTACCGTCATCATGGCAAGGGAACTTATATATCTGACTATGGATTTGATAACAGTATTTTTAACTTCTTTAGTTATGGAAACCAGACTGGATCATCAATTCGAATTTACAAAACTACCCCTATTAGAAAAAAAGTTAAAGCGACCTCTGAGATCTCATTTCAATTAGGTATAAATCAGGGTGATGATGTTATTTATTTAGAAAGAAGGGGATATATTGATAAAAAAAATCCTATAATTATTGAAAAATCTTGGTGGGTTGCTGACGTTGTAGAAGGGCTTCAAAAGCCTTCACTTCACATACCTGACCTTCTTTATGCCGTTATTTTTAAAGAGTTTGATACTCAAATTAACTCCTCTCAAGAAGTTTTGACTGCAGGCATTGCAGATGATGAAACTGCAAAAATTCTTCATATTAATAAAGGTGACCCAGTTGTAATATTAAATCGTCACTCCTATGCAAAAGATAAAGGGCTAGTTGAGTTCCGAATTACAACAGGAAGAGCGGATATGTTCAGCTACACTACTACAATTGGAACACCTCAGACTTAATTTAATTAGCTACCTAGTTTTTTTTGCCATTTAATCAGCTTCCAGTTAAACTTATCAACTATGTCAAATGACTTCAAAAAAGAACGTTCGGATCTTGCAGCAGCTTTTCGCTGGGCTGCAAGACTAAATATGCATGAAGCCGTTGCAAATCATTTTAGTTTAGCAGTTTCAGAAGATGGCTCAAAATTTCTTCTAAACCCTATTGGAATGCACTTCTCACAGATTCGCGCAAGCGATCTTATTCTTGTTGATTCAAATGATCAATCTACAATGTCTAAGCCTAATGCTCCTGACCCAACTGCTTGGGCAATTCATGGCGCTTTGCATAGAAATAATCCTCAAGCAAGGTGTATTCTTCATGTCCATCCTAAGTATGCAACAATTTTATCCTGCTTAGAGGATAAGACTATGAAGCCGATTGATCAAAATACTATGCGCTTTTATGAAAAAGTATCGATAGATTATGAATATAGCGGCATGGGTCTTGGTGAAGAAGCAGAGAGATTAAGCACTATATTAGGGGATAACTCGGTAATGTTAATGGGTAACCATGGCATTCTAACTGCTGCAAAAACAGTTGCCAAAGCATTTGATGACCTTTTTTATTTTGAGAGGTCCTGTGAAACGCTCATTGGGGCTTACAAAACAGGCAAAGCATTGCACCAAGTATCACACGAGATTGCCACAAAAACTGCCGCGCAATGGCAAAAATATGACGCATCAGATATGCATTTTGATGCTTTAAAAAGAATTTTAGATAAGGAAGAAGCAGACTATAAAAATTAGATTTGCCTAGTAGTATTTTTTTTGATAAGGAGCTCCAATGCCAAGTAACAATATCTCATTAGACGTCGATTACGTCAAAGCGCAATTCCCAGCTTTTAGTGACCCAAAAAGTTCGAAGTGGTCGTTCTTTGAAAATGCTGGAGGTAGTTATGTTCCGACTAACGTTATAGAGCACTTAAACCATTTTATGACATCTACCAAAGTACAGCCCTATGCTGAATTTGATACGTCTGCCATTGCTGGTGATAATATGGACCAGGCTACAAAGCTTTTTGCTGAGATGATTAATGCAAAAACTGATGAAATAATTATAGGCGGTTCAACGACAATGAATATGTATGTCCTTTCTAACGCAATGAGAAGCCTCCTTAAGCCAGGTGATGAGGTCATCGTTACAAACCAAGACCATGAGGCAAACGTTGGCGCATGGCGAAGACTAGCAGAGCATGGAATGATTATTAAAGAATGGCAAATCAATCCAGAAACAGCTGAACTTAACATTGATGATTTAAAAGCTCTCTTATCAGAGAAAACTAGAATAGTAGCTGTTACCCATTGCTCTAACATTGTTGGCTCGATAAATAATCTTAAGTCGATTGCAAAATTGGTTCATGAGTATGATGCTTATATTGTTGGTGATGGCGTATCTTATGCGCCTCATGGTTTTCCAGATGTAAAGGACTTAGATGTTGATTTTTACGCATTTAGTCTCTACAAGACGTTTGGCCCACACCTTGGCCTTCTTTATGGAAAAAAAGACATTCTAAATAAGCTACCTAATCAAAATCACGAATTTCTTGAAGGAGATGTTCCATACACACTTAATCCAGGTGGGCCAAACCATGAAGAATTGTCTTGTTTAATAGGCGTTTATGAGTACTTCAACAACTTATATGAACATCACTTCCCTGACCAAGATGCTTCAACTAGAGGAAAAATTGAAGCTGTTAATGAACTGATTGCTAAGCATGAAATGGAAATAGCAAACCCGTTGCTGGATTATATTAACACTCGAGATGACATCAATCTTATAGGAAAAACCAAAATAAGTAACAAAGACAGAGCACCTACAATTGCCTTCACTATGAATAATAAATCCTCCAAAGAATTAAGTAGCGATCTGGTTAAGCAAGGCATAGCTACTCGAAATGATAACTTTTATGCATGGCGCTGTTTAAAGGCACTTGGAATTGATACGGATGATGGCGTTGTTAGGACGAGTATGGTTCACTACAACACCCATGAGGATGTTAGCAACCTGATCAACGCTTTAAAAACCATTTAAAGAAAGCTATTAGCCTCTTTTTGGTGGTTTAATAATGATTGAGTACCCTTTAAATTATTACACACTTGTGTATGCGCATCTAGCAACAATTCTGCCTGCATTTGCAATTGGAACCTATATGATGATTAGGCGAAAAGGCTCTACTCAGCATAAATTTCTTGGAAAAATCTACTTACTATTGATGCTTACAACCGCATCTATTGCCCTATTTATACCGGCATTTGCTGGTCCAAGATTGCTTTTAAATCATTTTGGGCTTATACATTTATTATGTGTATTGACGATCTATACCTGCCCAGCAGCCTATAGTGCAATAAAAAAAGGTAAAACAAAAAAACATCGTTATTTAATGATTTATCTTTATGTTGGTGGATTAATAATTGCAGGATTTTTTACGCTAATGCCTGGGCGCTTTCTAGGAGAGTTGTTATTTAACAGTAAGCTTTTAAGCTAATGTTAATCCTAAGTGATGCATAATTATATTTCTTCATGTAAAGTTGGAAACATTTTGCCATCCAAATCATCACCATTTTGATACCCATTTGCCTCCATCATTGCTCTTTCTTCTTGGGCCCAATCACCTCGATATTCAATCATAGAGCCCTCTTTAGCCATTCTTAAGGTGTATCGATGAATATCTTTTTTTGGCGTTACTTGATTTAAGCTTCCATGGAGCGTTCGCATATCAAAAAAGATGCAATCTCCCAGTTCAAGGTCCCACTGAAGAAATTCATAATCATCTTTATTATTAAGAATATCTGGCGTAATATCATAAGTTTTGCCATTGACAATTCCAGCCTTTCCATCTACAAGATGTCCTTCATTGAATCGCGTTCTAATGAACAGCTTATCCCAAAGATGGGAGCCTTTAATCCAAGTAATCCCCTCTTCCTTTGATACAGGTTCTAGTGGAAGCCAAAGAACACACATTGAGCCCTCAAAATCAAAGTAGGAGATGTCGTGATGAAATGGAGCGCCAGACTTTGATCCCGCTTCTCTAAAAAACCAGTTGTCCATTACTAAGTTTATTTTTTTAGCTTCCAAGAGCTCGGATGCTATTTTTGCAGTTGGTGAGTTAAAAACGAAGTCTTTAAAGTCCTTATAAAGATCCCAGGTCCAGAAATCTTCAAAGTAACCAGGTGCATTTATATCTTTGGTGTGCCTTTCAAACCTTGGGCTAGGGTTTTTGATATCTTCATCAATACCTCTTCTTAGCTTGTCTATCCATTGTTTATCAAATTTACCTTTTATTAAGACTGCACCATCACGCTTAAATTGTTTAATTTCTTCTGGAGCAAGTAAACTTTTCATAGAGATGAATGTTCTAAATTATTAATAAGTAAAACCCCTAGTATTAATAATACTAGAGGTTATTGGAATAGCTTTAAAATGCTTTTAAATCGTGCAGCTCATATCATTACCACAGCACATTGGTGATTTTATTTTTCCATGGCCATTTGGACACTCAGAGATTTGAACTTCACCGCCATCATCAAGCTTAAGTACGCCATCTACAAGTGGCTCATCACATTTAGCGCAGGTTGCATTAACGCCCATTCCACAATTACTACATTCATAAGTTGCCATAATTTTCTCCGATTTAATTAATTAATATAGTAACAGAATTACATCAAATTATTCTTAATTTATCAAGCAGAAATTTTATTATTTTTATCTAAAAGGTATATTATTGTAAGCTCTATGAAAAAACTACTAACAACCTTGCTCTTATCTCTTTTATTTATATGCTCTGCATATGCTGGAGGGGATGATAGAGACCAGGTGCTTCCCTTAAACTCTCTGAATGAAGATTATGATGAAACCCCAAATTTCCTTCAGGAAGATGAGTTAGTTGAGGCGCAGATTGATGAAAATAAAGAAGAAGTTATTGAAGCAAAACCCAGCAAGAAAGAGCCCGTGCTAAGCATTCAAACTTATGACAAGAGTGAAACAATGAATAAAACCGTTGCTTCTATTAAAAAATACTTCATGTCAGACCAAGGAATCCTTGTGCTATTGATACTTTGTTTTGTATCAATAATTCTATTGTTTAATTTTTTCGTAAGAGAAAAAGAGTAACTAATCCTTCTTAGAAAAATGCACTGCAATTTTTGCCGCTAAGTCTGCATTATTTTTAATCAACTTGATGTTGGCATCTAGGCTCTTACCTTTTGTAATTTCATTAACTTTTGATAATAAATAAGGTGTTATTTTTTTGCCTGTAATTTTTTCATTATTAGCCTCAACTATAGCTTGATTAATTGCCTCATTCATAATACTTGATTCAAGCTCAGATGCAATAGGTATAGGGTTTGCTACTAAAACTCCTCCATCAATAGAAAGATTCCATTTAGTCTTTAATATATTTGCAATATCAGCTGCTGCATCAATCCTGTAGTCGACATTAAACCCAGATCTTGTTGAGTAAAAAGCTGGTAACTCGGAAGTTTTATAGCCGATAACTGGAACGCCCTTAGTTTCAAGATACTCAAGAGTTAGCCCTATATCCAGTATAGACTTTACTCCAGCACAAACAACGCACACATTTGTTCTTGAGAGCTCATCAAGATCTGCAGAGATATCAAGTGTTGTCTCAGCACCTCTATGAACACCTCCTATTCCGCCTGTTGCAAATACCGCTATATTTGCAAGTTTTGCAATAATCATTGTTGACGCAACGGTTGTTGAACCAGATAATTGCTGTGAAACAGCAATAGCAAGATCTCTCCTGGAGATCTTTTTAATCTCGTCATTCGTTGCTAAAAATTCAATTTCTTTTTCAGTAAGACCTATTTTTAAGCGCCCTTTAATAATTGCAATCGTTGCTGGAACAGCATTATTTGATTGAACAGTCTCTTCAACCATCAACGCAGTCTCTATATTTTTAGGATAAGGCATTCCGTGAGAGATAATAGTAGACTCGAGCGCAACAATTGGCAGATTATTTTTTAGTGCATTTTCAACGTCTGGGTGAAAATCTAAATAATCATTCAGCTTCATTACTCTGTTCCTTTAATAATAGTGCTACATTTTCTACTGATAACTGATCACTGATAGTATTTTTACTTTTTAATGCAATCATCGCAGCAGCTGATGCATATTTTACTGTTTCTTTAATGCCATTTAAATTTAAAAAACCATATACCATCCCAGCAACAAAAGCATCTCCCGCACCATTTGCACTAACTACATCTATCTTTTTTTGATTAAACATCCCATAATCTTTTCCGTCATAATAAAACACACCCTCATCACCCAGAGTAATAAAGATTTGTTTGCAACCCTTTTTAAACATGTTCTTTGCAGCACTATGCATAGAGCTTTGATCTGTAATTTTAATGCCAGTAATTAGCTCAGACTCTAATCTGTTTGGCTTAACGGTATGAAATTTACCAATAAGGTGCTTTATCTTTGATGCCTTTGCAATCGATACTGTATCTAAAAATAAGGGAATATGGCTAAATTCTTCAGTTACGTACTCAATGACATCGACTGGGATGTTTGTATCAATTACAATCAAAGAGCTTTGATTTAAGGCATCTTTGTGGCTTCTAATGTCATCAATTGACATCTCATTAATAATTCTCATGTCTGAGATTGACACCAGCATGTCGTTATTATCATCCAGCACCGACAGGTATTGACTGGTTGGCAATGTGGGATGCCTATTTATGTATGAAGTGTCGACATTCGCTTTTTGAGTGGACTCAATTAAAAAATTTCCAAGAGCATCAGATCCGACATATGAAAATATTTTTGTTGGTATGTTGAGCCTAGACATGTTCTCAGCAATATTCCTTCCAACACCTCCTGAAGACATTGATATTTCACCTGGGTTTGAATCCTTTAATAAAAGCGGGTTATCACTAGACCCCTGAAGATCAATATTGGCCCCACCAATTACAAAGACATAGTGCTTTTGTTTGGGTGTCATGTTTTCAATAGACTATTTTTTATTTTTTTAATCCAGTTAATTAAGTCTAAGTTTAAAGAATAAAGGCAAGGAAGAAGTATCAAAGTAACAAAAGTACCAAATAGTAAGCCGTACCCTAGCGCCATAACCATTGGCTGCAAGAATGCGTCTTTACCTCCAAAACCATAGATAAGCGGCAACACACCTGCGAGTGTTGTAAGGGTAGTTAATATTACTGCCCTTAGTCGGTCTTTAGCACCCATCGCAATCCACTGGATTGAAGAACTATCTTTGTCTTGACTTTGCTTAATAAAATTAAGGTGGCTGATCATTACTAAAGAATCATTTACCACAACTCCCACTAGTGCTAAGACCCCTAATAAAACAAAAAAACTAAATGGCTCAGAGTGAAAGAAGAAAGCCCAAACTACACCAATCAAAGCAAAAGGAATACTAAGAATAACTAACAACGGCTGAGAGTATGAATTAAAAAGAAGCGCTATTAACATGAATATACCAAAGACAGCAAACCCTAGTGCCAAAGTAAAATCACTTAAAGCCTCTTTTGCTTCAAATGAGCTCCCCCCTTCTATTGCACGAACTTCAGGAAAATTATTAATCAAATCAAGCTCCTCAAGTGCTCTTTTTGAGACAGATTGAGCGGTGGTTACTGAGTCTTCAACTGCCGCACTTACCTTAACAACTCGTTCACCATTCAAGTGCTTGTAGTTTGGATCACCTGGAGTCTCAACCACACTTGCAAATTGAGACATTGGGATCATCCTTCCCTGATTATTCCTGATAGAGGTTTCTGTAATATAGTCATCAGAATAATTGCTATCACCAAGATACATTTTGACGCTTAGCTTGGTGTTATTAAAATCAACATCAGAAACGTCCATCCCAGAGTATATGGTTCTTAAGTGACTATATACCTGCTGGTATTGAATTCCTAACCCTGCCATTGATTCATAATCCAACAAGACTTCAATTCGATTTTTACTCAAATCGTCATCACGATCAATGTCGCTGACTCCGTCGTAGCTACTAAGTATTTTTTCAAGTTGGTCAACAGCAGCCTGACGCTGAACATCATTACTTCCAATTAGACTTAACTCAATATCTAACGCTCCACCCGGGCCACCTCTATTTGTTCTAAAGTTAATCCTTGAAACCCCTTCAATATCCTTGGTTTCTTCTTTAAGGATCTCAATA
Organism: Candidatus Pseudothioglobus sp. Uisw_086; assembly: GCF_048085745.1. Lineage (GTDB taxonomy): Bacteria > Pseudomonadota > Gammaproteobacteria > PS1 > Pseudothioglobaceae > Pseudothioglobus. Next base: position 876,142 of record NZ_CP159803.1, on the reverse strand, counting down.
ATTTCTTTAGCAGAGATTGCGCGATCATTCGCTGGCGTCAAGGTAATAGCAATCGATGCTCGATTAGAGGCTCTTGAACCAATTGTGCTCGTAAAAAAGTCTAGGTTTGAACCCACCTTATCCATAATAATATTATCAATTTTAATGATGGACTGCTCAGTTGTTTCAACGGGAGTTCCAAGTGGCGTTTGAATGCGCATATTTATTGAGTTTGTGCCGCTCGATGGCCACTGAATATAAGTAATTTCCTTCATGCCAACATAAGCACTGAATGCAAGAAGCGCAATAAAAAGACTTAAAACTATAAAGCGCCACCTAAGGATTGCAACTAGTACTTTTTCAAACCATCTTTCGACAGGCTTAAACCATGTTTTTTGTTTGCTGACCTTACTGCCAGACATGTGCGCAGGCAGAGCGATACTCACTTCAAGAAATGAGAATGTTAAAGCGCAGATAACAGTAATAGGTAATATGTATATAAATTTACCGGTCGTTCCACTCATTATTAGAACGGTTGATATTGCAAGGATTGTAGTTAATATAGTCGTCACAACAGGCATGATTACCCTTTTAAAGCCATCAACAATATTTTGATAGACATCACCCCCCTTTTCTTTATAGTGGTGGATACTTTCAGCTATGATAATGCTGTCATCAACAACTAAGCCTAAGACTAAAACCATTCCAATTAATGAGATTAAGTTAATTGTTTCGCCTACAAAGCCAAGAAAAGCAACCGTCCCTAAAAGAGTCACAGGAATACTTATAGCAACCCAGAATGCAGTCTTAAAAGATAAAAATAAGCCTAAAACAACCATAATTAAGGCTAGCCCTACTAAGGCATTGTTAGTTACAATATTTAATCGGTTAGATACTGGCTTTGATCTGTCATCGGTAACAATTAAATTGATATTTGAAGGGTATGATTCTTTAAGTACATCCAAAGTCTCTCTTACTTTTTCAATGGTTCTAATAACGTCTGCTTTTTCTGTTTTTGTAACCTTGAGGACGAAGCCCTTAGTGCCATTAATTCGAGTAATTGTATTAAAACCAATTTCACCTTCATCAATTGAGGCAATGTCCTTTAATAGAATTGTTGGCCCATCATAGCTGGACTTTACAACAACGTCCTCTAGAGACTCTTTGTCTTGATATTCAGAGATAATAACGATATTCTTTTGATTTCTTCCTTGGTTATTATCACCAATAGCAGATCGTATATTTTGATCAGCGATGGCGCTCCTTACCTGATCAAAAGAGAGTTGGTATTGTAAAAGCTTTTCTGGATTAACTCTTATTTGCACCTCTCTTTCAGAGTCTCCACCAATATTAATGTTCGCAATACCGTCAATTAAAGAAAGATTTTTCTCAATATTATTGGCAATGGCTTTAGCAGTCTCGACATTGATGTCATCTCCACCGATTACTATTGTAAGGATTGGCCACTCAGTACTTGTCCTGTCAACTACTAATGGGTCATTAGCGTCTTCTGGCAAGTCTTCAATTTCATTGACCGCCTCAGAAATACTAGCCTTTACCTCTTGAATGTCATCAACATCTTCATCAATTTCAATATTTATACGAGATGTCCCTTCAGATGAAGTAGATGTCAGCTCTTTGATACCATAAATTCCCTTTATTTTGCTCTCAATTACGTTAGTAATATTCTTCTCAACATCTCTTGGAGAGGCGCTTGGGTAAGAAGTATTTATTGAGAGCCGATCAAATTCAATAACCGGGTAAGTATCACGCTGAATTTTTTGGAGCGTCATAAAACCTAATACGACAATTGACAACGTAAATAATAATGCGAGTTTTTTTTGACGTACAAGGAAATTTAAAAACGAATCCATAATTTTCTCTTACTTTAGCTTCAACCAAAATATTATATAGATGGTACGTAAAGAAATAGTGAAGACTTGGTGAACTTATAATCCATTTTTTTTATACATTTTTTAGTGAATAAAATCAATAATTTATAACTTGATGCTTTAAAATTTGATAGCTATTAATTAACTAAAATTAAGCATAAATGAAAAGCATATTTGTAATTCTAGGAAACCAACTCTTTGAGCCCAAATTACTTCAAGAGCTGGGCTGTAATGAGGTCTTTATGGCAGAAGACTTTGATCTTTGTAGCTATGAAAAACATCACAAACTCAAGCTTTACTTGTTTCTATGTGCAATGCGTGAGTACAAAGAAGAGCTAGAATCTTTGTGCATCTCTGTTGGATACTTTGCCTTAAATGATCGAATTGAAAATCAATCTTATCTAGAGTGCCTTGTTGATTACGTTTTGGATAATGAAATAGAACAGGCAAATGTATTTGAAATTGAAGACAAGACCTTTGAAACTGAATTACTTGAAGGCTTAACAAAGAGTAATGTTAAGTTTAAAGTTCACCAGTCGCCAATGTTTATGTTTTCTAGGGAAGAGCTTTATTCACTAATGAAGGATAAAAAAGCCCTTAGAATGGGGAATTTCTATCAGCACGCAAGGAAAAAATTCAACATTTTGATGGATGAAGACAACAAGCCTTTGGGCGGTAAATGGTCATTTGATGCAGAAAATCGAAAAAAAATTCCTGCTAATACTTTGATTCCTGGCCTGCCAAATACTAAGCAATCGTTACACCATGATGAAGTTTGTAGCCTCATTACGCAGCATTTTAATGACCACCCTGGAAGCCTTGATAATCCATGGTTTCCTGTTAATCGACGTGATGCTGAGAGTCAATTTGAAGATTTTTTAAAGAAGAGAATGGCTAATTTTGGTATTTATGAAGACGCAATGCTAGAAGGCAAAAACTTTTTGTTTCATAGCTGCATCAGCGCCCCAATGAATATAGGGCTTTTGTCTCCTCAAAAAGTTATTCAAACCCTACTAGATAGCGCCGATACTTATCACATTCCCATGAATTCATTGGAAGGTTTTGTAAGGCAAGTCTTAGGTTGGCGTGAGTTTATCAGAGGCGTATATCAAACAAAAGGTGACTACCAATTAAATAAAAACTATTGGGGCCATACTGGCAAGTTAACTTCAAGCTGGTACGAAGGTTCAACTGGAATAGCCCCTTTAGATGATTCTATCATTACTGCAATACAAGATGGATACAACCATCATATCCCTAGACTTATGGTCATAAGCAACCTGATGAATCTTTGCGAAATAGATCCCAAAGAAATATACAGGTGGTTTATGGAGATGTATATTGACTCTTCTGAGTGGGTTATGGTTCCAAATGTGTTCGGAATGGCAACCTATTCTGATGGCGGCCTAATGTCAACCAAGCCATACACTTGTGGTTCAAATTACCTGCTTAAAATGAGTAACTATAAAAAAGGTGAATGGTGCAACGCAGTTGACGGGCTTTATTGGAGGTTCATTCAAAAAAATAGAAAGTTCTATGAATCCAATCCTAGATTATCCCTTCAACCAAAACTATTAGACAGAATGTCACAAGAAAGGAAAGAGCTTATCTTTGGTGAGGCAGAAAAATTTATTAAGGCCCATACTCGATGAAATTAGAGAAGATTTGTAAAACTTGCAATAAGCCCTTCACCTGGAGAAAAAAATGGCGTAAAGACTGGGAGAGCGTCCTCTACTGCAGTGAAAGGTGTCGAAGGAATAAGTTGTAGTAAATTCGATCTATTAACAAAAAGCTAAAAAAAAAGCCCTCAATGAAGAGGGCTTTTTATGAACTTATTTAAAGTTATGTTTACTTCTTCTTGCTGACAGCTTCACTAGATTTCACTGCAACATTCCAAATAATTAAACCAAATAAGATTTTGTTAACAAAATCTGCAAGGTTATAAACAATGTTTAAAGTTCCAGCATCTACACTTCCCATCATATATCCGAAGACATATCCAAGAGGGTAAATAGCCCAGCCTACTAAAACAATAATTCTAAGAGCATTAAATGCAGACTTTACGCTTGCATTTGCCTCAGCTGCTTTACTAGCTTCACCACCGAAGATTTCCCAGATGATGATTGCCCAACCTATCATACCGATGACAAATCCCATAGAAGCAGACATTAAATGCGCCTCACCTGCGAATCCACCAATAAGCATGACTAGAGTTCCTACTAACAATCTCCAAAAAGAGTTTGTTGATACTGAAGCGCCTACTGCTTTCAGAATAATGAAGAATTCAATCATCAATAATGGTACTGTAATTAACCAGTCGATATATCTATATACGATTGGAGAATCAGGAGCTCCTGCGATAACCGAAGCTACCCAGTAATCTCTCATGTAATAATAGTGGACAGCGGCAACCAACGTTACCAAACCTGCAACTGTCATTGACAGTCTCCACTCTTTATTTACTGCCATACCTTCATAAAAGAAAAATACTGTAGCAGCAACCATCGCCACAGACACTATCCAGAATGAAACGCCAACAAAATCGCCAGCTTGTAAAAATAAACTTGTGTCGCTCATAAGAACTCCCTAAATAAATTAAATTAACAATAACTAACTATTAGTTATTAGTGAAAAAATATACCTTGAAAGATTATTAATTACCCTCGAATTAACAATGGTTTTTTTTGACCCTTTTTTTAACAGTTTTTGAGCTATTTAAAAGTAGAAACTAATAAAAAAAAGGGCCCTATTAGGGCCCTTTTAAAAATTACTTAACTTGCGTAATTCGATTATCAGTGAAACCTGAGTAACCTGGATTTGCCTTAATATAATCAACAACAACATCGGCTAGATCTGGACCAAAGTCATAGATATCGGTTGCAGACCTGAACATTTTATAACCATCACCACCAGCACGAATAAAGTTATTAGAAACCATACCGTATGTACCGTATAGATTCAGAGCACTAAAAGACCCATTACTCTCTTGGATTTCAATTGAAGTCACCCTTTCATTAGTAGGTTTTGACGCATCAAATGAGAAGCGCATTCCTGAAACCTGAGGGAATCGGCCCGAACCATCCTCAACTTGACTAACGCCATTTTCAATCGCTGCAAGTAACTGCTTACCCGTAACTTTGAAAGTTGACATTGTGTTTTGGAAAGGAAGAATAGTCATAATCTCGCCCAATGTAACCTGCCCAGCATCAAGAGAGGCTCGAATACCTCCTGAGTTTGCAAGAGCAATCGAATAACCTTTTTCCATTCCTGCCGCTCTCATTGCGTCCGTTATCATATTACCCATATCACATTCTTGAACTCGGCAAACAGCTCTATCGCCATTTAAAGAGCTAGAAACGTTTCCAACTAGAGTTTCTTTAAGATCTGTTATTGGCTTCTCTAATTCATCTAAGCGAGCAACTATTTGACTATTCTCATTGACAGAGCCGTCAATCGTAATTGGCTCACCTGTTGCAGAGATAACCTCACCTTCATCATCAAAGACAACTGAGAGCTCACCTAAGTATTTACCATAGGCATAAGCTTGTACAATTTGAGTGCCATTAACAACGGTTGGATAAGGTCCTTTTGCTCTATCGCTAATATTTGATAGATAAGCATTATCATGACCACCAACAATTACATCAATACCTGTTGTGTTGGCTGCAATTTCTTTGTCAATTTCGTATGAAGAATGTGACATAAGTATGATTATGCCAACTCCAGCTGCTGTCAAAGAATCGACCTCAGCTTGCGCAGCAGTAATAGCATCAGTGAATATAATATTATCACCAGGACTCGAAATATCAACAACGTCCTCTGTAACAAGGCCTATCAGTCCAATTTTATGACCACTTCTCTCTATGACCGTTGATTTTTGTAGCTTACCCTTAAGTTCTGGCTCCATATCAACATTTGCATTTGCCATAAGCACTGGAAAGTTAACCGCATCCATAAATGCTCTTAAGGTTTCAGGGCCATCATCAAACTCATGGTTTCCAACAGTCATTCCATCGTAACCAAGTTTATTCATCATTTCTGCTGCAACCTTACCCTTATAAAGGTTATAGAAAAGAGTCCCTTGGAACTGATCACCACCATCTAAAAGTACTGTATTTTCATGTCTTGAACGTGCATCCTCAATTGCTGTAATTAGACGAGCGGAGCCGCCAAAACATTTTCCTTCAGCATTATTCTCAGCAGAGCAATTATTATCGTACTTACTGATAGGCCTAAAACGAGCATGAAAATCATTTGTATGAAGTATTGTTAAGTTAAGAACCTTGTGACTTGCAGCTATTGACGATTGGCTAAAGAAGCCCAATGTAACAAAAAAGCTCAAAAGCACACCTGGAATTATTTTTTGCAAACCTATTGAATGCATTTTGTATAAGTGTTTCAAAATTACTCTCCCCTGTAATTAAAAAAATAGTTGAGGTTATATTGTAATCCTATTTAATATATTATTTATCAAAATATTTATTATGGGTAGACTCATGCTCTAATGTAATTCAAAATAACAATGTATTATTTAAAAATCAATTAAAACAATTAACGATGAAAAACAGCGAGAAAATTGAAAATAAACTACTAAAAAATCTAAAGCTATGCACGTTACCACTGCCGCATAGAAGGAGCCTCCCTTTTGAATTCTATTGGCAGAATTCTATTTTTACACAAGAAAAAAAACGTATTTTTACAGATCAATGGTTAGGGTTAGGTCGTGCAGATAGATTGATGCTTCCGGGTGAATATGAAGCATTAGAGTTATGTGGTCAAGCACTTTTATTGATTCGTGATCAAGATAAAGCTTTGCGGTTATATGCAAATACCTGTAGGCATCGCGGCGCTAAGTTGTTAGAGGGTAACGGACAATGCCAAGCAATTAGTTGCCCTTTTCATGGCTGGACATATTCACAAGATGGAGTCCTAATTCACGCCAAAGAGATGGATAAAAACCCAAATTTTGATTTCGCAGAGCACTCACTAATTGAGTATGACCTAAAAGAAGTTGAAGGCTTTTTGTTTGCTTTTATTGGGAGTGAGTCAACAAGTTTAGAGAAGCAGTTAGGCGATTTTGCAAAACTTCATAAGCCTTGGGCATTGAACGATCTTGTGACGACACGGCGTCAAGCCTTTGAAGTGCAGTGTAATTGGAAGGCATTTTTAGATGTTTTTAATGAATACTACCACCTGAACAACGTGCACCCAACCAGCATCGATAATCTCTATTGGAAGCCTGAAGAGTCAGACATTACATTGGGTGACTATGCGAGTCAGTTTGGACTTACCTCTGGAACTGGCGCCCTACTTGAAACGCAACAACTCAGCGCTTTACCAAAAATGACGAGTTTAACTGAGCCTTGGAGCCTTGGAGCTCGGTATAGCTGGATTTTTCCAAATATGACTTTTGCAGCAAGCCAAGAGGCGATCTGGGTTTATGAAGCCACTCCAATTAGTTCAGAGCGCTGCCAAATACGTCAAAGCATTTGTTTTCCAAAAAATACAACAGAGCTCCCTGGTTTTAATGAAAAGTCTCAGGCCTATTATCAGCGCCTTGATGACGCCATGAGTGAGGACATTATTGCTCTAGAGAATCAACATAAAGGGCTTCGAAATTCACCATCACTTCAAGGTCAATTTTCTCCTCTAATGGAAGAAAACGTTGCCTCATTTTGTAACTGGTATGCGACTAGGATGATATAGATACAATACAAGTTTTTATTAATTAACAACTCTGTAGTACTTGAGTTGAATTAAAAATATATAGTAAAAAGTTATTAGTGGTAAAAAGTAGTTTTAATAGGCTTCAAATAAAAATGAAATACAGAGATTTTTCAGATACTGGATGGAAAACATCAGAAATTGGCTTAGGTTGTTGGGCTATCGGTTCTGAGTGGGGAGAAGTATCACCTAAAGATGCGAGAGAAGTGTTAAAAACCTCTCTTGACAATGGGGTAAATTTTTTTGATACTGCAGATGTTTATGGGGATGGAAGAAGTGAAAAGTTTGTTGGTGAGCTTATAAATTCCACGTCAGAAAAAATATTTGTTGCGACAAAATCTGGAAGACGCTTAAACCCTCATACTCCTGAAGGGTACAACTTCAAAAACATTGAAAAATTTATTGATAGATCTCTAATCAACTTAAGGGTAGATTGTATTGACCTGCTTCAATTACATTGTCCTCCAGGCGAAATCTGTCCTAAAAAAGAAACCTATGAAATGATGGATGAGTTCGTTAAGCTCGGAAAAATAGCCAACTATGGTGTTAGCGTCGAAAAAGTCTCCGAGGCTATGGATGCAATACAATTTCCAAATGTGAAAAGCATTCAAATTATATTCAATATATTTAGACAAAAACCTGCTGAAATATTTTTTAAAGAGGCCGCAAAGAGAGACGTTGGAATTATTGCAAGAGTACCTCTTGCGAGTGGTCTTTTGACTGGAAAAATGAATTTAAAATCAAAATTTCCTTCAAATGATCATCGAAACTACAACATTAATGGTGATGCTTTTGATGTTGGTGAGACCTTCTCTGGGGTAAGCTTCAAGAAAGGACTAGAAGCTGTTGAACGACTAAAAAGTTTAATTCCAGATAATTATTCATTAGCAGACTTGGCTTTAAAGTGGATCTTAATGCACGATGAAGTTAGTGTTGTTATCCCAGGAGCAAAAAACAAATCACAGGCCCTAATGAATCTAAAAGCATCAGATCTTAAAGAAATCTCATCTTTACTGCCTGCTATTAATGCTGTTTATGATGATCTTATTAAGGCTGATATTCATAGCCGTTGGTAATTTTTATTCAATAAGACAAGCGTTAAAAACCTACTAAATAACAAATGGATATCTGTTATGCCAATTAAAGTAAAAAAAACTAGGACAAATCTTAACTGATAGCTGCTTTTTTTTATGACATCAAACATAGAAACTTCAATGGCCACTAGAGAGTGGCTGATGCTAGTTGTTTTATCAATTTTTTGGGGTGGCTCATTTTTCTTTGTTGAAATTGCCCTACAAGATTTTTCAGCGCTTACTATAGTGGCCTTGAGAGTGTCTATTGCAACAATTCTGCTGTGGACAATCGTGCTTTATACAAAACTCCATGTGCCATTCTCACTTAAGTTGTGGCTATCATTTTTAATAATGGGAATACTCAATAACGCCATTCCCTTCTCATTAATTACCTGGGGTCAGACTCAGATTGATGCAGGCCTTGCATCTATCTTTAATTCAGCTGTGCCCTTCTTTGCTGTAATTATGGCAGGACTTTTTCTGCCAGATGAGAAAGTAAGCTCAAGGAAGGTTATAGGCGTGGTGATTGGTTTTATTGGGGTATCGATAATGATTGGCTTTCCTGAAAAAATAGAGACTGGAAAAACGCTCGCACAGCTCGCTATTCTTTTAGCTGGAATTTCGTATTCTTTTGCAGGAACATTTGGTAGGCGTTTCAAAAAGATGGGAGTTAATCCAATTGTCATAGCGGCCGGTCAAACAGCCGCATCATCCCTAGTCATGATCCCAATTGCGCTCGGCATGGACGGAATCCCAGATGTTAGCGCAGCATCTTTCGAGTCACTATTTTCAGTGTTTGCTCTTGCAGTTATATCGACCGCCCTTGCCTATGTAATGTATTTCAAAATTCTTGGCTCAGCTGGGGCAATCAATTTATCTTTGGTAAGCTTTTTAGTTCCAATTTCTGCAATTTTACTTGGAGTGCTGGTGCTCAATGAAAGCTTAGAGAGAATACACTTTGTGGGTATGGGCCTTATTGGATTTGGTTTGATTACAATCGATGGCCGCATGTGGACACTAATCAAAGCCAAGTTTGCCTAAGTCAAGTCAGAGTGATTTATTTAACTACTGAGTCCCCTTCTATAGCGTTATCTTCTTTCATTAGGATTGGCCTCCCATCTGGCGTGCTTAAGGGAATAATTTTTCCGTTGTAACGAGCACAAAGCGTTGGGCTGTTTTGCTTTTTACTTCCTAAATTCACCTCTAAATCCACCAAAACCAATTCAGCATCTAAAACCTCTATAACCTTCATTTTTTCTCCTTTGTTAGATGAAGTCGGTTGACACAGCGAGAATTGCAATACCAAGTAACGCGACAGTTTGTAAGACCATAAGCGCTATTGATTTTCCGCCTAGCTCCATCATTGACTTAAGTGATGTGGAAACGCCGAGCCCTGCAATAGCGAACACTAAAAACCATTGGGAGACATCGGCAAGAAACCCCGTTAGGATCTGAGGTATGAATCCGATGCTATTTACAATTAAGCATAAGGCAAAGCCAAGAGCAAACCAAGGAAAAGCTTTAGGACTAATAGTTCCAAGCTCATCATCGCCCTTTAATAAAAGTGCAATAATAATTACGATGAACGGTAGCATTGAAATTCTCAGTAGCTTAATAAAGGTAGCCACATCACCAGTCTCATTAGACACAGCATAGCCAGCACCGACTACCTGGGCAACATCATGGATGGTTGCACCAATAAGGATTCCAATCTCAACGTCACTGAAGCCCCCTACTGAAAACAAAATAGGATAGGCAATCATCGCAAAGGTTGAGAGCCCTGTTACGCATACAACGACGAATAAAGTGTCACGATGTCTTTCTTTCCAATTAGGGAGGACGGAAGCAACAGCGAGCGCTGCAGCTGCGCCGCAAATTGAGACAGCGCACGCAGTTAAAAGTCCAAAAAGATAACGCCTACCCATTAACTTCGCGATGAACCAACTAATTGCAATTGACGAAAGCACAAGTATAGGAACAAGTAAAAGTACATTCGTACCAAGACCTAAAATTTGATCAAGCGTAACTCTAAAGCCTAATAATGCGACACCAAAGCGAAGAATTTTTTTACTTGAAAACTCTATGCCTGGAGCGCAGCGCTCATCGGTTGCTAGAAAGTTAAAGGCAATACCAATAAGGAGTGCAAAGAGCATCACTGGTGCTTTGTAGTGAAGGCTTAGAAATCCTGCTGCTGCGGCTATTGTCCCAACAACAATTAGGCCAGGGAAAAGCCCATTAAGTCGATCTTGTAATTTAATAATCAAGGAATTCATTTACAAAGGTATTTAAGGTAATTGATACGGCGAGTCATTTTAAATCAATATAGATCTAAAGTGGTGCAATGGTTTTTTAATTAATCACCCTGCAAATAAATATTAACTCTCTTCTTTTAAAGCCTTATCCAATCTACTTAGTGAGCCGGGATTCCAGTCAGAATTATGAGTGTCTGACTCTTCAGACCTTGCATTGGTAGCCATTATTGCTTTTTCTTGCAATGATAATTTCTTTTTCTTCTTGGTTTTTAGTTCTTCATTCTGTTTTTTCATAGTTCTCTCAGCTAATTGAAGTAAAGCTATTACTCCTTAATTGTACTCTTTTTGATGTTTGTTGTATTTCATGTTTTTATTCTTAATAGAATGTGTTCAAATTAACACAGAGTTATATTTTTAGTTTCTATTATTTGGATGAAGTCAAATGGCCTACGTAGTAACCGATGGTTGTATTAAATGTAAGCACCTAGATTGTGTTGAGGTGTGTCCAGTAGATTGTTTCTACGAAGGTGAAAACACACTAGTTATTAACCCAGATGAGTGTATTGATTGTGATGTCTGCGTCCCAGAGTGTCCAGTTGAGGCTATATTGCCTGATACTGACCCTGTTGGCGTTAAATGGTTAGAGTTCAATAGAAAATACAGCACTGACATGAATTGGCCAGTCATTACTGAAAATAGTGGTCCAGACCCTGAGCATGAAAAATATCACCCGGATAATTTTCCAGATGGAAAGATGCATCTATTTTCTGAAAAGCCCGGGAAAGGTGATTAATTATGTTGGGACTAGACAAATCTTTGCTCTCTTTTGTATTTATGGGGTAGATTAAACCATAATATTTTTAAGTTTATCGCTCTAATAATCTTCAATTTATTCAACTAAAATTCATTTATCAAAAACATCTTTATTTTCCTATTGACTCAGATTAGTATAACGAATTTTTAATTCAATTAACTATGACAACTATTATTATCATATATATGTAAACATATATATCTATTATTGATAGTATGTTATAATATTTAAATATAAAAAATGAAATGCACTGCCAGTTATGAAATTTAATATTTGGTAATGTATTTGCAAAGTTTTAATACGGTGAAAGGCCGCGTCATAGAAGGACGAAAATTATGAAAATTGGCGCTCTTAAAGAAACCTCTTCAGGTGAACGGCGTGTTGCCTTAACTCCAGATAGTGCAATTAAGCTAAAAAAGCTTAGTCATGAGTGCCTAGTCGAAACGGGAGCTGGTATTGCAGCTGGCTTTATTGATAAGCAATATGAAGATGTTGGCGTTGAGATCTGCAAATCTGGTGAAGCGCTTATAAAGGCAAGTGATGTGATTGTTAAGGTTCAGCCGCCAAGTGAATCTGAAATCAAAAAACTTTCATCCTCCAAGATACTTATATCTTTTTTCTATCCAAGCGCTAATGAAGCGTTAATGGAAACGGCTAAATCTAAAGAGGCTAGCGTTATCGCCATGGATATGGTGCCACGCATTAGTCGCGCTCAAAAAATGGATGCATTATCTTCTATGGCCAATATTTCAGGCTATCGCGCAGTGATTGAGGCGGGTAACAACTTTGGCCGTTTTTTTACTGGCCAGATGACAGCGGCTGGTAAAGTACCACCAGCAAAGGTCTTAGTAGTTGGCGCCGGTGTTGCTGGACTTGCAGCAATTGGCACTTCTACCTCTCTTGGGGCTATCACCTATGCATTTGATGTTCGCCCAGAAGTTGCCGAGCAGGTAGAGTCTATGGGCGCTGAATTTGTTTTCTTAGATTTTGCAGATGAACAATCCAATAACTCCTCAACTGGAGGTTATGCTGCTGTATCTTCGCCTGAATTTACTAACGCTCAATTAGCTAAGTTCCGAGAGATTGCACCTGACATGGATATTGTTATCACTACTGCTTTGATTCCTAATCGAGAAGCCCCTGAGCTTTGGACTAAGGATATGGTTGCCAGTATGAAACCAGGATCAGTGATAGTGGATCTCGCCGCTGAAAAGGGTGGAAATTGCAAGCTTACTGTTATTGATGAGCGCATTATTACAGATAATGGCGTGATTATTATTGGTTATACAGATTTTCCAAGCCGGATGGCGGCTCAGGCGAGCACTCTTTATGCCAGTAATATTCGCCACATGATTGAAGATTTGACTCCCAATAAAGATGGAGTGATAGCTCATGATATGGAGGATGATGTCATCCGCGGCGCAACGGTCATTCATAATGGAGAGATTACTTTTCCTCCTCCGCCTCCAAAAGTACAGGCTATTGCCACGATTCAAAAAGCAAGGGTTCCAGATAAAACCCCTGAAGAGGTTCGAGCTGATGAGGTTGTAGCCTTTAAAAAACAGACTAAAAACCAAGTGATATTACTTTTAGTTGGAGGCACATTGTTATTCTTAGTTGGAAGCTATGCACCAGCAAGTTTTATGCAGCACTTTATTGTTTTTATCTTATCTGTTTTTGTTGGTTTTCAAGTGATTTGGAATGTTAGCCACTCTCTTCATACGCCACTAATGGCTGTGACCAATGCGATTTCATCAATCATAATATTGGGAGCAATACTTCAGATAAACTCATCCAGCTCTATAGTCATGATTCTTGCTGCGATATCAGTGTTTTTTGCTGGTATCAATATATTTGGTGGTTTCCTTGTAACGAGGCGCATGCTTGCCATGTTCCAGAAATCTTAATGAGGCTGGCGTCATGGAAATAGGGTTTACTTCTGCTGTTTATGTTCTTGCAGCGGTGTTATTTATTCTATCACTTGGTGGGCTCTCTGGTCAGGAAAGCGCAAAACGTGCCGTCTGGTATGGTATTACTGGAATGGCCTTAGCTGTATCTGCCACCCTACTAGGCCCTGGATTAGGGCATTGGTGGCTCTCACTGGCTCTGATTGCAGCAGGTGGTTTGATAGGTTACCTTTTAGCGTCGAAAGTAGGAATGACTGAAATGCCAGAGTTAGTCGCTGGTATGCATGCTTTGGTTGGTCTTGCCGCGGTATTTGTGGGCTTTAACACTCATTTTGAACTTGTCAATATTGCTTCTATGGATGATACTGCCAAGAAAATGTTAGGAGGGTTTTCAGGGCTACTTGCTAAAAAGTCAGTTGTAGAGATAAACATTCTTCGTGTTGAGACAGCTTTGGGTATCTGGATTGGTGCTGTTACTTTTACAGGCTCAGTGATTGCTTATAGCAAGCTAGCTGGAAAAGTAACTTCAGAAGCTATCAAACTTCCTGGGGGTCACTTTCTTAATGCAACTGCAGCTATAGTGTCAGTATTGTCTGTAGCTTGGTATTTAAATTCTGGTGAGTTATTGTCGATGATCATTCTGATGGTCATGGCTTTATTTATTGGTTACCACCTTATCATGGGTATTGGTGGTGCAGATATGCCGGTAGTTGTATCGATGCTGAATTCATATTCAGGTTGGGCTGCTGCTGCGATTGGATTTAGTCTTGGTAATGACCTTTTGATTGTTGTTGGAGCTTTAGTAGGATCATCAGGCGCTATTTTATCCTACATCATGTGTAAAGCCATGAATCGGTCCTTTGTGAGCGTAATCCTTGGTGGCTTTGGTGGTTCATCTGGCCCTCAAATGCAGATTAATGGAGAGCAGGTTTCTATTGATGTAGATGGTGTTGCCTCTGTATTAAATGAAGCTGAAAGTATCGTAATAATCCCAGGTTATGGTATGGCTGTTGCCCAAGCTCAACAATCAGTGTCTGAATTAGCGCGTAAGTTAATAGCTCAGGGAAAAAATGTTCGCTTTGCAATCCATCCAGTAGCTGGTCGCTTGCCAGGTCATATGAATGTGCTTCTAGCAGAGGCACGGGTACCTTATGACATCGTTATGGAGATGGAGGAGATTAATGATGACTTCCCAGATACCGATGTGGCTATTGTAATTGGATCTAATGATATTGTGAATCCAGCTGCTCAAGAAGACCCAAACAGCCCAATTGCAGGCATGCCTGTATTAGAATGCTGGAAGGCTAAACAAGTATTTGTCTCCAAACGGGGTCAGGGAACAGGATATTCTGGAATAGAAAATCCATTATTCTTTAAAGAGAATGCAAGAATGTTCTACGGGGATGCAAAAGAATCTATCGATAAACTCTTACCACTTATAGACTAATTAAATAAGAACTATTTATAATCTAGAATTTGAGAATCAACTAAACGTCTATAGCCCCTTTCTATAAAATGATATATCAATTATTGATATAAATTCTACTCACTAATATTTTTTTAAACAACTAAGGATTGTATTGTGAAAGCATTAGTTAAAAGCCACTCAGAGAAAGGGATTTGGCTTGAAGAAGTACCCATGCCAGAGGTAAGCAGTAACGATGTGCTCGTCAAAGTTCACAAAACTGCAATTTGTGGTACTGACATACATATTTATAATTGGGATGCATGGGCAAAAAAAACCATATCTGTGCCAATGACAACAGGTCATGAATTCGCTGGAGTTATAGCTGAGTTAGGTGAAAGTGTTGTTGGATTAAAGGTTGGTGATCTGGTTTCTGCTGAGGGTCATATAGTTTGCAATCGATGCCGTAACTGCCTAGGTGGACGCAAACACCTGTGTCCTAATACTGTTGGGATTGGAGTTAATCGAAACGGGTCTTTTGCAGAGTATGTATCGGTTCCAGCAGAAAATGTATTTAAACCAAGTGTCAAAATTTCAGCGGACTTACTAGCCTGTTTCGACCCTTATGGGAATGCAGTTCATACCGCACTTTCATTTGATATGGTGGGAGAGGATATTTTAATAACTGGCGCAGGTCCAATTGGAATTATGGCTGCAATGGTTGCTGCTCATAGTGGTGCTCGTAATATAGTAATTACTGATTTAAATGAATATCGCCTTAATTTAGTTAAAGAAATCTTACCAAAAGTAATCACTGTTAATGTAGAAAAAAATCAAATCACGAAAGAATTAATGGAAAGTTTAGGTATTTTTGAAGGCTTTGATGTTGGCTTTGAAATGTCAGGTTCTCCTCAGGCATTTGGGGAGATGCTTAATAAAATGATTAATGGCGGCAAGGTAGCAATGCTGGCCATCATGCCTTCGGGTTCTGGTATTGATTGGGACTTGGTTGTATTCAAAGGGTTACATATAAAAGGTATTTATGGTCGTGAGATTTTTGAGACTTGGTACAAAGGCTCTATGATGGTACAAAGTGGGCTCCCACTTGAAAAAATTATTACCCACCATTACCACTACAAAGACTTCCAGAAGGGTTTTGATGTAATGTGTTCAGGCCAATCTGGCAAAGTCATCCTCAATTGGGAAGATTAATTTAAGGGATTTTAATGAGTTTTAAAAGTGCAAAAGTGAGCTTAGAAAAAGATTTAAATGCCATTAAAGAGGCAAGTTTATGGAAAACTGAACGCGTCATTGCATCTGATCAAAAAAATCAAATTACACTTGAAGGTGGCACTGATGTGATCAATATGTGCGCGAACAATTATCTTGGTTTAGCAAACCATTCTGAGGTAATTCAAGCAGCCAAAGATAGTTTCAGTGATTGGGGTTTTGGCTTGTCATCTGTCCGCTTTATTTGCGGTACTCAGAGCATCCATAAAAAACTTGAACACAAGGTAAGTGAATTTCTTGGCATGGAAGATACGATTCTCTATGCAGCTTGTTTTGATGCCAATACAGGACTCTTTGAAACAATTTTATCTAAGGATGATGCGGTTATATCTGATGAACTCAACCATGCTTCAATCATTGATGGTGTTCGTCTTTGTAAGGCCGCTCGATTTCGTTATAAGCACAATGATATGAGCGATCTTGAAGCAAACCTACTTGAAGCTAAAGAGAGTGGAGCTAGACGTATTCTAATTACAACTGACGGTGTCTTTTCGATGGATGGCACTATTGCGCAGCTCAACAAAATATGTGATTTGGCTGATAAGTATGATGCTATGGTCCATCATGATGACTGTCATGCGACTGGCTTTATAGGAAAGACAGGCCGTGGAGTTCATGAATATTGTGATGTGATTGACCGTGTTGATATTATTACTGGAACCTTTGGCAAAGCGCTTGGTGGTGGCTCGGGTGGCTTCACCTCAGGTCGTCAAGAAATCATTGATATGTTAAGGCAAGGCTCCAGACCCTATTTATTTTCAAATACTGTCGCGCCTTCGATATGTGCAGCCTCGATTAAAGTACTAGAGATGCTCTCAAACTCTACAGAACTGAGAGATCATCTAGAAAAAAATACGCATTACTTTCGTCAAGGTATGCAAGAAGCAGGCTTTAATGTAGATGATGGCGTTCATCCAATTGTTCCAGTCATGTTAGGTGATGCCAAATTAGCACAAAAGATGTCAGTCAAACTTCTAAAAAAGGGGATTTATGCAATTGGTTTTTTCTTTCCTGTAGTGCCAAAAGGCAAAGCAAGAATCAGAGTACAAATATCAGCTGGACATACTAAAGGTGATTTAGATAAAGCAATTGAAGCTTTTTCCTCTACTTATAAGGATTTATCAGATTAAAGAAAAACAATTAATCGATACTGAAGTGGAGGGTGTAAGTTTCGACTAATCACGCACCTACAGCCTTTCTTTATAAGGATATATCAATTAATGGTGTAAATTCTCCTCACTAATCTACTCAAAAAATAAATTATTTATTTAATAATTTAATGCTAATTAAATATACCTACTATCCTTCTCATATACATTCAGAGTTTGAAGTTACGGGGCTCATTGAGCTCGGCTAACTATTAATAATAACCTACTTCACACATCGGAGGAGGTTTGGATAATAGTTCAATTTGCAATATATCAAATGAGTTATAAATAATCATGGTATTCTATTTCTAATTAAATTTGAATTTGGTACTTCTATGAAAAGACTACTTCTCCTTTTAATTCTATCCTTCCTCTCGACTGCAGGTTATAGTGGCACTTCTTATGCCCCTGAAGATTCTTCTGAAGATCCTCCTGCACCACCCCCGAGTAAAAATTGTCCTGATGGTGGTGAACCAACAAAGAGTATTTCTGATGATGGTTTTTATTTTGTATACACTTGTGGAGGTGTGCCACCAGTACCTATAGTATCTCCAGAAGCCAAAGTTTCGTCTGAAACAGCAGCAGATAAGTCAACACCAGGAGATTTGGGAGAAGATGACTATATTTCAAAGATTAAAGAAGTAAAAGCACTATTAGATTCAGGGATTATTAGTGAAGAACAGTTTGAACAAATGACGCAAAAGATAATCGACAATATTTAATATTCATAAGGTATTAAATATGAATAGCGCTTAGTTTATTCAAAGAGATAAAAAGCTTTTACGAAAAAATATAGTCATAGACACGAGGCAACTTAGGAGTGAAAAAAATCTCACTCGCGATTCTATCGTGTTCGAGCCCTAATGATCTTTCAATGCATGCAGCACAAACTGAACGGTAATCTAATGTAGCCATCAAATCTCTACCTTCAAATTGTTCTTTTTTACTTAGCCCTGGCCATTGTGTTAAGATGCGGCTTTTTGAAATAGTACCACCTGCTAGAAGGCCAACACTTCCATAACCATGATCAGTTCCCATTGTACCGTTGACAGCCACAGTTCTGCCAAACTCTGTCAAAGTTAGTATTATGCTTCTATCCCAAGCATCTCCAAGACCTTCACGGAAGCCAGCAATGACGTCGTCGAGTACCTCCAGTTGCATGGCATGATTATCATTCCTATCATTACCATCATCTGAGACCTGATTGGCGTGTGTGTCAAATGTGCCTACGCGTATTACAGAAGCGACAGGGCCATTTTCTTTGGACATCTCTTTGCCAGCATATTCAGCCAAACTGACGGGGTTTCTTGGAACTAGTGACGCCTTTGTGCTTTTTTTACTAAGCTTGGAAAAAATTTCAGCTTCATCTTTACTATGAGACATTGAGATTAGATTAATTAAATCACTCTTTAGAGTTGAGTTTCTAATGCTTGCAGGGTAAAAATTATCGATATCTTTATTTCCTCTGAGAATTAAAGGCATGTCAAGTGAAAAAGCTTTGCCTGGAACCTGTGCTAGATCAAGCGACCTACCCAGCCAGCCTGTTTTTTCAGCAAACGGGCTGAGCCCGCCGCTTTGCATTAAGTTTTGTCCTTCGAAGTGCGACCTTCTGACATAAGGAAAAGAGGTAGCATGGACAATCGAGGCATTATTTTTTACCATTAATCTTGAAAAGTTGGGAAGTGATGGGTGAAGGCCAAAGAATGAGTTGATTATCGTAAAACCTTTGGGTGTTATTTTTTGTCTCATTGTTATAAGGTTTGGATCTCCATAAGGTGGGACAGCAGTCAGACCATCCATTCCACCTTCCAAAAGGATAACCGAAATATTTCCAGGTGGTTTGTCTTTCGTATAGCCGGAAATAGGAACGCCTGAAAGAAACAACGAAGCTCCAGAAAATTTTAGAAAATCTCTTCTTGATATTTTATATTTAGACACTTTTTAACCCCATCAATTCAGGACTGCACATCAAGGCAACAAAACGACTTCCTTTTTCACCTCCTGCACTCTCGACCAGATTACGTGTGGTCATATTTGCCCCAATCCTGTCCATTATTTCTTCTGGTGAAGTTTTAGGTTTTCCAACTTTGTATATAGCATCAGCAAACCTTAAACGACGCTCAAACATTTCAACTGAAGACCATTCCTCTTTTTTACTCAAATAGCCATCAGGTTGCCTATCACTCCAAAAACTCTGGCCTAATTCCTCAAATATATCTTCTACATCCATTAATTCATTATCGTAGTTATATATATTTTGCCAACCCTTGAAGAAGGTTGCATCACTAAGCCTTATAACCTGAAAAAGCCACATCATAGGCCACTGAAATTTATCATCTTTAGAATTAATAGCGCGATCAATGACAGCAGAATGTATCTGGTCTAGGTCGCCTTTTCCACGTCTCCATGAATTAGCAATGTAGTCAATGTCTTTTTTCTGCGGATTTTCGCTTACAAAGTGTTGGCAGAGTTTTTCTGAAAGATGCATTATCGTGTATTCGTTTGAAGCAAGATAATCAGTCAATTGACGAAGTCCACCCTTGCCTGTAACGATTTCCTTGTCCAGTACTTTTTTATTACCAGGCTCGGCGTATCGAGTTTTATACATATCCCAGTGGTCTTTAGTGCCTCCTTTTTTCTTTAATTTTTCTACACTATCGCCAAGATATGTTCCCCATCCTGCCAAAGTTTTTGCCGTCTGTCTGATGTCATTTTCGCTGTAACCTGCCTTTTGTGAGACGGTATGAAGCTCCAACAACTCCCTTCCCAAATTGTCGTTTAGGCCTGACTGGCAATCTACTTTTAGTTTGCACGAAATGTTATGCTTTGAGTTCTCTCCAGCACTCCATATATTGTCTAGATAAGCCAACATCCCAGGATGCGTAGTTACTTTGTATAACATATTGGAAAACGAACCATTCAAGTTGGCTAAAATCGCTTCCTCCATTGCATGTCCAACCACTTGCCAAGCACCATTACTGTTGCTAATTGTGAAATGGTTAGCCCAAAACGACATCAAGCGCATTCTGATTTGGTCTTTGCCATAGACGTTTCGATGGGCAAATTTCATTTCATCTTTCTTTTCCATGCGGTTATCTTCTCTGTTCGCTCGCTTTGCTGACTCAAGCTCTTGGCCATCTTTTCTTTCCTCCTCTTTTTTCTTGTTTTCTCTGTATAGTCTAAAAAGCCTAGCGCGTTCTTCAAGGTCAGGCTGCATGGACTGAGGCCAAGTCTCAACTTTTCCAGTCTTGCGGCTAATTCCAAGTACTGGAGAATCGGCATGTAATTGAGAGATTGCCCAATTTTTTATGTCTTTGGGTAGCTTAGTACCTGGACGAAACATGAGGCCAATTTTTTGAGCAACTCTAAATTGTTCATTCATTTATTTGAGTTCAAAAAATTAATTTACATAAAAATTAAGTATATCACTCTGGAATGTATTTTTTTGATTATTGAAAAAATATTAAGGCAAAGTTTTGGCCTCAAAGTAAGATGTACTAAGAACTAAATATGGTGGAGGGAGAGGGATTCGAACCCTCGATACCGTGAGGTATACACGCTTTCCAAGCGGGCGCGATCGACCACTCTGCCACCCCTCCTAAACTTTTGGTATTTTATACTTTAGACGACTCGATCATTGCCTCTAATTGCTCATCTTCAATACGAGTCATAAGCGGTTTAAATTTATTGATGTGATGACTTGTCAGTGGGCTCTTAATGTCTTCCCAGTTCAGTGAGTCAATATTAAGGAACTCCTCTGAACTCTCAGCCATCTCTGGAAGCACGGGCTTAAGATAGGTCATCAAAACCCTGAACAAGTTAATCGCTAGAGACGTTACCTCGTGTACCTCTTGCGCCTTACCCTCTTCTTTCGCAAGTTGCCATGGTTTCTTCTCATCAATGTACTGATTCGCCTTATCCGCAAGCTTCATAATTGAGCGCATGGCATGACCAAAGTTCCTCGCCTCATAATGTGCTGCAATTTCTGGGCCAGCGGCTACAAACTCATTGTAGAGCTCCTGCTCGATGCATGCAGCGGACAACTCTTTATCATACTTCTTAACCACGAACGAAGCGCTTCTTGAGGCGATGTTTACGACCTTACCTACTATGTCTGAATTCACGCGCTGCTTAAAGTCTTCAAGGTTTAAGTCAATGTCATCAATCTTGGCAGATAGCTTATAGGCATAGTAATAACGAAGACACTCTGGATTAAGAGTTTCAAGATAAGTTCTTGCCTGAATAAAGGTTCCGCGCGATTTACTCATCTTCTGACCATTGACCGATAAGAAACCGTGCGCAAAGATTGCGTTCGGCGTTCTAAAGTTAGAGCCCATTAATGTGGCCGGCCAAAATAGCGCATGGAAGTAAACAATATCTTTCCCAATAAAGTGATAAAGCTCAGTGTCAGACCCTTTAGCAAAAAAGTCATCAAACTCAAGGTCACTGTTGTCACACAGCTTTTTAAAGCTCGCCATGTAGCCAATAGGCGCATCAAGCCAAACGTAAAAATATTTATCCTCAGTTCCTGGAATTTGAAAGCCAAAGTAAGGCTTGTCTCTAGAGATATCCCACTGCTGAAGGCCTTGCTCAAACCACTCGGCTAATTTATTGCTGACCTCATCCTGGAGGTGTCCAGCATTAGTCCATTCCTTTAATTGCTGTTCAAACTGAGGAAGGTCAAAGAAGTAGTGCTCAGACTCTTTTTCAATTGGGACTGCGCCCGAGACAACCGACCTAGCATTCTTAAGCTCTGTTGTTGAATAGGTTGCGCCGCATACCTCACAGTTATCACCATACTGATCCTCAGCGCCGCACTTAGGGCATCCACCTTTAATAAAGCGATCTGGCAGAAACATTTCTTTTTCAGGATCATAGGCCTGAGATATAACGCGGGTCTTAATAAAGCCTGAATCTTTAAGGCGAGAATAGATCAGCTCTGAGTAATGACGGTTCTCTTCAGAGTGTGTCGAGTGGAACTGACTGAAGTTAACATTAAAATCTTTAAAGTCTGCCTGGTGACGCTCACTAACCCCAGCAATTAACTCTTCAGGATCAATCCCCATCTCATCTGCCTTGAGCATAATTGGGGTTCCGTGGGCATCGTCCGCGCACACATAATGACACTCATTACCCTGCATTTTTTGAAACCGAACCCAGATATCTGTCTGAATGTATTCAAGCAAGTGCCCTAAATGAATCTCACCGTTAGCATAAGGTAGAGCTGAAGTAACAAGTATTCTTCGTTTGGTCATAATTTGTTATCAATAATCCCAATATTATTAAGGATTCCTAAGATAGTTGTACGATAAAATAGCGCTATTTTACCGACTGAGGTCACCAAATTGACAAATTTAACCGAAGACTCAATACAAAAAATTCTTAGCACTGTTATCGATGTTCATACAGGCTTAGACCTTGTTTCATCTGAGAATGTTAAAAATATATCTATTGACGACGAGATAGTGAACGTTGAATTACTGCTTAAATATCCCGCGATTAACTATCATGAAGACCTTAAAGGTTCAGTCGAAGAAGCGCTCTCAAAGGAAGGCGTTAATTACTCAAACATTTCTATCAAGTCAAAAATAGCGGCTTATGCGGTTCAAGGCGGAGTACCTGCACTTCCAGGAGTTAAAAATATTATTGCTGTTGCCTCAGGCAAGGGCGGTGTTGGAAAGTCAACGACTGCTGTTAATATTGCGCTTTCTCTTCAGTCTGAAGGCGCTAATGTTGCGCTCCTTGATGCGGACATTTATGGCCCCTCTCAGCCGCGCATGCTAGGCGTTAAAGATCTTAGGCCCGAAGAGTCTAAAGAGGGTAATATGAAGCCAGTTCTGGCGCATGGTATTCAGGCAATGTCTATCGGGTTTTTAGTTGAAGAAGCCTCTCCTATGGTATGGCGTGGCCCGATGGTAACTCAGGCTTTAGAGCAGCTTTTAAAGAACACAGAATGGGAAGATGTGGACTACATGATTGTCGACCTCCCGCCAGGAACGGGTGACACACAGCTGACGCTATCTCAAAAAATACCTGTGAGCGGCGCTGTCATTGTTACAACTCCTCAAGACATAGCACTTATCGACGCTCAGAAAGGTTTAGCGATGTTCGAAAAAGTAAATATACCAATATTAGGTATCGTTGAAAACATGTCGATTCATATTTGCTCAAACTGTAATCACGCTGAAGAGATTTTTGGTAATGGCGGCGGTGAGCGAATGGCGGCTACCTCTAACACGAAGTTTCTTGGAGCGCTTCCACTTAAACTAGAAATCAGAACTGATGTTGACGAAGGAACTCCAAGCGTTGCTAAAGATCCAGAGAGTAAAGTCTCAATGATGTATCAGGAAATTGCAAGGAATGTTGCTGCAACATTGTCGCTTCAAAGCGAGTCAATTGGCGCTTTTCCAAAGATTACAATTGAGTAAGAGATTATAAATTAACTAACCTCTCACTTTATTAGGAGAGGTTAGTGACAAGCCTTATTAAACTTCTTTAAGCGCCAGTAATTATAAGGCCAAGGCGCTAAAAAACCGACTAAAAGCATTAAAGGGATCGCAAAATAATTTAGGCCCAAGACGCCGCCTGTAAAAACCAGGTCTGTAAACATCATCGCGACTTCCATCATCAACATTGAAATAAAAGACATCCCAAACGCCGTTTTTAAGGCGTTCGCAAAATCAAAATTTGACCTGATAAGAATGATCGTTTCCAAGATGACACTTGTTATTAGGCCATTAATTAGAGGCAGAGCTGCAAATAAGTACCAAACAGTACTATAAAGAACGAGGTCACTCGTGATACCAGAGTAGCTGAAATAGGCCAATGTTGCAAATTCACCAGTAGCGCAGCCAATGAGGCACCACTTTGTATTATTAGCGCTTTTTGACCACGTATGCTTACAAGCCCAAAAACCGTCATTAATTTTATCTAAAAACATAAGTACCCTCTTTTTAAAGTTTAGTGATTTTCTGAAACCTGATTAATCGTATACCTTGGTATTTCAATAACTAAGTCTTCATCTGAAACAATAGCCTGACAAGATAATCTTGAGTCAGGATCAAGCCCCCAGGCTTTATCAAGAAGATCATCTTCGATTTCATCAGACTCTTCGATTGAGTCAAAACCCTCTCGAACGTAAATATGACATGTTGTGCAGGCGTTAGACATTTCACAGGCATGCTCAATTTCAATACCGTTGTCAAGCAAAGCTCTACAAACACTCGTTCCCGTATTTGTTTCAATAACAATACCCTCAGGGCAAAATTCTTCATTTGGTAGGATAATTAGTTGAGGCATAGTGATAGTTTATAGTTTATAGTTATTAGTTAAATTCATCAATTTTATGACCTTTCATCGCGCTCATTATTGACTTATTCATTCTCATCTCAACAAATTTTGAGCTAACCTTTTCAAGGTCTAAGGTTGCATTTTTTATGAGAGTCACATCATCAGACTCTATTATTGATGATAAATAGTCTCTTGATTGCAGGATATTTTTAAGCATCACTTCATCTAAAAGAATTTTATCAGCCTCTAAAGCTGAATCAATTGCCTCTATTGTCCTCGTTGCGTCAACCTTCTGCTCTTGAAGCTGCCTTAAGATAATATCTTGTTGGGCAAATACAACGGAGTCCTTGAGCATCTTTTCCATATCGGAGTCACTAAGACCAAATGAAGGCTTAATAACTATCTCAGATTTAACGCCAGAAGTTTCCTCCTTAGCTGAAACTGATAGCAAGCCATCTGCGTCCACTTGAAATTCAACTAGAATGCGGGCACGCCCGGCAACCATTGGAGGAATTCCTTTTAATTCGAAACGTCCGAGTGATCTACAATCTTTTGTAAGCTCGCGCTCACCTTGAAATACATGAATGCTCATTCCAGTTTGGCCATCTTTATAGGTCGTAAACTCTTGAGCCCTAGTGATTGGTATTGTGGTATTTCTATGAATCACCTTCTCGACCAATCCGCCCATAGTCTCAAGACCTAAAGAAAGAGGCAGAACGTCTAGCAGCAATACATCGTCTCTACTTTTATTACCAACCAATATATTTGCCTGAATTGCAGCGCCCTTGGCAACAACCTCATCCGGGTTAATAGAGCACAAAACAGGCCTATTAAAGACCTCTCCAACTCGCTCTCTTATTGAGCTCATTCGAGTTGAACCACCAACCATAATAACCTCTTTAACGTCAGATATATTAACGTCAGCATCTCTCAAGGCTCGCTTTGTTAGAAGTAACGTTCTTTTGATGAGAGTCTCACTCATATCATTAAAATGAGATTTTGTAATCTTATAGAGCTCACCTTCAATAGAAAATTCAGCAGTCTCTTTAATTGAAAGCGATTCTTTTGCAGACTTTGAGAATTGTCTAACTGCTTGAATTTGTGAGGCAGTTAAATTAGTTAGGCTTAGTGACTTGATACAATCATCAAAAATTAAGTTATCAAAATCGTCACCGCCCAGACTTGAATCACCGCCCGTTGAAAGGACCTCAAAAACACCTTTAGTGAAATTTAGTATTGATATATCAAAGGTGCCACCACCGAGATCATAAACCGCATGAACACCCTCTTCACCTGACTCCAAGCCGTAGGCAATTGCAGCCGCTGTTGGCTCATTAAGAAGCCTTAAGACATTTATTCCTGCAAGTTTGGCTGAGTCCTTTGTAGATTGTCTTTGTGCATCATTGAAGTATGCAGGGACAGTAATTACCGCACCTTTTAGCTCACCGCCAAGAGCTCCTTCGGCGCGAGTCTTTAAGGTAGAGAGAATTTTTGCTGAAATTTCAATAGCTGAGAGACTGCCAATTGCAGTTTTAAATAAAACGCTACCTTTATGATCTTCAAAATCATAGGGTAAATTTTTAATTTCTTTTGCTTCACTATAACCAATTCCCATAAAACGCTTAATTGATAGAATTGTGTTTGTTGGGTCTTTTATTGCCAAATCAAGTGCTTCATGACCAACAATAAGATCCTTAGAGCCGCAATAAACCACTGATGGAAGGATTGCCCTATCACTTTGATCTAAAACCAGTTTCGTCTCACCGCTCATTACGCTAGCTACTAGTGAGTTGGTTGTACCTAAATCAATACCACAAGCCAAATTATGGTGGTGTGGCGCAGTGGATTGGCCAGGCTCTGAAATTTGTAATAACGCCATAAACTAAGTCCTTAGAGCAGTTCGTCCATTAATTTATTAGCTTCTTTATAGAGCTGATCATAAAACTTGAGTTCTCGTACATTCATTTTAATATCAATGAGGTCACTCTTAAGCTCAAAAGCCTTATAAATTGATTCTGTATTCTCTTCAATATGAAGATCAACTCGCTCCAAAAAGCCCTCTAAGCCAAAGCTATCTCGATCTTCCTCAATTACTTCAAGCTCTTCACGTAAGTCAATCTGAGAGATCAAAAAATCATGATTCATTACTGTATCTCTCTCATCAAATGGATCTAAACCCTGCATCTTAAGCAGATAAGTTGCACGATTTAATGGAGTTTTAAGAGATGTAAATGCTGCATTTAAAAGTGATGTATTCTGAAGCGCCTGAAGTTTTTCAGGCTCACTTTTTGTAGCGTATTTATCCGGGTGAAACCTGGATATTTCTTTTCGATAAGAAGATTTGAGCTGATCATCATCTATAAAGAATGATGTTTCAAGATCAAATAACTCAAAATAATTTTGCATTAGGATTTTACCTTGAGAACTAACGAAAGCGAGTTAAACAGTAAAGGATTCACCACAACCACATTCGGCTTTCGAATTTGGATTGTTAAACTCAAAACCTTCGTTTAGGCCTTCTTTTTGGTAATCAACTTCAGTACCATCTATATAAATTAAGCTTTTAGCATCAACAATAACTTTAACGCCCTTGTCATCAAACAAGGTGTCATCGTCATTAACTGCATCAACAAATTCCATGTTATAGCCAAGGCCAGAACAGCCTGTCGTTTGAACAGAGAGTCTTACGCCGACACCTGTGCCTCGATTAGCTAAGTAATCGCTCATTCTCTCTGCTGCTTTTTCAGTTAACGTTATTGCCATAATTATTAGCTAGCTTTACTCTTTAAATCATTAATGGCTGCTTTTATTGCATCCTCAGCCAGAACTGAACAATGAATCTTTACGGGAGGTAGCTCTAACTCTTCTACTATTTCAGTGTTCTTAATCTGAGCTGCTTCATCCAACGTCTTTCCTTTAACCCACTCTGTTAAAAGAGATGATGAGGCAATTGCTGAGCCACATCCATAGGTTTTGAATTTAGCCTCTTCGATTACACCTTCATCGTTTATTTGAATTTGCAATCTCATTACGTCACCACAAGCAGGAGCTCCAACCATTCCTGTTCCTACATTTGCGGCATCCTTATCTAAAACTCCAACATTACGTGGGTTTTCATAGTGATCCATTACTTTTTTACCATATGCCATAAATTACTCCGAATTTAAGTTTAATTTTACTCTATACCGTTATATTTTATTGATTTAAACGCTTACTCTACTTAATGCGCAGCCCATTCAACCGTACTTAAATCAACCCCATCCTTAAACATATCCCACAGAGGCGATAAATCCCTTAATTTTTGAACTTTTTCACGAACCAGTGTAATTGCATCATCGACATCTTTTTCAGTTGTATATCGACCAACACTGAAACGAATTGAACTGTGTGCCAGTTCATCAGTAAGCCCTAAAGCTCGGAGCACATAAGAAGGCTCTAGGCTTGATGAAGTGCAAGCAGAGCCAGAAGAAACCGCTACATCAGAAATCGCCATCATTAGAGATTCACCTTCAACGTAGTTAAAACTTATATTCAAATTTCCTGAAATTCGTTGGTCTAGGTCACCATTAACAACAACCTCCTCCATGTCAGAAAATCCAGCAAGCAATCTATCACGAAGCTTCTGAACTCTTATACCTTCATCTTTCATTTCAGCTTTAGCAATTGCAAAAGCCTCACCAATACCAACAATTTGATGGGTAGCTAAGGTGCCAGACCTCATTCCGCGCTCATGTCCACCACCATGCATCTGAGCCTCAAGTCTGACTCTTGGCTTACGAGACACATAAAGCGCTCCCATTCCCTTAGGCCCATATATCTTATGGGCTGAAAAGCTCATCAAATCAACCGGAAGTGACTCTAAATCTATCTCTAATTTACCAACCGATTGAGCAGCATCAACATGGAAAAATACCTTATTTTCTCTACAAATATCACCAATAGCCTGTAAATCCTGGATGACACCAATCTCATTATTAACATGCATAATTGAGGCAAGAATTGTATCCTCTCTGATTGTTTTCTTAAAAACATCCATATCTAACAATCCGTTCGGCAATGGATCTAAGTAAGTAACCTCAAAACCCTCTCTTTCAAGTTGGCGGCATGTATCTAGGACAGCCTTGTGTTCAGTTTTTAGGGTAATAATATGCTTACCACGCTTTTCATAAAAGTGTGCAATACCTTTGATTGCTAGATTGTTTGACTCAGTCGCGCCTGAAGTCCAGACAATCTCTCTTGGATCAGCCCCTACTAAATCTGCTACTTGTGAGCGTGCCTCATCGACCGCTTTTTCAGCCTGCCATCCATAAAAATGAGAGCGTGAAGCTGGATTTCCAAAGTCACCTTCCATTGTTAAGAATTTAGCCATTTTTTTAGCAACACGAGCATCTACTGGAGTAGTAGATGAATAGTCCATATAAGTTGGAGTTAGCATTATTTATATTCCTTAATTATTAATGTAATTGTATATCTTGATTAATTTTATAATCATCAATGACCTGTTGAAGATTTCTGGTACTCAGAAACCCTCTTATTTGATCACTTACCTCACACCACAAGTGATGTGACAAACACTGCTTACCCCTTAAACAGTCTTTTGAGCCGTGACAGCGACGTAAATCTATGTTCTCATCAACAGCTTCAATAATTTGTGTAAGAGTAACGTCCACAGCGTTAACATTTAAAAGGTAACCGCCGCCTGGACCTCGAACACTTTTAACCAATGATGCTTTTCTTAGCTTAGCAAAGAGCTGCTCTAAGTAAGAAAGTGAGATATTTTGCCTTTGAGAAATCATATCCAGTGTGACAGGTTTAGCCGACTCATTAGATGCAAGATCAAGCATTGCAGTTACTGCGTATCTTCCTTTAGTAGTTAGTTGCATAACATTGTTAGTTTATTAAAAAATTCAAGGAAATTATACTAGTAACCTACGAAATTAGTCAAGTATTAAATTCACTCAACAATTACTTATTTTCAACAATTTATGAGTCTTCTTTTATGGGCTTAGAATCAACAGGCAGATTGGCTATTTTCTTGTCGATTTCAGCCAAGCGCTCAATAATAGAATCTACAGCCTGAATAGTTGGGTCATTAGAGCGGCCACTTGAGCTTGCAGCGTAAGAATCAAACGTATCGCTCTCGCTAACCTTCTTAACAACGACGCGTCCTGGAATGCCGACTACAGTGTCATTGTCATCAACTGACCTTACTACAACTGAATTTGAGCCAACACGAACGTTAAGACCCAGCGTAATTGGGCCTAGAATTTTTGCACCCGCCCCAATAACTACGCCGTCTTTTAATGTAGGATGGCGCTTCTCTTTATCCCAAGAGGTTCCGCCAAGCGTAACTCCGTGATACATCATGCAGTCATCACCAATCTCAGCAGTTTCACCAATAACAACGCCCATGCCATGGTCAATAAAAAAGCGTCTCCCAATGACAGCGCCAGGATGAATTTCAATGCCAGTAAACCAGCGCGCAAAAGTAGAGATAAAGCGCGCAAGCCAGAAGAGTTTATAACCCCATAAAAAATGGGTTAAGCGATAAATAATTACAGCCTGAACCCCTGAATAACAGGTAAGTATTTCAAATACATTTCTTGCCGCTGGGTCGCGGTCAAATACACTTCTTACATCTTCAAAAATTCTCATAGATAAATTATACCATTATTGATAATGACAAGATTTTTGTGACAATAAAATAACAATTATTTAGATTTAGATAATTAGCCGTATGAATGCGTTGATTTAAATCGCTTATAACTCCACATATACTGCTCTGGTATCTTTCTAATTAAATCTTCAATACAGTGGTTCATGGATGCAACATGGTCTTCTAAAGTATCACCATTTAAATTAAGTTCAACAGGTTCGAGATTTAACTCATAACCCCTTCCCTTAGGAAGCCTTTTAGCCCAACACATTAGAACTTGTAAATCATTCTTTTTTGCAATTTTAGCAAGCAAGGTCATTGTGTTAGCCTCTTTATTAAAAAATGGAGACATAATTCCTCCCTCTAGTCCTGGCTCTTGATCAGGTAACATCCCAATAAGTTCATTATTTTTTAATGCGCGTTGAATCTTTAAAATTCCAGTTTTATCAGCGCTAGCCATGGTCAGATTGCCTTTATTTCTTCGCTTAAATAAATAATCATTTTGTTTTTGACTTTTAAGTGGCTTATACATGAACGTCACTTTTCTTGAATTAGCAAGAACCCTACCTGTTAACTCCCAGCAACCAATATGGGGCACCAATAGAATAGTTTTTTTTGAATTATCCAAATAATGCTCGCCATTAAAATCACAAATATAGTTGGTATTTTTTAAAAAACTTTGATTCCAAATTAAACCAGATTCGGTTAAATTTTTGCCTGTATGAATTAGTGCGTTCTTAACAAGAGAATTTTGGTCTTTGAGGCTGAGCTCAGGAAAGCAAATTTCAACATTTTGGGTTGAAACTTTTTTTGCTTCAGAATCAATAATGTAAAGTAATTTGCCTATTAATGACCCAAATGTATGATTAATCTTCAGAGGCAAAATAGAGCATAAAGATAAAAACAGGCGGATCATCTCTATTTATATAATTGATCGATTGCTGCTGTGTAATCAACAACTATTTTTTGATAAGTTCCTGCTGCTTGAAGATAAGTAAGATTTGCTAGATTAGCATTTCTTTTTGCTGCAATCACAAGTGCCTTTTGACCTCTGGCTTCACCAAATTTAATTTGCTCCTCAATAACCATTTCTTCAGCTAAAGAACCTTGTTCTAAATAAAGAACAACAAGCTCAGACAATAAGTCAACTTGTGCAAGTAAGTAGTTAATTTGATGAATATTTGTAATTTCAGCCTCTTTCTTTTCAGCATCAATATTATTCATACTGATTTCAGTACGTTCAACATCAATTAATTCTTTTCTAGAACCTAATGGATAAGAGATATCAACACCAACATTCCAAGAATAATCTCGATTACCATAACTACCAAAATATTTATCATCCTCACCCAACGAAGATAAACCGAAATTTAAATTAATACTAGGCATAGTTTTATTTTCAAAGGTTACTAACTGTCTTTGAAGTTTCGCCTTTTCAAAGTCAAACTTTTGTATTAGTCTTGAATCTTTAACAAATGATCGGGGGTTAATTTCAATTAAATCATGAACTTCAAACAAATCAAGAACAGCAATCATGTCTGACTCTTTATATTCTATTAGATTAGCAAGTTCCCTTCTCTCAATAATTAACTCTTTACTAGACTGAAGTAGTTGCTGCTTGGCTTTAACATAAGAATCTTTTTGTTGAATTAAGACTGATTTATCAATCAAAGAGTTTTTAAATTTTTCCTCATCTAAGTCAAGTTGCTCTTGGGCTAAATCAAGTGAAATTTTATGATTTTTTACAACTTCTTGTTTAAGCCCTAAATCTATAAACTTATTGAGCTTAGCTGCCAAATATGACTCAGCCTGTTCTTTGAGACTAACTTGCTTTGCCATTAGATCTAAAGAGGCCAGATCAGATGCAAGGCGATCATTTAAGCCATCTTTATTTTGCAGTAAGGGAAGAGTGTAATCAATCGACAAAAGATTTGAATGAGAGGCATTACTGTCTTTATCATTTCGTGTTAAAGAATGCTTTATATTAACCTTAGCTCCTGAGTTGCCTACAGTTCTATTTGCAGATAGTTCATACTTGGTTGAAAATAAGTCATTATATGATCTTGATGATGAGTCCTCACCCTGAGTAAATGTCTCACTAGCACCTGCTTTAATATTCCAATCAGAATAGGTTAAAGATGATTTTTGATTCAGAAGGCTAGTTTTTTCAGATAAAGATAACTGATCAAAATAAGGATGGGATGCCACCAACCTCTCGCTAAATTCATCTAGAGTTATTGAATTTGCATTTAATGACATTAATATAAAAATTGAAAGACTAACTCTCTTTAACATCTTATCCCCTTTTTATTGTTTAGAAACTAAAGCTATTTAAAAAATTACATTTTAGAGTATCAGAAAAATATTTTAGTGAAGTTTTGATGAAGTTTAAGAAAAATCTAAAATGTAAAGTCTACAATGCTTTAATAATTTCATCAATTACTTCGTTAAGTTTTTTTCCATTTGTGTTAACTATAAGGGAAGCAACCTCTTTATATAATGGATCTCGAGCTTTAACAATACCCATAATTGTTTTTCTACGGTTTTTGCTTTTGTCAAGTAAAGGTCTAGTTTTTGATTTTGCAGTCCTTCTAAGAATTTGATCAACCGATGACCAAAGGTAAACTACTGTTCCTGCCTTCTTAATCAATTTACGATTTTCTTCTAGTATTACTGCCCCACCTCCAGTTGCTAAAACAATATTGGGCATATTGCACAACTTTATTAATACATTGGATTCACGAGCTCTAAAACCTATTTCACCTTCGACATCAAAAATATGATCAATGCTTACACCTGTTGTATCGATAATTTCATGGTCCGAATCAAAAAAATCGAGACTTAGATTTTCTGATAAACGTCTTCCAATAGTTGTCTTCCCTGAACCCATTGGGCCAACTAGAATAATATTATTTATTTTTGGTTGCATTTTTCAAGCGAAAAAATTTTATTTATCTAACTGATAATTAGCACCACAATATGGGCATTTTGATTTTCCTTCTTCCGAAAACGAAAGAAATACTTTAGGGTGCATATTCCATGTCTTAACATCTTTTGGTGGGCAATGAAAAGGGATATCATTTTTAGAAACTAAGATAGTGGTGGAGTCAGGATGATTTGGTTTTTTCAAGAACATCTCCCACTCTCAATCCAATGTTTATATTCTTCATTACGCCCATGAACACAATCAAAATATAAAGCTTGAAGTTTCTCTGTTATTAGGCCACGAGATCCTATTCCTATTTGATTTCCATCGAGATCTCTTATTG
The DNA here is from genome assembly GCF_048085745.1 of Candidatus Pseudothioglobus sp. Uisw_086. Taxonomy (GTDB): domain Bacteria; phylum Pseudomonadota; class Gammaproteobacteria; order PS1; family Pseudothioglobaceae; genus Pseudothioglobus. Next base: position 842,443 of record NZ_CP159803.1, on the reverse strand, counting down.
GCGTAACCTCTGCTGCGGTTCCTGTAAAGAATGCTTCATCAGCCTCATAAATGTCATCACAAGAAATTTTCTTTTCAATGACTTTATAACCTAAAGATTTTGCTAAAGTAAAAATAGTATCTCGAGTTATTCCTGGTAAAGCAGAAGTTAAATGAGGTGTAAAAAGAACCTCATCTTTAATTACAAAAATATTTTCACCACTACCTTCAGAGACAAATCCATCAACATCAAGCATTAAGGCCTCATCAAAGCCATGATCTTGGGCTTCTTTGAGGGCCATCATTGAATTAATATAGTTACCATTCATCTTAGCACCACTCAAAGAGGGATGGGCGTGATGTCTAATATAAGAAGAGGTTCGAATTCGAATGCCTTTTTTCATGTTGTCTTCACCTAAATAAGAGCCCCACTCCCAAGCCGCTATCATTACGTGTACCTTTAAATTATCAGCCCTTAAGCCCATACCTTCCGAGCCGTAAAAACACATAGGCCTAATGTAAGCAGAGTTTAGATTATTTTTTGTAACAACTTCTCTTTGAGCTTTGTTTAAAGCACTCGCATCAAAAGGGATGCTCATTCCAAGAATCTGAGCTGAATTAAATAGTCGTTCAGTATGTTTTTCAAGTTTAAATATTGCAGGTCCATCGGCTGTTTCATAAGCACGAACACCTTCAAAAGCGCCCATTCCATAATGCAGGGTATGGGTTAGAACGTGAACTTTTGCCTCACGCCAATCGACCCAGTCTCCGTCCATCCAGATGAATCCATCTCTGTCTTCCATTGTCATCATAAAAAACCTTAATTTTTAAAAATTAAACTATATATATTTGATATTTATCACGAAATTATACCCAGCAATTTATGAAATTTTCAATATCTAATATATCTTAAATCACTAGGTATAATTACATTTGAAAACTTTCTCTCTTCTAAATTAAAAAAAATGCAATTCAACTTATTTACTTTTATTTTTTTATTCGCAATATCAACGTCTGTTTTATCATTACTTTGGCTTAATTTTAGACAAGATAAAGCAATAAATAACTCCTTTAATGTTGTTCCAGAAGGCTTTAGTAAGTCCATCAAGCTTGAAGATCATCAAAAAGCAGGTAGCTACACCAAAGCTAAGCTTCTTTTAAATCATTTTGAAATCATTTTTTCTACTGTTGTACTTCTTATTTGGACGCTTGGTGGGGCCATGGATTCACTTAATTCATACTGGAGTCAAAGAATTTTAGATCCTGTTTTTATGGGGACAGTTTTTGTTCTAAGCATTATGTTAATTGCAAGCCTTATTGACCTCCCCTTCAGCATCTATCGAACATTTGTTCTTGAACAAAAATTTGGCTTTAATCGAATGACTATTAGAACTTTTGTAGGTGATTTATTTAAAGAAATCTTATTAACTTTAATTTTAATACTTCCATTGATCTATGCAATTTTATTTCTTATGAATATTGAGTCCATTGGGAATTATTGGTGGATTTATGTTTGGTTAATTATTAGTGGATTTTCACTAATAATGATGTGGATTTATCCATCTTATATAGCGCCAATTTTTAATAAATTTAACCTACTAGAAAATGAGAGTCTTAAAAATAGAATTACAAGTTTACTTACTCGAACAGGCTTTGGAAGTGACGGGATTTATGTTATGGATGGATCTAAAAGATCGTCTCATGGAAACGCATACTTCACAGGAATTGGTAAAAATAAAAGAATTGTATTCTTTGATACGCTCCTCAAAGGTATGGAAGATAAAGAAATTGAAGCAATCCTAGCGCATGAACTGGGACACTTTCATCATAAACATACTCAAAAAAGGATGGTTAGCTCTTTTATATTTAGTTTTGCAAGCCTTGCTTTATTAGGTTTCCTAATAAAGCAAACTTGGTTTTATAATGGGCTTGGAGTAACTGAGCCATCATCTCATGCTGCGCTTGTTCTTTTCGCTTTGGCACTACCAGTCTTTAGTTTTTTCATTACGCCTTTCAGTAACCTTGCATCTAGAAAGCATGAGTTTCAAGCAGATGCTTTCGCAGCAAGTCATACGGATGCTAATGATTTAATTTCTTCACTAATTAAACTTTATAAAGAAAATTCATCGTCATTATCTCCAGATAAATACTACTCAGCCTTTCATGATTCACACCCAAGTGCGGTTCTCAGAATTGAGCGCCTACAATAATAAATTGCTCATTTAGTGGCCCTTACACGAAGACAGCAGTGGCGAATTGATAAGGTTCAATCTGAAAAAATTGCCCGTGCAAATAAAGTATCTAACGATGCTGAATTAGATATAGATAATACTGAGCTTGGGCATAAAGGACTAGTTATTACAAGATATGGACAAAGACAGCTTGTTGAGCTCAAAAGTGGAGAAATTTTTCAGTCAGTCAGTCGTCAAAATATTGGATTTTCTGTCGCAGGTGACCAGGTTCTTCTTCAGACAACAAAAGAAGGTGAAGGAATAGTTACAGCAATATTCCCAAGGAAAACAGAATTAAAGAGGCAGGATCGCCTAATAGCCGCCAATATTGATCAGCTTTGGCTTGTTGTTGCTATTGAGCCTCACTATCAATTTGAGCTTATTGATCGTTACCTTGTAATCGCTGAAGACTCCAATCTACCAATTAATATTGTTGTCAACAAAATTGAGCTTTCAAAAAATAGTGACCAACTAGAAAGTGACTTTTTCCATTACAAAGAGCTAGGCTATGGCGTACACTTTTTAAGTGTAAAAAACGAAACGAATTTACAAGAATTTAAAAGGAAGCTTGTCAATAAATCGCATATTTTTCTTGGTCAATCTGGCGTCGGAAAGTCGTCGTTAATTAATTCGCTTATTCCTGATTTAGAACTTAGAGTTAATGAAATTTCGAGCAAGAGTAAGCTTGGAAAGCATACCACGACGAATACAACTATTTACCATATTCCTAGTGGTGGTGACTTAATTGACTCTCCAGGAATACGAGAGTTTCAATTGGATAACCTTTCTGAAAAACAAATAGTTAATGGCTTTAGAGAATTTAAATCACTAGCCGGTGAGTGTAAGTTTAGAAACTGTCATCACATTAATGAGCCTGGATGTGTGGTTAAAGATGCTGTTGAATCAGGAGAAATAAATCCTAATCGTTACGAAAGCTATCTCAATATCCTTCCTTAACTATTTTTTTGAAGAAAACCACCCTTTCAGAGATAAAATAAACCTCAATATTCAAATAGCTCGCTAAGAAACTTAGCGACTTTTTAGTAAAAAAGCCTATATGAGATGGGTCATTCTTGTAATACCATAAGCTAAAGTCAATTTGAGGGGTTAATATTTGCGTCATTACAGCAAGATGACCTTGATTATTAAGGGTTTCAATAAGCCTACTTATCTCTAACATAGGCTCACTCAAATGCTCCACTACCTCGGTAGCGGTAATAAAGTCATACTTTTTCTCAAATACAGAAATATCATTATCATAGAACTTATCATAGAGATCCACAGAGTGACCACACTCTTCAAGCATAAGAGAAAGCGTTGGACCAGGGCCTGAGCCGAAATCAAGGCCATTTGATTTTTGTTGGATCCTTTCTAAAAGGGGCACCAATAGTTGGGATAAGAAGTGTCGATAACGATGATCATTAGGATCATTATTATGGGTATCGTATCTTGATTTTTCCTCAGCATCTGAGAGGTGATACATTTTTGGAACAAAAATAAAATCACAACTTAAACAGCGTAAATATTCGCGAAACTTCTCTTTATAGAATTTAGAGCTATTAGTTGTCTTACAAAGCGGACAAGCAATCTTATTAATCACTTTAGTCCGCTAAGAGTCATATTTATTTAGTGGGAGTGTCCGCCAGCAGAGTGCGCATGTCCATGAGAAACTTCCTCTTCCAATGCATCTCTAACGTCTTCAATAGAGACTGAGAAGTGAAGAGTTTCTCCAGCCAAAGGATGGTTTGCATCAACAGTAATCTTTTCGTCATCCAGCTTAATAACAGTCACAACAAAAGGGTTTCCATCTTGGTCTTGAGATTGGAGCTGCATCCCAATAGTTACCTCATCAATTCCTTGTAGGGCAGTTCTTGGAATTTCTTGAATTGCATCATCCATTTTAAGGCCATAACCCTCTTCAGGCTCAATAGAAACCTCAACCTTATCACCTTTCTTTGAGCCCTCTAAAGCTGTCTCTAGTCCTGGAATTATGTTTCCATGACCCTGTAAAAAGTCCATAGTTTCTTTGCCTTCAGACGAGTCAATAACGTCTCCCACATCATTCTTAAGGGTGTAATGCATTGAAACGACTTTATCTTTAGTTACTTTCATATCTTCTCCAAAATTTAATACAAAAAAAAGACCCTCCAAGATGGAAAGTCTAAAAGTAATTCTTTGTTACAGGGTGAATCTCAATATTATATTTTATCATATACCAAAGAAACTTCAGGCCAAAGCATTAAAAAATCTTACTAAGTAAGATCATCCATTGCACTCTTAATATCTGGATAATCAAAAATGAAGCCTTCCTCAAGTATTTTTTTTGGGATAACAGATATACTCTCTGTCAATATTTGTGAGCCACTTCCAAAAAGTAGTTTTAACTGCCATTCCCAAAGCGGCACTAAAAATGGTCTTTTTAAAGCACTAGCAAGAGCCTTACCCAATACCTTTTGAGGAATAGGCTCTGGCGCAGTAATGTTATAGACACCATTAGCTTGTGGATTATTTAAAATAAAATTAACAGCTCTTACAAGATCTTTTATGTGAATCCAAGAAAAACACTGGTCTCCACTTGCAATTGGGCCGCCTAATCCAAAAAAATAAGGCCAATAAAGCTTCATAAAAGCGCCTCCACTCCTTGAAAGAACAACCCCAAATCTTAAAATTATGGTGTCTTCTGAAATTGACTTTGCAGCGCTCTCCCATGCCACTGAAAGCTCAGCAAGATAACCCTCGCCTCTTACACCACTCTCAGAGTGAGGGCTTCTACAATCTGATTCAGGATAAAAACTAACCCCTGAAGCGCACATTACCCTTGGCTTGGTTGTCATCATGCTTATTGCTTTTGAGAGCATTTGAGTTGTATCAACCCTACTCTCCCAAACTTCTTTTAGATGACTCTTAGTCCATCGCTTTGCAATAGTCGATCCAGACAGTTGAATAACAAGATCACTATCTTTTAATGACGATGACAAAGTATCTATAGATTTGAAAGCACTTCTATTTAAGCACTGAACTTCATGACTAGCTGAAAGATTTTTTGCAAGCGCATTACCAATCAATCCCGAACCACCAAAGATGACAATCTTCATCTTATTACATCCACCCTACTGCATTTTTTAGTAGAAGCTGTGTTAGGAATTCGATATGGTCTTTTCTGTCATTAAGCGCTGGAATGTAGCCAAATTTTTCACCACCTGACTCCATAAAGTAATCATGGTTTTCCTCACTAATCTCTTCAATCGTCTCAAGACAATCTGCGGAAAAACCAGGACAGATAACTTGAACATTTTTCACGCCTTTGGCTGGAAGTGCCTTTAATGTTTTATCAGTATATTCCTTCATCCATTCGCCAGCTCCTAGTCTAGATTGGAATGTCATAGTATATTCATTAGGCTTTAAATTTAACTTAGAGGCCAAAAGAAACGTAGTTTTGCAGCACTGACATGGGTAGTTATCTCCCTTATCAAAGTAGCGCTTAGGTATTCCATGGTATGACATTAAAAGGAGATCGGGCTTACCATGAGCTGCTTGATATTCTTTAACACTATTAGCTAAAGCTTCAATATATAAATCTTCTTTACTGTAGCTACTAATAAACCTTAAGTCAGGAACATTTCTCCAGTTCATCAGTTCTCTAGCAGCTGCATCAAAAACTGAACCAGTTGATGCCCCAGCATATTGAGGATATAAAGGTAAGATTATAATATTATTACATCCCTGAGCCTCAAGCTCGTTTAGTGCAGATCCCATTGATGGATTTCCATAGCTCATACCTAAAGACACAGCAAACTTACCAGGTGCAAGCTTTTCAAGCTCTATTGCTATTGCATTTTTTTGTTTTTTTGCAATTGATAGAAGCGGTGATCCTTGACCATGCGTATCCCAAACAGTTTGATAGGCCTTCGCTGATTTTCTTGGTCTTAAGTTAAGAATTACCCCATTTAATATAATTTTCCAAATCCAGCGAGGAGGAGGAGGCTCAATAACCCTTGTATCTGATAAAAACTGTCGTAAATAAGGCTTAACTGCCTTCTTCGTAGGTGCATCAGGGGTTCCCAAATTAGACAAAAGAATCCCAATTTTTGCCTCACTTGCAGATTCGTGTATTGAAGTACATTGGTACAATTTAGTCTCTCAAATTTATTTTTTCAAGGTGATAAGATACCCTATAAAGTGCCTTTCACTGTAAAACATGTTATCTATATCTATTGTGGTTATTTACATATTATGACTTTCATTATTATATAAAAAATATGCATATATTATTACTAGTTGCCCACGGCAGCAGAAGAGAAGAATCAAACATTGAGATTGCATCTTTATCTAATAAAATTTCGACATTAGAACCGAAAGAATTTGATAAAGTAATGCCAGCCTTTTTGGAGTTCGCATCACCCTCTATTCCAGAAGCAATTAAAGAGTGCACTGAAGTAGGCGCAACTAAAGTTACAATATTGCCTTATTTCCTATCTGCCGGGGTTCACATCACAAGAGATATACCTAATGAGATTACTGAGGCCTCTGAGGGTAGTCCAGGTCTAGAAATTAACGTGGTAGATTACTTTGGATCAAGAGATGAAATTGCTGAAATTCTAATGAAGACTGCTCTAGATATTAAATAAGCTTGATTTTTTTATGCGCCAAGGCAGCAATATAAATCTTAGACTTTAAAGCCTTTTTGCATCCAGTAGTTATTGATTTCGTAAACGGTGCCGATGAGGCCCATGTTTTTCTTTTTAGACAGGTACACTGGAATATCTTCAAGAACTGGCTGGAGTCTTCCTTTACTCTCAAAGCTTTTTTGGAAGTCACTTTCAATAAATAGATCTAAAAAATTTCTAACCAGATCGCTTGTAATATAAACGCCGCCTAAAGCGCCAACTGTTAAGGCCATACTCCCCGCGACTGAGCCAAAAATTTTACAAAACATTTGAATTGTTTCATCAGCAATTGGGTCAGCTCCAGCATTAACTGCAGTGGCAGTTATCTCAGAGGGTGTTGTATATATTCTGTCTTTACCATTGATTTGGCAAAGCGCCACATACAGATTCATAATTCCAGGGCCAGATAGAATCCTCTCTACGGCAACATGGCCAAACTTTTTAGCGAGTAACGTTAATATTTCATATTCAATACTAGTGTTTGGTGCAAAATCAGAGTGACCACCTTCACCTGCAATTGGAAGCCAGCCCGCAGGAGACATGATTAACCCACAAACCCCTAGCCCCGTTCCTGGGCCTATAACCAACCTTAATTTTTCTGGTTCAACAATACCTTTATTTAAAGTAATAACTTCGCTATCAGTAAGAGTTGTGGTTGCAAATGCTTGGGCTGTAAAATCATTAATCCATTTGATGGTCACTCCATTTAAAGTTTTAGCGACATCTGACTTGTTTATAGTCCAGTGGTTATTAGCAAGCTTAAAAACATCTAAATGAACCGTACCAGCAGTAGCAAAGCATGCTGAAACAATGTCAAACTCTAAAAACGAAGATATGTAAAAACTGATTGCGCTCTGAATGTTATCAAAATCTTCACATTTAAGGCTCTGGATGTTTTCGATGTCTGACGTGCCAGGAGCCACAAGAGCAAACCTTGCATTAGTTGCGCCTATATCACCAACCAAATTATAAGACTGCTTGCTGATGGTTACAGTCTCCAGCAATAGTTAGGTTTTGTAAACATTTTCTCGATCTCCATCAAATATGCAAACCATATACAAATCAACCTCGCCCAAATTATGAACGCGATGAAAAACACCATCCTCAATCAGAACCATATCGCCACCCTCGATTAGTATAGTCTTATCATCAAGATCCATTTTTCCACTTCCACTCATAATCATGTAAACCTCTTCTTTGCCAGCATGGCTGTGGCCCTTTGTTGATTTACCAGCATGAAGAGTTGTTGAGCTAATTACAAAGTTATTTAGTGAGGTGTTATCCTTAAGAATATAAGTTTCGTTATCTTTAACTACTTCGCCGTCAATATTATTAATTTTCATAAGTAGGTTTTAAATTTAATTATAAAGCACATTATTATCCATTGCTTTTTCAAAAAATAAAGTGCATTATGGCAGACAACTTAAAATAAAATTATTTAAGGACTCCAGTAGATGCTAAGTCCATTTTCTAAAAAAGTATAGATTGGCATTTTGCTTAAGTCTTTATACTCCATTGCGCTTTCTAGTGTGTGGAGCTTGCTAGATCCATTCAGATGTAGAAAAACATTTTTAGCATCAATAATCACCCTTGCAGTAAGGCTTAAGCGCTCATAAGGCGCAGTTTTTGGAGAAGTTGAAATCAAGCAGTTTAAATTATTTAGATTCATCGCCTCAGAAAGCTCATCTGAGCAAGGAAAAAGAGATGCAGTATGTCCATCAGAGCCCATACCTAAAACAATAACGTCAAAAGGAAGCGTGATATTTTTTAACATTTCTTCACTATTTTTTTGACCATCTTTAGCTGTTTTAGCGTCATTTTTTAACGGAATAAAATTGACCTTGGATGCTTTATTTTTTATAAAATGCTTTCTCACAAGCAATTCGTTGCTGTCAGCATTCTTAGGGTCAACCCATCGATCATCAACTAATGTTAAATCTACTTTTGTCCAGTCTATATTCAATAGCGAAAACTCTTTAAAAAGTGGAATAGGCGTACTTCCTCCAGAAACAGCGATACTTGCACGACCTCTTTTTTTGATTGCTTCAGCTAAAATTTCACCAATACTTTGAGATAAATCTATAGCCAATGATTCACTATTATTTGTACTATAAAAGTCAACACAATCGGGTAAATAATAAGTTTTACTACTCCTCATGCCATTCATGTCCATTGCTCTGAATAAGTTGCTCACTCTCCTTGGGTCCATTAGTTCCCGCAGGATAGAAATACAGTTCTTGATTTGATTTTTTGTGCGACTCTAAAGCATTATCACACCACTGCCAGGCAAGCTCGACCTCTTCCTTACAGAGAAATAAACTCTGATTACCATTGAGAATATCCATCAAGAGACTTTGATAGCCGCTTGGAATATTGAGTAATTTTTGAGTTTTTATAAAATCTAGGCTCATAGGGTCAGATCTTAAAGTTGAGTGCTTATCAACGCCATGGGGCTTAGTAAAAACCTGCAAAGAGATACTTTCAGAAGGATGCAAACTGATAATTAAGGTGTTACCTTTTAAACTTTCACTGTCTTGATCAAAAATATAGTGCCCATCAGATTTAAAATGAATAACAATTTGCGTCATTTTACTTTTCATTCTTTTGCCAGTTCTTAAGTAGAAAGGAACCCCTTTCCATCGCCAGTTCTGTATTTCTGCCTTAATACTTACAAATGTCTCTGTGTGACTAGTTATATCTGCGCCTTCTTCATTAATATAGCCAAGTTTATTTTTACCATTGGTATATTGCGCAGAAACAAAATTTGACTCCACTTCGTCCTTATTAATCGGTCTTAAAGCTTCAAGAACCTTAACCTTCTCTGAGCGAATACTCTGATCATTAAGGCGATTGGGTGGCTCCATTGTTATTAGGCATAGCAACTGAAGAAGATGGCTTTGCACCATATCCCTTAGCTGCCCCATTCCATCAAAATAACCCCAACGGTCCTCAATACCAACAGATTCTGCGGCAGTTATCTCAATATAATCAATACCCTTACTGTTCCATTGACTTGAAAACAAAGAGTTTGCAAACCGAAGAGTGATAAGGTTTTGCACTGTTTCTTTGCCTAAATAATGATCAATTCGATAAATTTGAGACTCATTAAAGTGCTTTAAAAGCTTGGCATTAATATCTTTAGAAGACTCAAGATCATACCCAATAGGTTTCTCAACAACAATTCTGCATGAACTGGTTATTATTTGTTCGCTATTTAGACCATCAAAAACACTTTCAAAAAGCTTTGGAGAGATTGCTAAATAGTAAGCGACTGGCTTACTCCACTCCTTAAGACTTAAGCTTAATTCTTGGTAGCTATTAGGATTCTGAAGATCACAGCAACAGTAATCAAAGCGACTCAAAAGCTTAGAAATAATATCAACGTCTAAGTACTCATCTGATACATTAGTGCTTAGAGCATCGTTTACTTTTTCTTGGAACTGAATCTTCGTTAGCTCCTTCCTTCCAACACCCAAAATCTGTAAACCATCATCAAGCTTATGGTCGCGCTCTAGATAATACCAGGCAGGTATTAACTTACGAATAGATAGGTCCCCTAGGGCCCCAAAAAGCACAAAGCTTTTAATTTTTATAGCAGCTTCAGGCTTCATAATTAATTGCCCTTGATCCACTCAGTATGAAAAAATTCACCTTTTTTTGCATCTAGTCGCTCATAGGTGTGGGCACCAAAATAATCGCGCTGAGCTTGAAGTAGGTTAGCTGGCAGTCTCTCAGTCCTGTAACCATCAAAATATGACAGAGAGGAGGTCATTGCAGGTATTGGCACGCCATGACTAATTGCTAATGAGCAAACTCGGCGCCAGCCATCTTGAGATTTATTAATCTTATCTTTAAAAAAAGGATCTAGTAATAAGTTTTGCAGCTCAGAATTAGCGTCATAGGCATCTTTAATTTTAGTTAAGAAAGCTGAGCGAATGATGCAGCCTCCGCGCCACATAAGAGCAATACCGCCGTAGTTAAGATTCCAATTAAATTCTTTAGCTGCTTTTGTTAGTAAGGCGTATCCTTGGGCATAAGAAACAATCTTTGAAGCATATAGTGCATCATGAATATCATTGAGAACTTGCTCCTTGTTACCTTCAAAAGCATGGCTTGGGCCACTTAACAACTTTGATGCCTGGATGCGTTCTTGTTTAATGGATGAAAGGTATCTTGAAAATACCGCTTCTCCAATTAAAGTAAGAGGCGTGCCAAGTTCAAGGGCAACCGTTGCAGTCCACTTACCGGTTCCTTTTTGACCTGCCGCATCTAAAATATTATCAACAAGATAAGTCCCGTCCTTATCTTTAAATTTAACTATGTCTGCAGTGATTTCGATTAGATAACTACTAAGTTCACCCTCATTCCACTTTTTGAATACTTGATGCATTTCATCGTTCGACATATCCAAGACATCTTTCATGATTTGGTAAGCTTCACAAATAAGCTGCATGTCACCATACTCAATGCCGTTATGGACCATTTTTACAAAGTGGCCAGAGCCATCTTCACCTATCCAGTCACAACAAGGCTCGCTACCCTCAACCTTGGCTGATATTGCCTGAAATATACCTCTTACTTCAGGCCAAGCAGATACTGAGCCTCCTGGCATGATTGAAGGGCCCTTTAGAGCACCCTCTTCGCCTCCAGAGACGCCAGCACCAATAAACTGAAAGCCTTTGTCTTCTAGCTCTTTAGTTCTTCTAATAGTGTCGGGGTAATGAGAGTTGCCACCATCAATAATAATGTCGCCTTTGTCAATTAGAGGAATAAGTTTATTAATGTAATTATCAACTACTGAACCTGCAACAACCATAAGCATAATTTTACGAGGCTTTTCAATTGAACTTACAAACTCCTCAAGATTAGCGAAACCAATAATATTATTACTCTTTGATCTATTGTTGATTAAATTATCTATTTGTGGAGACGTGCGATTATGAACAGAGACTCTGTAGCCATTACTCTCCATATTCAAAGCAAGACTAGATCCCATTACACCAAGCCCTATTAGGCCAATATCCGAATGCAGTTTATTCATAAAATCGCTAAAAAAATATTTAAAGTAGAATGCAAAAACTTTCTAAATTTTAAACTATGAGATTTTTTAATTTGTGTCAAAGTGTCACAATTTATTACCTTTAAGGTTATATTTATACGCAATATTTAGACTATTTCTAAGCCAATAATCCTTGTTTCCGAGCCTTTAAAAATTCCTGGAACTTAATGGCACTTTGCTTGAGCGTTCTTTTTTGAGTTTCATAGTCAACATATACAATACCAAAGCGCATTTTATAGCCCTCTGCCCACTCAAAGTTATCCATAAGGCTCCATGCAAAATAACCTCTAATATCAACCCCTTTGTTAATTGCTTGATCGACCATAGACAAGTGATTTTGGTAATAACGATAACGCTGCTCATCATCAACCACACCATCAATTAAGTGGTCATCTACTGCAGCTCCATTTTCAGTAATATAAATCGGTGGCAAGTTGTATGTTTCATGAAGATCCGTTAACAATTTAAGAAGCGCATCTGGATGGACTTCCCAGCCAATATGAGTTCGCTCTACATCTTCTAAATCAACATTCATATAGTGAGAATTTTTTTGATTCATTAGCTTTTGTAGCTGCTCTGCCTTAGTGTCCTCAGCAGAAACATCATTGAACTCTTGAACACGAGCCTCTGCACGCTCAAGTTTTTTCAAAATAGTATCAGAAACCTTTCCTTGTCTTCCGCTCTCAACCATACTTCGAGAGTAAAAATTTACCCCCAAGAAGTCAATTTCTTTACTAATAATAGCCATATCATTCTCTTCAATAGTCGGCATTACATCAATAAAATGTTGGAATACAGATTCAGGATACTTCCCCTCCATGATTGGCTTAATGAACCAATGGGAATGCTCATCGTCTGCAAACTTTGCAGCTTCGATAGCGGAGTCATCGACAGGATAATTAGGCGTAAAGTTTAGTACTATTCCATGCTTAGAGTTGGCGGCATTTTTTCTTAATATTGGCATAGCCAAGCCATGAGCTAATAGCAAATTATGGCAAGCCAAAAAACCAGATTTATCACCTACAATACCTGGGGCATGGATCCCATAACGATAGCCATGATAAGCGCTACACCACGGCTCATTCAAGGTAACATAAAAATCAATTCTATCGCCAAAATAGGAACTCACAACTTCGACATACTCAGCAAATTTAGTTGATGTTTCTCGGTTTAACCAGCCACCCTCATCCTCTAAATATTGAGGTAAATCCCAATGATAAAGTGTAGCCATTATTTTAATATTTTTTTCTTCTAAGGCACTGATTAACCTATCATAAAAATCAAGCCCTTTCTGGTTAACGCTCCCATCAAGTTTTATAATACGAGGCCATGCAATTGAAAGTCTATACGCATCAACCTCTAAAGAAGAAATTAAGTCAACATCTTGCTGATATAAGTTGTAATGATTGCAAGCAACATCGCCATTATGTTGCTTATAAACCTTACCTGGTGTAGCGCAAAAAGTATCCCAAATTGAAGTGCAGCGCTCATCAACGTTTGTTGCGCCTTCAATTTGATAAGATGCAGTTGCAACACCAAAAAGGAATTTAGGGTCATTTAATTGCGAATCTTTAGGAAATTTATACATAAATATATCAACCTATATAATATTAAAAAAAATTACAGCCTATCTTCGCTCTCAAAGTCAAAGATAGAAATATGAAGAGGATCGAAACCTAAGTTAATTTTTTCGCCTATATTTATAACTTTATTTCCGTCAACAGTAAATCGAAATTCATGACCATTAAAATGTGACCAAACAAGTGTATCGGCGCCCATAGGCTCTATAACCTCAACGACTACATCAAAATTAACAGGCATACTTTTATTGCCGTCATTAACCACTATATTTTCGGGCCTTACTCCTAGCCACACAGGCCTTTTGTCCTCAACAATTGTTTGAAAATTATAGCCACCTAATTCAAATAAAGTATCGTCAATTTGAAAGCTTACATTGTCCTTGTTATTAATCTTTCCTTGAAGGAAATTCATACCTGGAGAGCCAATAAACTCTGCAACATATTTATTAATAGGAAAATTATAAATATTTTTTGGGTCATCCAATTGTAAGACCAGCCCGTCCCTCATAATTGCTATACGATTCGCTAATGTCATTGCTTCAATTTGATCATGTGTTACATAAATCATCGTATTATTTAATTTTTGATGAAGCCTTTTAATCTCGACTCTTAATTCTGTTCTTAATTTAGCATCTAGGTTAGATAAAGGTTCGTCGAATAAAAAAACGTCAACGTCTCTTACTAAAGCTCGCCCTATTGCCACGCGTTGACGCTGACCTCCAGAAAGTGCTGCAGGCTTCCGCTTTAAAAGATCCTCAATTTGAAGGATCTCTGAAGCATTCTTGACTCGTCTATTAATCTCATCTTTAGCAAGTTTTGCATTTTTTAAGCTAAACGAAAGATTACCTTCAACCGTCATTTGCGGATAAAGCGCATAGGATTGGAATACCATACCAATACCCCTCTGCGCTGGCTCAAGCCAAGTAACATTTTGCTCATTGATAAAAATCTGACCATCCGTAACATCCAGCAAACCTGCGATGCAGTTAAGCAAAGTTGATTTACCACAACCTGAAGCGCCTAAGAGAACTAAAAATTCTCCTTTTTCAATCGTTAAATTAAGGTCTTTAAGAACCTTAACATCACCAAAATTTAGTGAAAGATTTTTAATTTCTATGCTATTCATTTTTTAATTATCCTTTTTTTAACCTTTAACGGCGCCTGCAGCAATGCCGCGCACGAAGAGCTTTCCTGAAATAAAGTAGATAGCCAAAGGCACCAGACCGGTCAATAAGGTAGCAGCCATATTTACGTTATATTCTTTAACTCCTTGAACTGAATTCACAATATTATTTAGCTGAACAGTCATTGGATAATTTTCTGGTTTTGTATAGATCACACCAAATAGAAAGTCATTCCAAATTCCTGTCACCTGCAAAACAATAGCGACGGCAAAAATTGGCAGCGACATCGGCATCATTACTCGGAAATATATCCCCCAAAAACCTGCTCCATCAACTCTAGCTGCTTTAAAAAGTTCTTCAGGAATGGTTGTGAAATAATTACGAAATAATAACGTTAAAATAGGCATTCCAAAAATAGTATGAATAAGAATTAAGCCAGGTAATTTTGTATAAAGCCCCAAATCACGCAGCAATATTACAAGTGGATAAATCATAATCTGATAAGGAATAAATGCGCCAAATATTAAGATTGTAAAAAATAGATTGGCCCCCTTAAAACGCCAGTTTGCCAAAGCATAACCATTAATTGATGCAATTACTATTGATACAAAAACTGAAGGAATAGTTATCTTTACTGAATTCCAAAAACCCCTAGATAGACCGTCGCAATTAAGACCAGTACAAGCCTGCGCCCATGCCTTTACCCAGGGCTCAAAAGTAACCTCAATTGGAGGTGAAAAAATATTACCTAGACGAATTTCGGGCATCCCTTTTAATGAAGTAACAATCATCACATAGAGAGGAACTAAGTAATATATGGCGACAAATATAAGCGTCCCATAAAGAATAATATTTCTTCGACTTAGCATCTTGCGTGGTTTTGGCCCTCTAGGGCCATCTGTAATTTTTACATCTGAAGAATTAGGCATTTTTACGTCTCCCAAATTCCAAATATGTAAATGGAATTAATACAATTAAAACAGAAACTAACATCATGGTTGAGGCGGCAAAGCCTTGAGCTAGATTTTGTGCGCCAAACATGTAGTCGTATACATATTTTGCAGGGACCTCTGAAGAAATTCCTGGTCCGCCTGAAGTCTGCGCAACAACCAAGTCATATACTTTAATAATTCCAGCAGCAATGATAACAAGTGTTGTAATAAAAACTGGGCGCATCATTGGAATGACGATTTGAATATACGTTTTCCACATTGGAATACCGTCAATTCTTGCAGCCTTCCATATTTCTTGATCAATGCCGCGAAGACCAGCCAACATAAGGCACATGATAAACCCTGTACCCTGCCAAAGTCCCGCTGC
This sequence comes from Candidatus Pseudothioglobus sp. Uisw_086, assembly GCF_048085745.1. Classification (GTDB taxonomy): domain Bacteria; phylum Pseudomonadota; class Gammaproteobacteria; order PS1; family Pseudothioglobaceae; genus Pseudothioglobus. The sequence goes on along the minus strand of NZ_CP159803.1, from coordinate 826,484 downwards.
TAGAATTCCATAAATAACAATATCCATATTGTAAAGTGGGTTAAACACAAATGAATCAAACCCTAACGATCGAACAATTTTTTGAACGCCATAATCTGGGTTTAAAATCCATTGCCATACTAGTCCTGTAACAATAAAACTAAGAGCAAATGGGTATAAAAAGATAGTTCTAAAAGTATTTTCAAATCTTGTTTTTTGATCCAATAATGCCGCCAACATAAAGCCAATTAATAGAGAAAAAACTAAAGAGCAAACGCCATAAATAGCTAAATTCTCTATAGACATGTACCAGCGATCAGAGTTCCAAAGTCGTTCGTACTGTGCAAGTCCAATAAACTCACTTTTTGGAAGCATGCGGCTATTCGTAAACGAATGATAAACCGTCCACAAGGTTGCTATAACGAAAACGCCAACGGCAGTAAACACCATAGGTAATGCTGCAATTTTGCTAGACAAATTATGAACAAGGGAGCGCTCAATAAATCCTGGACGCTCTAATTTAGAATCTCTGGATCCAACGATAAACAATATCAAGGCAAATAAAATAAATACAACTGTCGCAAATAAAGCAAAAGGCTCAAACGTATTCCAAATCTTTCGATACTCCTTAAGGGCTGGAAACACTAACTGAGTGCTTTTTTGAGCAAATGACCAAAGCGCTGTTGAGAATGTTGCTGCAATAAGCCAACCCACTGCTCGGTTGCGAAGTCGATTCGTAATAATATCAAATTTACCTGCTTTAAATCCAATCCAAATTACTAAAAGGAGGGATACAAATAATATTAGAAACTGAAGACTTTGAAGCAATTGAGGTTTAATACCAACAATAGTCATGATTAATAATGCAAAGGCCAACATAATTGAACCAATAAATAATCTTTCAGGATGAACTTTTGTAAGCATAGGTATTAATATAATTTACACGAAAAACGGTTAAAAAAAATTATTAGAAACTAGGGTTATCAAATAAAGAACTGCCGAGCCCCTAGTTAAGCTCGGCAGCTTTTTTTTTATTTAATGCTTAGTCAGCACTTGCAATGATCTTAGCATATTTAGCTTGAGCATCCTCAGCACTCATATACAAATCACTCCAAAATGTTGTCATCAGTTCATTAATCTGATTGCTTGTATCAGGTGAAAGAAGAATATCTCCTGAAGGCAGAACATTTCCACCACCAAGAATCTTCAAACCTTTCTGCATACAATCATTCGCAGTTGACATATCAATGTCACCACGGATTGGTAGCGAACCTTTTTTCAGATTAAAAGCAACTTGAACTGCTGGAGATACAAGAAGTGCAGCAAGCTCTTTTTGAGCTGCTTCGACATCCGCATCATCCTGAACTGGGAAGTAAAAAGCGTCTCCTCCAGTGTCCAGTATTTCACGATTTCCTAAACCAGGAAGACATGAATAATCAGTTCCAGCAACAGAGCCAGCTACGCTAAACTCACCTTGTGCCCAGTCTCCATGAATTTGACCACCTGCTTTACCAGTTATTACTAGATTAGTAGCCATATTCCAGTCACCAACGTTTGATCCAATAGCCATTTTACGAGCATCATCAAAAGCCTTCCATACACGAGCATATTCAGAACCACCCGCAACTGTAGCGTCTTTATCGCGATTAACTGCGTACCAAGCATCTTCACTAACTAGTGCTGTAGCTAATACACCAAAAGTTAGGCCAGTTTGCCATCCCTGCTGACCTTGGGCCAAAGGAACGATTCCATTAGCACGAAGTGCAGGACCTGCAGCCACAAACTCATCCCAGTTTGATGGAACAGCTACACCAGAACTTTCATAAGCTTCATGACTTAGCCACAACCATTGAGCTGAGTGAATGTTCACAGGCGCACAATAAACACGACCATCAACAGTACATGCATCTAGTAAATTGCTTGGATAGATAACATTTCTCCAGTTATTTTCTGAAGCAACATCAGTTAAATCCAAAAGTAGTCCAGCTTCAATTAATTCTTCAGCTTGACGTCCATGGTTAAGTTGAGTAGCTCCCATTGGCTCACCACCAATGATTCTACTGATAATAATAGGTCTTGCAACACCGCCTGAACCGGCAATCGCCCCATCAACCCATTTGTTACCAGTTGCATCAAAAGCTTTAGCAAGCTCTGCAACAGCATTCGCCTCTCCACCTGATGTCCACCAGTGTGTAACTTCTAGTTCAGTTGCTGATGCTACATTGACCACACCTGTTATAAGTGCAGTTGCAACAAGAGCTGACCTTTTTATCATTTTTCTCATAGTCTCTCTCCTAATTTTAGTTAAAATACAAAAAATATTCCATAAGATAGTAAATAATGGAACCGGTTCCAATTATAAATAAATTAATTAATCACTTATGTGTCAAAGTGTGTCAAATTGTAATGTTTAATATCAGAGTTTAATTTGAAAAATAGCTTACAATTAACTATAAAATAGGATTTATCGATAAACTATGAGTTATTATGGCAACAATTAGAGATGTAGCAAGGCTAGCCGGTGTTGGAATTGGAACTGTTTCCAGAGTACTGTCTGAGAATGGATCTGTTTCTCAAAAAACCCTCACAAAAGTTAATGATGCTATGGCCGCACTTAATTTCACACCCAACAGCTCGGCGCGCGCATTGTCCTCAAAAAAATATAACACAATTGGTATTTGGGGCACTGAAACTTCTGGCGAGCTTGACAGGAAAACTCTTATAAAAATTGAACACGAGCTTGAGCCATTTAATATCAAAATAATTGTTACTGATGGTGATAAAAAATCTACGAAAAACAATACTCATAATAGCTCTCAAACAACACACAGAAAATCTATTGAAAATATTTTTAGAAGCGGTTGTGATGGCTTAATCATATGGGGATCTGACATTCCAGATCTTGAGATTATTCAAATTGAAAATGAATACCCTAACATCGTCCTACTAAATAATAAAATTGACCTTTTGCCAAATAAATGCTTTACTTTTGACCATTATCAGGCAGGTTATTTTGCAGCTCAAAATTTAATTGATAATGGTCATACAAAAATTGCATGCATCACTGGTTGGCTTGATACTGATGATGGAAATCTAAGGCATCAAGGTTTTTTAGATAAACTTAAAGATAATAATATTGACATCCCAAACACTCTAATTTTTGAGGGAAATTACACTTTCCGGAAGGGTTATGAAGGCGCATTACATTTATTAAATCAAAAAACTCCCTTTACTGCTATTTTTTGTGGAAATGATCAATCTGCGATGGCAGCAATTTCAGCATGTACAAAGAAAGGATTTAATGTGCCAAATGATATTTCAATTATGGGTTACGATGATATGAATATCGCATCCTATACCTTGCCCCCATTAAGTACTATTCAAATGCCTTTTCAGAAAATGGCTGTTTCTGCAACTAGGCGTCTATTAAATTTATGCTATAACTTAGATCTTGAAGTTAATTATGATTTTCCAATTAAACTAATTAACAGAGAGAGTGTCAGAAATTTAAAGGATTAAGTCTAATCCCAAGGATACAACGATTCGTTAGATTCAAGATTTGGCACGAGTCTTTGGTTCCTTTGCAAACCAAAAATTTGCTCCATATCACTTTCATCAAGATTGAAGTCATGAATGTTGCTATTCTCTTTCAATCTTCCTAGATTTGCAGTCTTTGGGATTGCAACTGCATTTTGCTGAATAATCCACCTTAATGCAATTTGTGCAGGAGTTTTGCTATATTTTTCTGATAAATTAATAATTACATCATCTTTGGCAACATCACCACGGCATATTGGGCAATAAGCAACTGGAATAATATCTAGGCTCTTCATTGTATCAAGAAGTTTAGATTGTGAGAGAAATGGGTGATACTCCACCTGATTGCAAAAAAGATCATTAAAGCCGAGATTTACACATTCATTTAATAAATTGGAATTGAAATTTGCAACGCCGATTTCTGTTGCTTTTTGACTCGCTTTAATTTCATACATTATTTCAAGCATGTCTCCTAAATTTGTTTCAAATTTTGGCCAATGTATTAGTAATAAATCAACATAATCAGTCTTTAAATCTTCAAGGCTCTTTTCAAGTGATTTAATAATATTTTTATTTTTTAGTTGAGGTCCTTGCCCTCCTGAAGGAGTCCAACCCAGAGTATTAATTTTTGTTGCTAAAAACAACTCAGCTCTATCAACTCTCGAGTCAATGATTCCAGCACCCACTTCAGATTCATTTTCATACATTGCTGCAGCATCAATATGACGATAACCTAAATCCAATGCCTCTGAGACTACTCTTGAGCATTCACCTTGCTTAAGGTCCCAAGTTCCCAAACCTAAAGATGGGATATCAGTGCCAGATTTTGAGAGTTTTTGATACATAATTTTATCTAATTCGATCTTCAGTTTCACTATCAAAGAAAACAGTTTGAGATAAATCAAAAGTTAATTTAACTTTCTCACCGCCTAAAACTTTAGAGTTTCCATTCAGCCGTGCAACTATTTGTTTTTCACCAAGCTCAACCACAGCAAAAGTATCTGAGCCTGCTGGCTCAACAACATCCACAACTACCTCTCTTTCTACTGAACTCTTATTCAAGGATGGATCAAGGTCATTTATTGATTCTGGTCGAATACCACAAATAACAGTTTTATCAATATATTGCTCAATATCGTTTATTCCATGAATTGGCAAACAAATAGTTTCGCCTTTACTATTTTTCATTTCAAATTCTATATTTTTTTTATTTTTAGCAATTCTTCCATCTATCAAATTCATTGCAGGAGCGCCCATAAAATTTGCAACAAACATATTATTTGGGTTATTGTATATTTCATATGGCGTATCAAATTGCTGAATACATCCATCTTTTAAAACAGCAATTTTTGTAGCCAAAGTCATAGCCTCAATTTGATCATGAGTAACATAAATAATTGTCGAACCGAGTCTTTTATGAAGACGTTTAATTTCTGTTCTCATATCAATCCGAAGCTTAGCATCGAGGTTTGAAAGTGGCTCATCAAATAAAAAAACCTCAGGCTCACGAACAATAGCGCGGCCCATTGCAACGCGCTGTCTCTGGCCTCCAGATAATTGACCTGGCTTACGATTAAGTAATTCACTAATTTGAAGCGTTTCAGCAACTTTATTAACTGCTTGTTCCCTTTCAGGTTTTTTTACGCCCTTCATTTCCATTCCAAAACTAATGTTCTGCGAAACAGTCATATTTGGGTATAAGGCATAGGATTGAAAAACCATAGCAATATTTCGCTTTGAGGGATGAAGTCCAGCAACAGAATTCTCTCCAATCTCAATTTCACCACTTGTTATCTCTTCTAGGCCAGCAATAGTATTAAGGAGGGTTGATTTACCGCAACCTGAAGGACCGACTAATACCAAAAAACCTCCATCTTCAATAAAAAGGTTTATCCCCTTTAATACCTCTACTGAGCCATAACTTTTATGTAAATTAGTAATTTTTACTGTTGCCATATTTCTAACCTTTAGCTGATAATTATAAATAAACGAATAAATTAACCTTTGACAGCTCCTGCCATCAGACCTCTAACAAAATATCGCCCAGAGACGATATAAACTACTAATGTTGGAAGAGCAGCTAGAATTGCCCCTGCAAAATGCACGTTGTATTCTTTAACCCCTTGAGAAGAATTAACAAGGTTATTTAGAGCTACAGTCATTGGTATTGAGTCAAAGTCTGCAAAAGAAGCGCCAAATAAAAAATCATTCCAAATGTTGGTAAACTGCCAAATCACAGTCACCACTATAATTGGACCTGAACTTGGAAGTAAAACACGCCAAAAAATTCTAAAGAATCCAGCCCCATCGATTTGTGCAGCCTTTATTATTTCAGTAGGGAATGCTGCATAATAATTTCTAAAAAATAAAGTTGTAAAACCTAGCCCATAAACCAAGTGAACAAATACCAATCCTGACGTTGTTCCGGCCATTCCTAAAATACCCAACATTTTTGCCATCGGGATTAACACAATTTGAAATGGAATAAAGCACGATAACAAAAGCAGCCCAAAGACAATCCCATGACCTTTAAATTGCCATTTAGTCAAAACATAGCCATTCATGGCGCCCAGTATTGCAGTTAACATTACTGCTGGTATAACCATAGAAATTGAATTCCAAAAATAAGGCTTAAGCCCACTAGGGTCTACACCAATTTGGGCAGTTGACCAGGCAGATCGCCATGGATCTAGGGTCCACACTTCAGGAAGATTAAGCATTCCCCCAGAGCGAATTTCCTCTAGTGGCTTCAAGGAGTTTGTAAGCATTACATACAAGGGAAGCAAATAATAAATTGCAAATATTATCAATATTAGATAAATAAATATTCGAGAGACTTTGATACTGTCCTTTTTACTTTTAGAATGATTTAAGGTCACGATGACTTCTCACTTCTTAGCTCACTATATAGATAAGGAATAATGATAGAAAAAATCATAAGAAGCATAATCATTGCAGAGGTCGCTCCAATACCCATCTGATTCCTAGAAAAGGTGTAAGAGTACATAAATGTTGCTGGTACCTCAGTCGCTCTTCCAGGACCACCATTTGTTAAAGCAATAACCAAATCGTATGCTTTAATAGATAAATGCGCGAGTATTACAAAAGCTGATAAAAATGCTGGTCGGAGCAAGGGAATAATTATACGTCTATACATACGAAAACCGGACGCTCCATCAATTTGAGCGGCCTTCATTATCTCACCATCAATGCCTCTTAATCCAGCAAGAAACATCGCCATAACAAATCCTGAGCTTTGCCATACTGCAGCAATAACTACTGTATAAATTGCAAAGGTTCGATTTTTAATCCAGTCGAATTCAAAACTCTCCCACCCCCACTGATGCATAATATGCTCAAGACCTATTCCAGGGTCTAAAAACCACTTCCATGCAGTTCCAGTAACAATAAAAGATAACGCCATTGGGTAAAGAAAAATAGGTCGGAGCAGGCCTTCTGCTCTAATTTTTTGATCTAATAAGATGGCTAAGAAAAGACCAAGCACTGTACAGATTAATATATATAAAATTCCAAAAATTGCCAGATTGTTTACTGCAATTTTCCAATGCCTTAGTCCAAAAAGCTTAGTATAGTTGCCCCAACCCATGTACTCGTAAGTTGGCAACATACGCGAATCTGTAAGCGACAAATATCCCGTATATATAATAAATCCATACACAAAAACAAGAATAAGGAAAAAACTTGGCGCTAAAACAATTTTAGGTAGTAAAAGTTGGAGATAATTTTTCATTTAATACAATTCTAATCAAAAAAATAGTTGGCGAACTATAAATTCGCCAACTATAAATAAACAAATTTAATAAAAATCTAAAGCAAGTTTAGATGATATTTAATTTATCTTGCTGCTGCAACTGCTGCAACCATTTCTTCTGCAGCCTCTTCAGCTGAAAACTCACCGTTAAAATGAGCTGAAACAACATCAACAATTGCTGATTGGATCGCAGGACGGACAGTATGACCGTGCGCCATTGAACCAAACAAGCTTCCAGCTGCGTTAGCTGCTGCTAGATCTGCCATACCTTTCTTTCCACAATGATCAAACATCATGTCAGGTACGTCAGTACGCGCAGGTACTGAACCCTTAACAACGTTAAATGCTGATTGGAAAACAGGGTTCATTACAGAAGAAGCCATAGCTTCTTGTGCAGCTGAACTTCCAGCACCACTGAACATAGCGAACTGATCAGAGTTGAAAGTTACAGAACCTTGAGTTCCTGGGAAGCGAACACATACAAAGTCAGAACCTGGCTTTTGACCCGCTTTAAGGAATTCACCTTTAGCCCAGTCACCCATCATTTGCATACCAGCTTCGCCATTGATTACCATAGCCGAAGCTAGGTTCCAATCACGACCTGAAAAGTTGTCATCAACATATGAACGAAGAGTTGCCATTCTGTTGAATGCTTCCACCATTAATGGACCACCAAGAGCGTCTTCATTTAAGTCAATCAAAGCTGACTTGTAGAAACCGTTTCCTAGACTTAGCGCAACACCATCAAAGATAGTTGCATCTTGCCATGCTTGGCCACCGTGTGCTAATGGAGTAATTCCGTTTGCTTTCATAGCATCAAGAACAGAAACTAACTCTTCCCATGTAGTTGGAGCGTTTCCACCAGTTGCGTCAAGAGCAGACTTGCTGATCCATACCCAGTTAGTAGAGTGAACATTTACAGGAGCTGCTACCCAGTCACCATTGTGCTTAGAAAAAGCTTGAAGTGCTGATGGAACAACCGAATCCCAACCTTCAGAAGCAGCTAGGTCATTTAAGTTAGCTAGTTTGCCTTGATCACCCCAATCTTGAATAGCATATCCAAGCATTTGAACTGCAGTTGGCGCGTTACCAGCTGTAACACGAGCCTTAAGCGTAGTCATAGCAGCATCACCACCACCACCAGCTATAGGCATATCTTTCCAGCCAATTCCTTTACCTGCTAGATCATCTTTTAATACACCAACAGCTGCAGCTTCACCACCAGAAGTCCACCAATGTAGAACTTCTACGTCGTCAGCAAAAGCCTGAGATGCACTAAATGAAAGAACTAAGCTGGCTGCTACACTTTTTACAAAGTATTTGTTTACCATTTTTGTTTCTCCTTATTACAAAAAAAAATATTTAGAGTGTTGAATTAACACAAAAAATAGACCATAGATTCTAAATAACTTTTTGTTAAATATCTAGAACTAGACACGCACTATAGTTATCCTTTTTTTGAGTGTCAATCGTTTGATACAATTTGTAATACTTTGTTACAAAGAGAAATAATTAAATCAAAAATTTAATAAAATATATAGATATACTGTTACAAATATTTAATATGTAATATCATGATGGAACAAATTAAGCAGTCAATAATTACTAGTAAAAAACTTCTAATAGAACAATATAATGTCAAAAAAAGTTTCAATATCGCCCAATCAAATATTAAAAAAGAAGTTGATATTATTCTTGAGTTACAGCACAAAGAAATTCCAGTAATTCCAGAAATTGATTTTCAGTCGATTGTTAATGGAAATATTTCAAGCTCTGATATTACAAACTTAAAACAAAGAGGATCTGTAATTATTCGTAATGTTTTTGATAAGCAGCAGGCAAGTGAATGGAACGATGAAATAGGTGAATATATTACATTTAATGATTACTTTACTAAGTCAATTGATAGACAAGGTATGGATAATTATTTTTCACAATTAAAGTCAGGAGCGCCACAAATCTTTGGACTTTATTGGTCAAGGCCTCAGATGCTTGCAAGACAATCGCAATCAATGGCAATTACTAAAAAATTCCTAAACTCAATGTGGGATGTCTCGAGCCCAAATGGAGATGAGTTTGATCCAAATAACGATTATATGTATGCGGATAGAATTCGTCGACGCGAGCCTGGCGATGAAACCTTAGGATTATCTCCCCATATTGATGGCGGCTCATTTGAACGCTGGACTGATCCAGCATTTCAAAAAGTATACCGCTCTGTATTTAATGGCGAACTAGATTCTTATGACCCCTGGAAAGCAGCATTTAGAACTCACACAAAGGAATACAAATCTCCTGCAGTTTGTTCAATGTTTAGAACATTTCAAGGGTGGACTGCGCTTACTTCACAAGGGCCATCTGATGGAACTCTGTCTCTTATTCCAATTGCTAACAGTATGGGGTATCTTTTGTTACGTGCCTTACAAGATGACATCCCTTCTGATAATCTTTGTGATGCCACGCCAGGAAGACCGCTCTTAATATCATCCGATTATCACAAAGATCTATTATCTGGCTTGGTAACAATTCAGGAGGTGAATCCTGGAGATACAGTCTGGTGGCACCCTGATTTAACTCACTCAGTGGCTGATAAGCACACAGGAAAAGATTACTCAAATGTAATGTTTATAGGAGCTTCGCCAAAATGTGCTAAAAATTTAGACTATACAAAGCGACAAACTGAAAACTTTTTACTTGGCAAAAGTCCTCCTGATTTTGCTTCTGAAGACTACGAAGTAGACTTTAAAGGAAGGTTCTCTATTGATCAGTTGACTGACTTAGGTCGAACTCAAATGGCACTCTAGAGGAGTGATGATGTTTAATTGGCGAATCATCAGACAGATCAATTAAAAAACTGTACCAAGATAAATATTTTTTGTCTGCTTTACTGCCTAAACAAAAAACATAGCTACCCGTCATTAAAAAAATATTTCCAGGTAACTCCTTGGATATAGCATCTTCAACATTAATCTCTACAGAAGCACCTCCATTAAAAGCAACTTCAAAATAACCTTTAATCTCATTATTCCTTGCTAAAAGTTTTGGTAGAAAGGTCGGTAAAAGAGTTGCATTATCATGATATAAGCTCAAAATGCCTTTCATATCAGCATTATTAAAACAGTCTGCCCATTGCTCAATTATATTTTCAGGTGTCATAAATATATAAATCTTAATAAATTAATTAAGTATTTTAAACAAGGTTTCTTAGATTATTTTTAAAATTTCGTAGCAAGCACCCATTGTGTGATAATCCGTTTTTCCGGCTGGACTTTTAAGGTTATCATATTTATTATTATTTGAATCTAAAATGCGAAACCACGCGCCATATTTATGATCAATCATATGTTTCCAGCTGTAACTCCAGATTCGATCATACCACTCCCAATAATAATCATCGCCTGTTCGATTAGCTAATACTGCAGCTGCAGCTATAGACTCTGCTTGAACCCAAAAATATTTATCTTTATCACAAATATCTCCATTTGGTGAAAACCCATAAAATAAACCTTCTGACTCTGCATCCCAACCCATCTCAATTGCGTCATCAAACAATTCTTGTGCTCTAGGAAGCAACCAATCCTCTTTAACATGCCTCTCAAGAATTAACAATAATTTTGCCCACTCGGTAAGATGACCAACTTGGAAGCCCCAAGGACGAAATAGATCATCAGGACGATCTTTATTATAAACCCAGTTAATTTCCCAGTTACTGTCGTAATGTTCCCAAATTAAGCCTTCTGCGAGACTAGCTTGCCTAATACATATATTTTTTGCAATGATAAGCGCTCGATCTAAATATTTTTGACTACCTGTCGCTTCAAAAGCCATAATAAGGGCTTCACAGGAATGCATATTTGCATTTTGCCCACGATAACTAGAAACTACTTGCCAATCAGCAGAAATTTCATCAGAATAAAGTTCATGCTCTTTTGACCAAAAATGTTTTTCCATTACATCAAAAGTTTCATCAATGAAGTCTTTGGCCTCTAAAATACCCGCCCTAAGTGCAGTTGAATATGCGAGCAACACAAATGCGAAACCATAACAATAATTAGTAGAATTCTGAACGTCTTTTCCCTCTAGAATCCAAGCATAACTTCCAGTTTTTGTATTTAAATGAAACTGTCTTAAATATTCAATTCCATGCCTTATCACATCTTTATATTCATCATTATCAAGCTCAATTGAAGCCATTGAATAATTAAATATAAAACGGGTGCTGCTGACCAAGTGTCTTGTATCAAAATCATAAACACTTCCATCATCACGAAAGTGCTGAAAAAAACCACCATTTTCATTATCAATACAATGAGGGTGATAAAACTTCATAATCGATTTAATATGACTAATTAAAAATTCTTTATCTTTAAATATTGGATTACTTGTTAAATTCATAAATTAGGAAAGTAAATTTCGACAATTAGTCCACCACCAGTTCGATCTTTAAGTTCAAGTTCGCCGCCATGGATGTTTGCAATATTACGAGCAATACCCATTCCTAAGCCAGAATGTTCATCATTGAGTTTATGCTCTAAGCGGTAATATGGCTTAAAGACATTTTCTTTATCTTTATCACTCAAGCCTGGCCCTCTATCTTTAATCTGAATAAAGATACCTGTTTTCTTTTTTTGACCGGTAACCTCAACCCCTTTGCCATAACTAAGTGCATTATTAATTAAATTTGAGAATAAGCGCTCAATAGCTAAAGCTCTTCCTTTCATGACAATGTTTTCTTTAATATTCATCTTAATAGGCAAGCCAAGGATTTCCTCTTTTTTTAGGATTGCAGTTAGCATATTTGTAATGTTAACTTTACTAGTATTTTCATGTTCAGCACCATCAGTCATAATTTGAAGGCTTCCTTTCACCATGGTTTCAAGGTAATCTAAGTCTCCAATTAAATCTTCTTTTATTGATCCATCTTCAATGCTTTCTACTCTAAGGCGTGCTCTAGTTAAAGGTGTTTTTAAGTCATGAGAGATTGCTGCAAATGATCGCTCTCTGTCAGCAATAAATTTTTGAATCCGCTTAGCCATAGAGTTAAAGGCGCGGATAGTAGCCACCATTTCTTTAGAACCAGTTTCATCAAGCTGTCTAGGAAACCGTCCTTTACCTAATAAATCTGCTTGATGGGCTAATAATTGAAGGGGAGATACGAGCCAACGAACAAATAAGAAGGTGATTAAAAGCATCGTAACCGAAACTGCTGCTGAGGTAAAAATACGCTCACCATTGATCCAGTCAAAACTGAGTAATAACTCTCCTTGTGGAATTATTGTTGCCAAATACATCCACTCATTTTGCTGTTTTAACCTAAATTGAATTATGGCAATGGGACTTTCTTCCCTCGGAGCAATCAGACCTAAGCTTTTCCATATTGGCGCAAGAGAGACTATTAATTGATTGTTGGTGAGACCCTCACCAGGACCATTAGGCGTTGTAATTTTAGTATTGCTAAAGCTTACAAATCTAATATTCAAATCTTCAACTTGACCAATTTGAGAATACAAAGTTTTTTCCAAGTTACTACGAACCAACTCTGAAAATTCAGAACTTGCAATTGAATTAGATTGGACATAATCCTTATTGACAGAGACAAAAAATTCAGCGCCAAAGTCTAAAAATGTGCCGCCATTTTGTCTTAGTTGAGTCAAGGTTTGCTGTCGGTATTGATTTGGAAGTTTTTCAAAAAAACCAACTGCTTGAGCAATTTGTGAGCCTAAATTTTGAGAAACTTCAGTCATTTTTTCTTTTTCTGATGACTTTAGCTGCTCAACCCAAAGCCATGTTCCTAGCACCTGTGCTACAAGTATTCCAATAAATAGGACAGAAGTCATCCTGGCTACAACAGTTTTTGGCATCAAAGAACTTAAGGTAGAAGCTTTTATATTCAACTTTTTAAAAGGAGAACATACCCCTTGCCTCTTACGCTTTGAATGATTTCACCATCAAAGTGATTGCTAAGTTTATGACGCAGCCTACTTACAATTGTATCGATTGATCGGTCCAATGGATCTATCTTCCTGCCATGAAGAAGTTCGCCAATTTCATCTCTACTTAAGACCTCACCTATCTGTTTATGAAAAACACAAAGTAGGTCAAACTCTGTTCCAGTTAAATCAAGCTGCTTACCATCAACAAATGCACTTCTTGCAGCAAAATTCATCACTATATGGTTATCTACATCTTCTTCCTTTACTTCCGAGCGTCTCAATAGAGCCTTAATTCTTGCTAAAAGTTCTCTTGGGTTAAAGGGTTTACCCATATAGTCATCAGAGCCTAACTCTAAACCTAATATGCGATCTAAATCATCACTAGCGGCAGTAAGCATAATAATTGGAACGTTAGACTTTTGCCTCAATCTTCTGCAAACTTCAAGGCCATCAATCCCGGGCAGACCAAGATCTAAAACCACTAAACTAAATTTTGATTCATCACTTGCTAAGAAAGATTCTCCATCAGAAAAAGCTTCAACTTTAAATCCATTTTTTATTAAATATTGATCTAATAATTTAAGAATTTCTGGATCATCATCAATAATTGCAAGTTGTTTCATTCCTCAACATTATTCAGCAAAAAAAGGATTCATTATAGACAATGAACATATTTATGCAATTTCAGTAAAAAAAATGACCTCTGAGCCTTAAATTATTAACAATTCACTCCAGCTTGTTGTATACCTATTTGATCGAAAATTAGCTCTTGGGAGCCACCTATCATTGCCCACCTCACTTGCATACTTAACTGACTCATTAAATCTTTTATTAGCACCCTTTATAGCATTAGATTTTTGACGAGCTAATACCTGTGGCTGACTATCTTGAGTTATTGAAAAAAGATCTTGCTGTCGGTAGTTTTTGGTTAAGTTACTCAATACTACCCCTCCTTTATTAAAAGAATAACCAGGCTTATAGATAAGTCTTAATATTTGAGATGCCAATGGAATAATTTGCGATTCATCCTCAATAGCAATTGGCATTCCTACAGTTTTTGATAGATGCACGCAGGGTGTATTTTTTTTATGGGGATTAGTGTAAATAAAGACAGTCATAGTTGTCATTGCAAGCTTATGATTATTAAGCTTATTGACAGCCTTTCTAGTAAGAGCAGTTAAAGCTTGATTTAATTCATCAAAGTCGCTTAAATCAATACCAAAAGAGCGAGAGGAGACAATCTGCTGCCTTGTTGGAGGAATCAACTCGATAGGAATACACGATTTACCACGAAGCTCTTGATAAATCTTTTTTCCATTAACGCCTAAAAGAGTTTCAATAACGCCAATATCTGCCTGATAAAAGTCATAACTTGTATTAATTCCAATATGGTTAAGCTTTTTAGCGCTTTGTCTGCCTATTCCCCATAAATCACCTACTTCGACCGATTGCAGTAATTTGCAGTATCTTTCATGAGGAAGGTCATCTATATCAAAAACGCCATTAAATTTTGAATATTTTTTAGCAATACGATTAGCAAGTTTTGCTAGAAGTTTAGTACTGCCCATACCAATACACACTGGAACCCCCGTCCAATTTTTAACTTGGACTCTTAGAGACTGCATGTGATCTATTAAATTAAGAGGAAGTCCTGCTAAATCTATAAAACTCTCGTCAATAGAGTACACCTCTTGGATAGGAGAAAATTGACCAATAACCTTCATTACTCTAGATGACATATCTCCATACAAAGGATAGTTTGAAGACTTTACTACAACACCCCTATTAGCAATCAAATTCCTTACTTTAAAGTAAGGAGCTCCCATTTTAATGCCCAGTGCTTTAGCCTCATTAGAACGAGCAATAATGCAGCCGTCATTATTAGAAAGAACAACGATTGGTTTGCCTTCTAGTTTTGGCTCAAAAACTCTTTCACAAGAAGCATAGAAGTTATTACAGTCGACTAACGCGAACTTAGCTCGGTTATTCATACTGATGTATAACTGATGTCACAACTCCCCATATAATAAGTTCGTCAGTACCTCCAATTTTGATGTCTTCAAAATCAGGGTTTTCAGCTTTAAGTGTTATATTTCCTTTATATTTATGTAGACGCTTAACAGTGAACTCACCATCAACAACTGCAATAACTATCTTTCCGCTTTTAGCACTTAAAGACTTATCAACAATTAGTATATCGCCCTGCTGGATGCCAGCACCTAGCATTGAATCTCCTTGCGCTTTAACAAAGAAAGTAGCCTCTTTATGATGGATAAGATGTGTATTTAAATCAAGTGCATCCTCCAAATGATCATCTGCTGGAGATGGAAACCCTGCCTGCACTCGAGAGGTAAAAATTGGAATCGAAAGCTCCGTTGGATTGTCTTTAGTTAAAAAGACTTCTACCTTAGATTTAACTTGAGATTTATAAACTTCAATCGTAGGAATAAGCGAATCTACAAGACTTATAGGCACTCTAATAACCTTGGTCTCCTCTTTAAAGCTACCTGAGTTTTTTTTACGGCCAGCGCCCTTTCGTGCGCCTCCATGACTGGGTATATTCATAGCTAACTTGATTTATGTAACAATATTCAAGTTGGAATTATAAATTAACTAATAGTGCAAGTCAATAATGATATTAATAAAAAGTTATGCGTTAGCTAATTGACGTAATTTTTTTGCTGCACCGCTATGGCGACTGATTAATTCAGACTCATCTTTTCCAATAATCTTTCCATCTACAACCTTCCACTGACCCGCAATCATAACCCTATCTGATTTTTGAGCACCGCAAAGAAGTAAAGCAGCTAAAGAGTCATGACTACCCGAGAATCTTAGCTCATCCAGCTTAAATAATGCCATGTCCGCCTGCTTACCAATCGAAATCTCACCAATATCATTTCTACCTAAAAGTGCTGCTGAGCCTTTAGTTGCCCAATTGTATGCCTTCTGGTGAGTAATCTTTGAAGCGCCATAACGTAAGCGCTGCAAGTACATTGCTTGTCTGAGTTCAGCAATCATATTGGATCCATCATTAGACGCAGAGCCATCAACGCCAAGTCCAATAATAGAGCCAGCCTCTTCAAGTTCAAGACTATGGCAAATACCAGAGGCTAGCATCATGTTGGAGCTTGGACAATGACAAATACCAACTCCAGATCGGCCTAGTTTCTTTATCTCTTCTTTATTAAAGTGTATTCCATGCGCAAGCCAAGTTCGGTTTGACAGCCAACCAACACTCTCAAGGTAATCCACAGTCCTTAAGCCGAACTTCTCTAAACAAAAATTTTCCTCATCTATCGTCTCTGCCAAGTGGGTATGCAAACGAACATCATACTGCTGTGCAAGGCTTGCAGTCTCTATCATCAGGTCAGTAGTCACTGAGAAAGGTGAGCAAGGAGCTAGTGCAATTTGAGTCATTGCGCCTTCTTGACTGTCGTGATATGTTTTAATTAGTCGCTCACTATCACTTAGTATCTGCTCTTTGGTTTGAACAACAGATTGCGGTGGAAGGCCACCATCTTTTTCTCCAAGACTCATAGAGCCTCTCGTTAAAACAACACGCATACCGAGCTTTTGAGCCTCTTCAGCCTGTATATCTATAGCATTTTCAAGTTGGCTTGGAAACAAGTAATGATGGTCGCTCGCGGTAGTACAGCCAGAAAGAAGTAGTTCAGACAGAGCGAGCTCTGTTGAAACAGCGAGCATCTCTGGTTGAATATGTGCCCAAACCTTATAGAGACTCTTGAGCCATGGAAAAAGCTCTTTATTAAGAGCCTCAGGATAAGCGCGAGTAAGGGTTTGATAAAAGTGATGATGCGTATTAATCAATCCAGGAAGAACAACACTATCACTAGCATCATAGATTTCATCAAAACTCGACACAGGTGAGCCCCCTAAAGGAACTAATTCAATAATTTTTTGACCTTTAATAACAACCCCACCATCACTATTTTCTGCAAAAATAGCCAAGGGATTTTTAATCCAAATTGAAGTTTGATTAATGCTAGTCATTTCAACGCTAGATGCTTAATAATTTCTTGATGATACACAATGAAATGAAGAGTGCTATTGAAAATGAAGACAATAATAAAGGTATTCTTAACTTTAAGAAAAAGGTAACTAAGAGAAAGTAAACACAACTGGCTGATGATCTGAAGCATCTATTTTCTCATTAACTTCAATGCTATCAAGACTACCCTCTAGATTTCTACTTATAAAGCCAAAGTCTCTACAATGAGGCCCTTCAGGCCATTGTTTTTTATCAAAAATACCACATGTTGGAGCATGCGTTGAGTTTGGATTTAGCTGCTTCCAGGCATCAAGAAAGAAATTTGAATTTATTTCATTACTAGTTAATAAATTGTATTCAACAGAACCAGGATTAAAGTTAAAGTCTCCACAAAGAATAACCCTGTCAGACCTTTCAAATTTTCTATATGAACCGTTATTATCAAAAAGAGGAGGCATCGTAGCTAAGTTATTAATCTCCTGATTAATAGATACAATTCTTCTTACTTGATCACATCGTTGAAATTCAGAATGAAACTCTAGATGAGTGGTCATTATGCACAAAGAAAATAACGGGGTTTTAATTGTTATTTCTGACAATTGTCGAGGCATCTGCCTAAAAGAGCTATTAACTGTTTGAGGTAATATATGGTTAAAACTAGATAAAACTGGAAATTTAGAAAGTATAAGGTTTCCATACTGCTCTCTCACTTCAGAATTTTCACGCTTAATATCATAAGCTGGGCCAAAAAAAACTGAATAATCGCCAAAGAGATTTGAGAGCTCTGTGACCTGATCTGGTTGAGTGCCATCTGAAAGCTTACAATTAACAGATACCTCCTGAAGACAAATAATATCAGGATCACACATATTTAAGATTGATTCAGCAATTCGTTTTAATGAAATATTCCCATCGACGCCCTGACCATTTTGAATATTCCAAGTCAGGACAGTTATCACTTAATACCGGCCTGCATGAATGATTGAACAAATTGTTTTTGAAATATTAAAAATGCAATGAGCAATGGCGCAACTGAAATCAATGTCGCAGCAGACATGATTGACCAGTCAACGCCAGTCTCAGGAGAACCAAAAATACCCAAACCAACAGTTAGTGGTCTAGTTTCGACCGAATTAGAAATAATTAGTGGCCACAAAAAGTTATTCCAATGGTGGCTGACAGAAACTAAAGAAAACGCAATAAAAGTAGGCGTTGCTAACGGAACATAGACCTTCCATAAAATGCCCATTGTACTGCAGCCTTCTAATTCAGCAGCATCCTCTAGCTCTTTTGGAATAGACTTAAACGTTTGACGAAGCAAGAAGATACAAAATGCACTTGCAACATAAGGCAATCCCATTCCAGTTATTGTATCTACCAATCCTAGTTTAGAGAGAGTGACATAGTTTTGAACAATTAAGATTTCTGGAGTAATCATTAACTGAACTAAAACAAGAGCAAATGCTACATTTGCTCCACTAAATTTAAAGCGCACAAAGGCATACGCAGCCAAAGTTGAAATTAATAACTGCCCAGGAAGTATAAAAGACACCAGTAAAAATGTATTCAATCCATAACGCAGAAAAGGAGCTTGACTCCATGCCTCACGAAAATTATCAAGCGTTAAAGGAGAAAAAATATTAAAGTGAATAGCATCATTACTATAGTGAAAAGCCGCCCAAAAAGCATAAAGAAGAGGCAGCACCCAAAATGCCGCTAAGATATAAGCACCCATTAACTCCAAACTCGATGTAAATTTATTTTTGTATGTCATCTGTAGTGGACTCGTTTTTCAATAAATAAGAATTGTGCTAAAGCTGTAAGCGCCAGAAGTACAAGTAAAAATATAGTTAATGCAGAAGCATACGAAACATCTAGAAATGCGAATGCAGTTTCATAAATGTAATATAAGATTAAGTTACTTGCATTGTCGGGTCCGCCCTTGGTTAATACAAATAAATGATCAACAAGTTTAAAAGAATTTAAAAAGGCATTAATAAGAACAAATAATGTAGTTGGAAGAAGCAAAGGGTATTGAACACGCCAAAAATAATTCCATCGAGAAGAGCCCTCTAGTTTTGCAGCTTCCTCAAGTTCTGGTGAGATTGTTTGAAGACCAGCCAGATAAAAAACCATAAAAAAACCTGCCTCTTTCCAGACAGTCATAACCATAATAGAGGGAAGGACAGTTGATGGACTTCCAAGCCAGTTGGTGCTTTCAAAACCAAAAATAGATGTTGCCTGATCAATTAATCCAATTTCAGGTGCGTAGAAGAATAACCATATATTCGCTACCGCAATCATTGGAAGCATTGTTGGTGTAAAGTAGGCCATTCTGAGCAATCCCCTTCCCGGGATAGCTTTATTAACAATCAAGGCCATTATGATTGCTAAACCAATAGATGTAGGAATTGTTCCAAGAGCAAGCCACATATTATTGGCAAAAACTTTCCAGAATATTGGATCGCTCAACATACTCTCATAACCTTCAATTCCAGAGAATCTTCTTGGTCGTATGATTGATTTATTCGTATATAAACTATTAAGAAAAGTTGTGATAGTTGGATAGTGGGTAAACGCCAGAAGCAATATCGCTGCAGGTGCAAATAATAACCAACCCTGAAAATTTCGAACGTTATCTTTCATTATTATTATTTTAAAAGTCTAAATAATTAAGTGGCGGGCAAAATTTAAATGCCCGCCAAATTTACCTAATCAGTTTAACGATAAGGTTTTAAAATACGCTCAGCAGCCGCTTGCGCGTCTGTTAGAGCTTCTTTAGCTGTTTTACTTCCTACAAGTGTTGCTTGGATAGCATCATTCAATCCTTTTTTAACTCGACTTGTTTGGTAAGTTGAAAATTCAGCTGTTGCATATTTAAGTTGATCACGAGCAACCGCTGCTGGTGGGAAACCTGCAACATATGATTTCAAAGTATCTGTCTCATATGCGTCCGGGCTAACACCCATATAACCAGTAGCTACAGACCACTTAGCAGAATTTTCAGGAGCAGTCATAAATTTAATTAGCTTCATTGATGCTTTACGTTCTTCATCAGAAGTGTCCTTAAAGATATAGAAGTTTCCTCCACCTGTTGGCGTACCGCGACGCTTTCCTGCTGGAAGCATTGCAACACCAAAGTCAAAGTCAGCCTTCTTTTTAACTGTTGTTAAGTTACCAGTTGAGTGCCACATCATAGCTGTTTTGCCTTCTAAGAAGTTTTGACGAAGCGTACCCCATTCAATTGTGCCTTTTGGCATAATTTTATGGTCTTCACCAAAGCTCTTCCATACTTCAAGCGCTTCAATAACATCTGGATGATCAAAGTTAGTTTTATCACCACTTGTCATTAGAGTTTGGCCATTTTGCATTGCAAGGGCACCAAACATCCAGTAAGGATAACCTGTCGATGGAATCATAAGTCCCCATTGAGAGCCGTCATCTTTAGTCAGCGCTTTAGCTGCTGCAATTAGCCCACCCCAAGTTGCAGGAGGTGTTTCTGGATCTAAACCAGCTTCACGAAACGCATCTTTGTTGTAGTACATAACAATTGTAGAACGTTGAAATGGAATACCCCATGTTTTACCTGCTGCAACTCCATTTTCCATCAATGATGGATAGAATGAATTTAACCAGGCCTTCTCTTCACTTGTTGAAACTAAGTCATCGAAAGGTACAATTGCGTCAAGCTCACGAAGCTCATGAACGTCAATTGAAAACATAACTGATAGTTGTGCTGGCTTTCCACTTTCCAAAGCAGTAAGTGCCTTTATTCTGGTATCGTCATAGTTACCTGAATAAATTGCATTGACTTCAATGTCTGGGTTTTTAGACATAAAGTCCGCAACCATTGCATCAACAGTTTGTGTTAAAGCGCCACCCACAGCAACTGGATAGTACATTGTTAATTCCGTTTTAGCTATTGCAGCACCCGATATCATTGAAATACCAAGGGCAACAGTTAAGCTATACGAAAGTTTTTTAAAAAACTTACTCATTTAACTTCTCCTCATTAAAAAAATCGTAGTAACTTTCATTTGTTATTTATCAATACCCCTACGAAGTAAAGCGTTGATTATTTTTTTTAAACAAATGCATATCCTCAGGATCCCAGCTAATATTTAGTTTGTCATCCAGATGAATTTTGGGTTGTCTTGGCTCACGTAGAAAGAAATTTTGGTCTAGGTGGCTAATTTTAAAAACAGTTTCACCACCAAAGTAATCGATTCCTTTGACAGTCACAGGTAGTCCTTTTTTTGAAAAATTAAGATGCTCTGGTCTAATTCCAAGATTAATAGAATTTTTACTAATTTCAATCTTCTTTTGGTTTTCCTTACTCAGAGTTGTTATATCGATTTTCTTAAGATTTAAGATATTCATTGGCGGAAGACCAATAAATTGCGCACTAAAAATACTGTTTGGGTAATTGTATATTTCTTCAGGCGCGCCTTTTTGAACAATTTGACCAGAGTTAAGAAGAATAATTTGATCAGCCATAGACATTGCCTCTACCTGATCGTGAGTTACATAGACTACTGTTAGTCCAAGCCTTTGCTGAAGATCGCGAATTTCATCACGCATTTCTGCGCGTAATTTGGAATCCAAGTTTGATAATGGCTCATCCATTAGGCAAACTGACTGATCAGAAACAATTGACCTTGCTAATGCAACACGTTGACGCTGGCCACCAGATAGGTTCGACGGCTTTCGATCTAATAAATCAGACAATCCAACTGCATTTGCTGCTTCAGCAACTCGTTTTTCACGTTCAGCTGCAGGCACTTTTCTTACTTTAAGACCAAATTGGATATTTTCTTTAACATTTAGGTGTGGGAAGAGTGCGTATGATTGAAACACCATAGAAACGCCTCTTTTTGATGCCTCTAGATTTGTAACATCTCGATTTTCAATTTTAATAGAGCCAGAAGTAACGCTTTCTAATCCTGATAACATTTTAAGAATTGTAGATTTTCCACAACCAGATGGCCCTAACAAAACTGTAAATGATTTTTCTGGAACAATAAAAGACACATTCTTAACAGCCTCTATTTCTCCCCAGCTTTTAGATAAGCCTTTAACTTCAATTGAACTCATAATTCATCCTTCTCACAAATAATTAATTCTGATTCAGAATCATTCAAAATCTGACATATTTCGTTGGGTGGTTTTTGATCACATATAACTTTAGATACATCTTGAATTTGGCCACCACGTACATGTGCAGAACGTCCGAATTTTTCGTGATCCAAAACTAAAAGGCTTTCACGTGAGTTATTAAGAATCACCCTTCTAATCTGAACTTCTTCGTCATCAAAGTCTAAAAGAACTCCATCCATATCAACACCACCAACACCAAATACACTAAAGTCTGTCATATATGAACTAAAAAAGCTCTCTACAGGACTTCCAAGCATATCAAAATCTCCACTACGAATACGTCCACCAGAGCAATTAACTTCAAAAGTAGAGTTTGCACTTGCGGTTTGAGCAATTATTAAGTTGTTTGTGTAGATTTTTAAATCTTTATGCCTTAAGAGTGCACGCATAACCATTTCAGGAGTGGTTCCAATTCCAAGAGATATTGAACTGCCATTTGGAATTAGTTTGGCAGCATGCTTTGCTATCGCTCTTTTAGCAACTCTGTTAAGAACTTGCCTTGTTCCATAAGCAAGATTACCTTCAGTCGATATTGACTCAATTCCGCCGTGCTTTCGTCTTGCTTGTCCATAATCACATAGTGCATTTATGTCCCTTCTCACTGTTTGAGTAGTTATATCAAAACGCTCAGCTAGACTCTCAACTGTAATAAATTCCTCTTGGCGAAGAAGATCTGAGATTTCAGCTTGTCGAGCAGTTAGATCCATTTTTACAACCTAAAAAGTTCATTTGAACTATAATTCTACCATAATACTAATGATTTGAATGTTATTTTTTATCAAGCGAAGATATTAAGCTAATAACCCCATAAATAGTGCTTAATTATGATAAAATGTTAACTTAATTGTTCATATGAACATATAATCATTACAAATATCAATATTTATTACATTATTGCTGCAGTATTAATATTGATAAGTTGAATGTAATTAAAAACTATTTAAGAATTAGGAGATCAAATGGATAACATTTCTACTATGTCTAAGCAGCAATTAAATGAGGTAAAAATCATTCTTACAGATATAGACGATACATTGACCACTGAAGGAAGACTAAAAAGCAATGCATATACCGCTCTAGAGAACTTATCAAATTCTGGCTTTATCGTTATCCCTGTTACGGGTCGATGTGCGGGTTGGTGTGACCACATTGCTAGGATGTGGCCAGTCAATGGCGTAGTTGGAGAAAATGGTGCTTTTTTCTTTAGTTATGATCACAAATCTAAAAAAATGCAGCAGACCTATTGTCAGACTCCAAAAGAACGAAAAGAGAATCATCTTGCTCTTCATGAAATTAAAAAAACTATCCTTAAAAATGTCTCTGGTTCAGCACTAGCATCCGATCAGGATTATCGGCACACAGATCTAGCTATTGACTTTGCTGAAGATGTTGCGACATTATCATCTAACAAGATTAAGGAAATCGTCACAATTGCTGAAAATGCTGGTGCAATTGCAAAGGTTAGCTCAATCCATGTAAATTGTTGGATTGGAAGCCATAATAAGTTATCTACAAGCCTTACAACACTTGAACAAGTATTCGGGGTAAGTAATTCAAACATACAAAATGAAGTTCTCTTTATTGGAGACTCACCAAATGACTCTATGATGTTTGATTACTTTAACAAATCAGTTGGCGTAGCTAATGTTATGGATTTTATTAAAGAATTGGATAAGCCGCCCAAATATATTACTTTAAACCACTCAGGTGAAGGGTTTGTTGAGCTTGCTAATTCTCTTTTAAGGAACTAGTTTTGTTTAAACTTTATTGTCCAAAATAAATGTCAAAAATAAACGATAAAATTTATGATGTATTTATAGCTGGTGGAGGTATAAACGGAGTTGGGGTAGCTCGAGATGCTGCTGGGCGCGGATACTCAGTATGCCTTTGTGAAATGAATGATTTTGCTTCTGGCACTTCATCATCCTCAACCAAACTAATTCATGGAGGTCTTCGTTATCTTGAGCATTATAAGTTTCGTCTAGTTCAGGAGTCTCTAAAGGAGCGTGAAATTTTATTAAATATGGCTCCCCATATAATTTGGCCAATGAGATTCATTCTTCCTCATACAAAAGGAATGCGGCCTAGATGGTTCTTAAGATTAGGATTAGCAATTTATGATCACCTAGGGTATCGAAAAATTTTACCGGGCACAAGTAATGTAAATTTTGCCAGTCAAAAAACAAATTCTCCACTTAAAGATACTTTTAAGTCTGGATTTGAGTATTCAGATTGTTGGGTAGATGACTCCAGATTGGTCATATTAAATGCTGTTGACGCTGCCTCAAAAGGAGCCTCATTAAGAAACTATACAAAGGTAACAAATGCAACTAGTTCAAATGGCCTGTGGACAATCTCAACAAAAAACTCTTTAAATGGTAAAGTAGAAATTGTTAAGGCAAAAGCTTTTGTTAATGCATCTGGACCCTGGGTTGATAAAGTTTTAAAAGAATCTTTTAAAGTTAAAGATTCAAAAAATGTTCGTCTTGTCAGAGGGAGTCATATTGTTGTAAACAAACTATATGAGGGTGACAAGTCATATATCTGCCAAAATAAAGATGGGCGCATTTTCTTTATAATTCCATATGAAGATAATTTCACATTGATTGGTACAACAGATATTGATCATGGTAAGTCAGCTGATCAAGTAAAAATAAGTGAGCAAGAAAAATCATACATCTGCGAGTCAGCAAGTAGTTATTTAAAACAAGAAATTACAACAAATGATATAGTCTGGAGTTATTCAGGGGTTAGACCACTCTATGATGATGGTGCAAGTAAAGCTCAAGAGGCAACTAGAGATTATGTTGTTTCAGCCAAGGAATATGACTACTCATTAATGATTAATATTTTTGGCGGAAAAATTACAACTTACCGTCGATTATCAGAAACAATTCTTGAACATATCGAGAGCTTCCTTGGTAAACGAGGCAAACCATGGACTGAAAATTCTCGCCTTCCTGGAGGAGAAATCAAAGTTGCAACTCTCTCTGAATTTGAAGCAAAGTTAAAAAATAAATATAGCTTCTTCACGAATGAACTTATAAGAAGACTTGCAAGGTCATATGGAGAAATTTCTTATGATATTTTTGGTGATGCTGACAGTTTAGATGCGTTAGGTGAAAATTTTGGAGGTGGATTATATGAAGCTGAAGTTCAATACTTAATTAACAATGAATGGGCTAGATCTTCAGATGATATTCTTTTTAGGCGCTCAAAGCTTGGATTAATACTTTCTGAGACAGAAATAGAAAACCTTAACTTATTTTTGAAAAAAAATAATACAAAATCCCAATCCTCAGAAAATATAGTACCTTCAGAAAATAAAGAGGTTCTTAAGGCATGAGCCTACTAATTGAACTATTAGGGTCAATTGCACTTCTGTTGTGGGGTCTACGAATGGTTCGAACTGGAGTAATGCGATCCTATGGTAACAACCTAAAGAGTTTAGCGCGTCGATCAGAAGGCAAAACCCTGCCCGCATTTACGTCGGGATTACTGGTTGCGGCTTTACTGCAAAGCAGCACAGCAGCCATTTTAATATCTGCCTCATTTGCAGGCCAGGGGCTCATCAGTGTTGGGTCTGCTTTTATAACAATGTTAGGAGCTGATGTTGGAACTTCAGTAGCGGTCCTTATTGCCTCTCAAAAATTTACGACTCTGGCCCCCTTGCTTTTAGCGATAGGCGTTTTTGGTTTTATTGCATCCAAAGTCAACAAATGGCAAAATGTTTTTAGGGCAATCAGTGGACTAGGATTAATTCTATTCGCTCTTTCATTAATTGCATCAACTGCAGGCGGCCTATCAGAACTAAAGCAATTTACTGCGCTGTTAAATATATTCGAGGATCAGCCCATATTCTTTATTCTTTTGGCATTGATTCTGACTTATCTTTCATACTCAAGTTTAGCCATTGTTTTGCTCTCTGTAAGCTTTCTAGCAACAGGTGTGATTGGAGTAAGTGAAGGGTTATACCTAGTATTAGGTGCAAATCTAGGAAGCGGGATGCTTCCTCTTATCTCAAACTGGAGAGGATCCATACAAGAGCTGACGCCAGTACTGGCAAATCTCATTGTAAGAGTAGTTTGTATTTTAGCTTTTTATCCATTTGTTGACTTCGTTGCTACATTTGGATTAAAGTTTGTTTCTATTGAGTTATTCCCCGCAATTTATCACCTGTCTTTAAATTTGATTGTGGCTATTGTAGGCGTTATATTTTCTAAAAATATTCTTATGCTTGCAACAAAAATGCTCTCTAATCTTCAGGAGAAAGAGCTTAGTCAGCCTAGTTTTTTAGAAGCAAATAATTTTGCAATGCCAGCAATTTCTCTTGCTAGTGCAAAACGTGAAGCGATTCATATGGCTGAGATTTCACAAAAAATGGTTGTCTCTTCACTCGCTGTTCTTCGAGATGATAATATCGCTTTACGCAGTGAAGTGATTAAAAATGAGGATACAGTAGATAACATATTTGATTCAATAAAACTCTATATAGCAAGGATCTTACAAGAAGAATTAACGCCTACAGAGACTCAAAAAGCTTTAAATATCCTTAACTTTACAACAAGCATGGAGCATATTGGCGACATTATTAATAACAGCTTGATGGATATTTCAGGTAAAAAAATTGATAAACATATACAGTTTTCAAAAGAAGGATTAAATGAGATTATCTCTATACATGAGGTTGTTTGTTCAAATTATGATCTAGCTATTAATACCTTTGTTTCTGATGATTGTGAGCTTGCAAGAGTACTTTATGAGAAGAAACAAGAGCTCCATAATCTTGAAAAACGCTCAGTCACTAAACATCTTCAGAGGATTGGAAAAGGCATTACTGATAGTTTAGAAACCAGCTCTATGCATATTGACGTAATCCGTGATTACAAGAAAGTAAATAGTCTTTTATCTTCTGTGGCTTATCCAATTTTAATTGCTTCAGGTGAGATTCTAGAGTCAGGGTGGAAGCAGAAAATATAGGCAGTAGCTTTAAAATAGAGCAGCTAAAAATGTCTAATAATTAAGAAATTAAACTAGACTACTTATTTAGAAAGAGTTCGACTCACTGCATCCTTCCAGCCTAATTGCTTTCTTTCTCTTTTAGCATCAGACATTTTTGAACTAAATTGTTTTTCAGTTTTCCATGATTCTGCAAACTCTTCAGTAGAAGGATAAAAACCTATCTGCATTCCAGCAAAATAAGCCGCTCCCAATGCAGTAGTTTCTAAATTTTTTGGACGCTCAACTGGTAAATTTATTAAATCTGCAAGCATCTGCATAGTCCAATTTGAAGCCGACATACCACCATCCACTCTAATAGTACTTAACATATCATGCCCCAAGTCATTAGAAATTGCATTCAAAAGGTCACAAGTTTGATAGCACACAGACTCTAGCGCGGCTTTTGTTATTTCTGCAGGCCCTGTATTTCTTGTAAGACCGAATAAAGCACCTCGGCAATCAGAGTCCCAATAAGGCGCACCAAGACCGACAAATGCAGGTACTAAATAAACATCTTCTCCTGGATCAGCATTCATAGCTAGAACATCTGATTGATCAGCTGCATCAATAAACTCAAGCTTATCACGGAGCCACTGGATGGCTGCCCCGGCAACAAAAATTGATCCTTCAAGAGCGTAACATGGCTTATTGTTAATTTGATATGCAATTGTTGTTAATAATTTATTATTTGACTGAACTGGAACCTCTCCAGTATTTATTAGAACAAAACAACCAGTCCCATAAGTAGACTTAACCATACCTGGTTTAAAGCAGGCTTGACCAACCAAGGCTGAGGGTTGATCGCCAATGAGGCTACAGATAGGAATTGAAGAGCCAAAAAAAGACTTATCGGCATCACCAAAATTGGAAGCGCTATCAAGTACCTTTGGTAACATTGATTTAGGGATATTAAAAAGTCTTAATAAATCATCATCCCACCGGCTTTCGTGAATATTGTACAAAAGAGTTCTAGATGCATTTGTAGCATCCGTTGAATGGACTTTTTTATTACTTAAGCGCCATAGTAAAAAACTGTCTATTGTTCCAAAAAGTAACTTGCCAGAATTAGCCTTATTTCTTGCATCATCTACATTGTCAAGAATCCAAGAGATTTTGGTTGCACAAAAGTATGGGTCAAGTACAAGTCCAGTTTTTTTAGTAACACTTTCCTCATGTCCAAGATCCCGAAGTTTTTGACACTCATCAGAGGTCCTCCTGTCTTGCCAAACGATTGCTTTATATACAGGCACCCCACTTTCCTTATCCCAAACAACAGTAGTTTCACGTTGATTTGTAATACCTATTGAAGCAATTTGGTTAGAATTAATTTTTGCCTTATTAATTGCAGTATTGCAGCTATCAAGCACTGAAGACCAAATTTCTTCTGGATCATGCTCTACCCAGCCTGAATGTGGAAAAAACTGAGTGAACTCTTTTTGGCCAATGGATACAATTTGATAATTTGAATCAAATAGAATTGCCCTTGATGAAGTAGTTCCTTGATCAATTGATAGAATATATTTATCTAACTTGGACATAATTAAAAACTCCTATTTCCAAATAATGGAACTTAGTTCTACTATTGTAAACTTATTCAAAATAGTATACATTATCTGCTAAAATTATATCAATAAATGCGCTGTTAATCATATACAACAGTTCATTTAATGTATGTATTTATTTATTATCATCCAGAAAAGTTATGACAAAAGAGAAACGGGGCGATGGAACAGTTGGTAAGGCATTAGATGTCCTTAATGAGGTTGCAGAAATTGGCACACCAGTTCGATTTTCAAGCCTTTTAAAAACCAGCAAGTACCCTAAGGCAACCCTATATAGGCTCCTTCAAACTCTCCTGAATCAAGATATGCTGAGCTACAATGATGAGGAGCAAACCTATAAGCTAGGACTAAAGTTGGTTCGTATGGCACACGCAGCCTGGCTTCAAAGCTCACTGGCGCCAATAGCACTTCCATTTATCGACGTGCTATCTGACAAAGTTAGTGAAACCGTTCACTTGGCACAGCTTGATAATGGTCAAGTTCTTTATGTTGACAAAAGAAACCCTAGCTCACCAATTGAGATGTACTCTCAAGCCGGCAAAGTTGGCCCTGCATACTGTACTGGAGTAGGAAAAGCAATGATGGCTTTTTTAGACGAGGATGAGCTAAGTAGAGTTATTTCTAAACAAGCATTCTTTAAATATACTGACTTTACAATCACCTCTGAAAAAGCGCTTCGCAAAGAACTAACTATAATAAAAAAACAAGGAATAGCCTTTGATAAACAGGAGCATGAAACAAAAATTATTTGTATCTCATCCCCTATTCTTTCTGCAAAGGGGAGAGTAATTGGCGGCCTATCAATCACCAGCTCAATTGACATACACAGCTTAGAGAGCCTTCAAGAATTCAAGCCTCAACTACTTAAGACCTCAGAACTAATTGGGAAAGAAGCTGGTGCATGGAATTTTCCTGAACAAAACAACTAATATAAGGACACCTTTGATATGGCATCATTAAAGATATCTAAAGCGACAAAGAAATACGATAAAGTGGAAGTTATTCATGGAATTGATTTAGAAATCGAGGATGGTGAATTTTGTGTTTTTGTTGGGCCATCAGGCTGTGGAAAATCAACATTACTCAGAATGATCTCTGGCCTTGAAGAAGTAACTACTGGTGAGATTCATATTGGTGACAAAGATGTCACTACCATGCATCCAGCGGACAGAGGCATTGCAATGGTTTTTCAATCTTATGCTTTATATCCGCATATGACGGTTAGAGAAAATATGGGCTTTGGCCTTAAAATGACAAAAGTTCCTACTGATGAAATTAACAAGAAAGTTAATGATGCTGCGAGTATTTTGCACCTTGAAGATTACATGGATAGAAAGCCTAAAACCCTGTCAGGTGGACAAAGACAAAGAGTTGCCATTGGAAGGTCAATTGTAAGGGGTCCAGAAGTATTTTTATTTGATGAGCCTTTATCAAATCTTGATGCGGAACTTAGGGTTGAAATGCGTGTTGAAATCTCTCGTCTTCATCGTGAACTAGGTACAACTATCATTTATGTTACCCATGACCAAGTAGAAGCAATGACGCTAGCCGATAAAATAGTCGTTCTAAAAGAGGGTTTAATTCAGCAAGTAGGCAAACCATTAGAGTTATATGAAGATCCGCAAAATATTTTTGTTGCAGGCTTTATTGGCTCACCAACAATCAATTTTTTAAAGGGAAGCATTGTTGATTCAAAGCTAACAATACCCAATCTTAAGTCCTCAAAAATCAAAGTAAGTAAAGCAGTTACCTCATCTAAGTCAGAGTTAATTGTAGGATTAAGGCCTCAGCAATTAAAGCTCACTAAGTCAGGAGATCTTGAGGTAGAATTCACTGAAGCTCTTGGAGACATTTCGTATGTTTACTTAAAAACATTGAGTGGTGAAAGAGTTGTTGTAGAGTCAAGAGAGGAAAAATTGCCCTTAACAGGATCAAAAGTTGGAATAGAAGCAAACACAACTTCAGCCCTATTTTTTGACCCTAAAACCGAACTTCGAGTCAAATAACCTTTTATTAAAGAGGTTCCCAGAAAACCCCAGAAGGAGGAAGACTAACTGAACTGACATTCGTTTCTTTCTCACTGTAGTTAAACCAAAATCGATGTTTATGTGTTTCACGAACTCTAACGCAATCAGGCAGATCCATTGTAGAAATATTTTGAGATAAACAAGCATCCCTAAATATTCTTGTTAACGCCTCCTGATTACCCCAGCCCGTTAAATATAGTCTATTTGTTTGTCCAATGACTGCTGGACGGCCATCCTCACATTCCTCAATAACATTATCACAATCTACTAAAGTTTCCATCCAGCGATTAAAACTACCTCCAGCTTTAATTGAAATACTGGCATTTGGCCTCAAAGACTCAACACTAGCAACGGTGCCAACAACGCCAGGAACTTCTGGTGGTAAATCTTTTGGAATAGACATATCTAATGTTTTTGAGCCAGATCTTGGACCTGAAATTAAAACGCCTTCAAAGGATTGAATTGCCGCCTTAAGATCTGTATCAAAATGCATTAATCCAGGAGCAAGTACAATTTTATATCCAGTTAAATCTTTTTGATTTGGAGGGAGTATATCAACTGATAAACCAAGGCTTCGAAGAACCTTATAGTATTCATAAACTAATTCAAAATAACTAAAGTCTTTACCTTGAGGCTGAATTTCCCATGCCCAACAGCTTTCATAATCAAAAATTATAGCAACCTTTGATTGAACTTGCTGAATACCATCAAATTCTTTTAACTCAGAATTAACTTGAGAAGCTTGAGTTAAACCGGGCGCGCTTTCACCATCAGGCCTTTGAAGTCCTGCGTGCATTTGTTCCTGAGCAAAAGGAGCCTGTCTCCAGCGAAAATAACTTACCACTTCTGCGCCATGAGCAATGGCCTCCCAAGACCAAAGCCTAACCGCTCCGGAAGCAGGCTCAGGGTTGTAAGGAGCCCAATTCACGGGTCCTGGTTGCTGCTCCATTACCCACCAACGGCCGCGTCCAACAGTCCTGTACAAGTCATGATGAAATGCTTGAAAGTCGGGATCTCCAAAACGCATAAATTTAAGCTTAAAGTCTTCATTTTGAGTTGATCGATCTTCTAAAAATCCCAAAGGATAACTATCCCAACTAGCAATATCTAAATCACTACCCACTTCATAATGATCAAAATCTGTAATTTTTCCCATATAGTTATGAATAAGTGGCATTTTTGTATGTTCGCGCATTATTAAAACTTGGGCGCGGTTAAACTTAACTACCTGCTCAGAACTAAACCTTCTGAAGTCTAATTCGTGAATTGGATTAGCATCAGTAACGGTTAAATTTGGCAATTCAATTTGCTCAAAACTATTGTATTCCATTGACCAGAAAACATTACTCCAAGACTCATTAAGATTTTTAATCGTCTTATATTTATTAGATAACCAAAGTTTAAATGAGCTTTTTGATGAATTACTAAAAGACAACGTAGTGTCGTGACAGCCATATTCATTATCTAGTTGCCATGCTTTAATATAAGGATTTTTTCCATATCGCTTTGCAACAAGCCTTGTAATCCTTGAAGACTCCTGGAGATAGCCTTGATGAGAAAAACAGTAATGCCTCCTTGAGCCAAATTTACGAGAACGTCCATCAGAATCAACTAGTAGCATATCCGGCCATTTATCTACAACCCACCTTGGAGGAGCTGCAGTTGGAGTACTCATAACCACATTCAATCCAGCATTTCCTAATACTTCAATAGCTTGGTCAAGCCATTTAAAATTTTGAGCACCCTCTTCAGGCTCTAATCGGCTCCAGGCAAATTCACCTATTCGAACCCAAGTTAAGCCTGACTCTATCATATCCTTAGCATCTTTTTCCCATTGAGTCTCTGACCAATGTTCTGGATAATAACAACTTCCTAGTTTTGGAATCATAGTATTTTCATAATTTAACTTGATATTCAGCTAAACCAGTTATCTCTGATTGAAAATAAAATACTTTACCAGCTAAAGGCTCAACTTTTAAATTTTCATTATTTAAATTCTGATAGGCCGAAGTAGTATAAATAGTATTTAATGATTCGCCGCCAAAAGCAGGACAAGTAACCTGAGAAACTGGAAAGTTAACTACTTGATCTAATTGACCATTAGAACTATATCTTGCCAGCCTAGAGGCTCCATACTGCGCATTCCATAGAAATCCCTCACTATCACATACTGAGCCATCGGGACGAAGACCTTGAGGCTCCAGATCAACAAAAATAACTGGTTCATGAGCGGGCCAGCCATTAGATTCATCTAATTTCTGCTTCCAAATTTTCTGTTTACGTGTATCTGCAAAATATCCAAACTTTTTATCTGGGGAAAAGCAAATGCTATTAGGGATTGTAATATTCTGGTGTAACTGTCTTAGCTCACCTTTATAGAAGCGATAAATAGATCCAGCATCTGCTTCCGCATTAAGTCCCATTGTACTGATCCAAAAACCGCCCCATGGATCAGCGCGCCCATCATTTGATCGGGTGTGAACCATATCAGCCTCTAAATCAACGATCACCTCTCTTTCATCAGTTGCTAAGGTAAGTTTAGTTAATGAGGATGCAGTCGCAACCATTAAATACTCCTCATCAATCCATCCTGCGGCCGAAACTGGCTCAGAAAATACCCAAGTTTTAAGTTTAGAGTTATTCCAGTTATGCATCTTAAAGGAATTTATATCAAACCAGAATAGAGACTTTAGTTTTGGATGCCATAATGGGCCTTCACCCAAATCAGACGAATCTAAGGGAAGATAGTCACTTATCATTATTGCGATTCATCATAAGACAAAACAATCGACTCAGCCTTCTTAGAAACTATGTTTGGGGATTCGCCAGCCTTGTATAACCCTGAGCCTATTCCAAAACCAGTAGCACCGGCTTTGATCCAAGATGAAAAGTTTGTTGGACCAACACCGCCAACCATGAAAAGAGGCATATCTGATGGCAAAACAGCCTTTAATGCGATTAAATTGTCTTCTCCAATAAGAGAGGCTGGAAAAAACTTCAAACCATCAGCTCCACAATGTATTGCAGAGAAGCACTCTGTTGGAGTTATAACTCCTGGATAACTCAATATATTTGCCTCTTTAGTTGCTTTAACAACACCAGGATTAAAATTAGGCGAAACAATAAAATTAACACCAATTTTAGCAAGGACTTCAACCTGCTTTATATCTGTTACTGTTCCAGCGCCAAATTGAATTGATCCTTCAAATTCATCACGAAGCAGCTCAATACTTTCAAAAGCACTGGGCGAATTAAGAGGCACTTCAACTTGGCTTATTCCGGCTTTAACAATAACATGAGCTATATCAAGAACCTCTTTTGGTTTAACACCTCGTAATATAGCAATTATATTTCTATTCATATTCTTACTCTTATTCAGAGTGCAACTCCATATAAGCAGAAGTCAGTCCTGATAATGTAGCAGCCTCAAGGCTGAAAGGAAGACTTTTACCACCAAGTATTTTTAATCCTTTTTGATAATTATTAGTTAGAAGCTCAGAGCCAATAAGGATGACATTTTTATCTTTCCAGTAATTTTTTGCCCCGTTGAGCTCAACTCCTAATAGTAATCCAGAAAGAGTTGCTCTTGCAGAGTTAGAATCTAAATCATTAACTATTGATTCAGATCGTAATGAAAAAAGATCCGAAGCAATTAGACCTGGATTGTCAAAACCCTTGATAACTCCATTATCAAAACTAACTTGATCCCACCCTTCTGACTCAATCGAGTGCTTAATTAAAGTGTTGTTAGAAATTACACCAAAAAGCTCACCCGTCATAAAAGTTCTAAATTTTTCTATTTGACCTGCCCTTACATTTACCCATTTTGTATGCGTACCAGGAAGGCAAACAATACCATCAAAGCTTGGATTTTCTTTAATAAATCCAGCAATTTGGGTTTCTTCACCCCTCATAATATCTGCAGGCTTATGCTGCATTACTCCCGGAACTAGGTTAACTTGTATCCGTAGATCCTTAGTACTGGCAACCGTAAGTTGAGTTTTATCTATAGGAACGCATGGAGTCTTTAAATACGGTGTTTCAACCCACCCTTGACGAGCACCAACCATTCCACAAGCCATAACAGATGTTACTTTTTCGCTATCAAGCCAGCTTTCAATAAGGCGCAATAATACTGGCTCAAACTCATTCTGCTGGAGATCTTTCATGCCTTCATTCGACTCACTATAAGCAAGAACTTCACCTTTTTCGTCAATAGCCCAAGCGCGCATATGGGTTGTCCCCCAATCTGCAGCAATCCATTTAGCTTTAATATCTCTCATTATTTTTTATCCTGTAACTACTACGCCGCCATCAATCACTAAAGCTTGGCCAGTCATCATTCGTGATGCATTCGAAGCTAAAAATAAAGTGGAGTCAATTAAATCGTTAGGCAATAAGTGTTCCTTAATGCATTGTTTATCCATGTGAATTGCTAAATCTTTTTCATTTGCCCACAGCTTTAGCTGTCTTTCAGTTAAAACCCAACCTGGGATTAGTGTGTTCACTCTAATGCCATCAGCGCCAAGCTCTCTCGCTAAACTTCTTGTTAGACCTGTAATTCCAGCTTTAGAAGTAACATAAGCAGGCAAGCCTGCATTGCCCATCATGTAAGAGTTTGATGAAAAATTAATAATACTGCCGCCACCTTGAGTTTTCATAAAAGGAGCCACAGCCTGTGCTGTAAAGAAATGAGGTCTTAGATTGATATTAATTGACTGATCCCATTCTTCTGTAGTCATGGCAGCAAGAGTGTGGCGTGTGTCATTAGCGGCATTATTTATAAGCACATTAATTCCACCATTAACCTTGCTAGCATCTGAAATTGCAGACTTTAAAGCATCAATATCAGTAATATCACATTTAATAAATAAGGGGTTATATTTATATTTTGAGGAAATTTCATCTAGAAATTCATCACAATCTGATCTCTGTACAAAGGCAACTTTAGCGCCTTGAGCTAAAAAGCCTTCTGTCAATGAAGCCCCTATTCCTGAGCCTCCTCCAGTTATAAAAACTGAAGCATCTTCTAAATCTTTAAAAATTGCGTAATTATTCATTAATGAGATTCTCGTGTTGGAAGGCGAGTATCTTTGCCTACTAGGAAGTCTAAGTCTGCACCTTTGTCAGCTTGCATGACATGTTCAATATAAAGTTTTGCGTATCCACGGGTGTAATTTACTTTTGGCTCTTTCCTTGCCTTAAGACGTTTATCAATTTCAGACTCTGCAACTAAAAGCTCAAGCACTCCATTTAATGCATCAAGCCGAATAAGGTCACCAGTTTCAACTATTGAAATAGGGCCACCTACATTTGCCTCAGGAGACACATGAAGTACTATAGTTCCAAAGGCAGTGCCTGACATTCGAGCATCTGAAATACGTATCATATCTCGAACACCTTGCTCAATTAATACCTTTGGTATTGGCATATTACCAACCTCAGGCATTCCTGGATAGCCCTTTGGCCCACACCCCTTTAAAACTAGAATAGAGTCTTTTGTTACTGGAAGGTCAGGTCTATCAATATTAGCCTTTAGATCTTCAATATCTTCAAATACATAAGCTAGACCTTCGTGCTTTAACAAATCTTCTGTTGCAGCAGCTGGTTTAATAATTGCTCCATTTGGAGCTAAATTCCCTCTCAAGACTTTTAAACCTGCAGCAGGCTTCAGTGGGTTATTTATTGGCCGAATGACGTCATCATTAAATGTTTCAGCACCTTTAAAGTAACTGGTTATGTCTTTATTTAAAATCGTATTAGCAGGTTTTATATGATTCTTAATTTGCTCCAATACTGCAGGAACTCCACCAGCGTAACAAAAATCTTCCATTAGATACTTACCTGAAGGCATACAATTAACAAGAAGTGGTATATCTGCCGCTTTCTCAAAGTCCTCCAAAGTAAGTTCAATTTCAGCTCTTCCCGCTAAAGCCAACAAGTGAATTACTGAATTCGTTGAACCGCCAACTGCGCTGTTCAGTGTAATCGCATTTTGAAAGCTCTCTTTTGTTAAAACTTTGGATAAGTTCAAACCCTCTTCCACCATTTCTACGATGCGTTTTCCTGTCATATGCGCAAGAGCCATTCTCCTCGCGTCAACCGCTGGAATAGCTGCATTCGTTGGCAAACTTAAGCCCATCCCTTCAACCAAGCTTGCCATTGTGGATGCAGTCCCCATTGTCATGCAAACCCCAGATGAGCGGCTCATTCCTGTCTCAGCAGACATAAAATCTTGTAAAGACATATCACCAGCTCTAACGTCTTCAGAAAAGCGCCAAACATCAGTTCCAGAACCAATATCTTGGCCTTTATATTTACCATTAAGCATTGGGCCAGAAGAAACAACAATTGTCGGCAAATCGACACTTGCTGCCCCCATTAATTGTCCTGGGGTAGTTTTATCACAGCCGCCTAGTAAAACAACGCCATCAATTCCATAAGCGCGAATACTTTCCTCAACATCCATAGACAAAAGATTTCGAAAAAGCATTGCGGTTGGTTTCATTTGGGTTTCACCTAATGACATTACAGGGAACTCAAGTGGCAGACCTCCTGCCTCCCAAACACCCCTCTTAACGCCTTCAGCTAAAGTTCTTAAACCTGTATTACATGGGGTTAACTCAGACCAAGTATTGCATATACCAATTATTGGGCGTCCATCGAAAACATGGTCTGGGAATCCTTGGCTTTTCATCCAGCTTCGATGGATAAAACCATCTTTATCCATTTTTCCATACCAATTCGATGATCGACGCTTGTTAGTTTTACTCATGCAGCTTTATCCCCTTCTATTACCATCATGCTAGCTGGAAAAGCTTTAGGTAACTGCAGTCCATGGTTCATTAAAAATTGCCCACTAAGCTTCAATGTTTTTTGCAAAAGACCACCATTTGATTTACCAAGAGAGTTGATATGATTTTTGTTGTATAACGAGATATTATACATTGCCATTGAGTCTAGCCCAGATAGGACCAATGGAACTGGTGAGCTAAATTCTGATAAGGCATTTTGGCCAGCGAAAACAACAAAGTGATTCTCACTTGAATTAATTTGAATTTCAGCAGTTACGCTTTTATCGTCACATGGTAATCGTAAAATATTTGCATCTTTCATCCATTGACGATTCTCCTTCCACCAGTTAGTAACGGCTTTTAGTAGTGCTTTATCTGAAGGTGAGAGTTCACGCGGATCCATCTCAAATCCCATATGCCTTTGAGCTGCAACCCATGCTCTAAATGCTAGTGGAAGTTCACGCCCAGAAGTGTGACAAACCTTTGGCCCAACATGACTGCCCGTTATCGAAGTAGGCAGCCATAAAATTGCCTCATGCTGAATACGTAACCTTTCAATTGCATCATTACTATCAGACAACCAAACCCTTTGTGTATTTTCTAAAATGCCATAATCTATTCGTCCACCTCCTGATGAGCAGGATTCAATCTCAACTTTTGGATACGCCAATCTAATTCGCTTTAGAAGAACATACAGGCTTTTTGTTTGCGAAGCATCGGGATAAGGTAGAACTCGATTATGGTCCCACTTAATATACTCAATTGGGTACTCAGTTAACAATGCCGAAATTTTCTTAAAAAGGTAATCTTCAACATCTTTTATGGCAATATTAAGAACCAACTGATCTCGTCCAAGAGTTTGATTTTTGTGGCCCATTATCCATTCAGGGTGCTGTCGATAAAGATCACTATTAGGGCTAACCATCTCAGGCTCAAACCACAAACCAAAAGACATTTTAAGAGAGTGGATATGGCTAATTAATGGTTGCAATCCTTTAGGATATTTATTCTTGTCTACATCCCAGTCACCAAGACTAGATTTAGCACTATCACGTCCTTTAAACCAGCCGTCATCTAGTACAAACCTTTCAGCACCAATTTCAGAAGCAAGGCTAGCTATTTCTTTTAATTGGTCAATATTATGATCAAAATATATAGCCTCCCAGCAATTGTAATGAACAGGCCTAACATTGTCTTTAGGTGCCTTAATAATTGAATTAGCTACATGAGATCGAAATGATTTACCAATCCCACTAATTCCGTTACTAGAATGGCTAATATATAGCCTTGCTGTTTCGAAGCTGTTTCCCGAAATTAAATCACTATTTTCAGTATTGCCAAATTGAACTTGCCTGCGACCATCTTGAAGTTGCTCTGCAATCATACGATGACCTCCAGACCAGCCATAGTGAAAACCATAGCAAGATCCTGAATTCTCTGAGCTTTCAATGGTTGGAATAAGAAGGGCAGGGAAATTTGCATGACTTGTTGTTCCAGACCTTGACTCACGCAGATGAGTACCAGTTACCCATGGAGTTATTTGGCTTCTGAATTCACCACCCCATTGACCTCCATAGTCAATCATTTCATTGCTGTTTTGAGGCGCTAGAATTACTGGAGCAGAAAACCAGTCCATAAATATTGGCTTTTTGCTGTCAATTTTTGCACTAAGACTAAACGTATTATTTTCTTCAAAGGAAATAATTGTCAATGTATAAGTTTGTTCTATGGCTTTGTCCAAAAAAACTAAGGACAATGAGTTGTCTTTTGCTTCGTCTTTTAAAAAAACAAAGTTACTAGAAAGAATCATTCCATCAAGGCCTCTCATTTTGCAGCCAAGTTGTCCTGGAAAATTTGCAGACTGCTCTGGTAAGACAGATAACTCTGGAACTTTATCCAGTAAGTTATCCCCCCAATCTTTAGACACTGCAGTAGACAAGGAGCTAAGATTTTCATTGTCAGGTAAACGACTGCCCCAATATATAACGCATGGAAGCCTATTATTCAAAGATGATAAAACCAAAGTTTGATCAAAAGTATCAAGGCGCCATTGATTCATTACTTCACCGCTCCAAGAGTTAATCCTGCAATAAAGTGCTTCTGCATTAGGAAAAACATTAAGACAGGAGGAAGTGCTGCAATTATTGAGCCTGCAGAAACCAAGTGCTGATTCGCAATCCACTGCCCGTTAAGCGAATTTAAACCTGCTGTAATTGGCATTGAATCTGCCCCTTGTGTCAAAACGAGAGCCCAAAAATAATCATTCCATATGAAAGTAAAGATTAGTACTGACAATGCAGCCATTGCCGGTCGCATTAATGGGACTACTACGTACCAGAAAATTTTAAACTCAGAAACTCCTTCAACTCTTGCCGCTTCGATTAACTCAAATGGGAGAGCACGGATAAAGTTTCGCATAAAGAAGGTGCAAAAGCCAGTTTGAAATGCTATATGAAAAGCAACAAGGCCCCATACAGAGTTATATAGACCAAGCGAGAGAGAGAGATCTCTTACTGGAACCATTAATATTTGATAGGGAATAAAGTTGCCAGCAACAAAAAGGAAAAATACAAGTAAATTAAGTTTAAACCTATAGACGCCTAATGCAAAGCCTGTGAGACTTGATAGAACAATTGCACCAATAACAGTTGGAATAGTAATTTTAAAGCTATTTAAAATGTAATAGCCTAAAGGGGAGTCAGTAAAGACAGCAGTGTAGTTTTCAAAAAAATTAATTGAGGTTGGCATGCCCCAATAATTACCAGAATTTATATCAACTCCTGAGCGAATAGAGGTCAAGGCTACTGCCAAAAGAGGGAGAAGCCAAATAATTATAGAAATAGGCAGCGCTATCTTATAGAGTCGCTGAGTAGATGGCTTAGTTCTTTCAATTGGAGTTGGAAACATAATTAATAACCTTTTTCATCTCGATACAATCTATACAGAATCAGTCCAATATAAACCATCATAATAGCAAGAAGAACTACTGCTATAGCTGCAGAATAGCCCATACGAAAGCCATACTCTGAAAATGCTTTTTCATACATATAATAAGCAAGGACGCGACTAGATCCCCAAGGGCCACCAGCGGTCATAATAGAAATTAAATCAAATGATCTTAGAGCGCCAATCACCGTAACAACAACAGCAATAAAAGTTGCAGGTTTTAACTGAGGGAGTATTACATACCACAACATTTTCCAGCCTCTTGCATTATCTATTCGGCCTGCTTCAATTTGTTCTGGATCAACAGAATTAAGTCCTGTTAAATATAAAATCATACAATAAGCAGTTTGAGGCCATAAGCCCGCGGCAATTATTCCATATGTTGCATAGTCTTCCTCTGCCAAGATAGCAACAGGATTAAATCCAAAGCCCTCCAAGACAACATTTAAAAGTCCATTTGAAGGGTCATAGAACCAACTAAAAACAAGCCCAACAACAACCTGTGAAATAACAAAGGGGAAAAAGAATAGTGATTTGTATATTCTTATGCCTCTTACTGTCTGATTAAGAAATAATGCGGCAAAAAGACCAGCTGGAATTGCTAGTATATAAAGGACAAGCCAAATAACATTATTCTTTAATGAGATAAAAAAATATTCATCGTCTAATAACTCTATATAGTTTTCAACACCTATAT
The DNA here is from genome assembly GCF_048085745.1 of Candidatus Pseudothioglobus sp. Uisw_086. GTDB lineage: Bacteria > Pseudomonadota > Gammaproteobacteria > PS1 > Pseudothioglobaceae > Pseudothioglobus. The sequence continues at coordinate 785,067 of NZ_CP159803.1, read as the reverse complement.
AGGTTTTTTCACCAAGCCCGTCCCACTGATAAAAACTTAAGCCTATTGATTGAAAAATTGGAAAAATAACATAAAGGGAAAACATGAAGATACCAGGAGCCAAAAAAATCCAAGGCGACAACTTCAATTGATTGTTTTTCCAGAAAGAATACATACATATTCCGAGTTTTATTGATTAAAAATAAAGTCCCGTGTCAAGAATACTTGAACACGGGACAGAGTAAAACCTTATTGGTTAATAAAGTTTTGCACGAGCTTTTTCTAGACGCTCTAGAATCTTCTCTAAGCGCTCAGGCTTAACCATGAACTCTTGAAAGTTTTCCATGCCAATAGAGGCCATTTCAGCTTTAGTATCACGATCATAGAACTGAGCAACACCACCAGGGGCGTCATTATTAAGCATACTAAATGCAGCATTCAAGAACTTGTCATCAACAACACTTGAGCCCGCATTAGTAGGTAACTGACCTAACGCTTCATTCCAAGCAGTCTGAACGTCAGCGCGCGCAGCATAAGCTAAGAAACGCTTAGCGTCAACTGGGTTTTTTGCACCTGCAGATAAATGAATAGTGTCAGTAGGCGCTTCTTCAGCCATAGGAACTCCCGGAGTTATTTCAGGAAACTGGAAGAAACCTAGCTTACTGTCATCCAAACCTAGCTCACGTAATGGAGCAACAGCAAAGTTACCCATAACATACATAGCAGCCTCACCATTACCCATAGGAGCTAATGCTTCTTGCCAGCTTAAAGCAGCATGATTTTCAAGGAAAAAGTCAGCGTCAATCAGTTGCTTCCAGTTCGCCATAGTTGCACGTACACGGTCATCAGTCCAAGCAACCTCACCTCTAGTTAGAGCCATATGGAAATCATATCCATTTGTACGAAGGTTTAAGTAATCAAATACACCACCAGCAGTCCATAGATATTTTGTACCAATTGTAATTGGAGTTACACCGTTTGCATTTAAAGTTTTACCAGCAGCGATGAATTGATCCCAAGTTTTAGGAACAGCAATTCCTAGGTCTTCAAAGATATCTTGACGATAGTAAACACCCCAGTTGTAATAAGTATAAGGAATTCCCCACTTCTTACCATCCATAGTCATACCTGGAGCAGACGTCTTCATTAGTGAGTAAAGACCTTGGTCAGCCCAAACATCATCAATTGGTGCGAACAATCCTGCATCAACAAATGGTGCCATTCTGTTACCCGCATACCAGAATGAAATATCTGGAGCATCAGCACTTAGAAAGTTACGAATTGCAGCTTTATAGCCTTCATGATCAAAAAGATTGTAAACAACGTTTACATCTGGGTTTTCAGCTTCAAATCCATCAATAACTGCCTGAAATGCCGCCTTTGGCGCTGGATCAGACGTGTCACCATTAATGACAATCGTTCCAGCAATAGCTGATGTTCCAGCCAAGATACCGGCTAGAGCTAAAGCTATTTGCGATTTAAATATTTTTTTCATTATTTTTTCTCCTAAATTATAAAAAAACCTCTTTGATTGCATACCTCTTGTGACGTAGATACACCTATATGTCAAATCAGTTTAAAGTATACATAAATATCAATTCATGTGCATACTTTTTTCCATATACTAGTACATCGTTCCACTATATGAAACTTAACTAAAAGAAGGCACTAATATAGGGTCAATCAGCTTCTTAAAAAAAACAAAATTTAAAGTGTAAAATACCTATGACTCTGTTTATCAAGGGCACAGATTGAAAATATGTCTATATAAACAATCAAAGAATCTGTAACTATTGTTAGAAAATAAACATAGCTTTATTAATTATTTAGGAGAAAAATATGGGAATGCCAGGACCATTTGAACTGATTATTATTTTAGTTATTGTGTTACTTATTTTTGGCGGGAAACGTCTTAAAAATATTGGCAATGAAGTTGGAAGCGCAATTAAAGGCTTCAAGTCATCTATGAAAGATACTGATGCCGAAAAGAAAGAAGATATTATTGAAGCTAAAGTTGAAGCTGATGATGAAAGCTCTGATAAAAAATCCTAAAAACCAGTTTTTTATAAAGCGATATGTTTGATTTTGGTTTCTGGGAGATTACCATTATTGGCGTTATTACCCTTATCGTAGTGGGCCCTGAAAGATTGCCAGCACTGGCAAGAAAAGCCGGTGTTACTATGGGTAAGCTTAATAAGTTCCTCAACAAAGTTAAAGCAGATATAAATGAAGAGCTAAAGACAGATGAGCTTAAAGGGCACCTTTCTATGGATGATGAAAAATCAATAATCTCTGACATTACCAATGAAGCCAAATCAAGTGTTGACCTTTTTAATCAAAATGATGTTCAGCAGGATGATTCAAAGTTATGACTATAGATAATGAGGCATCTGAAAAACTACCCTTAGTCCAACATTTAATTGAACTTAGGCGATCACTTCTTCATTCAGTTACTGCAATAGTTATTTTTTTCCTAATATTATTCCCATTTGCTGATGAAATATACACCTTCATAGCGGCGCCAATTGTTCAAGCAATACCAGGCTCCAATCTAATTGCAATTGGTGTAATCTCGCCTTTTTTAACGCCCTTAAAGATGTCATTGATACTGGCTATCTATATTGCAATGCCCTACTTGCTTTATCAGCTATGGATGTTTATAGCCCCAGCGCTCTATCGCAATGAGAAAAGACTTGTGCTGCCTTTGGTCATCTCATCAACAATACTTTTTTATGTTGGCCTTCTGTTCTCTTTTTATATTGTATTTCCAGTTATATTTAACTTCTTAGCGAGTGTTGGCCCTGCATCAGTTAACTTTGCCCCTGATATTCAGTACTACCTTGATTTTATCTTGAAAGTCTCGTTCGCCTTTGGAGCTGCCTTTGAAGTCCCAATTGTGACAATCCTTCTTATTGTTTTTGGAGCGACTACTGCTGAAAAACTCAAAAAAAATCGCCCTTACATTTTCATCGGTGCCTTTATAGTTGGAATGGTACTAACTCCTCCAGATGTGATCTCGCAATTTCTAATTGCAATCCCTATTTGGCTTCTGTTTGAAGCTGGCTTGTTTTTTTCCTCTTTCTTTAAAGTCCGTAAAAATGATCCAGATAAGAGTGCTACAAAAAATCAACCCAAGGACTGGACTGATAAGTCTCACAATGAAATGATGGATGATATTGAAATTGAGATGAACAGCAAAGTAATTGGTAAGGAAGAAAAAGATAACTAGTATTGCTAATCAGAAATATACGTTTGCAACAAGTTAGAAAGCTCTTTCTTTCGACTATCTTCAGCAAAACTTGCATCAATACTATTGTTAATAAGGCTAATTGCCTGGTCTCTTGAAAGCTCTAGACTGTCATAAAGTGCAAGGAAATTTTCTGTCATGTACCCTCCAAAGTAAGAAGGGTCATCTGAGTTAACCGTTACGCACACTCCTAAGTCAAGCATATCAAGAATTGTGTGGCTTGCCATAGTATCAAAAACTCTAAGCTTTACATTTGATAGTGGGCAAATAGTTAAGGGCATTTGAGACTCAATCAAACGAAGCATTAGGTCAGGATCATCGATTGCTCTTATCCCATGATCAATTCTTTGAACATTTAAAACGTCCAAAGAGCTCCATATATAACTAGCAGGGCCCTCTTCGCCTGCATGGGCAACTAATTTATAACCCATACCTTTTGCTTTGCTGAAAACATTAATAAATTTTTCCGGTGGGTTTCCCATCTCCGCGCTATCCAAACCAACACCATAAATAACATCAGTAAATTGCTCTGAAGATTTTAAAGTTTCAATAGCGCTTTCCTCACTAAGGTGTCTTAAGAAACACATAATCAATCTAGAGGTTATTCCAAGCTTTGCTTTCCCATCAGCTAGCGCCTCTGCAATGCCGCTTACTATAGTTTCAAAAGGAACGCCTCTTATAGTGTGCGTTTGAGGGTCAAAAAACGGCTCTACATGCATCACATTCTGCTGCTTACACATCAACAAGTATGCCCATGTTAGGTCATAAAAATCTTGCTTATGGAGCAAAACCTCAGCACCCTGATAATAAATATCTAGAAAATCTTGAAGATTTGAAAATTGATATGCTTTTTTTACCTCATTGACGCTATTAAAAGGTAATTGGATTGAGTTTCTCTTTGCCAGCTTAAATAATAGTTCTGGCTCTAGTGTTCCTTCTATATGAAGATGAAGTTCAATTTTTGGAAGACCATTCAGCCACTTATGAGAAATCTCTGACATAATTTTTTATAAAAAAAATCGCGCCCTAAGCAAAGCCTAGGACGCGATTAGTAATATTACTTAATAAACCTTTATTAGTTAGGGTACTTAGCGTCAATACCTTCTACGTAAAAGTCCATTGTAAGTAGGTCAGGAAAGTTAGGTGGAGTTTCACCTTCTGCTAACCATGCACTACCATCTTGCTTATTGATTGGACCTGTAAATGGATGAATCGCGCCCATTGACAAATCAATAATTGCTTTTGAAGCTTCATTTCTAACTTCAAAAGGCATTGAATTATTCATAGGAGCAAACTTAACCATTCCTGAATCAACTCCATGGAATACATCAGTTGAAGTCCAAGTACCATCTTTAACAGCCTGAACACGCTCTAAGTAATAAGGACCCCAATCATCAATAATTCCAGTTAATTGAGCATTTTTACCCCACTCACGCATGTTTGAAGCTTGGCCAAAAGCATAGACACCTTTCTCTTCAGCAACCGTCATAGGAGCAGTTGAATCAGTATGTTGCATTAGAATGTCCGCACCTTGAGCTATAAGAGCATTGGCAGCATCAGCTTCTTTACCTGGATCGTACCAAGAATAAACCCAAACGATCTTGATTTCAATATCAGGATTTACTGACTTAGCAGCTAGATAAGCAGAGTTAATTCCTCTAATTACTTCAGGGATTGGGAAAGATGCAATATAACCAATAACATTAGTCTCAGTCATTCTTCCAGCAATCTTACCAATAACGTGTCTACCTTCATAAAATCTCGCAGAATAAGTAGAAATATTATCAGTAGGACGCATATAGCCCGTTGCGTGTTCAAATTTAACATCTGGATAACGCGCCGCAACCTTTACTGTTGGGTTCATATAACCAAATGATGTTGTAAAAATAATATCATTTTTTCTGGCAAGACTCGTAATAACACGCTCTGAATCTGAGTTCTCTTCAACACTCTCAACAGTAGTAACGATTACGTCATCACCCATCATTTCTTTTACATATTTTGCGCCTTGATCATGTGCAAAAGTCCACCCATGGTCTCCTGTTGGGCCAATATATACAAAAGCAGCTTTAACAGGGTCAGCATAAACATTACTAGTAAATGCTAAAACTACGCTTAATATCGAGAGCTTCACAACACTCGACAAACTTCGATTAGACATACTTATTCTCCTTTAAGTTATTTAACAATTTTCTTACTTTTTTTACTACGTACAAAACTTTATTTATCAAACTAAGTTGTTGAATGAAATATTCTACCCAAACAATTAGGAACTGTGCGATTTGTTTTATTTTTTAATCTCATCCTAAGACTAACAAGAATAACAATGGTTGCCAAGTAAGGAAGCATAGATAGATATTGCGCACTCACATTGATGTTTAATCCTTGTGCATGAATCTGCAGGATAGTTATTCCTCCAAATAAAATTGCTCCAAATATAATTCTAAAAGGTTGCCACGAGGCAAAAACAACAAGACCTAAAGCGATCCAACCTCTCCCAGCAGTCATGCCTTCTCCCCATATTGGCACTTGAACGAGTGATAAAAATGCGCCTCCAATTCCAGCCATAGCACCGCCAAATAGAATAGCCATCACTCTGTATCGAACAACGTTATGGCCAATAGCATGGGCCGCATCATGATTGTCGCCAATGGCGCGTAATATTAAACCCTGCTTAGTCTTAAATAGGAACCACCAAACTAAGTAAACCATAAAAAATGCCAAATACACAAGAGGATTAAATGAAAAAAGTAAAGGCCCTAAATAAGGTATATCAGATAAATATGGAATTGGAACTGCCGTGATAAGTTGAATTGTTTCCTCTGTATACCCTCTGCCCGCAAAAGCAGCAAAACCCAACCCAAAAAGAGTTAGAGCAAGCCCAGTTGCAACCTGATTTGTAAGCAGAAATTGAGTCAAAAAAGCAAAAATGGATGCTATGGCCATCCCCCCAAGCATTGCAGAAAGAACAGCTAAATAAGGGTTTTGGGTATGAGACATCACAACAAAGCCTAGGAGCGCTCCAACAATCATCATGCCTTCAACGCCTAAATTTAGAACACCTGAGCGCTCTACTAATAATTCACCAATAGCGGCAAAAATAAGAGGCACTGAGGCAATACTTATTCCAATAATGATGTTAATAAATAGACTTTCATTCATAATCTTTAGTTTTTAGTTTTAAAAAGTACAACTTTATATTTAATTAATATATCGCAGGCCAAGAAATAAAACAAAAGCATTCCTTGAAAAATTTGCGTTATCGAGCTTGGTAAATTGTATTCAATTTGCACATTCTCACCACCAACATAGCTAAGGGCAATTAGTAGCGCTGAAAATAAAACTCCTACCGGATGAAGTCTCGCCAAGAATGCAACAATGATTGCAGTAAAGCCATAAAATTGGGGCAGTCCTGGAGTAAGTTGTCCAGCAGGGCCAGCTGCCTCAAAGAGACCTGCAAGACCAGCCAGTCCACCTGATATAAGTAGTGAATACCAAACAGTTTTATTGTCATCAAATCCAGCAAATTTTGCAGCTCGAGGCGCGCTACCTGATATTTTTATTTGCATACCAAACATGTGCTTTTTAATTCCAAACCAAGCAACAAGCGAGAGAATAATTGCGACAATCAAACCAATATGTAATCGAGTACCTTCCCAAATAATAGGTAGCATAGCGCTATCATGAAAAATCCTACTTTCTGGAAAATTAAAGCCTGATGGGTTTCGAAGAGGTCCTTGAAGCATTGCGCTTAAAAACAAAACGGCAACATAGGTCAACATTAAAGTTACTAGGATTTCATTGACCTGGTACTTAATTCGAAGAAAGGCTGCAATGCCCGCATAAAACATACCCCCTAAAATACCCGCTATCGTCATCAATGGAAGCAACCAAAAAGCCTCAACATTATAAAAATATAGTCCTACCGCACTGCCTGCAATTCCTCCCATAACATATTGGCCTTCTGCACCAATATTCCAAATACCTGCTCTAAATCCAATTGACAAGCCAAGTCCAATAATCATCAAAGGTGCTGCCTTAACGAGCAGTTCTGAAAAATAGTAAGAATCAATTAAAGGCTCTACAAATAGAGTGAAGAAGACGCTTGATACTGGAATGTCTACTAATATAAAAACAAATATTAAATAAGCTGATAGAGCAGTAAGCGTTAGAGCCAATAGAGGTGATAACAGAACCATTGCTGTAGAATTCTCAACTCTTGGAATAAGTTTAATCATTGGGCTTTTCCTCCAACCATGAGCTGAGAAATCTTCTCTAACCCCTTACTCTTCATATCCACAGCATCAGAAAGTTTTCCTTCAGATAGGACATGGATTTTGTCACACAAACTTAATATTTCATCCAAGTCTTGGGAAATAATCAATATAGCTGAGCCTTTATCAGCCAATTCAATCAAAGCCTGATGAATGTTGTTAGCAGAGCCCGCATCGACTCCCCAGGTAGGCTGAGCAACAATTAATAATTCTGGATTTTGAATAAGTTCTCTTCCAACCATAAACTTTTGTAGGTTTCCTCCAGAAAGTGATTTAGCTAACATTCTGCTTGAAGGCGTTTGTACATCAAAGGTATCAATAACATTTTTTGAATGAGTTGCAACTTTTTTCCAGTCAATAACATCATTGCTCGTCATTTCAGTTGAATCTGGTCTACTTAGTAGCATATTTTCATCTAACGACATATCTGGAACTGCGCCATGTCCAAGCCTTTCTTCAGGGACAAAGAACATAGAAAGCTGTCTTCTTTCGTGCGAGTTTAGAGTGCCAATATCTTGGCCATTAAAGTTCAAAGTTGTTTTGGGTGACGAAATTTCACCAATAAGTAGCTCCATCAACTCATCTTGGCCATTTCCAGCAACGCCTGCTATACCAACAATACTCCCCTTGTTGATTTTTAAAGTGATATTATTAAGATTAACCCCATAAATATCATCACTCTTTCGACTTAAATTATCGATTGAAAAAATACTTTCACCAACAGCTATATTAGCTCTAGCAAGTTCGGTTAATTTTTTTCCAATCATCATTTCCGCAAGTTCTTTTTGGCTATGCTCCTGAGGTATGCAGCTTTGGACTAATTTACCACCTCTTAAGATTGTTGCTTCACTGCATATTTCACGGACCTCTTCAAGCTTATGAGAAATATATAAGATAGCGCATCCATCTGCCGCAAGTTTTTTAAGAGTTACAAATAAATCGGATACTTCTTGAGGCGTCAAGACTGAAGTAGGCTCATCCATAATAAGTAACTTTGGGTTTTGCATTAAGCAACGAATAATTTCAACACGTTGGCGCGCACCAACTGATAAATCACCAACAACTTGTTGTGGGTTAATATCTAAGCCATATTGCTTTGAGTACTTAATTATTTGCTCAGAAAAATTGTCATTTAGACCTACACTATCAAGACCGAGAATTATATTTTCTTCAACAGTTAACGATTCAAACAGTGAAAAATGTTGAAAGACCATTGCTATGCCGTTTTCTCGAGCTTGAAAAGGACTTTTAGGACTATATTCATTATTAGCCCACTTCATTTCACCACTATCTGGTGATAACGAGCCATATATAATTTTCACTAGAGTTGACTTACCAGCACCATTTTCACCAAGCAAAGCATGGATACTTGAATCCTTAATTCTAAGCGAAACATTATCATTAGCCTTTAAATCTCCATAAGACTTAGTAATATTGGATACTTCTAATTGATATTTCATACAGATTCAGGTTGTCTTTTATGTTCTATAAAGTTAATTAAGTCCATTGCAATAGTTACAGCAATTGCAGCAGGTGATTTTAAGAATTTTTGTTTATCTCCTATTGGACAGATAAATTTGTTAATCACTTCCTCAGAAAAATTCTTTTGATGAAACCGATCTCTAAATTTTTTCCCCTTAATTTCTGAACCAATCATACCCAAATAACTGAAGTTATTTTGAGTAATCATTTTTTCACAAATCTCGAAGTCAATTTGATGGCTGTATGTAATTACAAGACAATAGCTACTGTCTGGCAAGTCAGGAATGCTCTGAACAAAGTCATCACAAATAATATCTATTTGAGATGTATCTCCTTGATATTTATCAAATTGTTCTGCTCTATCATCAACCCAATAAATCTTAATAGGTAGGTTAATTAAAATTGGCATCAGAGCTCTTGAAATATGTCCAGCTCCAAAAACGACTACTGGCTGAACTTCGCTAGTCAAGACTTTTTCAAAGCAAACTTCAGTTAAAGCGCCTGACTGATTTTCAAATTGCACTATAGTAGGACTATCAGAAAGTAACAAAAGATCTCTAGCACTTTTTGTAATCAAGCTAGAGATTTTTTTGTCATCAATATTTGGAGATAAATTACCATCAAGGTAGACAAATTTTTTACAGCTAAATTCAATTTCAGAGTTACTATCTACAATTGTAGCAACTATAAAATCTTCATTATCTTGAAGTAAGTTTGATACTGTTTCGATCCATGAATTTGTTGCGTCAGACTGAATAAAACTTTCAAACATGACATTTACATAGCCTCCACAACACTGCCCAAGTGAGGCGCCAAGAGGATATTTTTTTAAATAAGTACCATTAGAATTAAGACTTAATAATTCTCCAGCAAAAGACAAGGCTTTAAATTCTAAATTACCACCACCAATACTGCCAAAAACTGACTCAGATCCAGAGAAGACAATCTTATCTCCATTAGAGCAAGGGGTTGAGCCCTTAGTTGAAATAATTGTTAACAATACAAAGCCATTATTTAAAGCACTTGCCGTCTTAACTGGCTTCAACCAACTATTCATAACCTATTACTTAAGACTCTTATTAAGATTAAAGAATACTTGCTCAAAAGTTGCAGGAGCATTTAGGCCAGTTTGCATTTCATTATCTGCATTATAAATAGCATTTTTTATCGCAAGCCAAGCTGATATTGCGAGCATCAGAGGAGGCTCTCCAACTGCTTTAGATTTATGAATTGTATTTTCATGATTAGAAATATTAGGCTTAATTTTGACCTCAAAATGCTCAGGCGTATCTCCGATTGCAGGGATTTTATAGGTCGATGCGCCCATCGTTAAAAGTGCCCCAGAATCATTCCATTTGAGTTCCTCAGAACAAAGCCAGCCCATACCTTGAATATATCCTCCAACTATTTGCCCCATATCAATTGCCGGGTTAAGTGATGCGCCAACATCATGCAAAATATCAACTGCTAACAACTTATACTCACCAGTCAAACAATCAACTATAACTTCACTAACGCAGGCACCATATGAATAATAGTAAAAAGGATGGCCTTTTTGTTTAACAGCATCAAAGAAAATTTTTGGTGTTTTATAAAAGCCATTACTAAAAAGTTCTACTCGATTTAAATATGCTGTTGACACAAACTCATCAAACGCTATCTTTTTCTTACCAATAATAACAAAAGAGTCTTTAAACTCAATATCACTATTACCTTCGCCATAGAAATCTTTCGCAAAAGTAGTTAAATTTCTCTTAATTCTTAAGCATGCCTCTCTGGCAGCCATACCATTTAAATCTGAACCAGAAGATGCTGCAGTTGGTGATGTATTTGGAACTTTAGCAGTAGAAGTAGCTGAGACCTTTACTCGCTCTAGATTAACACCAAACTCATTAGCAACAACCTGCGCAACTTTAATAAATAGGCCTTGGCCCATTTCAGTCCCTCCATGATTAATATATATACTTCCATCTTTATATACATTTACCAATGCACCGGCTTGATTTAATAATTGAGTAGTAAAAGAAATACCAAATTTCACAGGAGAAAATGCCAATCCTTTTTTAAGATATTTACTTGTTTTATTAAACTTTTCAATACTTTCTCTTCTAACTAAGTAATTACTGTCTTCTATAAGTTCACTAGAGAGCTCATTAATAATATTATCTTCGACAACTTGATCGTAAGGCGTCACGTTATTTGTATCCTTTTGATAATAATTTAATTTTCTAATTTCAAGAGCATCAACACCAATATTCATGGCTATTTCTTCAATAATATTTTCTATAGCAAGCATCCCTTGAGGTCCACCAAAGCCTCTAAACGCTGTGTTTGAAGCGGTATTTGTTTTACATAAAAAACCCCTAAAAGTAGCATTTGGCAAAAAATATGTATTATCAGCATGGAATAAAGCTCTAGAAACTATTGCTTTAGATAAATCAAGTGAGTAGCCACATCTTGCTGCAAGATCTATCTCAATCCCCAAAATTTCCCCATCATCACTATAGCCAACTTTATAGTCTGCCTTGAAATCATGCCTTTTTCCAGTGAGCAACATGTCATCTTTTCTAGAGAGTCGAGCCTTTATAGGCAGTTTAGTTTGCTTTGCAAATATAGCGCAAACACAAGCAAGTTGCGATGAATCTGTCTCCTTACCACCAAAGCCGCCGCCCATTCTCCGAGTAATTACTTCGATTGCATTTTGAGGAACATCTAAAACATGCGCAACTAGATGTTGGACTTCTGTAGGGTTTTGAGTTGAAGAATGAACCACCATCTCGTTGTCCTCTGTTGGAATTGCTAGAGCAACCTGCCCCTCAAGATAATAATGCTCTTGACCGCCAATAGATAGACTTCCATTTAGCTTATTTTTTGATGAATCTATAGCTTTATTTGAATCTCCTATAGAGACTACTAGTGGTTCATCAAGAAAGCTTTTTTTAGCCATTGCCTGATCAATAGTAACAACAGCCTCTAGCTCCGTTACATTTGAGGTGATTAAGAGCGCAGCTGTTCTTGCATTCTCATGACTATCTGCTAAGACAGCAGCAATTGCTTGGCCAAAGAATAAAACCTCTTTATCAGCCAAAATAGGCTCGTCATGTTTAATCGCTCCTATATATAGATTTTCTATATCTTTTGCCAGGAGAATACTATGGACGCCGTCAGCTTTTAGAGCACCTGTAATATCAATCTTATTTATTTTTCCACGCGCAACATTACTTAACGCAAATGCAACATGAAGAGTGCCTTTTGGGACCGGCATGTCATCAATATAAGTTGCACTCCCCTGGACATGCATATGAGCACTATCGTGAGCAATTGAATCGCCAATTATTGAGCCTTTAAGCTGAGCAGAATTTTTTATATTTTTATTAATTTTTGCTTACTCCTTGAATTAACTTGATTGTGAATATTCTGCAAGATTTTCAACTGGCTGATCTTGATACATCAATATAGTTTTTTTAATTAAGTTTGCTGATACTTGCAATCGGTATTCTGAGGTTGCTCTGACATCAGTAAATGGAGAAAATTCTTCTTTCAAAACCTTATAAGATAATGCAGCTATGTTGTCTTCTTGCCAACTCTTTAATAAAAAATTTTCAAGTATATTTGATCTTTGAGGTATTCCTGACATGCCTCCAAAGGCGATCTTAAATGATTCTGGTTTATTATTTGTGGACGTAATATTTATTGCCATGCATACAGCTGAAATATCATCCTCGTATCTTTTAGACATTTTATGGGTAATAAGACGCTGATTTTCATTAGGCTTTGGAATGATAATACTTTCAATAAATTCACCTTGCTGAATAACAGTTTTTTTATAGGTAATAAAAAAATCTTCTAAATTAATAGTTCTGCTAACAGGGCCTTTTCTGAGCTTTAATTTTGCATCTAAAGCAATTAAGACTGGGGGCATATCTCCTATAGGTGAAGCATTAGCAATGTTACCTCCAATAGTCGCCCAATTCTTTATGGGTAAAGAGGCAAAGCGTTGCAAAAAAGGACCTAAGTCAGGCCAGTTACTTATAAGACTAGATGCGGCATCCTCATAACTTACTGCAGCTCCAATCTCTAATTCTTTAGCGTTATCTTTAATCTCCTTTAATTCAATAACTTGATTAACGCTAACGATATGTGAAAACTCTTTCATTGATTGAGTAATCTCTAGGCTAAGATCGGTTCCTGCGGCAATAATATTTGCTGAAGTGCTACTAGTTAGAACATTAGAGAGCTCACTTATCGTTGAGGGAGCATCATATTTAATTGTTTTATTACTCTTTTTATAACTTAAACTTATGTGCTCAGGATTATTTAATTCTCCTAAAATCTTAGTAATATTCTTCTGATTTTTTTTATAGTAGTCTAAGGGTTCGTCACTTTTCTCATTAAACATTGAAAATGCAGCTGCAATTATTGGTTTATAGCCAGTGCACCTGCACAAGTTACCTGATAGAGCTTCGTTTATTTGATGCAGATCTACTGAGTTTTTATTTTGATACAAGGCAAATAACGACATAACAAAGCCAGGCGTGCAAAAGCCACACTGTGAACCGTTTTCTAGCACCATTGCTTTTTGAGAAGGATGCAGCCTGCCGTCCTCAGCCAACCCCTCAACAGTAACTAAATGTTTGCCAACTAGTCCATAAGCCAATGCCATACATGTATTTATACTTTTATACTCAATCTTACTAGACTTGCTATTAGTAACAATCTCACCAATAACTGCAGTACAAGCGCCGCAATCTCCAGAAGCGCAGCCCTCTTTAGTTCCGACAAGCTGATTATTTCTTAACCACTCTAGGACAGTAGTATTTGGATTTATTGCGCCAAGATCTATTGGCGTAGAGTTTTGATTCAGCAAAAAATACACTAGCTTCCTCGATAGGTTGAATAACTATAAGGGGAAATTAAAAGAGGTACATGGTAGTTTTCACTCTTTTCATTAATATAGAAACGAATAATGACATCTTTTAAAAAAGGGCACTTAATATTTTTAGCTTCATAATAATCATCCACTATGAATTCAAGCTCATAACAACCCTCATCAAATTCTTCTTCGGACAACAAAGGTTTATCACAACGGCCATCTAAGTTCGTTTTTATTGATTTAAGATGTACTGAATTTGTACCATCTCTTCGATATAAATTTATCGCTACACCACTTGCAGGAACTCCTGCAGAGGTATCTAATATATGTGTTGTAAGTTGTCCCATTATGCCTGCCTTATTTTTGGTAAATATTTTGACCTAAAATATAAACCTCTTTAATTAGTCTATCATCACCTAAAGTCATTAAATTAAATAATATATCGTTAATATCATCTGAGGTTTCGAGTTTATTTTTTATTAATTCTGTTGCCTTTAAATCAATGACAATAAAGTCTGCCTCCTTATTAGGCTCAAAGTTACCGATACGATTATCCATATCAAGTACTTTTGCTGCAGCTAGAGTTGTCAGATAAAAAGCTTTAACAGGGTCTAAATTATAATTATTTAGTCGACATATTTTGTAAGCTTCATTCATTACCTGAAACATTGAAAAGCTATCACCGCCGCCAACATCTGATGCAAGTGCAGTACCTATTCCAAAAGCCTCTAATTTATCAAGTTCAAATAGACCGCTACCAAGGAATAGATTGGATCTTGGACATAGCGCTACCTTAGAGCCTGAATCAGCAATACGTTTATATTCTTCATCAGTATTATAAATGCAATGACCAAAAACTGAATTAGGTCCTGATAGATTGAAATTATCATAGACATCAAAGTAGTTTTTTGAGTCTGGAAAAAGCTCTTTTACCCAGCCAATTTCATCAATATTTTCATTAAGATGTGTTTGCAGAAGAACGCCTTTATTTCCATTATTATCTGAATACTCTTCTAATAAATTAGCAGCCTGTACTAATTGCTCAGAAGAAGATGTAGGAGCAAATCTAGGCGTAACGGCGTATTTCATTCGCCCTCTATTGTGCCATTTTTCAATAAGCTCTTTCGAATCAAAATAACTACCGTCCACACTATCACAAAGAGCCTCTGGTGCATTTCTATCCATCATAACTTTACCAGCCACCATTCTAAGCTTCAACTTTTCTGCTGCCGTAAAAAAAATATCTACAGATTGTTTATGAGAAGTACAAAAAGTCATTGCTGTTGTAGTACCATTTTTAATAAGCTCATCAAGAAACAAATCTGCAACCTTAACGGCATAAGCTTCATCTGAAAACTTTTGCTCTTCAATAAATGTATACTTATTAAGCCAGTCTATAAGGCTTGCTCCATAGGAGGCTATTACTTTATATTGAGGATAATGCACATGGGTGTCAATGAAGCCAGGCATTATTAAACTATCCTTAAAGTGAGTAGTTGATTTAGCGTTTGGCCACTTTGAAGAAATTTGATTGAAGTCTCCAACCTCAATGATGCTTCCAGAATCATTATCAACAACCATAAGACCATCAACAAAATAGTTTGGCTCTAGTACTCCTTTACTTTCAGTGCAGTGGTAAATTGCTCCTCGATAATGGTTGTATTCACTCACTGATTTGCCTCAATCCAAACCCCTAATTTCGCTCTCTCTTCATCGGTCATATTTGTATTGTTAATTAAGGGCATTGCTTTAGATAAAACGGACTGCTGATATATCTGATTCTTATGGGCAATAATTTTTTCTTTAGTATCCAACATAATCCCATTAGGCGCAATCGCAAAGGCTTTGTTTGAGGGCTCCGCAGCATGACAACTCACACAATGTTTTTCAATGATGTCTTGGGCCTCAGCAATAGTAACGATCTCTTGGTTATTATCTTGCATCTTAATTGGTGATGGGGCTAAAGCATAAATCAAGGCAAAGGTTGAGATAACTATAATAGCGATTAGACTATTTTTAGCTTTACCAACTCCTCTTAAATTAAAGTAGTGACGAACCATTACCAAAATTCCAATAACAGCCATTAATATCAACCAGCCATAATCTCCACTATAAATTGTAGGGTAATGACCACTTATCATCATAAATAAAACGGGTAAGGTAAAGTAATTGTTATGACGAGAACGAAGATAACCTATTTTTCCCAGTTCTAAACTAACTTCAGTGGAGTTTTCACAAGCATCAACTAATTTTTTTTGAACTGGAATAATTACAAAGAAAACATTGGCAACCATTACCGTTCCAATCATTGAGCCAATTTGCATATAAACCGCTCTAGGATTAAAAATATTGCTATAAAAATATGCAAAAAATGCAATTACTATAAAAATAATAGCTAAAAAAATTGCGGATTTAGTTACCAACTTTGACTTACATAAAAGATCATAGATAAGCCAAAAAAGTATCAGCCCTAAGAGACTTAAACCAACGCCATATAATGCAGATATTGAGCTATTGGAAGCTAACAGATAAGTGCTAGCATTAAAATAATAGATAACTGAAAGCAGTGAAATTCCAGAAAGCCAAGTAACGTAAGCTTCCCACTTAAACCAGTGCAAAGGTTCTGGGAGGGTTTGAGGATATTTCTTATATTTTTCTAAATGATAAAAGCCACCGCCATGAACTGCCCATAAGTTACCAGCTATCTCGTCTCTATTATTTAATCGGTCAAGTTTATTTTCAAGCCAATTAAAATAAAAGGAAGCACCAATCCAGGCTATACCTGCAATTATATGGAGTAATTTTAAAACTAGACTGAGCCAGTCCATTAGATATATTTGCATCATAAGCTGAGCTCCACATAAATACTAACATCTTCAATTTTACTAAAAGTGCACTGTTTCATACTGTCTTTATCAACATTGTGTTTCCTATCTATCACAACGAATTGAGCGTTATCTTTTAAACTAATTAAAGGAAAGTGCCAAACTCCTCTTGAATAACTTATGCCTTGATCACCATCAGTAATAAAAGCCTTAATATTTTCAATTACAGGTTCTTGTGATGCAGGCGCGACAACAACTATAAATGGCGTGTTATTTTTTGGAATAAATGTCTGACTAAAAAAAGGATGATTCTCGAGCATAGTAATTTGAAGAGGAAACTGCCTCTTCTTAGCAACAAAAATATGGACACTTGTTTCCCCCTCTGCCTCCTTAGTATCTAATTTTACAATATCAGGAAACTTGGATGCAAAACCATCATTAATTGTAATAGATTCTTTATTTTCAGTACTAAGCACTTCGCCAAATAGTTGAAAATTATCTTTAGTTAGTACTTCAGGAGTTAGTTTTAAAGTATTCATATCTAGGTAAATTTTCCAATAAGTTTTAACCTGGCAATACCGCCATCTGGATATATATCGACACGGATATGAGTAAACACATCATTATGAAGTATGTCCGAACCTTTAAAAACATGCATTTGGTTTATCTTTAATTTTTTTCCTTCAATAAGTTTATTCCAAGTTTTACTATTTTCTTTCAAAGTTTTATCATCTTCGTGTGGTGAATTGGAAGTTGATATTGAGAAAGTATCTGGAAAATTACCTTTAAAAAACTGAGTATCAACTATTACTTCCTCAGCAGTTGCAGGCTTAGAGAGGGCAATAATTCCCCAGTCGTTCCCAGGCTTTCTTCGCCGCCTTGTTTCCCATCCATCAGCCATACTTAAAGGCTCATGCTTTTCTAAAACATTACTTAAGCTTCCAAAGTGCTCATCATTTGCAAAGATCGCTTTCGCGCCACTTTCTTTTGATATTACGTTCGTACCATTAACTTCATACTTCTTCTCATCAGCCCATATCTCACCATAAGCCCTGAAACGAGCAATCCCCCCATCTGGGAGTAATGTAATTTTTAAATGCGTAATTGGCTTTGATGAAGCACTATTAAATAAATTTTTTGAGTCACCCTCTAGGGATTCTTTGGTAACGAGATCAAACCATTCTGTGACTGCAGTGCCATCAACAACTAAGTCATCAGTAGTTCCTCCTGGCACAGAGCAACCTTGAACAGAAACTCCAGGTGCAAAATTTCCAGTAAAGTGAGTTGTATCAATATTAAAGCTATTAATAATAGATTCAGCGCCTAACCTAATAAAACAAAAGTCATTTTTCCCATCTCGCCGTCTTCGGCTCTCCCAGCCATCCATCCACTTACCATTTATATCGTATTTGTCTTCAATCCAAACAGGCTCACTTGATTGAAGCATGCGGCCTGAGTCTGCAAAAAATTCATCACTACAATAAACAACTTTAGTACCAAAACTTGCACTAGCAACATCAATCTGGTTTTTAGATTCCATAAATCTCCTTAATTCTTAGCCACGCTATTTTATTAATCTCATCTAAAGCATTTGATCTTTCTTGATTTTTTGAATTGTCTTTTCGCTCTTTAAACTGCGAAATGATGTCAGATTTATTTTTTTCTTTAACTGCCATAATAAAGGGGAAGTCAAATTTAGCAAAGTACTCCCTATTAAGCTCCTCAAAAAGCTCAATTTCAGAGTCAGAGCAATCACTTAATCCAGCAGATTTTTGTTCATTAGTTGAGAAATCAGTAAGTTCATTATTTTGGGCTTTTTTGCCTGCCAAAGTTGGATGAGCGACTATCAAGTTATCCTGTAAGTCAGAATCTGCATTAAGCATAATATTTGAAAGTAGCTCATGAAATTTTTCTAAACTATTATATTTTTTATCAGCTAAAACTAGAGGTAACGATTTTTCTACAAACCAAGGAGTATGCTCATACAAGTTTTCAAAAGTTTTTAAAAAGGCTTCTGCAGATTGTTGCGCTAAATTTAATGGTAATTCCATCTCTTGCCCTTTTTAAAAGTTCTTATACCAATGGTCAGCAATTTCTCTGCGCGAGCAAAGCCAAACATTATCAAACGTTTTAACATACTCTAAAAATCGTCTCATAGCCATAATTCTTCCAGGGCGTCCTAATATTCTCGCATGCATTCCAACTGACATCATTTTTGGACTTGCCTCTCCTTCAAGATATAGCGCATCAAAAGTATCCTTTAAATAGTTAAAGAATTGGTCTCCAGAATTAAACCCCTGTGGTGAAGCAAACCTCATATCATTTACATCGAGAGTGTAGGGAATAATTAAATGCTTTTTTTCAGCACCAAATTCATTTGACCAGTAAGGCAAGTCGTCGTCATATGTGTCACTATCATAAAGAAACCCTCCCTCTTCCACAATCAGCCTTCTTGTATTTGTACTATTTCTACCGGTATACCAACCTTCTGGCCTTTTTCCTAGGTATTCAGTCAAAACAGAAATGCAGTCTTTTATATGCTCTCGCTCTGTTTTTTCATCAACAAATTGATAATCTATCCACCTAAATCCATGCGCACAAATATCATAATTCTGTTCTACCAAATAATCAGCAAGTTCTCGATTACGAGCAATTGCAAGAGCCACTGCAAAGATAGTTACTGGAACATCGAATTCTTTAAAAAGGTTTAATATTCTCCAAACGCCTGCTCTTGAGCCATACTCATAAATGGACTCCATGCTCATATGCCTAACGCCTTCATAAGCCTTAGCACCAACAATCTCTGAAAGGAAAGCTTCAGATGCATTGTCGCCGTGCAAAATTGAGTTTTCCGCGCCTTCTTCATAATTCAACACAAATTGAACTGCAATACGGGCTTTATTTGGCCATTTGGGGTGGATTGGATCCTTCCCATAGCCCACCATATTTCGGGGATAACTTTTAAGGCTTTGAATGATTTTTTTATTCATAATAATTTTTAGCTAAGTATTTGACTACAACTATTATTTTTAACCAAAATACTCATAGATTGGTATTTAAATAATTATTTAATTATATGCATAAATGTATTAATAATTATTGTAAACAATTATTTTTCACAATGAATTTAAAAATGATTATTTTTTACTTATATATTCAAGAATACTCAAACTATATAGGTAATTATTAGAGCTATAAGAAATAGATTGAAAATACATTGAAATATTTTTGACAAAGGACATCATCGAGAATAGAATATTAACAACTTGAGATTTTATTTCTATATACTTTTAATACAAAGCTTGAGTTAACAACAAAGATATTTTTAGACTATCTTTATTTTAATGATGGTTTTTGTTCTATTGAAAAATTAAGATTAATAACTAAGGAGAAGTACACAATGAAAAACACGAAACATTCACATTTTGGTGGATTTATCAAAAAAACTGGTCTAGCAATAATAGCTACAACAATTGCTTTATCAGCGTCAATTGCTCAAGCTGCTGATATTAAGCCTGCTGTAGTTTATGATACTGCTGGTAAGAATGACAAGTCTTTTAACGAGGCGGTCTATAACGGCATCATGAGATTTGCTAATGATACTGGTATTGCGGTTACTGAGCTAGAGCCTACTAATGAAGCTATGATGGAGCAAAGTCTTAAGAAGTTTGCACAACGTGGATACAACCCAGTTGTAGCTGTAGGCTTCACTATGGCGAATGCTGTTGCTGCAGCTGCTGCAGAGTATCCTGACACTTGGTTCACTATCATTGATGGTGTTGTAGATGCTCCAAACGTTCAAAATGTTGTCTTTAAAGAGCAAGAAGGATCATTCCTTGTTGGTATTATGGCTGCTATGGCATCAAGCACAGGCACTGTAGGCTTTGTTGGTGGTATGGATATTCCATTAATTAGTCGCTTTGAGTGTGGTTATAAGCAAGGTGTTGCTCATCAAGACAGCTCAATGAATGTATTAGCACAGATGACTGGATCAACTCCAGCTGCTTGGGGTAACCCAACTAAAGGTGGTGAAATTACTCGTAGCCAAGTTGAAAATGGTGCTGACGTAGTTTATGCTGCTGCTGGTGGAACTGGAATGGGTGTTTACCAAACTGCTGCTGACATGGGTGTATTAGCAATTGGTGTAGACTCTAACCAAAACTACATTCAACCTGGAACAATGCTTACTTCTATGTACAAGAAAGTTGGATTAGCTGCTTATGAGAGTTTTGAGGCTGCTATGAACGGCACTTGGGAAGCTGGTTTTAAAGTGAACGGTGTTGCTGAAGATGGTGTTGGCGCTGCAATGGATGAGTACAATGCAGATCTAGTTTCTGCTGAAATGCTTGCCGCAGTTGAAACTGCAAGAGCTGGAATTATTGATGGCTCTATTGTGGTCCATGACTACATGAGTGATAATACCTGCCCTTTATAAGAAGCAGTTTTTATTCTTAAAAACATCCGGCTCTAGGGCCGGATGTTTTTTTTTAAACTTTAATATGTATTTTTATAAAACTATATATTAAAGTTACAAATTCATACAACTATAATAATTACATATTTTTATATAAATATTATCTATGACTAAGTCAAACATTGCTATTGAACTGATAAATGTTGACAAACATTTTGGTGCTGTGCATGCAAATGATAAGGTCAATCTGAGTGTTAAAACTGGAACAATACACGGTATTGTTGGTGAGAATGGAGCGGGTAAATCCACTCTAATGAGTATCTTGTACGGCTTTTATCAGGCAGACTCTGGACAAATTAAAGTCTTTGATAAAGACTTTAGAGCCACCAGCTCAAAACAATCAATTGAAGCAGGAATTGGAATGGTTCACCAACATTTCATGCTAGTTGAGAATTTTACCGTTCTTGAGAATGTCATTCTTGGCAGTGAGGGTGGTGCATTGATTACAGAAAGCCTAGCAAATGCTCGAATTGAGCTGACTAGACTTGCTAAAGAATATGGATTGGAAGTTGAACTAGATATCGCAGTAGAAGAGCTCTCTGTTGGAATGCAGCAACGAGTCGAAATCTTAAAGGGTCTGTATAAGGGCGCAAAAGTTTTAATACTTGATGAACCCACAGGAGTCTTAACGCCTCAAGAGTCTGATGAGTTATTTCGTATATTTGAAGCTCTTAAGAATGAAGGTGTTACGATTATATTAATTACTCACAAGCTTCGAGAAATTATGAATATCACAGACCATGTATCAGTCATGAGAGCGGGCAAGATGGTAGCCCATAGAGAGACCAGTAAAACCAACCCTGAAGAACTTGCAGAGTTAATGATTGGTAGAAAAGTACTACTAAATATTAAGAAGTCTAAAGCAAAAATTGGTAAGCCCCTTTTAGTTGCAAAAAATCTCGAAATAAATAATGAACAAGGATTAAAGCGCGTGTCAGAAGTGAGCTTTGAGGCTCGCTCTGGTGAAATTCTTGGAATTGCAGGTGTCACCGGTAATGGCCAGGGAACACTTCTAAAGGCACTAGCTGGAATACTCCCATTAACAAAAGGCTCTATTGAGATTATGGGTGAAACCATATCCCCAAAAAGTCGACTTAATCCTGAGCAATTACGAAATCTTGGTGTTGCTCATGTCCCTGAGGACCGTCAAAAAATGGGTATGATTGCTGATTTTAGTGCTAGCGAAACCGCCCTAATGGGATACCAAAATGATAAGAATCTAAATCAAGGAATTTGGCTAAAAAAATCACTAGTTAAAGCTAATTGTGCTTCCATAATGGAGGCCTTTGATGTCCGTCCACCAAATCCAAACTTGATGTCCTCAAACTTTTCAGGGGGCAATCAACAAAAACTTATTCTAGCAAGAGAATTTGAACGCGACCCAGAAGTTTTAATTATTGGTCAACCAACACGTGGTGTTGATATAGGTGCTATTGAATTTATTAGAAAACGCATTATTCAAATGAGAGACGCTGGCAAAGCTATTGTCCTAATTTCTGTTGAGCTAGAGGAAATCATGTCTCTTAGTGACAGAATAATAGTGATGTGTGATGGAATAATTACTGGTACTGTTAATGGCGCAGATGCAGATGAAGCAACACTCGGCATGATGATGGCCAATGCGCTTGAATCTCCGGCAGAAGCCAAAGGAGCTGAAATATGACACGTGATAGACGATTATCATGGATAAATGGCTTATTGCTGCCTCTCTTTAATGTTTTAACTGCATTTATAGCTACCGGTATTGTTTTTCTATTTATAGGAGTCGATCCAATAGAGGCAACCAAGATATTAATCTATGGTGCACTTGGTTACGATGAAGGTCTTGGTTACACTCTGTATTACGCGACAAACTTTGTCTTTACTGGCCTTGCTGTAGCAGTTGCATTTCACGCTGGATTATTTAATATTGGAGGAGAGGGTCAGGCATATGTTGGAGGCCTTGGCACTGCGTTAGTTGCCTTATATATGAATCCTGCCCTTAGCGCATGGATTGTCATTCCATTGGCTATCTCAGGAGGCTTGTTGTTTGGAGCATTATGGGCGATCATTCCTGCTTACTTACAAGCTTATCGTGGAAGCCATATTGTTATAACTACCATAATGTTTAACTTTATAGCCTCCTCATTAATGGTTTACGTCTTGGTCAATGTATTGCGTGAGGTTGGCGAGATGTCACCAGAAAGTGGGGACTTTATTGAAGCCTCATGGATCCCTTTTGTGCATGATGTATTAGCAAATTTTGGTTATGAAGTTACAAGATCACCACTTAATATGTCGATATTTGTTGCTTTATTTTTCTCAGCTGTAGTCTGGTTTTTCCTATGGCATACTAGATGGGGCTTTGCAATTCGAGCTGCAGGAAAAAGCAATGAAGCTGCAATTTATAGTGGAATTAATCCAAAAAAAATCATTGTTGTAACCATGTGTATTTCGGGAGCACTGGCCGGCTTAGTTGGTATCAATGAACTTATGGGAGTTCAGCATCGCCTTTTCTTAAATTTTAATTATGGCTATGGATTTGGTGGTATCGCGGTTGCCTTAATGGGCCGTAACCATCCTGTTGGTATTCTTATTGCAGCCTTCTTGTTTGGAATACTTTATCAGGGTGGTGCAGAATTAGACTTTGAATTACAAAACGTATCAAGGGACATTGTTGTTGTTATGCAGGGCCTTGTCATCTTGTTTTGTGGTGGTTTAGAGTATTTATATAGACCTGTTTTAATTCGCTATTTAGCACCAGTTGAGGCATCAGAATGAGCGACTTCTTTTTAACTACTGTATTGACATTTGACGCCTCAGTTAGAATCTGTGTTCCACTTATTTTTGCTTCCATGGCTGGCTTGTTTGCTGAGCGAGCCGGTGTTGTAGATATTGGTCTGGAAGGAAAGCTTTTGATGTCAGCCTTTATTGCTGCAAGTGCAGCAAGCGTTTTTGGCTCACCATGGCTTGGTTTAATTGCGGGTATGCTTGCATCCTCTGTATTAGCAATGATTCATGGCTTTGCATCCATTACCTATAAAGGTAATCAGATTGTTAGTGGAGTTGCAATAAATATCTTGGCGTCTGGACTGACAATGATTTTAACGTTAGCCTGGTTTAAAAGAGGCGGTATTACGCCGACACTTCAAAATGACGAAAGATTTCTTTCTATTACCCTTCCTGGAGTTGATATTATTGATCATATTCCTATTATTGGTGTAATTTATAGGGAGCTCATTAGTGGCCATAATATCTTGGTTTACTTAGCCTTTGTGATTGTTCCAATTGTTTGGTGGGTAGTTTACCGAACTCGATTTGGTTTACGCCTTAGAGCGGTAGGAGAAAATCCTAAAGCGGTTGATACAGCCGGATTATCAGTTGAAGGTCTGCGCTATAGAGCATTATTAGTTGGTGGTATTTTGTGTGGGATTGGTGGCGCTTATATATCAACTGCATATACTGCGCAATTCACAAAAGAGATGACTGCTGGTGCTGGCTTTATTGCTTTAGCTGCACTAATTTTTGGAAAGTGGCACCCATACAAGGTTTTAGCTGCATGCTTCTTGTTTGCATTTTTACAGGCATTGTCTATTAGACTACAAGGCGTTGTTTTTCCTGTTATTGGTGAAATTCCGGTTCAATTGATCGATGCAGCCCCTTATATTTTAACTATTATTTTATTAGCAGGGTTTATTGGCAAAGCAGTTCCTCCTAAGGCATCTGCCCAACCTTACATTAAGGAGTTATAAGTATGAGTGAAGAAAGTCATATTGCAACTACTAAAAGTGCCATGAGCAAAGCCTATGTCCCTTACTCTAACTATCCTGTTGGTGTTTTAATAATAACTGACAAAGGCAATACTTATTCAGGTTGTAATGTTGAAAATGCTAGCTACCCGCTTGGAAACTGTGCTGAGGCATCTGCTATTGCATCAATGGTAATGGGTGGTGAGAAAAAAATTAAAACAATATATGTTATGACAAAGAATGATGAAGGCGGAATACCTTGTGGTGGATGTAGACAGAGAATAAGAGAATTTTCGGATGAAAATACAAAAATTATGCTGTGTTCTCCAAGCGGAGTTCAGAGCCATATGAATCTTGCTGAATTATTACCTCATTCTTTTGGGCCGGAGCATCTGTAATGAGTCAAGTTGATGATTGTGTTGGTATCATAAATCAAACAATTGCTAGCTTTAAGCCTGAAGTTGGTCTTATTCTTGGATCTGGCTTAGGTCAGTTTTGCGATAATATCAATACGATAGCTAGTCTAGATTTTGACTCACTTCCAGGCTTTCCAGTTGCAGGTGTTGGTGGTCATGCTGGAAGACTTTTATTTGGTAAAGTTGAAGATACCAATGTGGTTGTAATGCAAGGTCGAGCTCATTATTATGAGAACGGAAGAGCAGACATAATGGCTGTTGCCATTCAAACACTTAACGCAATAGGATGCAAAAGCCTGGTACTCACTAATGCTGCTGGAAGTTTAGTTAAAGAAGCATCGCCAGGAAGCGTTATGCTTATAACAGATCATATTAATATGACGGGAGTCTCTCCCTTGTTTGGTGCTGAAAGTAATAAGCGCTTTGTGGATATGAGTGATGCCTACAATCCTGAGCTAAATGATAATATGCGTTCTTCAGCTAAAATGAATGACATCACCCTACATGAAGGAGTTTATGCATGGTTTAGTGGGCCGCAATTTGAAACTCCTGCTGAAATTAAAGCTGTCAAAACCCTAGGCGCAGATGCTGTAGGAATGTCTACAGTTCCTGAAGTTATTTTAGCTCGCCATCAAGGGCTTCCACTATGCGCTCTTTCAGTTATTACTAATTATGCAGCAGGAATGAGTGCCACAAAACTAAGTCATGAACAAACAATTGCCTTTGCAAGCAAGGCTGCAGACACTGTCGAAAAAGTTTTAATTTCATACCTAAAGAGTCTATAGATTTTATTAAGCATCAAAGAATATGACTAAAAATATCACTAAAGCTCAAATACCCCAGAAAGATAGCAAAGTTATCTCTTATCCAAATTTAGTTGATTCAGAAAGCTTAAAGGAAAACTCTGGTGTTATTAGAAATCCAGGGACAGACTTTAGACTTGATAAAATATCAAATATAGCAATTAATAGAAGCGCCGTTGAAAGGCGCTGCACTAATTATGGTACAAGGCGAAGTATAAAAAAAGATAAGCAAGCTGCATGGCTTCTCAAAGCTATTACTTTAATGGACTTAACCACCCTTTCTGGAGACGACACAGAAGCTCGCGTTAGGCGTCTTTGCAGTAAAGCAAAACAGCCTATTAGCAACAAGCTTGAAAAAATACTGGGCACTGAATCTTTAGATTTAAGTGTTGCTGCTGTTTGCGTATACCATGACATGCTTGCTTCTGCCAAAAAAGCATTGAATAATTCAAAGGTTAATTTAGCCGCGGTATCCACAGGATTTCCAGCAGGCCTCTCCCCTCTTCCATTAAGACTTAAAGAAATCGAGTATTCAGTAGATTCGGGTGCTAATGAAATTGATATAGTTATAAGCCGCCGACATGTTTTAGAAGGAAACTGGGAAGAACTGTATAAAGAAGTAAAAATGTTTCGTGAAAAATGTGGTGATGCGCATATGAAAACTATTTTAGCTACGGGTGAACTTGGAAATCTTAGTAATATTGCTAAAGCTTCTCAGGTTTGTATGATGGCTGGGGCTGATTTTATTAAAACGTCTACTGGTAAAGAGCCTACTAACGCAACCCTTCCAGTAAGTTTAGTTATGGTTCGAATGATACGTAATTTTTATAATGAAACAGGCATTCGAATCGGCTTTAAAGCTGCTGGTGGAATTAGTGACACTAAAACTGCACTTTTATATATGACAATGATCCAAGAAGAGCTCGGTCGCAGATGGTTAGAGCCAGATTTATTTCGTTTTGGAGCATCTAGCTTACTCGGCGATATTGAACGCCAATTAGACCACTTCTCTAGTGGTTATTACTCGGCATCTTATAGACATCCATTAGCATAGGACTTAACAATGACACTTTTAAAATCATTCAAAGATCTAGATTATAGCGAAGCTCTCGAAAGTGATAAAGAGGCGCTTGAGTGGCTTAAACTTAA
This sequence comes from Candidatus Pseudothioglobus sp. Uisw_086, assembly GCF_048085745.1. GTDB lineage: Bacteria > Pseudomonadota > Gammaproteobacteria > PS1 > Pseudothioglobaceae > Pseudothioglobus. The sequence continues at coordinate 757,817 of NZ_CP159803.1, read as the reverse complement.
TGATCACCGCTTTGGTCAGCTGATTAATGGAAAATTTATATCTAATAAAAAATCTAAATTAATTGCTAGTTTAAATCCCTCAAATGGTAAGTTATTAGCCAATATTGAAATTGCAAGTTCTGAACAGCTAGATTTAGCAGTAGAAGCTGCTAGAAAAGCACAACCCTCGTGGGAGTTGCTTGGAGGCCATGGAAGAGCTAAAATTCTCTATGCCTTAGCAAGATTACTACAAAAACATTCGAGATTAATATCTGTACTTGAAACGCTTGATAATGGAAAGCCAATTCGTGAAAGTCGTGATATTGATATACCTCTTGCAATAAGGCATTTTTACCACCATGCTGGCTGGGCACAACTTCAAGGCAAAGAGTTTTCTAGTTACCAGTCAATTGGTGTTGTTGCTCAAATTGTCCCATGGAACTTCCCACTATTAATGTTATCTTGGAAAATTGCTCCAGCTCTTGCTATGGGTAATACTATTGTCTTTAAGGCTGCAGAGCAAACTCCAATTTCAGCAATGTTTTTTGCACACTTATGCGAGCAGGCTGGAGTTCCACCTGGCGTTGTCAATATGATCAATGGTGATGGAAATATTGGCGCTGAACTTGCAGCTCATAAAGGTGTTGATAAAGTTGCATTTACTGGCTCAACTGCTGTTGGTCAGTCCATCAGAAAAAGTACAGCTGGACAAGGTAAAAAACTTACACTCGAACTTGGCGGAAAATCTGCATTTATTGTGTTTGAAGATGCAGATCTTGATGCTGCAGTTGAAGGCTTAGTTGATTCGATTTGGTTTAACCAAGGAGAGGTATGTTGTGCTGGATCAAGATTATTGGTTCAGGCTGAAGTTGCTGAAGACCTTCATCTAAGAATTAAAGAAAGAATTAAACAATTACGCTTAGGCTCTCCTCTTGATAAGTCAATAGACTTAGGCAGTTTAGTTAGCAAGACCCAGTTTAATAGAGTGAATGAAATGGTCAAAGATGGCTTAAAACATGGCGGAGAAATTTATCAGGCATGTGATATTGAGTCAGTAGGTAACCTCTATCCCCCAACTCTTATTACAAATATTGATTCTAGTCACCCGTTAGCCCAAGAAGAAATTTTTGGACCTGTTTTAGTCTCAATGACTTTCCGAACTCAATCCGAAGCAGTTGAATTAGCTAACAATAGTAGATATGGATTAGCTGCAAGTATTTGGAGTGAGAATATTAATCGCACAATGGATGTTGCTCCTAAAATTAAAGCTGGTGTTGTATGGATTAATTGTCATAATCAATTTGATGCGTCTTGTGGATTTGGCGGCGTCAAAGAGTCTGGATTTGGCCGTGAAGGTGGAAAAGAAGGTCTTTATGAATATCTTAAGCCTAACGGTTTAAAGTCATCAAAGAAGACTACTTCTTCTTTAATTATTAAAAATCCTAAAAATAATGCTATTGACCGAACATTAAAATTTTATATTGGCGGAAAGCAGGTAAGGCCAGACGGTGGTCATAGTATTGCAACTTTCAATGCTGATGGAAGTCATGCTGCTTTCGTTGGTGCTGGTAACAGAAAGGATGTAAGAAACGCTATAAGTGCAGCCTCAAAAGCATCATCTTGGAGCTCTCAAAGCGGTCATGGCAGAGCTCAAATTATTTATTTTCTTGCTGAAAATTTATCGGTACGCGAATCTGAATGGATTCAACGACTTATAACTCTTTGTGGGGTTTCAAAAAAACAAGCTAAAGCTGAATTTGATGAAAGCATTAGTCGACTCTTTAGTTATGCTGCCTGGGCAGATAAGTATGACGGAGCAGTTCATAGTGCGCCTTATAGAGGCATTACAATGGCACTTCCAGAGCCCATAGGTATTCTTGCTCAAATTGCTCCTGAAGAACTTCCATTACTTACATCAATCTCTTTAATTGCCCCAGCAATAGCTATGGGAAACCGAGTTGTTTTAGTGCCTAGTGAACGCTTTCCAAGTGTTGCCTTGGAGTTAGTACAAACAATTGAAACTTCAGATGTACCAGCTGGTGTTATAAATATAGTTAGCGGTAATAAGCGTGAGCTTGCTGAGCAAATTGTTGGTCATGCAGAAGTTGATGGAACATGGTGTTGGGCGGATCAAGAGACTATTGCCTCTATTGAAGCTATTAGCGCTATCGACTTAAAACGCTTGTGGGTTCATGAAGATAATGATCGAGATTGGCTTAACCCTGATCAGGGTGAAAGCTTAGAATTCCTTAGAAATGCAACTGAAGTGAAAAATATTTGGACTCCATATGGCGACTAATTTATGAGCGCATTATTCCTTCCTCAAGAACTAATTAGAAAAAAACGTGATGGTTTGATACTGAATGATCCTGAAATTGGTTTTTTAGTTCAAGGTATTACTGATGGCAGTTTGACGGATGCTCAGTTAGGCGCATTTGCAATGGCAGTTTTTAAATGCGGCATGACTATGGATGAACGCGTTAGTTTAACTCAGCACATGATGCACTCAGGTGATACGCTTCAGTGGCAAGACCTTAACTTAGATGGTCCAGTAGTAGATAAGCATTCAACTGGCGGCGTAGGAGACAAGATAAGTTTAATGTTGGCTCCAATAGTTGCTGCTTGTGGAGGCTACGTTCCAATGATTTCTGGTCGCGGCTTGGGTCATACGGGTGGCACACTAGATAAGCTTGAAAGTATTCCAGGATATAATGGAACTCCTGATAATAAAAAATTTAGGTCGCTTGTTAAGGAAGTTGGCTGCGCTATTATTGGGCAAACTGCTAAACTTGCTCCAGCAGACCAGCGTTTTTATGCTACTAGAGACGTCACCGCAACAGTTGAGTCAATTGACCTTATTACCGCGTCAATTCTATCAAAAAAACTAGCCTCTGGACTTGATGCCCTTGTAATGGACATTAAAACTGGTAATGGTGCATTTGCTGCAAACTATTCAATGGCGCAAGAATTAGCCCAAAGTATTGCCAATGTATCGAGTAAATCTGGCGTGCCAACTAGCTGCTTGATCACGGATATGAGTCAGGTTCTTGGTCATAGCGTAGGTAATGCTATAGAAGTCAAAGAGTGTATAAATTTTTTAATCAAACCTGAAAATGCTAACCTTAGACTACTTGAGCTTACCATTGAGTTAGCAGCTCATATGTTGCAGCTGAGTGGCATTGAAAGTGACCTTGAAACTGCTCGAGTGAAATCTCAAGATGCACTAACGTCTGGCAAGGCAGCTGCAATATTTGAACAAATGATTTCTGCTCTTGGTGGGCCAAGTGATTTACTAGAAAAGTCTCACAAACACTTAGTCCCTATGCCCATTATTAGGCCTATAGTAGCAAAATATTCTGGACATATTTCGGAAATGGATGTGCGCGCTATTGGTCTTAGTATGATACATTTAAAAGCTGGCAGAACTAAATCTAGCGACCCAATAGATCATGGCGTTGGATTAAGTGATATTGTTGAAATCGGTCAATGGATTGATAAAGGTGAGCCACTTGCAATTGCACATACGCGAGATAAAGAACAATTGAGCTATCTCCAAGAAACTATTCCTGGATTTATTTCATTAGGAGCTAAACATATAGAGCCGCCAATCCTAATCCATGAAGTACTAAGCTCAAATTAGAAGGTTTATAGATGAAAAGATCAATTATTTTAGTTTTAGATTCTCTAGGTTTAGGTTCAACTGAGGACTCACATCTTTATGGTGATACAGGGGCGGACACTTTAGGTCATATTATTGAGTCTTGTGATTCTGATAGCGCTAACAATTCTGAGCGAAATGGCCCCCTAGTTATTCCTAACTTGATTCGATGGGGTTTAGGGGAGGCTGCAATTGCAAGCCGTAAAAAACCCTTACCAATTTCTCGAGTTGAGCCTCAGGGCGCTTTTGGTTATGCGAAAGAAGTTAGCGCTGGCAAGGACACCCCGAGTGGTCACTGGGAGATTTGTGGTCTGCCAGTTCCTTTTGAATGGGGAACATTTCCAAAAACTGAAAACTGCTTTCCTGAATCACTCCTTCTTAGTCTTATAAAGGAAGGAAAAATAGATGGGACACTTGCAAACAAACATGCATCAGGCACTCAAGTAATTGAAGAGTTTGGACAAGAGCATATAGATAGTGGATTTCCTATTTGTTATACCTCGGCTGACTCAGTATTTCAAATTGCTGCCCATGAAGAGCATTTCGGATTAGAAAGGCTCTATGAATTATGTACCGTTGCAAAACGCTTAGTTGATCCACTAGAAATTACAAGAGTAATCGCAAGGCCATTTACTGGAAACTCTAAAGATGGCTTTGAGCGAACTGCTAATCGAAAAGATCTTACTACGCCGCCCAATGGCCCAACGCTGTTAGACAATATTCAAGATGGTGGTGGAGATGTTATCTCAGTTGGAAAAATTGGAGATATTTTTTCGAATCAAGGAGTTAGCTATACCGTTAAGGCAGCTAATAACATGGGCTTGGTTGATCAATTATTATCTGAAATGAAGAAAGTTAATGAAGGACTAATCTTTGTAAATCTAGTAGATTTTGATACTAAATTTGGCCATCGACGTGATGTTGCAGGGTACGCTCTAGCACTCGAGCAATTTGATGCCCGAATACCTGAAATTGAATCGCAACTAACCAGCAATGACTTGGTGCTAATAACAGCAGATCATGGCTGTGACCCAACATGGCCTGGTAATGATCACACCCGTGAACATGTTCCAGTTGTTTTTTATGGACAATCAATAAAGAACAATAACTTAGGGGAGCGAGAAAGCTTCTGTGATATGGGACAAACTATTGCTCAGCATCTTGAAATAGAACCTTTACTTCATGGTAAAGCTTGTAATTTAAGTTAACTAATATGCAAGATCAAATTCAAAAGCTACCCAAAGTTGAGCTTCATAGCCACCTAGAAGGAACTATTAACCCTAAATTATTTCATGAAATTGCCAAACGTAATAACGTTGACTTTGATGAAGATATTTTTGATGAAGATGGTGGTTATGCCTGGACTGACTTTCCAAGCTTTCTTAACGCTTATGACTCAGTAAGTTCATGCCTTAAAAATGCTAAAGATTACAGAGATATTATGTATGAATATCTTAAAGACTGCTCATCACAAAATGTAATATATGCTGAGACCTTTATATCTCCTGATCACGCTAGTGATTGCGGTATTAGCTATAATGACTTGATTAGAGGGTGCGCAAAAGGAATAGATGATGCGCAGTTAGATTTTGGTATTATTGGGCGAATTATTGTAACTTGCGTTCGGCATTTAGGACCTCAAAAAGGGGTTGATGTTGCACAAAAAATGGTTGATAACCCTCATCCTTATGTTGTTGGGTTTGGTATGGGCGGTGATGAAAATTCATTCAAATTAATTGATTTTGCCCCTGCTTTTAATATTGCAGCTAAAGCTAACTATCCTTGCACAGTTCATGCAGGTGAGATATGCGGCGCAGAAAGTGTTTGGGATGCCATAAATTATTTACCCGTTAGTAGAATTGGTCATGGAGTTAGAAGCGTGGAAGATGAGCACCTACTAGATGTTCTAAAAAATCGTAATATAGCCTTAGAGATTTGTCCTGGAAGTAATCTAGCTCTTTCGATATACCCTAGTTGGGAGAGTCACCCAATCAAACTCATTATGTCTAAAGGGATAAGTGTGAGCCTTAATTCAGATGATCCACCATTTTTTCATACTAGCGTTGGTCAAGAATATCAAGGATGCGCTGATCAACTTGGCTTTGAAATTAAGCACCTTAAATCTATCTCAACAATGGCTATTAAGTCTTCTTTTGCAGACCCTGAGACAAAATTAAACCTCCTCAATAAAATTTCACAGTCATAATTAAGAAAAAATAGAATTCTATAAATATAAATGTCGAAACCTCTATAAAATTTCAAATAATAAAGATGCTTTAAAATCCATTCAAGTCACATTATTTAAATAACAACTAATAATAAAAATGTCTCTATCAAAAACATACATCACAGCTGACGAGTTACTACTTGACTCTTTTAGATTGGGAGTTCAAATACACAATAGTGGTTTCAAACCTGACTTTATTGTTGGAGTTTGGCGAGGTGGAACGCCAGTTGGTATAGCTATTCAAGAGATTCTTGGGTATTTGGGCAATGAGTCTGATCATATTGCGATTCGAACTTCATCATACTACGGCATTAATAAACAAGCAAAAGAGGTTAGGGTTCATGGTATCGACTATCTAATCAGTCACATGAATGCTGAAGACAAGCTTCTTATTGTTGACGATGTCTTTGACTCGGGCAGAAGTATTAAAGCGATCTTAGATACTCTGAACGAAAAATCTAGAAAAAATATACCGCATGATATTCGCATGGCTATGCCTTGGTATAAGCCTTTAAGAAACATAATAGATACTGTGCCAGATTACTATATTCATGAGACTGATGATTGGCTAGTTTTTCCTCATGAGATGGATGGACTTTCAGAACAAGAAATCTTTGAAAATAAGAAAGATATGAAAGAAATCTTATCTCACGTTAAAGTTAAGTAAATCTTCCAAGGTATCAAAATTTAGAAGGCCGATTTAATAACGTCCCACAACCCGTAAAATATGGCAAGCCATATTAAGCCCTTTATTAGAAAAAATAGAAAAGGCAAAATAAAAAGCATCCACTTATTTTTAATTCGTTTTTTAAGAAACTTAATCATGAAAATGACAAGCAACCTCATGATTGTTTGAGACCTCTTTAAATTCAGGCTTTTCTATTGCACAAATATCTTGAGCTTTTTGACACCTTGTTCTAAAAACACAACCTGAAGGAGGGTCAACTGGCGATGGTAAATCACCTTCTATTAATATTAGTTTTTTACTTTTTTCAATACTAGGGTCAGGAATAGGAACTGCAGAAATAAGAGCCTGGGTATAGGGATGTCTTGGCTTAGTATAAATATCATTACTGTTTGCAAGTTCAACCATATTGCCCAAATAAAGAACCATAATCTTAGTACTAATGTGCTTAACAATACTTAAATCATGAGCAATAAATATTAAAGTTAAATCCATTTCTTCTTGTAAATCCATCAAGAGATTAACGACTTGAGCCTGAATTGAGACGTCAAGTGCAGATACTGGTTCGTCACAGATAATAAGCTTTGGTTTTAAAATTAAAGCTCTTGCAATACCAATTCGCTGACACTGTCCGCCCGAAAACTCATGAGGGTAACGATTCACTAAATTATCCAATAAACCAACTTTATTCATTACGTCTTTAACTCTCTCATTTACATCAGACTCTGGAGTTTTAGGGTAATGTGTTCTTAATGGCTCTGCAATAATTTCACCAATATTCATTCTAGGATTTAGACTTGCAAGAGGGTCTTGAAAAATCATTTGAATTTGTTTACGGTGCTGCCTCATTTCAGACTTGTTTAGAGTTAACAAGTCACCCCCAAACCAAATTACTTTTCCTGAATCAGCAGGCACCATTTTAACAATTGCTCTAGCCAAAGTAGACTTTCCACAACCTGACTCCCCAACTATGCCAAGGGTTTCACCAGAATTTAAATCAAACGAAACGTTATTTACTGCCTGCAATTTCTTGGCCTTAGTCCATGGCATATCCCCTTCTGAGGAAACATCAAAATTTACTTTTAAATTCTGAACCTGGAGAATTTTATGCTCACTCATAATGTGTCCTCTATTGCAACGTGACAAGCTCTATAGTGATCATTATTAACTTTAGTTAGGATAGGAGTTTGTGAGGAGCATGTAGTATTTGCAAATATACAGCGCGGTGAAAATGGACAACCAACTGGGGTTAGCATCATGTTTGGAGGGTTTCCAGGAATTGTCACTAATCTATCTGCTGAGTCATCAAGCCTTGGCACCGCGCTCATCAAGCCTTGAGTGTAAGGGTGCGTAGCATTAGAGTAGAGATGCTCTGTTTTACCTATCTCCATTACTTCTCCTCCGTACATAACAAGCATCTCATCACTATTTCCAGCTACAACTCCAAGATCATGAGTAATTAAAATAATTGACATGCCAAATTCTTTTTGAATATCAGCTAGCAATTGCATAATTTGCGCCTGCACAGTAACATCTAAAGCAGTCGTTGGCTCATCAGCGATTAGAAGCTTAGGATGACATAGTAGAGACATTGCAATCATTACGCGCTGGCGCATTCCCCCTGAAAACTCATGTGGATACATCCTTATGCGATTTTTAGCGTCTGGAATTTTAACAGCATCGAGCATATTGATTGATTGCTGAATTGCATCCGACTTTGAGACTCCTTGGTGGTGAACAAGAACTTCAGCCATTTGCTCTGAAACTCTTACATAGGGATTAAGACTGGTCATTGGATCTTGAAAAATCATTGCAATTTTTTGAGCCCGAATAAGGTTGAGCTCTCTGCTAGGAAGGTTAAGAATCTCTTTGCCTTCAAATTTAACGCTACCACTTGCCCTGCCATTGTGATCAAGGAGGCCGTTCATAGCAAAAACAGTTTGGCTTTTTCCACTTCCAGATTCACCAACTATCGCTAAGATCTTTCCCTCATCAAGTGAAAAGCTTACATTGTTAACTGCACTTACTACGCCATCCGCAGTATCAAACTCTACTTTTAAATTGTTTACTTCTAAAAAGCTCATAGTAGTTTATCGATCCTTTGGGTCAAGCGCATCACGCAAGCCATCACCAATAAAATAAAAGCAGAATAAGCTGACAACAAAAAATGCTAACGGAAATAGAAGTTGCCATTCAGTATCGTAACGAATTGTTCCAGCACCTTCTTTAATTAAAGCACCCCAACTTGTTGATGGCTCCTGTACTCCAAGACCCAAAAAGGATATAAAACTTTCTGCCAATATTATTCCAGGCACTAAAAGAGTGGCATATACCGCAACAATACCTAGAAGGTTAGGAACGATATGTCGCGTTATAATTTTAAAGTCACTAACCCCAGTTACCCTTGCAGCTTCAATAAATTCTTTATTTTTAAGATTAAGGGTTTGTCCCCTAACAATTCGACTCATATCTAACCAAGATAGTAGGCCAATTCCTATAAAAAGCATTCCAATTGAGCGGCCAAATACAACCAGCAAAAGTATTAAAACAAACATGTACGGAATTGACATCAAAATGTCAACAATACGCATCATTATTTGATCAGTCTTCCCTCCTAAATAACCAGAAGTAGCACCATATAAGGTGCCCACAAAAACCGCTACTGTTGCTCCTAAGAAGCCAACCATTAGAGAGATTTGTGTTCCTTGTATTACTCTTGAGTACAAATCTCGACCTAGATCGTCGGTCCCAAAAAAATGTCCACTTTCGATTGATGGCATCCCAACTCTGGCTGCAGAGCCCATTGCATTCCAGTCAATCTTCTCATAACTCCAAACAGCAAAATATGGCCCAATAAACGAAAAGAGTACTATCGCTGCAAGAATAAATAGGCTAACTGTTGCGGCCTTGTTTTGCATAAATCTTATCCGTGCATCCTTCCATAATGAACGGCCAGTTCCAGATTCAGAAAGATTATCCGCCATCTCTTTTATCTTGTTTTTATTTATTGCAATCATTTTCTAATATCTAATCTTTGGATCAACCCAGGCGTACAAAAGATCTGCGATTAAGCTAAATAAAATTGTAAGGCCACCAACTACAATAGTTATTCCCATCATTACTGAGTAGTCCCTATTAAACGCTGAATTAACAAAAAAGTAGCCCATGCCGCCAGTTGAAAAATACATATCAATGATTACAGATCCTGTTATTAATCCAACAAATGCCGGGCCAAGGTATGAAATTACTGGAAGAAGGGAGGGCTTTAATACATGACGAAAGAATATTATTTTTGTTGGAAGTCCTTTAGATTTTGCTGTTCTAATGTAATTCGTATTTAGAACCTCAAGCATAGATGAACGAGTTATGCGAGCAATAGATGCCATATAGCTCGTTGAAAGCGCAATGACTGGCATTATAAGGTATTGCCACGATCCTCCATTCCATCCACCACCAGGAAGCCAATCAAGCCACAAAGTAAAGACGATAATTAGTAATGGCGCCATCACAAAATTTGGGAGCACTTGAGCACCAATTGATACACCTACTGCTAAGTAATCAATCCAAGTGTTTTTACGTATTGCAGCAATTGCGCCTAATGGTATGCCAACTCCAACAGCAACAATAAATGACCAAAATCCATACTTCAAAGTAATTGGAAAACCTTGTGCAATAATTTCGTTTACACTTCTGTCATGATATTTGTAGGAGGGTCCAAAATCAAATTCAGTTAAAACTCCCCATAGATAACTAAACATCTGCCGCCAAATTGGCTGATCTAGGCCATATTTTGCCTCAATATTTGCAAGTACTTGTGGTGGCAGTGGTCTTTCCGATGTAAATGGCCCACCAGGAGCTGCATGCATCAAGTAAAAACTAACCGCAATAAGAACAAGCAGAGTCGGAATAGCAATTCCAATTCGCTTAACTATGTAGTTGATCATATCCGAAATTGACCAGAAAAAATTTAATGAATTATTGTACCGTACAAATAAAAAAGCACCGCACAATATCTGTGCGATGCTCTTAGAATCAAACTAACTATTACTGCGCAATCTTATACAAATTGCGAGAATATACGTTTTGCTCAACGTTGTTATAAGGCCAACCTTTTACATTGGTCTTAAGCATAAATACACCAGCGTAATGATAAATCGGAATCACTGGCATTTCATTTGCTAGGATCTCCTCAATACGTGTGTAGTTTCCTGATGCATCAGACATAGTCCTCGCGTCTAGCATAAGCTGATCTACCTCAGCATTACTATACTTTCCATCATTGTAACCAGAAGGAGTAGTTAGAAGGTCTAGGAAAGTAGACGCTTCATTGTAGTCACCACACCAAGCTCCACGTGCAAGTTCAAAACCTTGACCACCACGAGTTTTAAGGAATGTTTTCCACTCTTGATTAGCAAGCGTAGCTTCAACACCAAGTGTTTCTTTCCACATTTGCTGAGCCGCAATTGCAATCTTCTTATGACCTTCAGAAGTGTTATATAAATACTCAAACTTCAGAGGATTACTTGGTCCATAACCAGCTTCATTTAACAATTCAACTGCTTTAGCGTTTCTCTCATCTTGAGTCATACGACCAAATGCAACTGAAGGAACGTCAAATCCAGCTGTAGCCCCAGGAGTAAATGTGAATGCGTTTATTTGTCCAGCTTGTAAGATTTTTTCAGTAATAACTGAGCGATCTATAGCATAGGCTAGAGCATGACGAACACGCACATCTTTAAATGCTTCAGGACCACTAGGTGACATATTAAAAGTCATGTAGTAGTTACAAAGTCTTGGAAAAGAAGTTGCTTGATTAGGATAGTCCTGTTTCAGGCGAATATACTGACCTGAAGGCACAGTCCCTTTGTCAAGTTCATTAGCTAAATAACGAGTCAAGTCTGTATTCTCGTCATTTATAACCAATCCAACAACTTTATCAAGAATTGTTGCATCGTTATTCCAATACATAGTGTTACGCTCACGTACTGAACGCTCATTAGGAATATGCTCAGTTAAAATATATGCACCATTAGATACAATATTTTCAGGCTTAGTCCAATCATTACCAGATGTTCTAACTACCCACTCAGGACTTGGAAAAGTTGAGCTATGCGTAGTCATTGCAGCAAAATATGGCAATGAAGCTGTTAAACGAACCTCAAGAGTATTATTATCTAGGGCAGTAACTCCAAGAGTTTCAGGTGAAGCGTCACCAGATAACACAGCTCCGACATTTTCAATAGCCATAATTTCAGCAAACCAAGAGTAAGGTGAGGCTGTAGCAGGATCTGCTAAACGTCTCCATGAGTATACAAAGTCATGTGCGGTAACTGGGTTACCATCTGACCACATTGCATTATCACGAAGCGTGAATGTATAGACATCTTTTGCATCATTTGTTGTAAAACCAGTCGCAACACCTGGAACAAGATTTCCATCTGCATCTTGATTCATCAGGCCTTCAAAAAGGTCACGAACAATATCAGCTCCTGAGACATCCTCAACGATTTGAGGGTCAGCAGAACTAAATTCGTCTAACAAACTGTATGTAAATGTCTGATCATCAGCTAGGGCTTCGCCTGTTACTGGGTGAGTTGCTGCAAACACAGAGGCTGAAGCAAAAGACGCCAATACAAATCCCACTGCCAACGACTTAGGCAAATAATTCATATTTTTTCTCCTTAATATTAAAAAAATTAAAAATCCGTCATAATGAAATGAGGACTAATGAAAGTTTATACTTATTTATATTAATATTGAGATTTTTTATGAATTATTTCTCTATTAAAAACGTTTAAAAAGTTTTATAGATTTTTCATCACCTATTGGATCTACTGAAATTTGAGAGCCATCTGAGGTTATATAAATAGGTTTTTTTCCTCTTAACATTTTATTCCAACTTTTAAGTGAGTCGAGAATAGCTTCACCGCGACTAACAAATTTAGAATCAGTCTCTAAATTCATTACTGTTGGGATAGAGTTAAGCCTCATTGATCCAAGAATTGAATATTTAGTTATTCCAAAAAAATAAATAAATAATGTAAAAATAATCAAGACTAGTAATGGCGAGCCAATCTTTCGCCACTTAATCCAAAGAAAGATTGAAGCACAAACCAAGAAACCTAGACTTCCCCAAAGAGCTAACTGACTTAATAACATTACTTATCAAAAGATTAATAGTAGTTGGTTTTTGAACATTTTTTACGTAATCATAGACATTTTCTACATATACTCAAAATTTCCATTCAATCTAAAGCCTTTAGAAAACAAAAAAAGCCTGCAATGCTGCAAGCTTTTTAGAATATGGTGGGGCGTGAGCGACTTGAACGCTCGACCAGCGGATTAAAAGTCCGACAGCTTACGCCACTCAACTCAACAAGTAGAGTTGAAACGCTCTACCCTTCCCTATATAACAACAAACCTAGGCATTCTTGCAATACTTCAATTATACCAAAATCCACCTTCATTTCACGGCAAGTGCACGAAATTTGCACGAAATTAAAGACACCGGGGGACCCCCTATTGAACTCGACTAACTATTAATAATCCCTCCCTCACAGATGAAACGAAGTTTGGACTTTAGTTCTAATTGAATTATAATCCCAGTATGAAAAAGCTACTTATAATCTTATTTATCACTCTTATGGAGTCTATTTGGTAATGAAAATTTTTATACAAAAGGTAATAATAGTGTCAGTAGCTATTCTTCTGACTTTGTTCTGTATTGAACTATTTGATATAGACTGGTTTAGATTTAGTGGATATTCTCTTTAGAAGGATTAATTACTTTATCTTAATATTTAAAAAATTGGAGGAATTCTATGTCATATGAAATAGGTCACTTTGTTGGGATGAATCTTGACCCGCTTGTAATTATTGCTTGCTTACTAATAGTTAAGTTTCAAAATGTATATCTTAGAGTGGTTCTTTATGCCATAGCCTATGCTGTAATTATGAGGTCTATATCTTTTTATTTAGGGGTTGGTGAAAATTTAATTGATAAAGAGTTAATATATAAATTGATTGGAGCAATTCTATACGCAAGCATATTTTTTAGTATTAAAAAATACAGACTTAATAAGGCTAAGGATTCTGAGTAAAAATCTACTTCCTCTCGTAAACTAAATATGAATGACTTTCAAGACAAAATTGTTCAATTTGCGTGGGGAATAGTAGTTATAGCCCTTGCTGGATTAACTCTCAGTATTAGTAGAGGTCATATTCCTATCGATTCAGAGTTAATTTTAGGAGTTTTGAAGCCATTTGTTTCTCCAACATATGCCTACGATTTTTTAATTGAAGTAATGTCAAGAGATTACTTTATTAACGACCATCTTGTTTTAGATAAAACTTATTACTCGCTTGCTATTGTAACAATTATTTATTCTGCCATTATATTGACATTAATCTTTCTAGTGACAATGCCTTTAAGGATGTTAAAACTTACAGAAAAATATTCTAAGATTAACAGTCTTACTTTATCAATATTCAATTTATTAATTATCCCTGCTGGTATTAGTTTTGCATTTCTGTGTGCGATAATACCCACTACTGTTATATTTAGCATTGCTCCAGCTCTCATAAAAGGATTATTTAATGGTTAATGACTTAGCTGATTTAATAAAAATACAATCAAAAAATATAGAGCATTACAACAAGTACCCTATTGCTCTAATCTTCATCATAATGCTTATCTTGGTGGTTCCAACTACTTTTCTTTCAAGTGACAATGAATCCTCAATTGCATCTGCTTTAACCCTTGACCTATTGGAAGGCTTTGTACTTACTTTTGTTGAAACAATATTCTTTGTATATTGGTTTGGAAGAATAGGCAAAAATCACACGTTTTTATCATTCCTTCATTACAATGTAATGCTATCTATAGCAGTTAGTATTCCTGTTATTGCTGTTCTTCTAATTACTCAAAATTTTGAGGCATCATCTTGGATAGCAATTATTGGAGGATTCATAGGTGTATTCTATATTATTTATATGTTCTCAGTTAATCTAGCATTAGCAACGGGCTCAAGTAAAAAGTATGCATTTGGAGCTATTCTAATTGTTATATTAATTCAGATTATTTTTTACACATTTATATTCTCAGCTCTAGTGTCTTAGGGGGTAATATGAAAAAACTACTCCTACTTCTGCTCTCACTATTCTTTCTTAATTCTCCTTCAGTTTTTGCAGATGACTTTTCAGACTTTCAAGTTGTAGATATAGGTGTTGGAGACAGTCTGCTTGACTTTATGAGTGAAGATGAAATTGTTGATGGGATAGAGAAACTCAAAGATTTAAATCGATATTCTAATCTCAAAGAACCATACAAGTTTTTGGAAATCATAGTGCCTAGAGAAAATTATATATATGACAAGGCTTCAGTTTTTATTAAGAATACTATTCCAAACAACTATACGATATACGCTATTAGAGGTCATAAGGATTACATAGAGGGCTTTGATGCTTGTATTAAACAAAGAGACCAAATTGCAAAAATCCTTACTGGTATGTTCCCAGACATTAAAACTGATAAATCAATAGAAGAAAAAACCAAAGGTACGTATGATTATTTCAATCTGGTTGGTTCAAAAGTAATTATTGATATTTACTGTCAAGACCTTGAAGAGACTTACAGACTTAAGAACGGTTTTACAGAGGGTCTTACTTTTGCTATTCACAATAAAGAGTTTCGCGAATGGCGACTAAATTACAAGTGAAGTGTTTTTTATTAAAAAGAATAATATGAAAAAACTATTATTAACTTTAAAAAAATTTATTGATAACATTAGAAGTACAATTAAATCTTTTGAGAGATAGAGTTTCTTAAAACGAGTTGACCCCCTATAGGTTTCTTGAGTCTCCCAAAGACCTAAAGAGCTAAAGACTTAAGATATATCCTTATTAGTTATCATTATAGTTATCCATCTTGAATACCTCTTTAGGTAATCCTCTTCTGTTTATATAAGGTGTTACATCCTTCATTTTGTCTACTAAATCTTTATACTGAATTGGCACTATAAAAGAATCATAAATAGTGAGACAAGGTATTCCTCTCTTGGTCAGCTCCATTACAACTTCAAAGACTATGTCAGACTCCCAGCAACTTATAAAATCGCCATAGATTTTTCCATTGTTATAGTGCTTAGCAATCTTTGGATGTTTGTTTAAGATTGCTTTAGCTATGTCAGTAGACTTTACTTTCTTCTTAAACTTAATATATTCTTCATACTTTTTAATGTTTTTAGCTTTAGGATTTTTAACTTTAAGAGCCTCATATTTATAATGGTTAATGACTGAATGAGCAGTTCCAAGGACTGAATTACTGCCCTGCATAAATGATGAGAAATTCTTAGCGATATGCCTTGGCACTGGATAACCATCAACAACAATGTGATAAGGGTCATCGTCATAAGGATATGGAGCATCAGTTATCACTTGATACATAGAATTTAGATGTGATGCATCTCGGTCTAACTCAACCGTTGGCTGACCATCTATAGTTATATTCTTTCTGAGCTCTGATGATAGATTAACCCAAGGACCGGGCATCCTTCCTCCATAGGCAAACTCAGTATTCTCACCTTGATGGTTATGCCTAATAAATTTTCTTTGAACTGTGAACTTTTTAAATTCTCTATCTTCAGTTCCATCATCATTTAAAAGCACAATCCTGCTTTTGCTAAGAAGCTGGTCATACTGCTTAATTTCTTCACTTAACCACTTGGAATATTCAGTATCTTGGTAATCGATATAAGAATGCTTTCCATTATCTTTTTTAGCTTTTCTGAGGGTGATATAAGTCCCAACTTTTTTGTCTATACCTTCATCTGACCAACCAGTGTCTTCAAGCCAATGTAATAGCCTCTCAGTTGGCATCATAGTGGTTCGTTTGTTCTCGTCAAAATCCCCTAATTCTTGAATGATATACCCATTGCTCTCAAGAGCATCTAGGGACGAAATGATTGAACTATAACCAATTGCTAATGGATTGTATCTTTTGCCTCCTAAAGATTGCTTTTTACGAGAGACCATAACTCGCCTCTGCCCCTGTATGAATAGATTACATAACAGCAGTTTTAAAGCCTTAAATTGACTCTCTTGCCTCATTCCAAGGTCTTTCCCTAGTTGGCTTGATAACTCCTCTAAATGAGGCATATTGAGGTCTAGAAAGAGGTTTATTTTGGGTATATGAGCCACTGTAGAAGTATTACATATTTACTAGCGATTAGTTAGACAAAATAGTCCATCAAGCACTCTTTTTTTTAAACATTTTAAGTACAATAATCATTATGGCTTCTTTTGACAAATTTATTAAAACTTTTAATCCTGATAGTAATGATAAAGGGAAGCAGTTTGAGCATTTTGTAAAATCATTTTTAAAAGTTCACCAATATTGGTCAACTCAAGTAGGAATGATTTGGCTTTGGGATGAATGGCCAGGTAAGTGGGGGCCTGATGACGGTATTGATCTTATCTTTGAGCACAAAATAACAGGAGAGATATGGGCAGTTCAAGCAAAGAATTATGGTCCCGAATTCTATATTAGCAAACCAGATATCGATTCTTTCTTGAGTGAATCTAATGGACCAGAAATTCACCAGCGACTATTAATTGGGACCACGAATCATATTGGACCTAAACCCAGACGCGTAATGAAAAGACAAGATAAGCCAGTAACTTTATTTTTATTATCAGATTTTCAAAACTCAGCAATTAACTATCCAGAAACTTATTCAGACCTTACAGTTAATAATAGAAAGAAAAAACACACGGCAAAAGAACATCAAAAAGAAGCAATCAAAGATGTTATTAATGGCTTTTCTAATGCTGATCGTGGACAATTAATTATGGCCTGTGGTACGGGGAAAACCTATACTACTTTGTGGATTAAAGAGCAAATAAAATCAAACTTAACTTTAGTTCTAGTTCCATCTTTACAACTTATTTCACAAACACTTGGTGAATGGACCTTTTTGAGTAAATCAAGTCTTAAAGTGCTTTGTGTATGTTCTGATAGAACGGTGAATAAAAAAGGTGCTGATAAATTTAAAGAAGACTTGCAAGATGTATTTTATCCAGCTACTACAGACTCCAAAGCCATACAAGAATTTCTTAGATTAGATGGAGATAAGGTAATTTTTTCTACTTATCATTCCTCACCTGTTATAGCAGAAGCTCAAAAAAATCAGAATATACCTTCATTTGATCTTGTAATTGCCGACGAAGCTCATCGTTGTACTGGCGTAAAAGACAAGGCATTTACTACTGTACTTAGTGAAAGTGAAATTAGATCTAATAAGAGACTTTTTACTACAGCAACTGCAAAGATCTTCAAAACTTTAATTAAAAGTCGCGCAAAGGAGAAGGGATTAGAGATTGTTGATATGAGTGATGAAAAATCTTTTGGAAAGGTATTTCACTCTTTAAGTTTCTCTAAGGCAATCGAAATAGGCGAGCTTACCGATTATCAAATAGTTATTATTGGCATAGATGATCCAATGATTGCTCAATTTATAGAACAAAGAGAACTAATTAAGACTGAGTATAGTGAGATAAATAATGATGCAAAGTTTTTAGCAGCGCAAATTGGAGTTTTAAAAGCTATAAAAGATTTTGATATAAAACGAATGATTAGTTTTCATAGTAATATTCCTTATGCAACAGACTTTGCAGAAGAAATTCAAAGCTCACTTGAATTAATCAACAAGAATGAAAGGCCATCAGGAAAGATCTGGTCAGATATTGTTTCAAGTAAAATGCCTACAGACAGAAGAAAGGAGAAAATTAAACAACTAAAAGAGCTTTATCAAGCTGATATTGGAATACTTTCAAATGCAAGATGTTTATCAGAAGGCATTGATCTACCATCATTGGATGCAGTTGCATTTATTGATCCCAAAGGTAGTGAAATAGACATAATCCAAGCAACAGGAAGAGCGATAAGGCTTAGTCCCAATAAAACAATGGGGTCAATAATTCTTCCTGTTTTTATTAGTCCAGGCGAAAATCAAGTTCACTCAATTGAATCTAGCAACTTTAAGCCAATATGTGATGTAATCAACGCCTTAAAGTCTCACGATGACACCCTTGTTATTGAGCTTGAAGACTTTAGAACTTCCCTTGGAAAAACTAGTAAGAGGAGGTTAGGAAGCCCTTCAATAAAGATCCATATTGACCTACCAACAAGTGTTGACGTTTCTTTTTCAGATGCTCTTTCTACACTTGTTGTTGAAAGAACAACTTCATATTGGAGTTTTTGGTATGGGATATTGCTATCTTTTGTCGAGAGAGAGGGGCACTCATTAGTTCCTTATGAGCACACCGAAAATAATCATAATCTTGGGTCCTGGGTGAGTCAACAACGAAACCCTAAATATAGAGCCAAACTTACTAATGCTCAGGCAGCTAAGTTGGAACAATTGCCTAAGTGGACTTGGGATGCTAGAGAAGCTCTATGGGATTATAATTTTGAACTTTTGCTAAAATATGTAGAAATATATAAAACTGCAGACGTAGCCCGCAATGATCAAGTAAATGATGATGGAGTAAAAGTAGATGAAGGAGAAACTCTTGGATTTTGGGTTGGCTTTCAAAGACAAAACTATAAAAAAAATATATTGAGTCCAGAAAGAATTGTTAGGCTTGAAGCAATTAATGGTTGGCACTGGGATGCTGTTGAAGCATTGTGGTTTAAAAATTTTGAAGCATTGAAACAATATTGTGAGCTCCATAAAAAATTGCCATTTGGAAATATAGTTTTTAATGGTTTTCTAATTGGTAGATTTCGCCTTTACAACAGAAAAAGGCAAGATAAACTATCTGATAAGAAAGTTAAATTATTAGAATCTATTGAATTTTGGACTTGGGAAGAGTCTGATGAGGTTATATGGAATAAGGGGTATCAAGCATTAAAAGAATACGCTATAACTAATGATATTACCAAGCCTATAAAACAGTCATATAAAACCAAAGATGGTTTTGGGCTGGGGTCTTGGGTTGGCTCACAAAGGAAATTTAAAAAACAGGGTAAATTAAAAAAAGAAAGAATAGCCAAACTTGATGATATAGGCTTTATTTGGGAAACAAGACAAGAATTAGCCTGGATGTCAAACTTTTCTAAATTGAAAGATTTTTTCGATAAATACAACAGACTGCCTACACAAAGAGAAAACTCATCATTGCACCACTGGGCTATTTACCAAATCAAAAATAAATCTAAACTTAAGAAAGAAAGAATAAATCTTTTAGATTCAATTAATGGATGGAATTGGGAAAAATAAAATGACTATTCTTTCAAATAGGAAGGCAGGTTGTTATTCAATTCTTTTTTCATATTTTTATTATATTTCAGTTTGAACTGAGTGCATATCTATATTACCAAGCACCATTATTAATACAACTTTGAAAAATGTCAGCTCCCTTTGCAGCTTCTCTTTCTTCATCAGTCTGTGGATTGCAAAGTTTTCTTACATCTTCTTTCGTATAGTCAGCATTAAGATAGCCTTGCTCAATTAGCCTTCTTATTTCTGATGAGTCTGATGTAAACCAATTAAAAATAACTACTATTGGAATTAATACAAGAGCGACTTTAATTAGTTTCTTCATAGCTAACTATATTGATAGAGAAATATAATAATTATTAAGCAAGAAGAACCCCCAAATAATACCTCCCAATGTCAATACTAGGAAAAAGACACCAACCCATTTAACTTGCTTATTGTATGGATGTTTTGTTTTCATATGCTTTTCTCTTAAAACCAATCCGAGCGATTAAGCCATACTAGTCCTTCTTTAGGGAGTATCACCATAATAATACTCAGCTCAGTCTCTCTCTCTAATTGTGAATAGTAAACCTCATTACCAAACACCACCAGTAATACAACCCAAGATAGGCTGAACATCATCATCGTATTTTTCACATAATATAGCGAGCTCTAACTGTGTGTAATCACTATCTAAATATCCTTCCTCTATTAGAGACTTAAGTTCTTGATGCCCCATCCACCTGAAAAAAGCACCAATAATAAATAACACTAGGAGTATTTTTAGGAATATTTTCATCAGCAAATCCACACTTCATCAATAAAACAAGCTTCCTTTTCAACGCTCCATCTTGCGTAAGAAAAGAATCCTAGATAAATCAAAAATGCAATAATAATTAATTTCTTCATACTATACATAACAACTATAAATATGATGTTCCAATTTCATTTTCATAGCAAGTCTCACCGCCCGGCTCACAGTAAACCTCCAAAAGAAGTTTGGGGCTCTCATCATTAGTAACTCTAGCTCTTATGACCTTTGCCTCACCTGATACCCACTCCAGTTTAAAGTTACTTCCAGTTGCTCTGTAGTCAAAGGACATAAAGCCATAGTAAGGCTTTAACTTATATCTATAAGAACTTGAGTTAATATATCCTGCGGCAATAATGTTAGTTGTATTTTCTATAATTTCATCTTCGTCGCCTTCTAGAGTCCATATAGTGCCAGCCTTAACTAGCTTTACATCATCAAAAGCGGTAGATAAGGTTATTGGACATTCTTCATTTGAAATACATAACTCTTGAATGTTTTTAGCAAGGGAGGTCATACTTTCATTAAACCTCTTTTCTGAAGAAAAAGTAAAGATAAGAATAAGAAATGAAAAGACCACAAGCATTGAAGGAGTTATTAGCTTTAACTTATTCTTTCTAAATACCCGAGTAATTAGTAATAAAATTGAAATGAGAATTGTTAAAAATAATGGAACTTCATAACCGCAACCTACCACTGGTGAGCATATTGGGCGGTAATTGTAGATACCTAGCTGTATCAAAAGGATAAAAATCCCTAGTCCAGTAGTTAGTCCCCAGGTAACCCAATACTTTTTAGCTATTATGTTTTCGTTTGTTTTCATAAGCCTAATACTATCCATCCGTTATAAAGAGCCACAGTAAAGTAGATTCCTAGCAATATTACTAAGAGAAATATAATAATAATAATCAAGTATTGAGTATTTGCTACCTTCTTATTATCTTGAGGTAGTGCAAGCCATAGAAAGCCTAGGACTATAAGAAATAATAGAGCTGCCATTAACCGGTAAAAGCCTCCCCACCTGGAAAAACTCCTGGGTTAGTCTCCATTAACCATATCCCAAAAAACATTGATGCAACAATAAAAAAAATAGGAATAGAGAATACTATTATGATTGCTTTTCCAAGCCTACGATGCTTTGTAAGCTTTATGAAAAATAGTCCAAAAAAGAAGAGAAATAACCATCCTGGATAGAGTGGAACTGAATTAAGAAAGTCAATCAAGGGGTATCCCAGAGAACATCGTAAAAGCATCGGCCGTCTTTAAATTCGCAGTTATCATAAATTTGATAGGCTGAGTAGCCCGTTGCAGCGTAAGGGCTTAGACCTATTAATATAAGAAGAACTGCAAGCTTACGATACTTTGGACCCCATATAAGGATTAAACCCGCAAGGGGGATGACGAGAAGCCAAACAGTCATAAAGATGGAATCCATATTCAAGGCGTATCCCAGAAACTATCTTGAAGGCATACCGACATATCAGAGCAAGAACTAAGCCAAAAGATAAGAGAAACAATCACACCAACATAGGGAACAAAAAATAGGACTATCAGGGCAATTCCTGTCTTCTTATACTTGGAGAAGTAATGAATCAGCATCCCGTAGAAAGGAGTAAATATCCATCCAGGAGTGAATGGAATGGGTAGAAGGCTTAGGATAGAAATATGATGTAACTCCTACTTGAAACATAATTAAGGCTGAGTATATACACTTTTATTTAGTATGGTTCAATCTACTCCATAACTTCATTAAGAAAACATAATGCATTCACATTTGCTGCCTAGAATTGTTAATATGAAACGATTTATATTGCTTTTACTTCTAACTCAATGTTCTTTTGCTAGCGAGCTAAGTTCAGCTCAACATAAGGCAGAGCTTGTCTCTTTAGAGTTAATGGCTGAAATTAAAGCAGAAATGGCTGTAAAGATACTTGAACTTCCACCAGTTGAAGTGTGTGTTTGGCCAGATGATAGATTGATATTTAGCGACTATCATTCCTCATTAAGCGCTATATTGCTGGACTATCAAAATTTTCACAATAAATAGCAAGGCGCTAGCTTTTAACTAACGCCTCATATTAGTTATATTGACTACTAACCAAATAACTCCTTCTCACGTAACCTGTTGGCACGCTTACTAATAACAGACTCTCTCCTATCTCTCTCAATCCTTCTTTGTTCAGACATTAGTTGTTGACGTTCAACCAAATACTCCACCTGCTTATCACTTAGCGTTGCATTGACTCCTTTACGAAGAGAATCCTCCTTATCATAAGCCTTCCTAAGCTCTGTTTGCACCTCTTGAATTCCTTTGTCATCCTTTAAATCTATAGCTTTTTTAAATTTTATTGAAAGGCGCGCAATGTTTGTCTTAAGCATTTTTTCTTTTTTTGCTATTTCTTCTCTTTGGAGTCTCGCATTTTCAAGTTCTTCAAAACTTTCAAGTTGAGTTTTTTGCATATATCCACACATCGCTAATGCTCTAGCAATTGCAGTTGTTTCAGCACACTCAATATGAGATGTCATATTAATGTTACTAGTGCCTTTAATTTCCATAGCGTGTGATGTGGCCTTTATTACGCCATCGATAACTGCGTGGGCTTTAAAGATTACTTCTCCTGTGTCTTTGTTATTCGAGACAATTTCAGTTAGTATTTGACCGTCTTGATGGTCTGAATGAAACGCCTTAACTCTGCCCTGGACAGTTGAATAGTCAAAACCATTTATAATTGTTGGGTTATTGATTTGTAATTGATTCATAAAGCTCCTCTTAAGTAAATGATAATTTAGTTAATTGAATTATTAGCCAGAAAGGCTAGTCTCTTTATTTACGGGTTACAACAGAAACTGATTTAGTGGCTATAGATGCCGATTCCCGTTTCATTTGATGAAGGGATTATTTGTTCGTTTCTGAGGGGTGTATTATACAACATTATGGTTAGAAAGTCAAGCTGTAAGACTCTTTAACTCCTATAGAATAGGGGTTTAATGTATTGGTTAATCAATAATCCTACACGTAGCTAAAACAGAATCTATGCCTCGAGGATATAGAAGAACCCAGTTAAACCATCCAATTTCTTCAATTGGGTCATCTTTATTATATTGGTTGTCATAAGTCATATAAACTCGGTATCCTTCGGCAGTAAAATTCTCAACACCATAAGTATCAGTCACATCAAAATAACCACTTGAAAAATTTAAACTCCCTTCATAATAACCAGGAGTAATAGTAATTGAATCACCATATGAAGTCATTTCTCTTTTAAATGAAAAAGTTTCTAGTGCTCTTTTTTCTACTTTGCCTTCCCACCACTTCTCAGTTGACCAATATTCCACCATTTTGCAAGAATAGGTATCTCCAACCTTTGCCATACTAATTGTTGATAAAGAAAATAATAGCAGGAATAGGAGTAGTTTTCTCATATCCACTTGACTCCTCTTCTCTCCATATCAGTAATTAAAGACTTTAAGCTATCAGGAATAGAAACATTGAATCCTGGACAATCCTCCCAATTTTTCACATCTTTTCTTATCTTGCTAACTGGTAATGGAGAAGAAGTTCTAATTAGGAAATAAAAATTCTCCATCTTTTCAACTAAATTTAATGTTGGAAAACTAGTTTCAAAATTATTTAACGCATTTTTGGCAGCTTTTTTAGAACCTTTATAATCCCAAAACCAAATAATAATTAGAATAATTGAAACAAAATCGCCTGCATTGCTTGGAATAAAAAAAACTAAATTTGAAGCAATAATTGTAAAGATGCTAATACCTAAAAACCAAATAAAAAGCTTCATTGGCCAAATCCCACTTAACACATCTTTATAGTGGGAAAGTGAGTCTTCCTCCTCTTCAATTAAGTCTTTTCGTTTAAGGAGCCTCCCCCAAGGTTTATCATCTGGAGCAAAATATTTAGACATACCAAACTTTTCAATGCAAGCAATAATTTCTATATCTGAAAGAAGTTTTAAAAACAAATGGTCAATCTCTTTATCACGAATTTTCGACTTAAGATAAAGAGTTGCAGCTTCAGTAATTTTTTCTCGATTATGAAAAAGAATGTTAGGTCTTTTTCCTTTCTCTATATTAACAATTTTATTTACAATTGGGGAGGAAAAATTAGACGCTAATCGACCACGCTGAGCAACGCCCCAGCCATCATCTTCCCAAGAATTTTGAGGCAAATATCTATCTTCTTCTGGAATGTGACTAGAATAAATGACGTCAGCTGCTAATTCATAATATTTATCAAATATTTCATTTGAATTTTCGTCATTTGGATGAATTCCTTTATTATTACATTCGTGAATTGCAAGCTTCAACAAAAGAATTTGCATTTTCGTCATTTCACTGTTTAGGGCTATATCAATAAACTCCTCATTATCGCGGTCATACTCAGAACCCCACCAAGAAAGTTGATTAGAAATCCGCTTTTGCCATAAGCCTTGAAACTCCTCATTAGCTGAGATAATTTTGTTTCTTATCAAGTCATCCATAGAAATGTATTGTAGTTTATTCTGAAACTAAATACCACCCATCACTCTATTAATAAGACTCGACTTGTGCTCTATACATAGATGGGCATAACGCTTAGTCACGTTGATTTGTTTATGTCCTAGAACATCTGCTATCTCGAGCAATGAAGCCCCAGATTGGGCTAAATACGACGCACACGAATGACGAAGGTCGTGGAATCTAAAGTCCTTAATTTCGGCGTCTTCGAGTGCCTTCTTCCAAGGCTTCGTAAAGCAATAAGCAACCTCTTCTTTAATCTTAGAGGCAAAGATTAGACTAGTATCTTTGGTATCAAATAGTGTCAGCTCTTTAATAACTGAATCGGTCAAAGGCAATACTTTAGGCTGACCATTTTTAGTGGTAGCAACATAGGCAGTTCTTCTATCAAAATCGATGTCATTCCAACTGAGTTTAGTAAGTTCTCCCTTGCGTGCTCCAGTCGTTATGGCAAGCAGTACTAATAGGTACAATTTATCCCACTGAGAGCCTCTACAAGAGCTAAATAGACGCGTTCTTTCAGCTTCTGATAAGAACCTTATTCGCTCATTATTCTCTGGCAGAGAGGGGATTTTGCGGACAGGATTTGTTGGTAAATCAAAAGCCCTACAGGCATAAGAAAATACAACTGAAATAGCTGCTTTATAGCGGTTAATTGTTGCATTACTAAAGTTACTGGGAAGCAGCTCTAATGCTACATAAATATCATTTTTAGTAATATCCATAATAACTCTTTCACCAATAATATCAGTCCAGAACTCTAGTATCTTAGCCTGTGCTTTAGGTCTTGAGCCAGTGTATTCTTTTAGAAGGTATTCATCTACAAGATGTTTGAATAATGTATTACTACTTCTACCTCTAATTGACATCATTGCTGAAATATCACTTTCCATACTTAGAGCAAACTCTTTAGCTAGCTTTTTAGTAGGAAATGTTTTGCTTAATGTTTTGAGTCCTTGCTTGCGAATA
Organism: Candidatus Pseudothioglobus sp. Uisw_086; assembly: GCF_048085745.1. GTDB lineage: Bacteria > Pseudomonadota > Gammaproteobacteria > PS1 > Pseudothioglobaceae > Pseudothioglobus. The sequence goes on along the minus strand of NZ_CP159803.1, from coordinate 731,714 downwards.
AACACACGATAGGACGAATTGTTTGTATTGAGTATCTTTTGTATAGTTGCCACGATAAACCTCCACTTAAGTGCACGAAATTTGCACGAAATGCTAAGATTTATGTTACAAAAAAGGGCTTCCTTGACTGGAAACCCTTATGGTATATGGTGGGGCGTGAGCGACTTGAACGCTCGACCAGCGGATTAAAAGTCCGATGCTCTACCAACTGAGCTAACGCCCCATATAAAAACGAGAAATTATACTGAACTAATGTTCATTAATCAATCGTAAATTAGCCTTTATTAACAGCCTCTTTGAGAAGTTTTCCAGGCTTAAAAAAAGGAACAAATTTTTCAGAAACTTCAGTCTTTTCGCCAGTCTTTGGATTAATACCCATTCTGCCTTTACGATGACGTTTTTGAAAACCACCAAAACCTCTTACTTCAACACCTTTTCCAGAAATCACTGCTAAGCTAATTTCTTCAAGGATAATTTCAACAGATTGTTTTGCTTCTGAGCGTGTAATTCTAGTTTCTTTAGATATTACATCAATAAGGTCGATTTTTTTCATATAATTAGCTGCTATACCTTGGTATAACAGCTTTAATTAATTATTTATCTTTAGCTTCTTTTAAGAGATCACCGAGTGTTGATCCAGAAGTTTGAGTCGATTGACTGTTATAGTCATCCATGACTGCTTTCTCTTGAACTGAATCTTTAGCCTTCATACTTAAATTTACTTTTCGTGTTCTTTTATCAATTAAAGTAATAGCGACTTCAACCTCTGCACCTTCTTTTAATACAGTCGATGCGTCATCAATTCTATCTTGAGAAATTTCAGACACCTTAAGATAACCAGTTATTCCGGCTGCTAACAATACAACAGCACCTCTAGCATCAACCTCTTGGATGACGCCTTTGACAATGGAGCCTTTAGAGTTTGCAGTTGCATATTGAGAGAAATCATCTGAAGTCAACTGTTTAATTCCTAAAGAAATTCGTTCTTTTTCAGCATCTATATTAAGAATTACAACATCAAGCTCTTGTCCCTTTGAATAAGTTGAGACAATTTGATCTGCAGACTGCTTCTCCCATGAGATATCTGCTAAATGAATAAGCCCATCAATTCCACCTGGAAGGCCAACAAAAAGACCAAAGTCAGTAATTGACTTAACAGTTACGTTAATCATATCGCCTTTATTATGCGTCCCCTCGAATGCTTCCCAAGGATTTTCTTTTGCTTGCTTCATACTAAGAGAAATTCTATGTTTAGACTCTTGAACATCAAGAACTACAACATCAACTTCTTGTCCAAGCTTAACAAACTTAGAAGGCCTAGCGTTAGCATTTGTCCAGTCCATCTCACTCACGTGAACAAGTCCTTCAACACCCTCTTCAATTCTTACAAATGCACCATAATCAGTTAAGTTTGAAACAACACCCGAAACTTTTTTGCCCATTGGAAGCCTCTCTGATATATTGTCCCAAGGACTCGGTGTTAATTGCTTAAGCCCCAAAGAAACACGCATTTTTTCTTTATCGTAGTTAAGAATTTTTACTTTTATCTTATCACCTATTGCTAGCTTCTCTGATGGATGGTTAACTCTCTGCCAAGATATATCTGTAATGTGAAGTAACCCATCTACGCCACCAAGATCAACAAATGCGCCATAATCAGCTAAGTTTTTAACAATTCCTTCAACTTCTTTACCAGTATCAAGATTTTCAATTAAAGCCTCTCTATCAGCTGAGTTAACTTCCTGCATAACAGCCTTTCTAGAAATAACAATATTATTTCTAACTTCGTCCATTTTAATAACAAGAGCCTCAATTTCTTGACCTAGTAAGAAATCAAAATCTTTAACAGGTCTTACGTCTACTAAAGAACCAGGCAAGAATGCTTTGATAACACCAATATCAACTGTCATACCACCCTTAACTGAGCCTGTAACAATACCTTTAACAACTTCTTTAGTGTTCATGGCGTTTTCAAGCTCTTGCCACATCTTAATGCGTTTCGCTTTTTCACGTGACAAAAGAGTGTGACCTAAGCCATCATCAATTGAGTCAAGTGCGACTTCAACAACATCACCTTCAGTGATCTCAAGCTCGCCTTTAGCATTTTTAAATTCGTGTAATGAAATAAAACCTTCAGACTTTAGTCCCACATTAATAATCGCTTTTTCGCGATTCATGCTGACTACAGTTCCCATTAAAAGGGCTCCAGGTTTTACGTTTTGTTGTATTTCGCTATTTTCAAATAGCTCGGAAAATGATTCTGACATATTTATCTCGATGTTGACCGGTAATTATTAAGCTGTGTCGGTTTAAGCTTAAATCATATCGGGTTAATTAAAAAATAAAGACTTGACCGCTCAAGTCTTAACTAACGCCATCACTTTTGCAACGACTTCATTAATTGTAAGATTCGATGTATCTATAATCAATGCATCTTTTGAAGCAATTAAAGGAGAATGTTTGCGACTTGCGTCCCTCTCGTCTCTCTTTTGAACCTCTTCCAAAGTTTGCGAAAGGATACCAGCAATACCATTGTCGTGCAACTGTTTTAGTCGTCTTTGTGCCCTTTCTTCCACATTTGCTGTCAAAAATACCTTAAAAGGCGCACTTTCGAATACAACAGTTCCCATATCTCGACCATCAGCAACTAATCCTGGAGGCTGCTTGAACTTTTGCTGCCTTATTAAGAGTGACTCCCTAAGAGGGCCAATCATAGCAAATTTTGAAGCAAGCTCTGCAGTTTCTTCAGTTCGAAGTTCAGCTGAAACTTCAATATTATCAAGATGAACACTGAGTTTATTTTTGTGGGGGTCTGACTCAAATTTCAAATCGAGGTTGGATGCTAACTTCAGCAGTTCATCAGTATTATCAATCTTAATATTTCGCTTAGAAGCCGCCAAAGCAAAAGCTCGGTATATTGCTCCAGAGTCCAATAAATTCCATTTCAGCTCATGAGCTATTATGTTTGCTACAGTCCCCTTCCCTACTCCACTAGGTCCATCAATAGTTAAAACTGGAATCATAATGCTAACTAGAAATTCTTAAACTACTTCTCATACTCAGGTCTCATATGAGGAAATAATAAAACATCTCTTATTGACGCTGAATCTGTAAATAGCATAACTAAACGATCAATACCAATACCTTCTCCTGCGGTTGGGGGCATTCCATACTCAAGGGCTCTAATATAATCAGCATCATAATGCATTGCTTCATCGTCTCCTGCATCTTTTTCACTAACCTGGTCTTTGAACCTTTGGGCCTGATCTTCAGGATCATTGAGCTCCGAAAATCCATTTGCTATTTCACGGCCACCAATAAAGAGTTCAAAGCGATCAGTAATAAATGAATTTTGATCATTGCGTCTAGCCAAAGGAGATACCTCTGTAGGATACTCAGTAACAAAAGTTGGTTGAATTAATTTTTCCTCAACAGTTTCTTCAAAGATTTCAATTTGAATCTTTCCTAAACCCCAGTTCTCTTTAAGTTGAATTCCCAAATTACTAGCAGTAGTCCTAACATTAGCTTCTGAAAGGTCAGAAGCTGATAACTTAGGATTGTATTTCAAAATTGAATCAAACACACTTAATCGCTCAAACGGTTTTGAAAAATCGAATTCATCACCCTGAAATTTTATTTTTGCTGATTTACAAACATCAATTGCAATACCTTTAAATAAGTTTTCAGTTAAGTCCATATAGTCATGATAATTTGCATAAGCCTCATAAAACTCAATCATTGTAAATTCAGGATTATGTCTTGGAGAGAGTCCCTCATTCCTAAAATTACGATTGATCTCAAAAACCTTGTCAAACCCTCCAACTACTAGCCTTTTAAGATAAAGCTCTGGAGCAATTCTTAAATATAAATCCATATCTAAAGCGTTATGATGAGTAATAAACGGCTTTGCTGCTGCGCCTCCAGGAATGATTTGCATCATAGGAGTTTCTACCTCAAGATAGCTATGGCTAATGAAGAATTGCCTAATGTAAGAAATTATTTCAGATCTTCTCTGAAAAACTTTTCTCGATCCTTCATTCATAATTAAATCAACATACCTTTGGCGATATATTGTCTCTTGGTCTGTTAGTCCATGAAATTTTTCTGGCAAAGGTCTTAGTGATTTTGTTAATAATTTAATATCACCCACTCGAATAGATAGCTCTCCGGTTTGAGTCTTAAAAAGAACCCCAGATGCTCCAATTATGTCACCAATATCCCACTTCTTGAATTGCTCATTGTAGAAGCCCTCTTCCAGCTCATCTCTAGTCACAAAAAGTTGAATTTGACCTGAAGTATCTTGAAGCTGAACAAAGCTTGCTTTACCCATTATTCTCTTGAGCATTAATCGTCCAGCAACAGTTACAAATTCTCCCGCTTCTTGAAGGTCCTCATTTGAAAAGCTATCAAACTTTTCATGAATAGAGCTTGCTAGGTTTTGAGGCTTAAAATCATTAATAAATGGATTACCTGATTCTCTAAGCAATGCTAATTTAGATTTTCTTTCTGCTATTAATTTATTTTCGTCTAGATCACTCACCTTAATCCTATTATTTGTTTGATTGTTCAATCTCTAACTTTGCAAGCTCTTTAGCTCTTTTAAAATCTTTTTCAGCTAGTTCAATTTTTCCTAATCGCCCATATACTGAGCCACGATTATAATATGCTTGATAAAAAGTATTGTCTAAATCAATCGCCTTATTTAAATCTTTCAAAGCCAACTTATCCTTTGCTATTTTAGAGTAAGCATTTCCTCGATTATAATAAGCTGCAATATATTCTGAATCTAAAGATATTGCTCTTGAATAAGTCTTAATTGATTCATGACTTTTATTTAACCGATCAAAACAGTTACCCAAATTATTTATGGCACCAATATCTTCAGGCTTAATCTTTAATGCCGCTTCAAAAAAATTAATAGCCTTATTGAAATTCTCTTTTTCTTGTTCCATATAAGCCAAACAGAAAAAAGCTTCGGAGCTGTTTGGGTTTGAACTTATTGCTTTAGTCATACTTTCATAAGCAATATCATTATTACCCTGCTGTAAGTGTAAATTTCCAAGATTCAAATGAGCATTAGAAGACAGTTCTTGCGTTACCAAACTATGATTTATTAGCTCATTCCATACTTGTATTGCAACAGAAAGCTCACCATTTTTTTGATGCTTATATGCTTTGACTATTAAATCACTAATTTCAGTATTATTGTTCATGGTAGCATTTGAATTTATCACTTTAATAATTTTTTAGCTCTTTCGATATCGCTATCTGAGCTGGAAAGATGTATGTTTTTATTTCTTGTTATTCTAAATAAATAAATCGAACATAAAACTAATAAGAGAAGAGGGGCAAACCATAATAGATATGTTTTGCTATTAATTGGTGGCTTAAAGTTAACAAAATCACCATATCGCTCAACCATAAATAAATAAATATCTTTATCAGATTTATTATTTAATATCATTTTACGTACTTGTTCACGAAGGTCACCAGCAAGACTAGAATTTGAACCACCAATACTCTGACCTTGACATACAGGGCATCGAATATTTTCAATTAAAACAGTGTATCGGTTTTCCTGATAAAGTGTTTCAAAGTCCTTAGCCTCAATACTTTCAGCAAAGGCTCCTTGAATAAGTAAAAGTGTAAGCACAAATTGAATAAAATAACGCATTCATATAGCTGTTATTTAAAATTATAATTTTAACGTATGCCACTTATAACCTTAGACAATATTTCCCTTAGATTTTCTGAAAAAGTTATCTTAGATGAGATTAATGCGACCATCCTTAAAGGCGATAAGATAGGCCTAATTGGTCGAAATGGTGAGGGTAAATCAAGCTTTTTGAAAGTTTTAGCAGGATTGATTCAAGCTGATGATGGTAATTTAAAGGTTAAAAATAACACTAGAATAAGTTACTTAGAACAACAACCTCCAGAAGATAATGATTATTCACTATTTAATATTGTTGCCCGAGGGCTCGGCGAAACTGGAAAACTCCTTGCTGACTATCATGACTCAATACAAGTAGGCGATATTGATAAAAGCGCTCAACTACAGAATGAAATAGAAAGTAAAGACTTATGGCATTATTTACATCAAATTGAAACAATTTTAAATCGGTTTAAATTAGAACCAACAGCAAGACTTTCAACACTTTCAGGCGGTTGGAAAAGAAGAGTAATGCTTGCTAAGGCGATTGTTCAAGAGCCAGAACTTTTATTGCTTGATGAACCAACAAACCATATGGATATCACTGCAATTCTTGATTTAGAGAAAATGCTCAAAGACTTTCATGGAACTCTAATTCTTATCAGTCATGATCGATCATTTGTAAACGGTATAGTTAATAAGATTTTTGACCTCGATCGGGGAAAACTTTCAATATTTGACTGTGGTTATTTAGACTACCTAAAAAGAAAAGAAAACCTTCTTAATAGTGAAGAGCTTGAAAACGCAAGGTTTAATAAAAAACTTGCCCAAGAAGAAACTTGGATTCGTCAAGGAATAAAGGCAAGGCGAACTAGAAATGAAGGACGCGTCAGAGCTCTTGAGGATATGCGAAAACAGTTTGTAAATAAACGTAAACATCAAGGTCAAGTTAGAATTCATGCGTTAGAAGATGAGAAGCGAGTCTCTAAGCTAGTTTTTGAAGTAAAGAATGTAAGTTATAAAATTGGCAAACTTGAGCTCGTAAAGCTATTCTCTCTTTTAGTCTTAAAAGGTGAAAAAATAGGAATTATTGGAGGCAACGGATCAGGAAAATCAACATTAATCAAACTTCTTCTCGGTGAGCTTGATCCAGATGAAGGAAATATCCGGCGTTCAAAAACTATTCAGCTAGCCTATTTTGATCAAATGAGAGAGTCGCTTAACCCCAATATGAAGGCTATGGATTTTGTATCTGGAGGCAAAGATTTCATAGACATTAATGGAAAGAGCAAACATGTAATTGGCTATATGCGACAGTTTTTATTTACAGGAAAACAGGCGATGGCTCCGATTAAGATGTTTTCGGGTGGTGAAAAAAACCGATTAATGCTAGCCAAAATACTATCTCAACCTGCTAATCTCTTAGTTCTTGATGAGCCAACCAACGACTTAGATGTCGAAACGCTTGAATTATTAGAAGAAATGTTAGTCGACTATGCTGGAACACTTTTACTGATATCACATGACAGAACTTTTTTAAATAACATTGTAAGCTCAACAATCGTTATGGAAGGTGATGCTATTATTGATCAGTATGTTGGAGGTTATGATGACTATATCCTGCAAAAACATGAAAAAATAAATACCAAACCTAAAAAAGATGATGAACTAAAACCTAAACCTAAAAATATTTCACAAAAGCTTTCATTCAATGACCAGCAACTATTAAAATTACTACCTGAAAAGATTGAAGATCTCGAAAATGAAATTTCAATGTCTCAAAAATTACTATCTGATCCTGAATTTTATCAAAACCCTGATGCACAAAATTTGACAATTAAATTAAGTTCTATGGAAAAAGAAGTGGTATTACTATATGAAAAATGGAGTGAATTAGATAGTGGAAACTAAATCTATTCCATTAATTGTAGATTTAGATCACACCCTAATTGATACGGATCTATTATTTTTATCTTCTTTAGGAGTGTTAAGCAAAAGTCCATGGCTTTTCGCACATTATTTTTTTTGGTTATGGAAGGGAAAGGGATATTTAAAAGATCAATTGGTTAGGAGATTTGAAATTAATATCCCTGAGTTACCATACAATGATAATGTTATAAGTTACATAATGAAGCGAAAAAAAGAAGGCTCTAAAATAATTCTTGCTACTGCTTCACATAAAAATTATGCTTTTGCAGTTGCCAAGCACCTTAAGATTTTTGATGATGTTATGGCTAGTAATAAAGACTTTAACTTATCGAGTCATAATAAAGCTGACACTCTAGTGGAGCGGTACGGTGAGAGAAATTTTGATTATATAGGGGATCATATGAGAGACCTTCCAGTTTGGGAGGTATCCAGATTATCGATCATTGTAAACGCAACAAATCGAATAGTCACTAGCACAAAACACTTAAATACTTTTGTTATATCAAGTAAAGCCTAAAAACTCTCTATAATTAAAGATAGCACTGAAAATATAAAATAAATCATAAATGTCGCTACAACTACCCAGGTTGCAACTTTAGATAGTGCAAGCCTCTTTCCCAATATTCTGGTATTGAACTTCCAAATAACATAGCTTGCTATAAGTGCTGCAATAAATGGTAATAATATAATCATAGTTTAAATTATTTCTTAAATGATTCGTTTATTTTAATCGCTAATTTAGAATTAATGCCTACTACTTTCTGTAACTCATCAACGCTTGCATTTTGCACTTCTTGAAGCCCTCCAAAATGATTTAAAAGGGCACTTCTTTTATTTGCACCAACCCCTTTAATTAGTTCTAAAGAAGACGAAGTACGTTTCTTTGCTCTTTTTTTACGATGATTTTTTATTGCAAATCTATGAGATTCATCTCTAATATGATTTATTAAAAGAAGGGCTGGATCAAAGGGGGAAAGCGTTATTTTTTTGACTTTTTCATCTTCAACTGTAATAAGAGTCTCTAGTCCTGCTTTTCTTCCTTCACCTTTAGCAACTCCAACCAACATTACTGAATCTACTCCAATTGAGTTCATAACCATAATTGCTTGATTAAGCTGGCCTAAGCCACCATCAATAAATACTATATCAGGCATAGCTTTTTTTGAATTAAGGAGACGCGAATATCTTCGATATACTGCCTGGTTAATTGCAGCATAATCATCACCCGGCGTTATGTCTTTAATATTAAATTGCCTATAATTGCTAACCTTTGGGAGTCCCATTTCGAACACTACGCATGAGGCAGTTGTTGCCTCTCCCATAGTATGACTTATATCAAAGCACTCCATAACCTTTGGTAGCGTTTTTAATGCCAATATTTTTTGTATTCCTTCAAGCTGTTTTTTCTTAGTGAATCTTAATAGCAAGTATTGTTTTAAATTTTCTTTTGCGTTAAGCGTAGCCATCTCCAAATAATGTTTCTTATCTACTCTAGGAGATTGAATAAGTTTAGTAGATAAACCAGCCTCCAATACAGACTTATCTTTTAGCTTGTGGCTTAATACTATCTCCTTTGGAGTTTTTGTGCCTAAATAATATAGCGGGAGAAATGCACTTAGAACTACTTCACAAGAATCGTTTTTTGCATTTTTTGGAAAAAAAGTTTCACTTCCAACTTGTTTTCCACCTCTTACAAATACTAATTCGATGCAATGAATATCAGCATCATTTACAATACTTACAACGTCCATATCAGAGCTAAATTGAGATCCATGCCTCTCTTGAATTGTTCTTAAGCCAATAAGCTGATCTCGATATTTAGCTGCAGCTTCAAAATCAAGATTAATAGAAGCATCTTTCATTTTCTGAGAAACCTGGTTTAGAAGCTTGCTTGCCTTACCATTCAAAAAAAGTGAAACCATGTCAACATCTTGCTCATACTTATTATCAGAAATTTTGCCAACACATGGCGCACTGCATAAACCAATTTGATACTCTAAACATGGGCGAGAGCGAGCCCTATAAAAACTATTAGTACATTGCCTTACTTTAAATATCTTTTTAAGAAGTGCTAAGGCATCACGAGCAATGTGAGAAGATGGGTATGGCCCAAAATAATGATAATTTTTATTTTTTTTACCCCTAAACATTCCTAAACGTGGATGAACATCATTACTGAGATAAATGTAAGGGTAGCTTTTAGAGTCTTTTAAAAGTATATTAAATTTAGGTTTAAACTGCTTAATAAGCTCGTTTTCAAGAAGAAGTGCCTGGGTTTCAGTTTTTGTAATAATAATAGAAAAATCATCTATATTTTTCTGAAGAAGTTGAGTTTTTGTATTATGGTTTGAGCTACTAAAATAGTTTGAAACGCGATTTTTTAAATTTTTTGCTTTACCAACATAAATAACATCTCCTGACTTATCAAGCATTTTGTATACGCCTGGCTCTTTGGTAAGATTTTTAAGTTTTATTTTTATATTTTGATTGTGCATTTCATTAATTTATTTCACAAATATAGTACAATAGCAAACATGAAATTTGTACCTAATATTTTAAAGGCTTTCCTGATCAATTTATCTTTTATCGGGATTATATTTGCCTCAGAAAACTGCCCATCTATTTCACCAATAATAGCTAAAGATAATCCAACTATTCAGGTTGAAGCCATTATTAATGATGTTGTCTGCTCTTTTATTGAACTTCAGTCTCAGAATAATGGAACTTTAGCTTCAACACTAAACCTCACAAAAAAGAAAATTCTTCCATATATAGACCTTGAATATAGTACTGAGTTGGCTTTAGGAGACTTCTGGGATCAGTTAGAATTAAGAGAAAGAAAAATATTTGAACGTGATATTAAAAATTCTCTAATTAACGAATATGTTGGCATATTGGCAGATTTAGCTATATGGGAAGACATTAAAGTTTCTGTCGATGAAGATTATATTCAAAATGAAAATATTGCTAGAATAAATGTTTCAGTATCCCTTAAAAGCGAAAAGGACAGTACTTCTGTCACTCTTAAATTGATTCGTAAAAATCGTTGGAAAATTTATGACCTAGAGTATCAATCTATTAGCATAGTAGATATAGAAAAAATGGGCTATAACTCCAAAATAAAGCGCCAAGGCATTAAAAAATTAATTCAAAAAATGCTTGAAAAATCTTAGCTTATGTATAAATTAGTAATTCATGGTGGTACTCCTCTTAGTGGCACTATAAGAACATCTGGTTCAAAAAATGCTACCCTGCCAATTTTTTTTGCCTCAATCCTTGCTGATGGACCCCTTAAATTAGCAAATACACCTCAATTAAGTGATGTTTCAACTACCCTTAGATTATTAATGGACATGGGTTCAAACTTTGTATTAGAGGAGGATAGTTCAATTTCAATTGATTCTTCAAACCTTACAAACCTCACGGCAGAATACGAGCTAGTAAAAACAATGCGAGCATCAATCTTAACCTTAGGTCCAATGCTAGCAAAATATAAAAAAGCTAAAATTTCACTACCAGGTGGTTGTGCTATTGGAACTCGTCCAGTTAACTTACATCTTAATGCTTTAGAAAAAATGGGCGCCAAAATTGAAGTTAAAAATGGATATATTTATGCGAGTACAAATGAACTCATTGGAACCCAAATTAATTTTGATTTAATTTCTGTAACAGCAACTGAAAATATAATAATGGCTGCAACTCTTGCTAAGGGAACTACAACTATTAACAATGCAGCACAAGAGCCAGAAGTGACAGATTTAATTTTATGTCTTAAAAAAATGGGCGCAAAAATTATAGGTGAAAATACCTCTACCCTTGTAATTCAAGGGGTTGATCATCTAAGTGGTATTGATTACACCATTTGTCCAGATCGAATTGAAGCAGGAACTTATTTAGTTGCAGCTGCAATAACTGGAGGTAAAATTATTGTTAATAATATTGAGCCAGACTCTATGCGAGCAGTTATTGGTAAGCTTATCGAAACTGGCGCGGACATTCAAACAAACCAAAATTCAATTAAACTTGACATGAAAGGAAGAAGGCCTCAGCCAGTTGATATAAGAACTAGTGCGTATCCAAATTTTCCAACAGATATGCAAGCCCAATTTATGGCTCTGAATTCTATCGCCGAAGGAAGTAGTACTATTACAGAAACTATTTTTGAAAATCGTTTTATGCATGTTCCTGAGCTCAGTCGTATGGGAGCAAACCTTAAGCTCGAAGGCAACACTGTTGTGTGTAAAGGAGTAAAATTATTAACTGGCGCCAATCTTATGGCTACAGATCTTAGAGCTTCTGCTAGTCTAGTGTTAGCTGGACTCGCTGCACAGGGGTCAACAACAATTGAACGCGTCTATCATCTTGATCGTGGCTATGAGATGATTGAAGAAAAATTTAAAATGCTGGGAGCAGACATAGAGCGCGTTCAGCACTAAACTAATAATTGATATACTGACATGTTAACGATCGCACTTTCTAAAGGTCGAATATTAGACCAAACACTCCCTCTTCTTGAGAAAGCAGGGCTTTCTGTATCTAAAAAAGAACTTGAAAGTAGAAAACTAATTTTAGATACTAACCTAAAAGATATTAAAGTTATAGTTATCAGGGCAAGCGATGTTCCTGTATTTGTTCAACATGGAGCTGCAGATCTTGGGATTGCAGGTAAAGATGTCTTAATAGAGCATGGAGCTAATGGTATTTTTGAATTACTTGATCTTGGGATCTCTAAATGCCGCCTAATGGTTGCATCAAAGGAAAACCAAAGCTTAAGCAAAGGGACTTTGAAGGTGGCAACAAAATATGTCAAATCAGCTAAAGAACATTTCTTTAAAAAAGGCCAGCAAGTAGAAGTTATCAAACTTTCTGGCGCCATGGAGCTTGCACCAATAGTTGGCCTTTCAGACTGCATTGTGGATCTAGTTGATACGGGCAATACTTTAGAAGCTAACAACTTAATCCCTCTAGAATTAATTTGTGATATTAGCTCAAGGCTTATTGTAAACTCAGCTGCCTTTAATACCAAATATAGTCAAATTAATGACTGGATTAAAAGCATAGAAAAAAACTTATGATCAGCTTATTGTCTTCAAATAGTGAGGATTTTGATACTCAACTATCTTCTCTCATAACTTGGGAGAGTTATTCTGATGAAGAGATTAACAACAATGTCAGAAAAATTATTAAGGAAGTTAAAGATAAAGGGGATAGCTCTGTATTAAAATTTACTTCAGAGTTTGATTCACTTAACGCAAAATCAATCTCAGAACTAATAATTTCAAAAGAAAGTCTTAAAAAATCATTCGACAACTTAAGCCAAAAGCAAAAGGATGCCCTTAATATTGCTGCTCAAAGAATTGAGTCTTACCACCTAAATCAAAAACAAGAGTCATGGAATTACACTGAAGATGATGGCACAGTATTAGGACAAAAAATTAGCCCTTTAGATCGCGTCGGTTTGTATGTGCCTGGCGGAAAAGCTGCCTACCCATCTTCTGTACTTATGAATAGTATTCCTGCAAAAGTAGCAGGCGTGAACGAACTAATTATGGTTGTTCCTACCCCAAATGGTGTTTCCAATGAACTGGTATTGGCAGCAGCCCATATTGCAGATGTTGACATGGTTATTACTATAGGTGGAGCTCAGGCAATTGCAGCACTTGCCTATGGAACTGAAACTATTCCAAAAGTTGATAAGATAGTTGGACCTGGTAATATTTATGTTGCTACTGCAAAAAAACAAGTATTTGGGCAAGTGGGTATCGATATGATAGCTGGGCCCTCTGAAATACTTATCATTTGTGATGGCTCAACAGACCCTGACTGGATTGCAATGGACTTATTTTCTCAGGCAGAGCACGATGAAGAAGCTCAATCAATTCTACTTTGCCCTGATGAAGGCTTTATTGAGAAGGTTAGAAATAGTATTCAAAGGCTACTTCCTACGATGGAAAGAAAGCATATTATTCGAACAGCGCTTAAAAATAGAGGCGCTCTAATTCTGACAAAAGATATAGATGAAGCAATTGAGATATCCAATAAAATTGCCCCAGAACATCTTGAGCTTTCCGTTGAAAATCCAGAATCTATTCTTGATGACATTAAGAATGCTGGGGCAATTTTTATGGGTAAATACTCTTCTGAAGCTTTAGGTGATTATTGCGCTGGTCCAAATCATGTTCTGCCAACCTCAAGCACGGCAAGATTCTCATCACCTTTAGGTGTTTATGATTTTCAAAAACGATCTAGTATAATAATGGCATCAAAAGAAGGAGCTATAAATTTAGGTGAAACTGCAGCTACACTGGCTTATGGTGAGGGTCTTCAGGCTCATGCCATGTCTGCGCTTTATCGCACAGGTAAGGAATAATTATCCAGGTAGCGCCTGATAATAGCCATTTTCTTTGACAACTTTAATTGGCCAATCAAAAAGGTTAGTAAGGTTGCTATTCGTTAAAATTTCATCTTTATTGCCATCCATAACTACCCTTCCTCTCTTCAATAAAATTACTCTTGATATTTCTGGCGGGATCTCGTGCACATGATGCGTTACTAATATTACCTTCTTGCCCATACTCATAAGTTCTCTCATTATTTCAAGATACTGAAAACAAGTACTTATATCAAGCCCACTCGTTGGTTCATCAAAAACCAAAACTGCTGGGTCATTAACGAGGGACCTTGCAAGTAGAAATTTTCTCTGCTCGCCAGTTGACATAGATGAGTATTCTCTGTCCTTTAAGCTTGATATTGAGAGAAGCTCCATAACTTCATTTGCACGGTCTAGCTTCTCAGTATCAAACTTTTGATGTCTCCATATTCCATCACTAGAATAAAAACCAGATAGGGCAACGTGAAGCCCAACAGCAGTATCAGAATAATTGTTTTGAAGGTGCGGCGAAACAACACCAAGATTGGACCTTAACTCCTGAACATTCCACCTCTCTTTATCAAATATTCTAATACTGCTACCCTCACTCTCAACAATATAAAGCTCACGATTTAGTAACTTTAGAAGAGTTGTTTTACCAGAGCCGTTTGGCCCCAAGATAACTGTGCTTTGACTCTCATCAATGGTTAACGAGAAGTCATCAAATACTTTGTTGCTTTCTTGAAATACTGTGATATTTTGAAGCTCAATAATATTCATTATATTTAAGTTAAGCCTATGTTAAAAACTCTTAACAATCATACCAGTAGAATGGAAAAACTCTCAACTTGCTTTTTTTAAACTCAGATTTGGGAGTAGTTGCGATAAAAGCATTCCAATTAACATCAACATGCATCCAATAAAACCTCTTGTTGTGAGTGTTTCATCAAGAATAAGCCACCCACCAAGCACAGCAAATGCCCCTTCTAGTCCTAAAATTATTGCTGCATGGGAAGATTTAGCGTGTTGCTGGGCAATGACTTGAAGCGTATATCCAATGCCTATTGACATAACGCCAGCATAGAGAAGTGGAACTGCTGTAATGATAATAGCATCCCACCCAATGTTTTCTTTTATGGCAATTGCAATAATAAGACTTAAAAACCCAGAAACAATATACTGAATAAGTGATAGCTTCAATGGATCCATCCTTTTAGCAACATAACCTAGCACCAAAATGTGAGCTGCAAAAAATACGGCACAAATAAGTTGAAATAAATCACCCTTCTCAATACTAAAGTCTTCATTGATGCTTAGAAGGAATAACCCAATAATTGCAAGAAATCCTCCAAGCCAAGTTCCAGAGTTAGTTTTTTGGCCTAAGAAAATTCCAATTAATGGGACAAAAAAGATATATAAGCCCGTTATAAAGCCAGCTTTTCCGGCCGTTGTGAATTCAATGCCAACTTGCTGAAAACTTGAAGCAGTAAATAAAAATAATCCAGCAACAGTCCCAGCAAAGAGTAATTTTTTAGTTGAAACCTCTTTCTTAATTGACGTTGTGTTTCTTTTAGATAGATACCAAACTAATGGCATTAATACTGAAGCTCCAATAAAAAATCTAGCTGCATTAAAGAAAAATGGCTCCATTGTCTCTGCCGCATCTTTCTGCGCGACAAATGCAAACCCCCAAATGGCTGCAGCAATGAGCATAATAATGTCAGCCCTCAATGCTTTATTTTTACCTAATATTATCATTTAGTTTGCAGCTTGGAGCTGTACCATGCATGAAAAAATAAAGTAATAACAACTATAGACCCACCTAAAATTGAACTACTGGAAGGCTGCTCATTAATCACTAGCCACGCACTTATTATTCCAAAAATCGTTCCTAAAGGCATAAACATAGCCACCTCTGATGCAGGTATGAATCTTGGAGCAAGTGTAATTAGGCTAAAGGCAATCGCAAGCAATATGCCGCCTGCAATAACATACATTAGTGAATCAAAAGGCAAATAAAAGGAACTTGAAAACGCCAGTCCAACACAAGAAACAACAAGCGCATTAACTATCATAGCTGGAACCATATTGACGTTACTGTATTTTCGCGTAAGTGCAAATGAATAACCCCCAGCAATTATTGATATAACTGCCAATGAACTCCCCATAACGTTGAGGGCCCCTGTATCTCCTTTCATTACTATGTAGATACCAGTAACAATAATTAGCATTGAAATCCACGTATAAAGCTTAGGCTTTTCATTTATTAAGGCCCATGAAATAA
Organism: Candidatus Pseudothioglobus sp. Uisw_086; assembly: GCF_048085745.1. Taxonomy (GTDB): domain Bacteria; phylum Pseudomonadota; class Gammaproteobacteria; order PS1; family Pseudothioglobaceae; genus Pseudothioglobus. Next base: position 715,478 of record NZ_CP159803.1, on the reverse strand, counting down.
TTGCAACAACCATTGGTGCTGTACTAATAATAACTAATACTTTAGCAATTGAAGTATATTGAATTGCAGCAATAAATGTAACGCCACCAATTCCTGAAAGGATGCCAATCCAGATTCCAGGCATACCTATATTTTTTAGCTCTTTAAATGTGTTTTTACGGTATGTAGCAAACAAAATGACCAATACGCCAAGTGCATAGAATATCCCACGCCAAAAAAGAATGGTAAAGGTGTCCGCATCTGCAAGCCTCACTAATACAGGATCTGGAGTCAGCATCAAAACTCCAAAAAAAGCAATGAGTAGTCCTTTTAAATGATTATTCATATTTAAAGATTGCGGAAGTTTATGTTAGTAAGATTATTAGGGGTCAGGTTAGCTGATCTCTTGCCAGCTTAGTGCTATACCAAGAGTGACAGAATAAAGTCACAATAACAATCGTTCCACCAATTAAAGCATTCGTTGATGGCTCTTCATGTATGACATACCAAGCTATTAAAGTTCCCAATACTGTCTCTAAAGGCATAATCATTCCAACTTCAGCTGCAGGCATATATCTTGGCGCAATTGTTATTAAACTAAATGAAATTGAAAGTATTGCCCCCATAGCGATTATGTATTTTACCACCTCGGGTGGAACTGAAATTTTACTGGCCATTACATAGGCTATAAGGGCAGCAATTACCCCACCAATTGCATTTACAGGAACCATATTGACATCTTTATATTTGCGAGTCAAAGTAAAAGTAAATCCCATCATTACTGCTGTAATCAAGGCAAAAAAGTCACCAACAAGGTTTTCTCCCCCAAGACTTCCACTCATAACAATGTAAATTCCAATAAAGACAATGATCATAGAAGCCCAGGTCACTAAACTAGATTTTTCTTTAAGTAGAAACCAAGAGACAATTGCTATCATTATTGGGCCAGTACTTATAATAACAAGAGCATTTGCAATTGATGTATAAACAATTGCGAATACGAACGTTCCTGTACTGATTCCGGAAAAAAAACCTATTAATAAGCCCCCTCTTCCAATTTTTTTGAATTCTTCTAGCGTCTTTAAGCGGTACTTTAGAAAGACTAATAAAGAAACCCCTACGGCATATAATAGCCCTCGCCAAAAAAGAACTGTCCAGCTGTCAACCTCTGGAGAAGCTTCCTCAACTAACCTAATAAGAACAGAATCTGGACTTAACAGAATTACCGCAAAAACGGTCATTAGAAGTCCTTTTAGATGCCTAGACATAAGCTATAAATTCACTTTTATTAATTACCATTAGATAAGCTTTAAGGCAAAAAATATAATCTAGCTAAAGATTGATTTATCTTTTTGATTCAAAATTCTTAAGTTCGAGAAGTTACGTAAAGCAAAGTAGGCACCAAATATAACGCCTGACCATACTAAGTTACCTGCCACTGTATTCTGAAAAAATGGAATTGCCATCGTAAAACACAGCATAAGACCTTCAAGAGTCTTTGCATACATTGGTGAAAATGCCCAAACTGCAAAATTAGTTGCTAAGAAAAAAACAATAGAACTTGCTAAAGCAGCTCCTACAATTTTTAATACGCTAAGTTTCTTTTGTAGGAATTTTTTAAATACAATTGGAAATAGGAGAGCAAGATAAACAACAAACATAGACTTAGAGCCAAACCAACTTGCAGAAAGTGAGCCAAAAGCAAAATAGTCACAAAGAAGCATAGTGGCGATAACAGCAACAATAGCCATATACCTTTTTATAAAAATAAATCCTGCAAATAATGCTATTGCAGCCATAGGAGTAAAGTTAGGTGGATGAGGTAGCAATCTTCCTGCAACTCCTAATGAAATTAATACTGCTAGAATAACTAAATAACTAAAACTTGAATTAAGTTTGTGATCTTGATTGCTCATCATTTCTCTCCTAAATTTTTCAAACAATAATATATTAAAATGCTTCCATATTCAAGCGAATAAATGTATCCTCTAAAAGTATAACATCTTGCGCTCCAACCATTGACATTAAGCCATTAACGTACAATGCCCAATAAGTATTTCCAACTGCCTCAACCCCAGCTAAAGACATGATTTGAGGACCAAAACTTGTATCTTTTACGCCAACAGTAACTAACTCACTTATAGCTTCATATGCGTTAAGCCCCTTATCAACTTGTTTAATCGCCGTTAAACTTAACTCATCTGCAGAAGTAATTACTAATGAAAGCTGAATAGATTCAACGGAATCATCACCAAAAGATAATGAAGGCTGAAGAAAGAGAGAGCCAAGAAAAACTATGGCTAGAAGTTTTAGATTAAATTTCATTTCAATTAAAAATGACAATATAAAAGTTCGGATTTTATATCAAAAACAATAAACTGCAATAGTCAACAAGCAAAAACAAGTAATTTGCTTAGAATGGAAATTTTTTATTTCCAAGTCCAGGCATCTTTGAAAAATCAGGCATTCCACCTTCGCCTTGCATATCACCCATTTTCTGCATCATTTTTTTCATTTTACCGCCCTTCATTTTCTTCATTGTTTTTTGCATCTTTTCAAATTGCTTTAACAATTTATTTACTTGCTGAACATCTGTACCAGACCCATCAGCAATCCTTTTTTTACGAGAGCCCTTGATTAAATTAACGTGATTTCTTTCTTTTGGAGTCATTGAGTTAATAATTGCAACCATTCGGCTGCTTTCAGTATCCCCGATTACTTGATTTTTAACGCTTTGAGGTATCTGCCCCATTCCAGGCATTTTGTCCATTAAAGCCCCCATTCCGCCCATTTGCTGCATTTGCATTAACTGATCCCTCATATCATCCAGATCAAATCTGCCTTTCGCCATTTTTTGGACATTCTTCTGAGCTTTTTTATGATCAACTTTTTTTGAAATCTCTTCAACTAAAGAAAGAACATCACCCATACCAAGAATACGAGAAACAAGTCTATCTGGATAAAATGGCTCTAAAGCGTCAGTCTTTTCACCAACACCCATAAATTTAATAGGCTTTCCAGTTATATGTTTTACAGATAGAGCAGCACCACCTCTAGCATCGCCATCAGTCTTTGTTAGTATGATTCCAGTAAGTGGAAGCATATCTGAGAATATTTTTGCAGTATGCGCAGCGTCTTGCCCTGTCATTGAGTCAACAACAAACAACGTTTCTATTGGATTAACTTGCTTCTGAAGAATTTGAATTTCAGACATCATTTGCTCATCAACATGAAGTCTTCCGGCAGTATCAACTAGAAGAACATCATGAAACTGTGATTGAGCTTGTTTTTTTGCATCTGAAACTATTTTTTCTGGTTTCTCATCTACAGTTGAAGGAAAAAAATCAACACCTATCTGCTCAGCAAGAATTTTAAGCTGCTCAATAGCAGCAGGTCTATAAACATCTGCACTGACTACAAGAACTTTCTTTTTTTGTTCTTCTTTTAAATAACGCGCTAACTTGGCAATCGAGGTTGTTTTTCCTGAACCCTGAAGGCCTGCTACCATTACAACTGCTGGTGGCTGAGTTGCAAGGTTTAGAGATTCATTCTGGCCACCTATTACTTCTGTTAACTCAGCTTCAACTAACTTAATAAAGGCTTGAGATGGACTCAGCCCCTCCCCTACTTTAAGTCCAATTGCTTTACTTTGAACTCGCTCTATAAAATACTTAATTACATCAAGCGCAACATCAGCCTCCAAGAGAGATCTTCTGACTTCTCTTATGGCTTCTTTAATGTTTTCATCGGACAGCTTATTTTTGCCTTGAATGGCCTTAAAGCTATTGGATAGTCGTTCCGTTAAATTATCAAACATTATGTTCTACTTGGGTGAAATATCGTATTATATAATCTTTTGCAAAGACAAAGCTAGAGATGCCTTTACTTCATGCTCTACCATTTATCGCTTATCTACTTTCTGGACTTTTACTAACCAGATATTTTGTTTTAGATTCAGTAACAAATCAACATCGAACAATTGTTAATTTAATGCTTCTAATAGCTTGCTCTTCGCATGGCTATATTCTGTTTGAGTTGTGGCAGCATGATGGTGTATTTTTTGGACTAACTGTGAGTATTTCTTTTGTAGCATGGGTTGTAGCTACGCTTTTATTTCTAACCTCTTTCAGTAAGCCTATTCACTCTCTAGGGATCCTTGTATACCCTCTAAGTGCATTTGCAGTCATTATTGCTTTTTTATTTCCAGGAACCCAAGGTAAGCTTATTTCTATGTCAATTGCAGCGCATGCTTTTCTGTCAATTGGTGCATACGCTCTTCTTGCCATTGCAGTTGCTCAGTCAGTCCTTGTAAGTATCCAAGAGCGTTTTTTACATGAACATAACTTTAATACTTTTGTCGATAAGCTTCCAGCACTTCAAACTATGGAAGCGTTCCTTTATCAAACATTAAAGATGGGGTTTTTGCTTCTTACCCTCTCTTTAATCTCAGGTTATCTCTATATTGATGATTTTTTTACACAAAAACTTACCTATAAAACTATCCTCTCAATCATTGCCTGGATTGGTTTTGCTGGGATTCTGCTTGGGCATAAGATTTTTGGCTGGAGAGGAAAACTTATAGCAGTATCAACTCAAACTGCTTTTTCAATATTGGTTTTATCTTACTTTGGTACCAAGTTTTTTTTAGAGATATTATGAGTATAAAAATTTTAAATGGAGAATGCCTTTGCGGCATAGTCTCATGGCAAATGAAAGGGCCTTATGAGTTCTTTGGAATGTGTCAGTGCTCCCGATGTCGAAAAGTAACTGGGGCAGCATTTGCAACAAATCTTTTTGTCAAGCCTGAGCAATTTTTATGGCTTTCAGGTGAGAATAAAAGGGGCGAATACACTTTACCTCTTCCAAATACCTTTGGCAATGCATTTTGTAATAAATGTGGATCACGAGTCCCAAGGCAAACTGCAAAAGGTTGGATGTTATTACCGTTAGGCAGCACAATGGAAGCACCCAATATTAAGCCTACTTTAGTTCAGATTGAAGACCATACTGAATGGTTTACTAAATTAAATGAGATAGTTTAATCAATATGAAGAACTGCAAGAAAAGCCTCTTGCGGAATATCCACTCTCCCAATTGAACGCATCCTCTTCTTACCCTTTTTCTGCTTTTCAAGTAATTTCTTTTTCCGAGTAATGTCACCACCATAACACTTTGCCGTAACGTTTTTTCTAAGCGCCTTAACATTTGTTCTTGAGATTATCTTAACTCCAATGCATGCTTGGATTGCAACATCAAACATCTGTCTAGGGATGAGTTCCTTCATTTTTTCAGCAATTTCTCGGCCTTTATAAGTAGAGTTGTCACGATGAATAATTAAAGCCAAAGCATCAACACTCTCATTATTTATTAATATATCCAAGCGTATTAAATCAGCAGTCTGATAACGCTCAAAATGATAATCCATAGAGGCAAAACCTCTTGATGCAGATTTAAGTTTATCAAAGAAATCTAAAACCACTTCATTTAAGGGAAGCTCATAAACAATAGAGACTTGCCGGCCCATATAGTTTATATTTTTTTGAACACCTCTCTTTTCAACACAAAGGCTTATTACTGGCCCAACATACTCACTAGTTACTAAAATATTTGCTGTAATAATTGGCTCTCTAAATTCAGCTATAGTCTGAACTGGAGGAAGTTTTGATGGACTATCAATTTTTGTTACGTTGCCTTTAGTATCAAGAATTTCATAGATTACTGTTGGTGCAGTTGTTATTAAGTCTAAGTCATATTCACGCTCAAGACGCTCCTGAACAATCTCCATATGAAGAAGACCTAAAAAGCCGATCCTAAAGCCAAACCCAAGTGCGTCCGAGTTTTCAGGCTCATACTGTAAAGCCGCATCATTTAAGCGAAGCTTCGCTAGTGCATCTCTAAATTTCTCATAGTCTTCACCAGATGTTGGGAAAAGCCCTGCAAAAACTCTAGGCTGTACAGGTTTAAAGCCATCTAAAGGCTGCTCTACTGGATTTTTGCTACTAGTTATGGTGTCGCCAACTGGAGCCCCATCAATATTTTTAATACTGGCAATTAAGTAACCAACCTCTCCAGCTTTTAAGCTATCGGTCTTAGTTCTTTTAGGTGTAAAAATACCAACTTCATCCACTAAGTGTTCGTTTTTATTGGAGAATATTTTAATCTTTGTTTTAGCTTTAATTTCGCCATCGATAACTCTGATTAAAGAAACAACGCCTAAATAATTATCAAACCATGAATCAATTATGAGTGCTTTAATTGGGGCATCTATATTGCCTTCTGGGGCAGGAATTTTTTCAACAATCTGCTCAAGAATTTCTTCAATTCCAATGCCAGATTTAGCACTTGCATGGACCGCATCATGAGCTTCTACACCGATCACATCCTCTATCTCATCCACAACCCTCTCTGGCTCAGCAGCGGGCAAATCAATTTTGTTAAGAACCGCAACTACCTCAAGACCTTGATCTAAAGCAGTATAACAATTAGCGACTGTTTGAGCTTCAACACCTTGAGAGGCGTCAACAATTAATAGTGCTCCCTCACAAGCAGAAAGAGATCTAGAAACTTCATATGAAAAATCAACATGTCCAGGCGTGTCAATTAAATTAAATTGATATGTTTGACCATCTTTTGCATTGTATTGCAAAGAAACGCTTTGTGATTTAATCGTAATCCCTCTTTCTTTCTCAATATCCATAGAGTCAAGAACTTGTGACGACATCTCACGATCACTGAGTCCACCGCAATGCTGAATAAAGCGATCAGCAATTGTTGACTTGCCATGATCTATGTGCGCAATGATAGAAAAATTTCGGATGTTTTGCATATCAATGTTAAAATGACTGCTTTAAAATTAAAGCCATGAGATTATATCGTATATGAATAAAATAAACCCCACTACATGTGTCGCCACAAGTAATCTAAAAATTGACATTCCTGACAACCAGGGAAGAAACATTGTTCTCTACTTTTATCCAAAAGATGACACCCCTGGATGCACCATTGAAGGCAACGACTTTACTAGGCTCAATGATGACTTTGCTGCAAATAATTCACTGATCTATGGCGTCTCTAGAGACTCCATTGCATCGCACGATAAATTCATCAAAAAGTTCAACTACACAATCGACCTAATCTCAGACGAGGACGAATCTTTGTGTAAGCAGTTTGATGTTTTAAAGCTTAAAAAAATGTACGGCAAAGAGCACATCGGTATCGTCAGATCGACTTTCGTTATTAGCCCGGACGGAGACATTCTCAAGCAGTGGGATAAAGTCAAGGTGGATGGTCACGCTGAAGAAGTACTCGACTTTATAAAGGCACTATGAACTCAAACGTTGACCACGAAGAGGTAAATAAATTTGCAGTCCTAGCAGCGCGCTGGTGGGACAGAAATTCAGAGTTTAAACCGCTTCATGATATTAATCCGCTTCGCCTTAACTATATCAAAGAGCAGTGCGGAGGTACTCTCGAAGGCAAGCGCATTCTTGATGTGGGATGTGGTGGCGGAATTCTGAGTGAATCCCTGGCCCTTGAAGGAGCTACTGTGGTTGGTATTGATCTAGCTGAAGCGGGACTTGAAGTGGCTAAACTTCACCTCCTCGAGTCTGGCCTTGATATTGATTACCAATCCATATCAGCTGAGGATTTAGCTGAAAAAGAGACCGAATCTTTTGATGTCATCGCCTGCCTTGAAATGCTAGAGCATGTTCCAGACCCATCATTAGTTATTGAAGCTTGCTCTAAATTAGTTAAGTCAAATGGAAGGGTTTTTTTCTCAACTATAAATAGAAATCCAAAAGCATATTTCTTTGCTATTGTTGGTGCAGAATATATTTTAAATCTCCTACCTAAGGGGACTCATAACTATGAGAAGTTTATACGCCCAAGTGAGATTGATGGTTGGGCTCGAACTTGGGATTTATCAATTAGCTCAATGATTGGAATGACTTACAACCCAATTACTAAAAAATACAAACTAGGTGATGATGTAAGCGTTAATTATATGGTGCACTACAAGAAGGGATAGAAATAAATACAAAAATTTTTATGTAATGATTATTGCTTAGAAGCTTGATTTTTCTGTAACAGCCTAATTACAAAACATTCTTCGCTGATACTTCTATAGCATGCAGCATTGAGACTCCGAAAGATCGCATCGTTAGAAGGACATAAGAATCGTAATCATCTCTATAGATTATGGTTCCTATATGCTCCATAATAGTTCTAGAGACATTGCCAACAGAAAATACATTTTTACTTAGATCGATTGGACAAATTCGCTCCAAAACATCTCTGCTTCTTGGGCCATTAACCCTAATCATCGCCCAAGTATCAGATTGATCAGTATAGTAGGCAGGAGCATTTAATCTGCTTGCAATATTTGCTTCCGCATCATTACCTTCATAAGAAAAATAAGCTAGAACTTGGTTTTTCTGTAAACGCCAAAGCGTTATAGATGAGTCTTTAGATTGAGTTGATTGCTCCATTTCAGGAAGCGATAGGCCACAAGACTTTGTCATTGATGACTCAATCTCTTTAAATTTGGGCCTTGGTAATGCAACCATAACTAGTGACTTACCAATAACTTCTGAGACAGTTACTCCCTCAAACTCATGCTCAGCACCATCAAGTGCGGATTCTACTACTAATTCATAATCAGACACGTAAACGCTCTCCTTCTGGATCAACAAAGTGAGGGCTGCATATCTCAACTTCAATATCATTACCTCTCACTAAATCAACTGCTCGAACAAATTCGCCTTTACGGCTGTGTCCGCTCTTAATAAAACCAATACCAATATAGTGACCTAATATTGGTGAATAAATACAAGATGAAATCCAGCCTTGATCTGTTTCAGTCGATGGCTTATCTCTTAAATTAAGAAGATGTGAACCTGCTTGAAGAAGATCTTGAGTATTTACTGGCTTAAAACCAACCATCTGCATGCGATCATCACGAAGAAGGTCTTCACGCAATCCAAGCTTGTATCCTATAAAGTCTTTCTTGCCAGAAATCATCCCTCCCATTCCTAAATCGTAAGCGCTAGTTTGACCATTAAGCTCTGGACCAGCAGCGTGGCCTTTTTCAATTCGCATTACGCCTAAGGCTTCAGTGCCATAAGGCACAACATTAAACTCTTCACCCGCTTCCATTAGAGCCCTCATAAGTGAATCACCATAGCGAGTTTGAACAGCAATTTCGTAAGCTAATTCACCTGAAAATGATATTCTAAACAGCCTTGCAGGTATTCCACCACAAATTGTAATCTCACCTGCAGCCATATAAGGGAAAGCTTCATTTGAAATATCATAATCAGAATCTACAACTTTTTGAAGTAACTTTCGTGAGTTTGGACCAGCAACTGCATACTGTGCAAACTGCTCCGTAACTGAAATCATGTGTACATCAAGATCAGGCCATAAGCATTGATGACAAAACTGTAAATGGCGATAAACATTAACGGCATTTGCGGTAGTTGTGGTCATTACAAAATGATTTTCAGAAAGCCTTGCGGTTGTTCCGTCATCCATTACCATGCCATCTTCACGAAGCATTAGGCCGTAACGAGTTTTACCCACTGGCACTTTTGCAAAAGCATTTACATAGACTTTGTTAAGGAACTCTGAAACGTCAGCACCTTTAATATCGATCTTACCGAGAGTTGTTACATCACAAATACCAACTGATGCTCTTGTTTGTTTTACCTCACGGTCAACAGATTCACGCCAATGAGTTTCTCCTGGCAATGGGAACCATTGAGAGCGATACCACATTCCAACCTCTACAAAAATAGCATTTTGCTCAACAGACCATTTATGGCTTGGAGTATATCGTGTTGGATAAAATTCCATTCCACGCCTTCTTCCTGCAAATGCTCCAATTGCTACTGGAGAATAGGGAGGCCTAAATATCGTAGTTCCAGTCTGTTCCATGGTTTGGCCCATATTATCGGCCATAATACCAATTCCAAGAACGTTAGCAGTTTTACCTTGGTCAGTAGCCATACCTAAGGTTGTATAGCGCTTAACATGCTCAACTGATTTAAATCCCTCTTGGTTTGCAAGCTTAATATCTTTTGCAGTAACGTCATTTTGAAGATCAACCCAAGCACGATTTTTTCCACTTGGAACTCCCCAGTTTGCAGTGACGCTATATGAAACTGTTTGAGTTTCAGCTGGATCTAATTCTTTAACTTTATAGCCTAGATCTGAAGCGACAGACGAGCCCTCATTGTGCCCTTCAATAATTGCATCAGATAGTACCATTGTTCCTTTAGCTCTTCCCGCAACTGACATTCCAGGTGGATTTGATTCATCTGGAATAAAAGATGCAATCTTTTCGTTCCACTTTGGAATTCCGCGGTGATGACACGTTAAATGAAGGTTTGGATTCCATCCACCTGAAACAGCTAGACAATCTGTATCTATTGATTTTCCATTAGTTAGTTTGATCGATTTTAGGGCTCTTCTACCTAAGGTATCTGAAACATCAGTACCCATAAAAATTTCAGCGCCCGGCACTCTTAATACAGGACTAATCGAGCGAGAATCAATTACAGCAACAACTCGTATATTATTCAAAACCAAGTCTCTCGCAGTATTCCAGCCGTCATCATTATTTGTATAGACTGAAACTTTATCACCTGTAGCAACTGCAAATCTATTTGCATAAGATCTCACAGCGCTTGCAAGCATAATACCTGGACGATCATTATTTCCAAATGCTATCGATCTTTCGATTGCACCAGCACAAAGAATTGAGCGCTTAGCATAAATTCTCCAATTGACCTGACGAGGCTTATCTTTATCTTCCCTAGCCTCTGATGCTCTATTTTCGATTGCGCCATAAATGCCATGATCATATACTCCAAAAATAGTTGTATCTGACATCAATGTAACGTTTTCCATTGTGCTTAAAGCAGCAACTGTATCTTTTGCCCATTTACTACCAGACATACCATTAATTTTTAAAGATTCGGTGTTGAGTCTTCCACCCATTAAAAAGTCTTCATCAGCAAGTATAACTTTTGCGCCCGAACTGGCAGCCGTAATTGCAGCTGATAAACCGGTTGCGCCAGCACCAATAATTAGAATATCACAATAGCGAAAACCTTTATCATAAGTATCTGGATCAGGCTCAGTCGAGAGAGTTCCTAGTCCAGCAGCATTTCGAATTGCAGGCTCATAAAACTTCTCCCAAAAAGCTTTAGGCCACATAAAAGTTTTATAATAAAACCCAGCACCAAGCAGTGGGGATAAAAAATCTGTAATAGCCATAAGATCAAAACCTAATGGGCCTCTATGGTTTTGACTATTTGCCTCTAATCCGTTATATAACTCAGTGTTAGTTGCTCTAGTGTTTGGATCTTTATAGGCACCATTACCAATCTCCATAATTGCATTTGGCTCCTCAGAGCCGGCAGTAACTATTCCGCGAGGACGATGGTACTTAAATGAGCGTCCAACTAATTTTTTATTATTTGCGAGTAAAGCTGATGCAAGCGTATCACCTTCATATCCAGTTAATATTTGGCCATTAAAAGTAAAGCTTAAAGATTTTTTTTGATTTACTAAGCCGCCTTTTATTCTATTAACTTGACTCATTTTCCTCTACCTATTTCTCTTGAAACATCTTGAGCTAACTCAACATTAAGAATTTCATGTGATAAAGTATTTCTAGTAACAACCAACCAAGACTGATCGCCCTGCTCGTGGTACCAAAGCTCACGATGATCGCCAGCAATATTTTCTCTAATGTATTGGTATTGGTAAAAGTCTTCAGCAGAAGCATCTTGCTCCCAATTATTAGGACGCTTTATAAGGTCAGCTGTACCTAAATAAACAAATTCTTCTGAATCACGAGGACCAAGTAATGGATGATTTATTATCATAATGTCCTCCTAATGCAGATTTGGTTGAGCGCCAACACCTTTCTCATCAATCATTGCGCCACGCCTAAATCGATCAAGTTTAAATGCTGTTGCTACTTCGTGTGGGGAGTTTGTTGCAAGCAAGTGAGCATAACAGTAACCACTAGCAGGCGTTGCCTTAAAGCCACCATAACACCAACCACCATTAAAAAATAATTCATCAATTTCAGTGCTATCTATAAATGGAGAGCCGTCCATTGACATATCCATAACTCCTCCCCACATTCTAAGTAATCTAGCACGGCCTATCATCGGCATAATAGCCATGCCGCCAGAGCATACATCTTCAACAACAGGCAGGTTTCCACGTTGAGCATAAGTGTTATAGCCATCAATATCGCCACCAAAAACAAGACCACCCTTGTCAGACTGAGAACAATAAAAGTGTCCAGCACCAAAAGTTATCACATTGTCCATTACTGGCTTAAGGCCTTCAGTTACAAAAGCTTGAAGAACATGACTTTCAATAGGAAGTTTAATTCCAGCTTTCGCCATCACTCTTCCAGATGAGCCTGCAACACAAACACCAACTCTTCCAGCTTTAATTTCGCCTTTAGTTGTTTGAACACCTAAACATTTACCATTTTCAATGTTAAAGCCTGTAACCTCACAGTTTTGAATAATATCCACTCCAAGATCACTAGCACCTCTTGCGTATCCCCAAGCGACAGCATCATGACGAACCGTCCCTCCACGAGGCTGCGATAAAGCAGCTTTAATTGGGAATCTTGGGTTATCCATATCTAAAAATGGATACCTTTCTTTTACTTCTTTTGCTTCTATAAATTCACAGCCCGCATCAGCAAATAGCATACCATTGCCTCTTCGAATAAATGCATCACGCTGAGCATCAGAATGGATTAAATTCATAATACCGCGCTGAGAAACCATTGCGTTATAGTTTAAATCTTGCTCAAGATTCTCCCACAGCTTCAGTGAAAATTCATAAAAAGGCTCATTTCCAGGCAGTAAATAATTTGACCTGATAATGGTCGTATTTCTTCCGACATTACCACCGCCTATCCAGCCTTTTTCAATAACAGCAACATTAGTAATACCATGATTTTTTGCTAAATAGTAAGCAGTCGCTAAACCGTGCCCTCCTCCACCAACGATGACAACATCATAACCGTCAGCTTTCGGCTCAGCATCACGCCAAGTTGGCTCCCAACCTTTATGACCAGTTAGTGCTTCTTTAAGTACCTTAAAAGCAGAATAGCGTGTTTTACTCACTTTTTTAGCTCCAAGGATAAGGACTATTTGAAACTGGATGAAGCTTACCCGCTTTAAAGCGACTAAACCTAAACGGCTCTAGAAGCTCTTGCTTTTCACCAAGCAACTCTTCAGCAACTAAGCAGCCAACTCCTAACATTTTATATCCATGATTACTGTCTGCAATTATTGTTACATTTTCATTATAAGTATCAATTACAGGGAAACTATCTGGAGTAAAGCAACCAATTCCGCCTGATGGCTCTTTATGATAATGAGGCATCATACCTTCAAATCTTTTATGACAATGCGCAAGAGCAGAAACCCACATTTCAGGGAAATCTTTACTTGCTGTAAACTCTTTACTTTCAGGGCCATATGGATCGATAGCAACTTCATTAACAGGTGTATCAACTGTATAAGGCGAAGCCCCTCCCTGGATACCACCAAAGCTCCAGTCAGGCTTATAATAGATTCCCCATAGCTCATCCGTAATAAGTGAGCCATCTACAGTAGAATACAAAGGCGCGTCAGTATCAATATGAAGAACTGGCGGAATCTTACCATCATTGGTTACTAAGGTTTCAGGATCAATTTCTAAGACACCCTCTTCTAACTGCCAAAAACGCCACATATCAATATCTTCATGAACCTCACCCTCAAGGTCCTTTAATTCAATTTGAGACGGAAGTCCAAGCATATGCCAAAAATCACGAACCCAAGGACCCGCTCCTATAATTAGGTTGTCACATGCAATCGTTCCTTTATCTGTCTCAACTGCAGTAACTCTTTGACCATTACCCTCAGAAACAAAACCTGTTATCTCAGTTTCAAGAACAACAGTAACACCTAAATCCAATACTTTTTTAGAAAGACCTTCCATCGCTTTAACGTTATTTGCATAGCCACCTGGCTTTTCATGAAGAACTGAAGTAATTCCTTGCGCTTGCCAATCATCAAACATGTTTAGCATGTAATCACGCGACTCTTCCTCACCCTCAATAAAAACACTTTCATAGCCAATTGCAGCTTGCTCAGCATGGATTTGTTTAACATCCTCACGCATTTTTTCGCATGAAATTTGCATATATCCGTTTGGATGATAACTAAAGGCATCTGGATCACTTTCCCAAATACTAACTGAATGGGCCATCAATTTTCTCATAGCAGGTTGAAAATAATTATTACGAACAACACCGCAAGCAATTCCAGTTGCTCCAGCTGCAATTCTATTTGCTTTATCAATTATTACAATACGCCCGTTAACTCCCTCACCATCTGCAGTTAGGCGTTCAGCCAATCTCCATGCAGTTGATAATCCATGAATTCCTGCACCAGCAATAACATATTCGGCTTGACTTGGTAAAGACATACTAAACTCCTTTGTATTTTTTATTGTTAATAGAAATGTAAAGTTTAAATTTGAATAAAATCTAGTTTTTTAGTTATCATTATTATCTTTAAATTGAAAGCACTAAGTAGTTAAAAAATTCAAACTAAAGTGAAAATAATTCTATAGCTATATATAAAAAAATAATATACTTTCTTTAAGTTTTATGAATGACCCATAAATTAATAATATTTTAAATATATTTAGCTAATTATGCAATATAAGGGGCTAAGTAGAGCTTGAAAAAAACATGTATTAAAAAAGTACCAGTTATATTTAATTATGAATATTTGCTCTAATATAGTTAAAAAAGGTCTATTATGAAGGCTGTATATACAAAAAGTAAGTATACTTGGATTCAACATTTAGGGAACAACTATGTCTCGTAGATACTATAAATTACCGCCACTAACCTCTCTTGCAACTTTTGAGACTGCTGCTCGTCATAGAAGTTTTAAGGGTGCTGCTGAAGAACTTGGAGTTACTCCAGGTGCAGTTAGCCACCAAATTAAGTTTTTAGAAACCGAACTTGGTCTTTCGTTATTTGATAGGAAACACCATGGTAATAATTTAACCGATCACGGAGAATCTTTATTTGCTGTTCTTCAAAGTAGCTTTACAGCAATTTCTTCAACACTTGCAAACCTTAGGCGCTCTGCTACTGATAAAGAGGTAATTATTAGTGCGACCACTGCAATCTCTTTTCTTTGGCTACCGCCTCATTTAGCAGAGTTTTGGAAACAACACCCAGAAATACCTGTTAATCAACATGTAACTGATAATCCTGATTCTCAAGGGATTGCTGTTGATTTAAAAATTTGCTATGGTTTTGTTGAGAATGAGTCAAACCAAAAGCACACTCTTTTTCAAGATGAACTTGTTCCAGTATGTAGCCCTAGTTTTGCCAAAGAATACCCAAATATTACTGTTGAAGATTTAGCGCAGGCGCCTCTCATTCATCTCAGAGCAAAAGATAAAAATTGGTCAAATTGGTTCTCTTGGTTTAATGCTCTTGGATACAAAGGAAAAATCTCACCAGGAACTCATGTTAATAACTATATGATTGCCCTTCAAGCTGCTTCTGATGGAATGGGAATAGTCTTAGGCTGGAAGCGTCTGTGTAAACCTAAAATTGATAGTGGAGAGCTTGTTGTTCTGGGCGACACATCAATACCAGCTCCGTCAGCGATATACATTATGAGTGAAAAAGAAGATTTGCTCCCTGAAAATGTTAAAATTCTTAGAGATTTTCTAATTTCAAAATCATAAATTAATTGAAATGTATTCAATTTTTTAGAGTAATTTTATTAAGAATAATTACTTTACGCTGATAGTATCATAGCGTTTTTTACTTCAACTTTCTCTTCATGTCTATTCCACTTAGTAACTTAGACTCTGTCCTAACATCAACTGATAAAGCTAAAGGACTACCTAACGAGCACTATGTCAGTAATGCTGTTTTTGATGAAGAAAAAAAAGCAATTTTGTTTGACAATTGGTCAGCTATTGGCACTGGCAGTGATATACCAAATCCAGGAGATATAAAGCCACTGAACTTTATTGGAATGCCTTTGATATTGGTTCGCAACTCAAGTGGAGATATTAATGTATTTCAAAATACTTGTCGCCATAGAGGGATGATTTTAATTGATAAGCTAACAAATATAAAAGGAGTGATAAGCTGTCCATATCATAGCTGGTGTTACAATCTTGATGGTGATTTGTGTGCAACGCCCATGGTTGGAGGAACGGATATAAATACTCATGAGTCTATTAAAAATGAAGAGCTTGGTCTCTTTAAAATTCGATCTGCGGTCTGGCAAGACGTTATCTTTGTAAATATTTCTAATTCTGCTAAGGAGTTTACTGATTATGCTTCAAAAGCAATTGAGAGATGGTCTGAGTTTGAAAAACCCCTTCATCATGGAGGTGAGAGCTCTTCATTCAAACTTAATCTAGATACTAACTGGAAGCTAGCAGTTGAAAACTATTGTGAAAGCTACCATCTTCCTTGGGTCCACCCTGAGCTTAATGTTACTTCAAGTATAGAAGATCACTATCATATTGAGGAGATGGGTCATTTCTCTGGGCAAGGCTCTCATGTCTATAACCAAATGAAAAGTGATGATGGCAACGTATTTCCAGATTTTGAAAATTTGTCAGATGAGTGGGACACTAAAAGTGAGTATATAGCCTTGTACCCAAATGTACTTTTAGGAGTTCATAGGGATCACTTTTTTTCAATAATTATAGAACCAATCTCTACAAATAAAACAATTGAGCATGTCTCACTATATTATGCAAAAGATCCCTCTGAAATGCCAGAACTAAAAAAACTTATAGACTCTAACGCGTCTTTTTGGAAAACTGTATTTAGTGAAGATATTGGGGTTGTAGAGGGAATGCAGCGCGGAAGAAGTGGATTAATGTTTGATGGCGGAAAATTCTCACCAGTAATGGACAGTGCTACTCACTGTTTTCATCAGTGGGTAGCGAAATTTTTAAAAGACTTTAGGGGAAAGCAGTAAGCTAATTTATAACCTTGCTTTGTAGGCTGTTAAAGTATTCTCAAGTAATACTGCAATAGTCATTGGGCCAACGCCTCCAGGAACAGGAGAGATAGCAGAGACCATACCTTTGACAGCTTCATAATCTACATCACCCACCAGAGATCCATTATCAAGTCTATTAATACCAACATCGATAATAACGGCGCCTTCTTTTATCCAGTCAGCATTAACTAAGTTTGCAACTCCAGCAGCAGCAACAATAACATCTGCTGACTTAGTTTTAAGCTTAATATCTTTTGTTTCCTTGTGGCAAACTTGAACTGTAGCACCAGCATTAAGAAACTCCATTGCCATTGGCCTTCCAACAATATTTGAAGCGCCGATGATTACGCAATCCTTACCCCTTAAGTCACACTTGATAGAGGCTAACATTTTCATAACGCCTCTAGGAGTACAGGGACTAATGAATGGTTTCTTTAAACTTAACTTACCAATATTTTCACTACTAAAGCCGTCAACATCTTTTTCGGGAATAATCGACTCAATTATGACATTTGCATCAATGTGAGCAGGCAATGGAAGTTGAACTAAAATACCATCAATATTATTATTTTCATTCAGCCTTTTAACTTCAGATAATAACTCCTCTTGAGTAATATTTGATGATTTATGAATTTGGTCTGAATAAAACCCAACCTGGACACAAGCTTTAGATTTATTTCTTACATAGACCTTAGAGGCTTCGTCATCACCAACTAAAATGACTGCTAGGCCAGGAGGTCTAGAATACTGCTTTACTTCGTTAGCAATATTTTTTCTAAGATTTTCAGCAAGAACTCTGCCATCTATAATCTTCATCTTAACAACTCTCCAGATTTTATAAATACAAAAGTGCTATTATCGTGGCAAACAACATTTAAATTAGTAATTAATTTCAATTAGGTTTGAATTTTAAAAAAAGTCTTTAAATCACCTTAGATTAGTTTTAATCTATGCCCAGTAATTTTCTTCTTTGTGTAGCCCATGTTTGAATAAGATGATCGACAGCAAGTCCAATAAAAGCAACACATAAGCCTAGCAA
Organism: Candidatus Pseudothioglobus sp. Uisw_086; assembly: GCF_048085745.1. Classification (GTDB taxonomy): domain Bacteria; phylum Pseudomonadota; class Gammaproteobacteria; order PS1; family Pseudothioglobaceae; genus Pseudothioglobus. The sequence continues at coordinate 697,373 of NZ_CP159803.1, read as the reverse complement.
CAAGCCATTACCAATACCCTGTTTGTCAGATAAAGCTTTCAATATAAATTGTCCTAAATCATCAGTTCCAATCATTGCACCAATGATGACCATAAATAGGGCAAAAACAACGGTTTGATTAAGACCTAACATGATGTGAGGTAATGCAAGAGGCATTTCTATTTTAAGCCATCTCTGCATCCGATTAACTCCTGACATTGAGCCAGCATCTTGAAGTGCTTGAGGAACGCTTGTGAGGCCCTCTACTGTGTATCGAGTTGCTGGAATAGTCGCATAAACAATTACAGCAATTAGTACAGAAGTATCTGTAACACCAAAAAGCATAATAACTGGTATCAAGTAGATAAACGAAGGAAAGGTTTGGAAGGTATCACAAACCAACAAAATAATCTTACTTGCAATCTTGTTTCTGGCACAAAGAGAGCCAACGGTTATTCCAATTAAACCAGATACAATAACGCCAAAACTTGCCATGTAGGCAGTAATAAGAGCCCTCTCCCACCATTGTAAAAGAGCGATAACCAGTAAAAAACCACCAACGACCAGCGCAGACCTGATCCCGCCAATAATATAGCCAACGCCCATGACGAGTGTAAAGGTTGCTATGACTGGCATCGAGAGGTAAGCCGTCTTCATTGGAATAAGGACATCCTGAATTAACCAAGTGTTAAACCCCTGCAATGAAAAGAAAAAAGTATCCCAAATCCAGTCAACGCCTGACTGCCAAAAAAGTTGAGATGTGTAACCCTTGTTGTGAGGAATCATATAAAGATAATTGATTCCGTCCCTAAACAAAAACGTTCCTAGATATGCCAATAAACTTCCAACGAAAAGAATGGCAGCAAAAGATACCGCATACTTATGTCTTTCAATGAAAGGCAGGTCAGCAAAATAATCAGTTTGCTTGTTAGCCCATGCTAGAGATAGTTTATCTAAAAATACCGCAATAAGGACAATACAAATACCAAGCTCTAAAGCTTGGCCTATTTTTAGCTGATTTAGTGCAAGAAGTAAATTAAAGCCTAAACCTTTTGCGCCAATAAATGAAGCAATTACTGCCATCGCTAGGCACTGCATAATTACCTGGTTTACGCCAATCAGAATATCTCTTCTAGCTGAAGGAATTAAAACTTTAGACATCAGTTGAAAGTTATTACAGCCACTCATCATCCCCGCATCAATAACTTCAGGAGAAACCTTTTTTAAGCCAAGAAGTGTCAGCCTAATCATCGGCGGCGTTGCAAATATAATAGTTGCTATAGCGCCTGCATGATCACCTACACCGAAGAAAACCATGACTGGAACAAGGTAAGAGAAATGGGGCATTGTCTGTGCTACGTTTAGCAGAGGCATTAAGACTGTTTCAGTAGTTTTACTCTTATAGGCCCAAACACCAAGACTAAGACCTAAAATAAAAGATATTGGAGCAGCAACTAGAACAAATGAGAGTGTTTCCATGGCAGGCTCCCACTGACCAAAAACACTGATATATATAGTAGAAAAAGCAGCCAATATTGCTAAACCTCTTCCACTTAAAAAATAGCCAATCATAATCGCTGAAGCAGACACAACAGTCCATGGAAGTCCGGGCCAAACTGCCCACTCATTCGCATCAGACCACTCCCAGCTTGTAAAGGCAACAATTGTTTTAATTCCACCCAATAAGATCTCACGAATAAACTCAATAGCAAAGAGAATAGAGCGAGAAAAACCTCTAGTTATCTCCTTAACCATTGCAGATTCGTCATAATCTTCAATATCTGGATCATAAATTTCAACCGGCCACCATTCGTACATTACAAATTCTGCAGAATCATTAATGATTTGGTTCATTGTCCAAAAACTACTTGTGGTGATGTCACCAAAAAACCAATTCAATAGTGTTGGTAGGATTAGAAAGCCAACAATAATTCCAGCAGGTATATAGACAAACAACTTTGTCCAGTTTTGTTTAAACCAGACAATTGGAAGATCTCTAGTTTCCTTAGTAGTCAAAAGAAACTTTCTAAATAACAAACCAAGAATAGTTAAGAGAGCTATGAGTTTAAATACTATTGAAGTATCTGTAACTGGATTAAAAAAGTTTAATTCTGGAAGTCTTACTAATTGAGGTGGGAGCTGACCACTAAGAATCATTCTAAATGACTCCGAGAAACCAACTATGGCATCGATTTCTCCAGATTTAACTTTATTAGCAAAACCATCACGAAGTGAAATAATATCGTGATATTCTCCCGTCATTGACATGAGAATAAAAAATACAATTAAAACAATGCCAAATTGAAGAAGTTTAGGATTATTTTTAAGAAATTCCATAGTCAGTTTATCTAAATATTATGATTTGGAGCGATCACCAAAAAGGACATGAATAATAGTAGAGCAATTTAAAACACCAACTATATTATTATTTTCATCCAATACAGCTACCGGCTTTTGTTCACTAAGCACTGCTTCCGCAACAGTTTCAATAATTGCGTCTTTAGAAACCTGAAGTTCACTCAACTCTTCATCAGAGCTGCCAACAGGATCCATGACTGACTCAATCTTTAGAACTTTTTCTCTAGGAACTTCTTCAGTAAACTTACGAACATACTCAGTTGCTGGATTAAGAACAATATTAGCTGGGGTATCTAACTGCTCAATAATGCCATCTTTCATAATTGCGATTCGATCAGCGAGTCTTAATGCTTCATCGAAGTCATGAGTAACAAATAGAATTGTTTTGTTTAATACACCTTGTAATCTCAAAAATTCATCTTGCATTTCTTTTCGAATTAATGGGTCCAGGGCAGAGAATGGCTCATCTAAAAACCAAATATCTGGTTCAACCGCTAATGAGCGAGCAATTCCAACTCTTTGTTGCTGACCACCTGAAAGCTCTCTAGGAAAGTAATTTTCACGGCCTGTCAGACCAACAAGTTCAACCATTTCCATTGCTCGTTTCATACTATCATTAGTACTACTTCCTTTAACTTGTAATGGAAATGCAATGTTTTCTAGTACGGTTTTATGGGGTAGTAGTGCAAAGCTTTGAAACACCATTCCCATTTTATTTCTTCTAAGTTCGATAAGCTCTTTAGAATTAAGTGCAAGAAGATCCTCTCCATCAATATATATCTTTCCTGCTGTTGTATCAGTGAGTCTGGATATACATCTTAGTAGGGTTGATTTACCTGAGCCTGAAAGACCCATTACAACCAACATCTCACCTTCGTACACTTCAAATGAAGCACTATTTACACCAACAACGCAGCCGGCATCCTGGAATTCTTTGGCATCAACTTTACCATTAGCCTCTTGAAGTAGTTTTTTTGCATTTTCACCAAATATTTTGTAGACCGAGTCACACTTGATGACTGGTTGTTTGTTTTTAATATTCGTTTCTTTAGGTGGCATATAAATAGTCCAAAATTGATTTAAATCTCACAACTGTAGTATACAAAAAAATACCTTTGTTCTGAAAGTTATTAGTGGGTAATTCTATCTAAAGTTTTTCAAGGGCATAATAAATCTCCCCTAGCTGAGAAAGCCCAGGGGAGAGATTTAAAACATTAACAAACTCCTTAAAAAAATTAAGAAGTCTAAGCTATAGAAGCCTTATTTAAATGCTGAAACAACATCCTGATTAGCAGCAAGCCATGCAGATGCAGCATCTTGATGGCTCATGCCATCAACGTCAACAAGTGCGGCCATTTGACCAATATGAGTTGTTGAGAAAGACATCTTTGTGAAAGCTGTATATGCAGCAGGGTGTGTCTTAGGGAACTTATAGTTAGCTGCTTTTTTCAACCAACCTTTTGGAGATCCACAAGCACCATCACCACCATCAACTGTTCTACAACCATCATAGTACTCAGGGAATTCAATGAATGCAAATCCATCAGCATCAGTAAAGTTTGGAGTCCAGTTAAAGACGATTGTTCCACGGCCTTCTTTTTTAGCAGCAGCTAAATCAGCCCATAGTGCATCTGCACCACCAGCAAACTTAACCATATAGTCATCACCAAGACCTAACGCAGCAATACGCTCTGGCATAAGGTTACCATGCCAACTTTGTGGTCCTTCTAACCAACGACCTTTACCACCTGAGTCTGCAGTAACAAACACATCTTTACAGTCTTTAAGTGCTTCCCAGTTTGGAAGTCCAGGACATAGGTTTTCGTCCACAACCCATTGTGGAACACCCATTTCTTCAAGAGTCATTGCTTCATGGTTACCTGCATCAACAATTCCGCCTTTCTCCATTGCGTTATAAAAAGATGCACCAAATGCAGACTGCCATACTTCGTGTGAAATAGTTACGTCTCCATTACGGATCGCTTCATAAACTGCTTGAGAGTCAGCAGGAACATATTCTACATTGTTACCCATACTTTCAAAAATACCACCGATTACATAAGCCATAACAACTTGGCTTGACCAGTTATGAGTTGGAATGACAATTGGCTTCGAAGAGTCAGCTGCAAGAGCTTGACCCGATACAGAAGCTAAAGTCATCGTTAAAGCAGCAGCAGCTACCTTACTTGTAAACTTATTCATTTATTTCTCCTTTTATTGTTTAATCAAATATATTTAAGAAAATTATAGAAAAATCTCAAAAAATTCAACTTTAAAATGATTTTTTTAACAAATACTGCCTTAAAAACCATACTTACAGCTTTAGACTTAATTACTAATCTAAAACATTCTTTTGCCTGAAAATAACTACATTCTTACTCGAGTCTTTTCAGGATCATAAAACGGAAAGCGAACAATCTTTGCTGAAAGGCGCTTTTGATGTCCATCTAATTTTCCTACTTCAACATCGTTGCCAATTTCTGACTCTGATACTGAAATTCTACAAAGTGCAATATTCTTTTTTAATATTGGAGAGCGTGTTGCACTTGTTACTACTCCAACCTGTTGCTTTCCAATATACACCCCATCTCCATGGAGTGCAACCTCATTAGAAGTTAATTCTAACCCAACAAGAACTCTTTGTGGAGAATTCTTACGAAGAATTAATGCTTCTTTTCCAGAAAAATCTTCCTCTTTTGTTTTCAGTGGAACCGTAAATGCAATTCCCGCTTCAAATGGGTCAGTTTGATCGCAAAATTCATAGCCTGCAAAAATTAAACCTGCCTCTATTCTAAGCATATCAAGAGCATTTAATCCCAAAGGGCATATACCAAATTCCTCACCAGCCTCTGCAATTGAGTCCCACACAGATTCACAATCATTTGGATGAGCAAAAACTTCGTAACCAAGTTCGCCCGAATATCCTGTCCTAGAAACCATCACAGGGATCCCAAACTCACCGCCAATTCTACCAATCGTAAATCGAAACCATTTAAGGTCTTCAATCGTGGTTTGTAATTTAGGTATCCAAATAATTTTTGATAAAGTTTCGCGACTTTTAGGGCCCTGAACCGCAACATTGTGGAGCTGATCAGTTGAAGATTTAACTCTAACATCTAATCCACGATCCTCAGCAATTTTCCTGAGATGTTTGCCGCCATCATCTGAGCCACCAATCCATCGAAAGTTATTGTCATCAAGGCGGAATAAGGTTCCATCATCAATCATGCAGCCGTTGTCATAACACATCGCAGAATAAACAACTTGACCGACCGCTAGCTTGCGAACATCTTTGGTAATCGCATATTGCATTAGGACTTCAGCATCTTGGCCATAAACTTCAAACTTTCTTAGCGGTGCAAGGTCAATCATAGCGACCGCTTCACGGCACTGCCAATACTCTTTAATCGCACCTAAATTCTCATACTCGAGTGGGAGCCAGTAGCCGTTATAGTTATCAAAGTTTTTCGTTAATTTAGAGGTATTTTTATGAAAACCAGTTTCTTTAGTCATAGTCGGTATCGATTGTGGGTCAGGCCTAAAAGCCGTAGCCGATGGGAAAGTATTAGATTTATCATAGATCCTAACATGTATATCGGAAGGATTCCATCCATTTGCTGAAGTCGTGTCATCTGGACAAGCTGAGGAGACGCAAACAAGATCATTTACAGCCCTTAATAAAACGTAATCTCCGGGTCTAGACCAAGAGACATCAGATGTGAGTGAGTGGCACTCTTCTATCGCTGTATTAAAAAAGAGATTAACCGCTGCCCAGTTTCGTCTTGGCTTAACTCCATACTCTGCGAGAGATAAATTAAAGTTATCAGTGCAGCTTATATGACCGGGAAAACCTCGATCTTCATAATATTTAGCGTTACAGGCAAGGCCAAATGTATCGTGTCGACAGACTGTATCTTGAATGACTTCGACAAGTGGAACTGAGTTTTGATTATAAAACTTATCATGCGTTCCAGGTGCGGGGTAACTAGCGAGCATCTGAGACCTGGTTACGGTTGGGTCAAGACATAACTCTATATTATTATTTAAGTCGTCTTCAATAAAAGCTTGAAAGTCAGAGCACTGCTGCCCCTCAACGTCAATGACCTGGATGTATTCTCCTGCCTTTACTTTATAGGCAACTGCTGAACTATCTTTAACTCGAATTTCTTTTGTTATTTTTGCTAAAGGTTCTGGGAGGCGCTCTGATGGAATCGTCGGATTTGAACGAGAGACATTGATTAAAATTTCTGTGGGAGAATTCTGTTTATCTACTATCATTGGTCCACCTTTAGCATCAAATACGCACAAGGCATCATTTTTAATATTGAAAGATTGACGTGAATCAGCAGGATTTGATGCTGAAAAAAGCTCAGTACCATTTAGTTTTTTGGAATCAATTTGGTTATGCTTTAGAATTGCCCTGAGCATATCAGAGCATTCATCTGTGCTTATTTCAGATGCGTTACTTTTAGGTTTTGAATTCCAGCTTAAAGTTGACAATACTGATAATTTTTTAGAGTTAAAAGCAAGGACACTACACTGCTGATCTCCCTCCACATCGACTATTTCTACTGAATCACCACTCTTTAAGTCAATTGAAATTGCCTCACCACCAAGTATTTGGTAAGTTTCACAATCTCCATCATATTTAATATTAGAAACTCTCATTTAGGATAATAATTTAACAGATAATTTGAGTATACATAGAATAATTTATAGGTCAATTTGAAAATATTCATGCTTCGATGAAATGAATTACAAACTAAAAAATAGTTTATACGGCACTCCAGGGGGTGGAATGCCGAAAAACTAAGGAGTTAAGATTCAGAGCTTTGCTCCAAATTAACCCCTTTAGAAACCACTTACAGTAGTTAGAATTTACGGTAAGCGTTATTAAGGTCAACCATTGGGTGGTTTTCTGACATTTGAAACTTAACCAATAATTCACGAGCAATCATATCTCGCTCTTGCTGATTATTTGGAAGTTTTATATTGTCCGGAATAGTGACCCAACCATTAATATTTCTATCAAAAACAGCAGCTTGATCGCCCTCATAACCCATATGAATATCTTCTAACCAGTTAAGATCTTTCCAGCCCATTTTTTCAATATATTTTTGTAAAAAAGGCGTTATAAACTTAAGATCAGGAACAAGGTTTACATCATATCTATAACCGATATGCTGTCCAATCATTTGCTCGCGATCGGTATCTAAGCCGTCAGCACCAACTTCAAATGTTTCTTCATTTTTACTCATAATAACTCCTTATCTTAAAAACGTGTCATATCAGGACGGCCAACCGTGTGCTGTGAACCTGCAATAGGAACTTGTGCACAAGCTGAAGCCTCCATAGTAAGCGCAGCTAAATCTTCTGGCTCTAATGAGTGAATATTTGTCTTGCCACAGGCACGAGCCATCATTTGTGTCTCGATTGCTAGTGTATGTAAGAAGTTGTATACACGCTCTGATGCTTCATCCGGATCTAGACGCTTTCTAAGCTCAGGATCTTGAGTTGCCACACCAACCGGACAGCGCCCAGTATGACAATGATAACATTCACCAGCTTTAACGCCCATTTCAGCTTCAAAATCAGCCTCAGGAATATCTCTATTACAGTTAAGCGCCATAAGCGATGAGTGACCAATCGCAACCGCGTCAGCACCAAGTGCAACTGCTTTAGCAACGTCACCACCATTTCGAATACCACCAGCATAAACTAAAGAAATTCTGCCGCTCATGCCAACATCATCAATTGCTCTTCGAGCTTGTCGAATTGCTGCAATTCCTGGAATTCCAGTTTCTTCTGTTGCAATATGGGGTCCAGCAGCAGTTCCTCCTTCCATACCATCAATATAAATACTATCACAACCAGTTTTAGCAGCCATTCGAACATCATCGTATACACGCGCTGCACCAAGTTTTAGCTGAATTGGAATCTGACCATCTGTCGCCTCACGAATTTCTTCAATTTTAAGCGCCAAATCATCTGGTCCAAGCCAGTCTGGATGTCTCGCAGGAGAGCGCTGATCAATACCAGCAGGTAAAGAACGCATTTCAGCAACTTGGTCTGTAACTTTTTGACCCATTAGGTGTCCACCTAATCCGACCTTACAACCTTGACCAATAAAAAACTCAACACTATCAGCTAGACGTAAATGTTGTGGATTAAAGCCATAACGAGACTGGATACACTGATAAAACCATTTACTTGAGTAGCGCCTCTCATCTGGAATCATTCCGCCTTCACCAGAACAAGTAGCTGTTCCTGCCATCGTAGCGCCTCGAGCTAGAGCAGTTTTAGCCTCATAACTCAACGCACCAAAACTCATTCCTGTAATATATATAGGAATGTCGAGCTCTAATGGTCTTGGAGCCTCTGGCCCAATAATTGTTTTAGTTAAACATTTTTCTCTATAACCCTCAATAACAAAACGGGTTAATGTTCCTGGCATAAATGTTAAATCGTCCCATGTTGGAATTTTTTTAAATAGAGAGAATCCTCTCATTCTATATCTTCCCAAATCAGACTTAATGTGAATATCATCCATCACTGCTTTAGGGAAGATAAAACTTTTACCTAGTCTATGTTTTTCCGAATCACTCATAATATTTCCTTTTGTTTAATTTGTTAAAAGCACTATTAAAGAATTAGTTTTTTCTCATTAGGCTCTAAGTTAGCGTAGTTCCATAGCATTTTTCCAGAAACATGCTTCTGCATTTTCTCAACGCCTCTAGGACTCTTCATGCCATAAAGGGCTAATTTCTCTGTTAAGTAGCGAACGTCAAGCTCTGTCATATCAGCCTGAACACAGTCCACTCCAAGCTCTTCAACTTCACCGCCAACATAAATAGTGCCGTCATACATTGAGTCACCTAAGTTCATTCCAGCATCACCCAAAACAATCATACGACCACGCTGCATCATGAATCCAGAAAACGCGCCTGTCTTACCGCCAACAATAATTGTACCGCCCTTCTGATCAATACCAGTACGAGCGCCAACACTGCCTTTACAGACAAGATCGCCTCCACGAATAGCAGCGCCAAAAGTTGAGCCAGCATTTTTATCAATAACAACAGTTCCAGCCATCATATTTTCTGCACATGACCAACCAACACGACCTTTAATATGAACATTAGGTCCATCAATCAAGCCGCAACCAAAATAGCCTAAACTATCTGAGAAAGTTAAGTTAAGTCTGTTTAGAATACCAACACCAACACCATGCCTTGACATAGGATTATCAACAGTAATGTCACCAATACCTTTTTCCATTAATTCTCTGATTTCACGATTAATCTCTCTTGGCGTCATTTCAAGTGCATCAATCGTAGCAGTCTTGCTAGTATCAACATCAAATGAGTGAAAATATGTTAAATTTTCACTTTCATCAACAGAGAAGAATTTTTTCTGAGTTCTTCCTTTTAATTGCTCATCGTGAAGTCCCATTTCTTGGGACGTTTCCTTCCTTAGTTCTGCCATACTTTTACCTCTCCGTGATATGGGTCAAATGTATCAATACGATGATCAAATAGAGTTCTAATTGCAACCTCTTCAGAAGCTAACGCAATCATATCTTCGCCTTCGTATACAACCATTGGTTTAGCAGCCATAACATCCTTGGCCATACCAAGTTGATCTTTTGTTGCAACCAAATAAGTGAAAACGCCATCAAGGTAGTCTATTGAGCCTTTCATAGCAGTTTCTAAATCGTCACCTTGACTCATTCTGTCTGCAAGATAAACAGCAATGAGTTCTGAGTCACAGTTCGATGAAAAACGGTGGCCAGAGCGCTCAAGTGAACGTCTATTTGTCCAATAGTTTGTGAGCTGTCCATTATGAACAACTGCAACGTCACTAAAAGGATAGGCCCAGTAAGGATGAGCAGAGCGAATATCTACGTCAGACTCTGTCGCCATTCTGGTGTGTCCAATTCCGTGAGTGCCATTAAAGTCATTTAAGCCGTACTGGTTAGAAACAACCGATGCATCTCCTAAATCTTTTACTAATTCAAGTGAGTTACCGATAGATAAAATCTCAACGCCTTCAACATCTTCAACGAAGTCGGCAACTTTTTTCATGTCGCCTGAGAACTCTACTTCATAACGATGGGCATACTCAGTTGGACTTTCTTTCTTGACGACTTTAACACCTAACTCAGTAAGTCTTGAGTTGACTGTCTCCAAGCGATCTCTGATAGTAGCATGAATATCATAGCTACCTTCAAGATCAGCAGCTTCAGCAACTTTAAATCTTAATATTTGATTTCCATTACCTTTACCATACATTGCATATCCAGTTGAGTCTGGACCTCTGTGCTTTAAAGCCTGTAGCATTGATGTCATTTGCTGACCAATGTTTACGCCTTTTCCAGCTTTTTTATGAATAATTCCCGCTATACCGCACATAAAATAATCTCCCTTTTCCCGAAAAATTGCCCACCTTTAAGTGGGCACTCTAAAACAACCTTAAGAACACTTAGCCCTATGGTAAGCAATCTATATAAGTCTCTAAATCCCAATCTGTAACTGTTGCATTAAATTTTTCCCATTCATCTGTCTTATAATGATGAAAAACTTTGTACATTTCATTAGGCATCGATGATTTAATTACTTCATCATTTTCTAGCTCATTTAATGCCTCACCTAAGGACATAGGAAGCTTCGTAACTTGCTTTCCTGCCTCCATCGCTGCATAGATATTGCGCTCTTCAGGCTCACCAGCATCTAGATTATTATCAATACCGTCACCCATCGCCATTAATAGCGCTGATCCCATTAAGTAAGGATTAACCATTGAGTCCACAGAGCGGTATTCAAAACGACCTGGCGCAGAAACGCGAAGTGCACATGTACGGTTTTGATAACCCCAATCTGCAAAAATTGGCGCCCAAAAACCAGTATCCCAAAGACGGCGATAAGAATTCACTGTAGAAGAGCCAATTGAAGTTAGTGCGGGTAAATGCTTAATAACACCACCGATTGACTGAAGGCCAATTGGACCAGGCATCTTTTCATCAATTGAAGGATCAGGCATAAATGTGTTCTTTCCGCCCTCTTTATACATAAAGTTCCCAGGCATTCCTGGAAGCTCTCCTTCACCAGCAATTTCTGGATGGAATACATCTTTTCCGCCTTCCCATAAAGACATGTTATGGTGACAACCGGATGCAGATACTCCCATAAAAGGTTTACTCATGAAGCAAGCAATTAAACCAAACTCACGCGCAACTTGTGCGCAAATTTGACGATAAGTCGTCAATCGATCCGCATTTCTTAATACATCATCAAACTGGGTATTAAGCTCTAACTGTCCCGGGGCATCTTCGTGGTCACCTTGAATAATGTCAAGACCCATTTGCTCTGAGTATTCTATAACTTTCATAAAGACAGGGCGTAACTCTTCAAACTGGTCAATGTGATAACAGTTCGGCTTTGTTACTCCACCGTTCGGCTGACCATCTTCACCGCGCTTTAGCCACATCATTTCTGGCTCCGTGCCGCAGCGCATATCTAACCCATACTGATCTTGGAATTCTTTATGTTGTCTATATAAGTTACCACGACAATCTGACGTTAACGCTTCGCCTGGTCTTTCACGCTCTTCACGGTTTCTATAAAGTCTACAAAAAACACGCGCAACTCTTTTGTCCCATGGAAGCTGACAAAAAGTGTCAGGATCTGGAAGGCCAACAAGCTCTGAGGATTCTGGACCGTAACCAATGTAATCACCGTGACGGTCTACGAATAAGTTGGCTGTTGAGCCATATACTAGTTGAAATCCTTTTTCAGCTAATCTCTCCCAATGGCGGGCAGGAATACCTTTACCTACAATGCGTCCTGTAACTGAAACAAATTGATAATATACATATGTAACGCCCAATGCTTCGATCTTAGCCTTGACTTCTTTTACAAGTTTGTCGCGACCGGGCTCGTTAACGTGCTGTTCTAAATCTGTCATTTAATCTCTCCGAAAAAATAAAAAAAATCTCTATTAAAGATTTACCCCCTATGCATGTTTTTATTTTGATTCGTATGATATAAACCAAAACAGAAACACTAATGAATTTGCTGCCGTTTTAGTAATAGAGGTCAAATAAATTACTATATAAATGACTCTTTTTGACTCCAAATAGATGGAGTAACAGCAAATTAAAGTTTGAGTATACGCCTAATGATATTCCATTGTCAAGAAATATTATTGATTTTAAAGAAATATAATAAAGTGTTGATTTTCTTCTAAATAATTACAGAAAAACAAGAAAAAAGTTTTAGTTTAGAAGGGGTTTAGGGAAGGATAATTTTAGAAAAAGAAAGTTTAAATTATTAAAACTTAAAGCCAACTTAATCAGAATTGTTTGAGCAAATAACCGTTAGAAATTGACACTCATCACTAATGATTTTTTTAGGGCCATGAGGCTTATCTGAATCAAAGTATATGGAGTCACCCTTCTGGAAGTGATATATCTCAGTTCCATAGTAATAATCCATTTCACCTTTGAGCATATAAATAAACTCAACCCCTTTATGCTGAAAGTCAGGAAAATCATAATCTCTTGAAGTTACCGTAATGAGGCAAGGCTCTACTTTAAGAGAGCCGCTCACGTTGTGACCGAGCAATTGGTAGTGCCTACTCTCATCTGATCCTGCTCTCTCAATTGTTAAACCATTACCTGACTTAATAAAAGTTGGCTCTACGTCTTTATCATGCTGTTTAAATAGCGACGTAATTGAAATATTAAGGGCGTGACAGATCAGCTGAATTGTTTTTAAAGAAGCGCTAATTTGACCATTCTCAATTTTTGAGAGCATACTGGCAGATAATAGTGACTGCTTTGAGAGTTGCTGCAAAGTAACGCCAGCATTTTTTCGTGAGATCCTAACTTGCTTTCCAATCGAAGCCTCTAGTTGTTTATCGGTTCCAAAACTGGGAAGATTTTTGTTTACTATGGAGACGCTTTGTTCTTTTTGCGAAGTATTTTTAATTGAAGCCATGAATTAATAATTTACTTAGAATAAATAAAATTACACTATAAAGAAAATTATCTTATCACAAAAATAACTAATTAATTAAATGAATTGTTGCTTTTAAGACCTTGAGCGTCTACTTCTGCGCTCTTTAGTGGGTTTTGAATCATCACCTTCAAAGATCGCTCTGGAGCCATTTGACATAACTCCAACCCGCCTTTCAATTTCAGCTAAAGTTGGAGGCGCATTTACTTGATGCTGATCCATTGCTTTACGCATTGCCCGAACATGCGCATACGTTGTTCCGCAGCAGCCACCAATAATTTTTGCGCCAGAGTTCATTGCAATTTGAACATACTCAGCCATTAATTCCTCTGTTCCAGAATAAAGAATTTTTCCATCATGAAACTGAGGGATGCCGCAGTTTGCTTTTGAAATTACAACCGTACCGGATTCCACATTTCGAGATATGTCATTAATTGTTGCTAACAAATCTGGCGCTCCAACACCGCAATTTGCCCCAAACCCTGCAAGGTTAAGCTCTTTTGCTCTTAGAGCAAGATTTGCAGGAGTAATGCCCATCATAGTTTTACCTGCAGTATCAAAGCTCATAGTCGCGCAGACTGGTAAGCCAATATCTTTAACAGCATCAAGAGCAGCCTCCAACTCTTCCATTGAGTACATAGTTTCCAGCCATAAAACGTCAACGCCTCCTTCAGCGAGACCTTCAGCTTGAGCTTTAAAAGCGCCAATTGCCTCAGCAGAGGTCATTAAGCCGTGAGGCTCAATCATTTCACCTGTTGGCCCCATTGATCCTGCAACAATGACTAAGCGATCTGCACGATCGGCGACCTCTCTTGCAACAGTCCCGGCAGCTTTATTTAATTCAAACACTCTGCTTTCAAGATTGTGGAGTTTGAGGCGAAAAGAAGTGCCACCGAAACTATTGGTTAAAAATAAATCAGAGCCTGCATCAACAAAGCCTTGATGAAGGGAACGAATTCTGTCTCTATAATCTAAATTCCAAGGCTCAGGTGGGTCTCCAGTCTCGAGCCCCATTTCAAATAAGTTCGTACCCGTTGCGCCATCTGCAAGGATATGTTCTTTGTCTTGAAGAATTTTTAAAAAATTGTTCATTAAGCTAATTAGAAGAATTATTAATGATAGTTCTTTGAAGATTTTAGGTCGGATTAACCAATGCCTTAAATAATTTCAATTTTAAGAAATTCAATCTAGATTAATCATCATTCTTGTAACAATATTCTATTAATAACTCATCCATTAGAAAAAAATTTTAAATGTAAATTAGAATTCATTTTGAATTCTAAAATTCATTGCAAGAATAGTAATTATTAATTTTAATAATTAACTACTTACAGGCCCCATTCTCTATATAATTTCAAGTTAAATATTTAAGTCACAAATTGTGAATATTTTGATGTCAAAGCAAGTACCAAATTGCAGGCTATTAATTAGCAATATAACTGACCTTGTTCAGTCAAAAATAAATTTAAATCTCCCCCTCTTGCATCACTTAATTCTTCCAAATAATGAATAATAATTCTAGCTCACACGATGATGTGATTAATCGCTTTATTGATTATGGTGAAAACAATTTTGAATCAACTTCCAATACTAAAGTGGTCAGTCAAAGTGCTGCTCAGCTTGGAGTTCTTCGTTTAATTTATGCCTTTCGATTTTCAGGTCATCTAAGAGCAGGGCTAGACCCTTTGCAACGACCTAGGCACCATTCAACGCCTCCATTTACTCTTGAAGAGTTCGGCTTAAGTGAATCTGACCTTGACAAGACTTTTGATATGGGATCATACCAAGGCCCAAACTGCACTACCTTGAGAGATCTTTTTACTTCTCTTAATAAAACTTATTGCAGCAGTCTCGGTGTTGAGTATATGAACATTCCCAACCTTGAAGAGCGGAAATGGGTCCAAACTAAAATTGAAACCATGTCTCTTGAAAAAGAAAATTCAGTGGACTATAAAAAATGGCTACTTCAAAGGCTAACTGCGGCCGAAGTGTTCGAAAAATTTCTACATAATAAATATGTTGGTCAAAAACGCTTCTCATTAGAGGGGAGTGATACCTTAGTGCCACTATTAAACGTTTTAATTGAGCACTCAGGTGAGCACTCAATGAAAAGGATATGCTTAGGCATGGCTCATAGAGGACGCCTTAATGTCCTAATTAATATTATGGGCAAGAGAGCTGAAAGCTTATTTAAAGAGTTTGCCGGAGAGCTTGGACTGGGAAAGAACCAAACGGGTGACGTTAAATATCACCAAGGTTTTTCTTCAGACATTAAAACAAGCAAAGAGGATGTTCATCTTGCGCTCATGTTTAACCCTTCTCACCTTGAATTAGTGAACCCCGTGATTGAAGGCTATGCCCGCTATCATCAGGACAAGATTGAGGACGCGGAGCGTCAACAAATTCTCCCCGTGCTTATCCACGGAGATGCCGCTTTTTCTGGCCAAGGAATCGTGATGGAGACATTAAACATGTCTCAGTCAAGAGGCTATAGAACGATGGGCACGGTTCATATTATTATCAACAATCAAATTGGATTTACTACTTCCAAGCAGGATGACGCAAGGTCAACGGATTATTGTACTGACGTTGTTAAGATGATTAATGCGCCTGTATTTCATGTGAACGCTGAAGATCCAGAAATGGTTAGCTTTATTACTAAGTTAGCACTCGATTACCGTATGAGGTATAAAAAAGATGTAGTCATCGACTTGATGTGCTATCGAAGACATGGACACAATGAAGCCGATGAGCCAGCTGTGACTCAGCCCTTAATGTATGAGGCAATTCGAAAGAAACCAACTACGCGCGCAAACTATGCGACCACTCTAATGAAGCAAGGCGTCATTGAGCAAAAAGAAGTTGATACGATGATTAGCGATTACCGTCAAGAACTAAAAGAAGGCGAGAGGGTTGCTTATAATATTATTCAGCCCAAAGATAAAAACAAGAGAGCCTGGGAAATGCTATGGGAAGATTACTTTGATGCTACTTGGCTCGACCCTTATGAGTCTGCTATCAGTAAAAAACAAATTAAAGACTTAAATAAAAAACTTCAAAAAGTCCCGAGTCACTTTGAGATTCACCCACGCGTTAAGAAGATGATGTCCGAAAGACAAAAGATGGCTGATGGAAAAATTAATGCGGATTGGGGTTTTGCTGAAACTCTAGCCTACGCTAGTCTTACTGACTTTGGAACGCCAATTAGGCTTACAGGTCAGGACACTGGCAGAGGGACATTTTTCCACCGTAACGCAGTGCTTCATAACCAACTAGCAAACGAGGACTATACGCCGCTGCAAAATATTAGTGACAAGCAAGGAAGAGTTCAAATATTTGACTCAATTCTATCTGAAGAGGCGGCCCTTGGTTTTGAATACGGTTACGCTACAGCAAACCCTGAGTCACTGGTTATCTGGGAAGCCCAGTTCGGCGACTTCGTTAATGGCGCTCAAGCCATTATTGACCAATTTATTGCCTCTGCTGAGGCCAAATGGGGGCGCCTATCTAACCTAGTTATGCTTCTTCCTCATGGACTTGAAGGTCAAGGACCAGAGCACTCGTCTGCAAGACTTGAGCGTTTTCTTCAGCTTTGTGCGAGTCACAATATGCAGGTCTGCGTGCCGTCAACCGCGTCCCAAATATTTCATTTGATGAGACGTCAAATATTAAGAAAATTTAGAGCGCCCCTAATTATTATGTCGCCAAAAAGTCTTTTAAGAAACCCTCTAGCAGCTTCACCACTGCATAAGTTTACTGAAGGCAGGTTTAGAGATGTTTACGAAGAGCAGTATGACAACATCAAGCCTAAGAAAGTTGACCGCGTTATTATGTGTAGCGGCAAATTATTTTATGAATTATTAACGCGTCGTCAAGATGATCAAATTAATAATGTTGCAATACTGAGACTTGAGCAGCTCTACCCATTCCCAGAAGAGCAGCTTATCAAAGAGCTTGAGAAGTTTCCAAATGCAAAAGATATCGTTTGGTGCCAAGAAGAGCCAATTAACCAAGGCGCGTGGTACACTTCCAGGCACAACTTTATGCAAAGCATTGTTAAAGGCCAAACACTTCATGTTGTTGCGCGAGACCTTTACTCAGCGCCTGCAGAGGGCAGCATTAGGCAGCACAACATTAACCAAAGCTATATCATTGAAAAAGCGTTAGGTATTCAAACTATGGGTACTGCTAGGAGCATTAAAAAATGAAAGAAGTAAAAGTACCCGTCCTCCCAGAATCTATAAACGAAGCGACAGTCGCTTTATGGCATAAAAAGCCTGGAGACTATGTTGAGGTTGATGACGTCATCGTTGAAATTGAAACAGACAAAGTTGTTTTAGAGGTTCCTGCTGAAGAGGCAGGTATTCTCACTGAAATCTTAGCGGAGGAAGGTGAAACAGTTAACGCTCAGCAGGTTCTGGCTCTTTTAGATGATGACGCTGAAATGCCGGCTCAAAAGTCTGAAGCCCCTAAAGAAATCATTAAAGAAGCTCCAATAAAGGAAGCAACAGAATCTCCAGTTGCAGCTATTGAAGAGCCTCCTGAAATAAACCTTCAGGAGAATGTTCAAGAGGAGCCTATAAGCTCTCCTGAGCCAAGCTCGTCCAAGCCAACGAGTAATCGAATGGAAGAAAGAGTTCCAATGAGCCGTATTCGCAAAACAATAGCCAAAAGACTTCACTCTGCAACTCAAAATACAGCCATGCTGACAACGTTTAATGAAGTTGACATGACAGAGATACTGGCTATGAGAAAAAGTTACAAAGAGGCTTTTGAGAAGAAGTACTCAGTTAAATTGGGCTTTATGTCGTTCTTTGTTAAAGCGGCAGTCGAGTCACTAAAAAAATTCCCAACAGTAAACGCATACCTTGATGGCGATGACATTGTCTATCACGCATACTGCGACGTTTCAGTAGCTGTCTCTTCTGATCGCGGGTTGGTCGTTCCTGTGCTTCGTGATGCTCACAAGATGGGAATGCACGACATCGAGAAAGGCATCGTTGATTACGCAGTTAGAGCTCAGGACGGAACTCTGGGAATTGAAGAGATGAGCGGCGGAACGTTCACCATATCCAATGGCGGCGTCTTTGGCTCGCTTCTTTCAACGCCAATCTTGAATTCACCTCAGAGTGCAATCCTTGGAATGCATAAAACGCAAGAACGCGCAGTCGTTGTTAACGGCGAAATAGTCATCAGGCCGATGATGTATCTTGCGCTCTCCTATGATCACAGAATTATCGATGGCAAAGAAGCCGTTCAGTTTTTGATCTCAATCAAAGATGCTTTAGAGGATCCAGCTAGGCTATTACTGAAAGTTTAAAAAGCTAGCTATTTCAGATAAAAAAAAAGGGCGGTATTTACATACCGCCCTTTTTAGTTTATTACTTTTTACAGATTACTATTTGTAGTGATCTTGTTCGTCATTGTTTCCTTTGACTAAAATCGCTACTAACATAACCGATGCAATGACCGTATACCATCCAGGCATAGAACTGCCCGCACCAATATACATACCCATATCAATCCAGCCATCGGCATTGTAGAGTTCTGCAAAAGATTCAGCAAAATATCCCATATTATTTCTCCTTATTTAGAATCAGATTCAGCACTAACCATTGACTCAGGATAAGCCTGAGCAGGAACCTTGACTGCGTCAAGACCTTTGATTTGGACAGCATCTGGAATACGTAACATTCCAGCTTTGTTTACCAACCAGGACACAACGTATCCAGGAACGAATCCAAGCAAGAACATAACTACAGCGCCAACAATCTGGCCAAATAGGCTAATTGCAACTGTGCCTTCTGGAGCAGCTGCACCAAGTCCTGGTATACCAGAACCGAACACACCAAGAACAACAAGGCCAAACAGGCCAATTGTTCCGTGGACCGTAACAGCGCCAACAGCATCATCGATACCTAAGCCCTCTAGCCAGTCTGCACATGGTTTTAAAATCATGCCCGCAACAAGTGAAATAATGATTACGTGTGAACCGAAGTAAACATCAAGGCCAGAAGCGACTGAAATAATACCCGCTAGACAGCCAGACATCATCCAGAAAGGGTCTTTAGTAAATACCCATGCACCGATAATTCCGCCTGAAGCAGCTAGAGCAACATTAAATGCTAGTGCTGAAAGCGTCATTGGCGTTCCATAAATGGTAGTTCCTTGATCAGCATACCAACTCCAACCCTCACCAGGCAAAATGATACATGCCATTAGGAAGCCGAAGAAACCAACAATAATTAGCATTAAGCCAGTGATTGTTAGTGGGATGTTATGACCCGCAATTTTATTTGCAGAACCATCTGCGTTGAATTTTCCAACACGAGGACCTAAATTTAATAGGATACCAAGCGCAAAGAATCCAGCAACCGCGTGAACCAGTCCAGCAGCACCAAAGTCATGAAAACCGAACTCTGTTACTAACCAACCATCGGCATGCCAGCCCCAAGCAGCAGCTACAACCCAGGCAAAAGAACCAAGGACAATCGCACAGATTACCCAACCTACAGTTTGTATTCTCTCGATTAGCGCGCCAGAAGCAATAGACGCAGTCGTTGCAGCAAATAAAGCAAAAGCACCCCAGAATACGCCTGAAGCATGATCACCCATATTTGGACCCATATACTGAGCTGAGTCGCCCCATGGTAACGCTATAGAACTTGCATACGCTAAACCTGAAATTTCCATGTAACCGGCACCTGCTGCCAGGGACGTAACTGGAAACGTTGGTAAGGCCCAATAGAACCACCAACCGAACAGATAAAACGTTACGATTGTAAACGCGAACGCGAGTAAGTTTTTGATTCCTGATGATAGTACATTTGCCACACGAGTTTGACCCATCTCATAGAGAAGGAAACCAGCATGAATAAGAACCATCAAAGGAATTGTTAAGTAATAGTACGCTTCAGCAAACATGGTGTTTGTGACCTGAGCCGCACTTTTGACAGCAGCTAACTCTGCCGTTAAAGCTAAGATTTGATCTTCCAAAACAATTTCTCCTTTTTTTGTTGTAAGTAAACTCTCTCCTTTTTACTTATAAGAACTTTTTGCTCTTACACTATCGAGTATAAACAATTCAAAACGACAAATCTATCAAATTTATCTCTAAATTAAGTCAATTACAGAAGGTTTTTAAAGTAAGTTAATAAATAACAAATACTTACGGAAGATAATTAATTTGGTAAGTCTAGTAGAATTGGCTTAGTTAAAGCTCATAGTGATCTATGACTTAACTTAACTGCCATAATTTTTAACGATACTGATGACTTGTTGCTTAAATTCTTCTTCTTGATTTTCTACAAACTCATCAATAGTTGTCAGGGAACTAGCATCCTTCATTCGATCGGTAAAGACAAGACCATCAAGATGATCAAGCTCGTGCTGAAAGGTTCCAGCGCTTATACCCTTTGCAACAAAACTGAGGTTTTGACTATCTCGATCAAGACCTTCAATTAGAACTTCAGGGCACCGATCAACCCTTCCTCTTAAGTTTGGAACCGACAGGCAGCCCTCATAAACATTGATTCTTTCTTCTGTTAAAAAGGTTACTTTAGGGTTAATTAAAACCGTCAATGGAATATCTGGCTTGTAGGGATAGCGAGGGTTTTTATTGACCTCTATAACGCATACCCGGTAAGGAACTGCAATTTGAGTTGACGCTAAACCTGCGCCATTTGCATCTCTCATTGTTTCAATAAGATCATCAATAAGACTTTGAATTTCCTTTGAAGCAATCTGGCTTTCTTCAACAACATTTGCAATCTCGCGCAGAGCTGGATTTCCAATTTGCACTATGTGTCTAATCATTTATTTAAATAAAATCCACAACAAGAATTAACAAAAGTAATATGCTTGCGCCCCAAAATAACTGATAGGCCTTATTCATAACGCCGCGAATATCTCTGAGCTCTTTTAGTATTTTTTCTACCTGTTCATCATTCAACTTAATACTCCTTATTGAGGGCTTCTTGGATTAACCATATGTTTGATCTCTAAGACATTATGATTTGGATCTTTAACAAAGAATGTTTCCTGCTGGTAATCTGTTCCTTCAAAACGGATATATGGCTTATCAAGGAAGCCATTATTATTAAGAACATTTTCACGAACCTGCTTGTACTGATCCATTTCTAGGTGGACGCCAAAATGAGGAACAACAACATTTCCCATCGCAACATCATGTCTATTCATGTCTACATTTTTTGCTTTTCTTGGAGTTGAGCTATGAAGCGTTAATTCATTTCCCCAAAAGTCAACATCTTGCCATAACCCTTTCTCTGAACCTAGCTCCGAAGTATCTAACTTGCATCCAAGAACCTCTTGATACCATAAAACAGTTACTGACAAATCCCCGGCCTCAACAGCCAGATGAAATCTATTACTCATAATTAAAATCCAAAACTGAAAAAATATTATTTTATAGAAAATAATACGCCAAAATTGAGGATATTGGTTCGAATAGTTCGAAAAAATTGGATTTATATAGAATTTTTAACTACTAAAATAGTACTTAAATAGAATTTTTAACTACTTAAACCGCTTGTCATATTTTGTTTGAATTTCACTGGGCCATAAACTATAAATATAATCTATTAGCGCTAATTTTTCTTCTTCAGAAAGTCTTTGTTCGAATCCAGGCATCATTCCCCCCATCTCTCCCCCGCCCTTATTAATTGTATAAAGCAAATCAGAAGGTGAATGATGCCAAGTATGCGCCGTGCCGTTCAGTGGCGGCGCTGGAAAGTTACCGTTCTCATCTTTAACTTTCCAATCCTTGGCAAGGCCGACTCCTTTTGAGCCGTGACAACTGATACAGTTTTTATTAAAAACGTCTTCTCCAAGCGCTATATTTAGCTCTGAGCTCTTTTCCTTTTCTCCAGAACTACACCCGGCTAAAATCGCAATTATGGCAATGATAAATATTTTCATGGGGGTGAGTCTACTCTAAAGAAATATAAGTTAAGTGAATTTTAAATGTAGTTATTAAGCTTCTAAACTAGCTTGCTTTATTAAGGTCAACTAGCGTCTTCAGGCCAATTTTAATTGCGCTTCCTATAGCAGCGTCATAGTCGACCACATCATCGCTCGATGTAGAGGCGCTAATCACCGTACAAATTGTCCCGGCTCGATACCCCATCTGGCCACATAAGTGAAAAAATAGACTGGACTCCATCTCCATATTAAGTACCCGAAGACCATCAACTTCAAGCTTTGAAAGGCTGCCCTTAATGTCAGGAAAGGTATATTTTAGGCCCTCAATAAAGCGCGAGGACGGGCCATAAAAGCCTGGAGAGGAAACCGTTATTCCGACTTCAAATTTAACATTTTGCTTCGCTGCTTGCTTTGCCAATGCCTCTGTAATTTCCGTAGATGCTTTTGATGCATAGGGAATAATTTTTCCTCTAAATCTTGAGTCTTTAAGCGCTGCATCAGTCAAAATTTGTTTTGCTTTAATCTCAATTCTTTCAACTATTTCATCTACTGGAGCCTCATCATAGTAGAGCCCAGTATTATCTAAACCAAGCGCATAGGATGAGATTGCAAGTGTATCAGGAGCTATATCTGGGTGAACGCCACCAGACGTTCCAAGCCTTATAAATGTCATCGGTGGACAGTCACTTTTACGGGTGTTATCTTTAAGGTTAAACTCATGGGCAATGAAGGCTTCAACTAAGGCAATTTCGACGTTGTCTGTGCCAATCCCAGTGCCAATTACAGAAACAGGAATGCCCTTATATTTCCCTGTAAACGTTAGATATTCTCTATTTGAAATCTCTCGCTCAATCGTATCAAACTCTTTAGAAACCCGTATTGCACGTGCCGGATCTCCAACGATAAAGACATTCTGCGCAAGGTCTCCTTTTTTTATTCCCAAGTGGTAGAGACGCTCATTAACAATTACGATCTCAGATCTATCAGTCATATTTAATAGGATTGTTTTTTGTCATACCAGTATTATATTAATAAGGCTCTAAAGATGCAATCGAAAATACTGTAAGATATTTGCCATTAAAGGGAGGAAACATGGCTAAGGGAAAAGACTCTAGAAAAGAAAAGAAAAAACCAAAAAAAGATAAACCAATAAAGTAAATATTATTGCGAAGGTTTACTTTAGGCTTAATAAGATCTCATCTACGATTGCCTCTGTGGTTCCCGGGTTTACAAAAGCAAACCTCAAAACTGGCTTACCTCTTACGGAAGATGGAACAACAAAGCAGATTTGTTTTTTAAGTTGCTTTTTTGACCAACTCTTATAATCTGACCAGTCCCAACCTATTCTCTCAAAAGCAACGATTGAAAGGGTAGGCTCAATCAACAAGGATAAATGTGACGACTCCTTAATTACGCCTGACGTGTAGCTGGCAATATTAAGTGAACTCTCTACAGCATTTCGATATGCCTCTACTCCGTATACGGATAAAGAAAACCATAGCGGCAAACCTCTGGCTCTCCTTGACAAATGAAAGGCATAATCTGAAGGGTTGTCACCCTCCTCATCGTCATGAAGAATATCCAAATAACTCGCCTTTTGAGCGTGCACTTCGGCTGCTAAACTTTTATCTCTATAAATGACCGCCGCGCAGTCAAGCGGAGCAAAAAGCCACTTATGGGGATCAACGATAAATGAGTCCGCATTTTCAACCCCATTAAATAAATCTTTAACGTTATCTGAGAGTAAGCCTGCGCCTCCATAAGCGCCATCGACATGAAGCCATATTTTGTTCTTTTTTGCATAATCAGATAGACCATTGATGTCATCTATCACCCCCAAATTTGTCGTGCCAGCTGTTGCAACAACAGCAAATATATCAAGACTATCATACGTTTTTGAATGCTCCCTAAGTTCATTTTCAATAAGCTCAGGGGTTAATTGATATGAATCAGTTGTGGCAACAACTATAACTTCACAGTCCATTACTAGGGCGGTACTTTTTACTGAAGAGTGCGTTTGATCAGAGCACAAAATAGCCAAGCGTTTCAACTTACCTGGATTCTTTTTACGAAACTCCTCTCTTGCAACGACCAATGAAGATAAGTTTCCGTTTGTTCCTCCAGCAACAAAGCACCCTCCAGCACTCTCAGGCAATCCAACAAGATCAGCGATCCATCGTATGACTTGGTTTTCAGCCCAGACCGCCCCGCTCGCTTCTTGCCAAGAAACTCCGCAAAGGGACCCAGCAGAAACCACTAAATCAAAAATCATAGAGGCTTTGGTAGGCGCGGCAGGTATAAAGGCCAAGTTCCTTGGTGAGTCCACTGAAATAATGCTTTGCTCTATAGTATTTTTATATTGATCAAAAACAGTGTCAATTGAGTTTCCCATTTCTGAGATAAGGCTTTTGGCATTTTTTTCAAAAAAATTAACCGACTTTGGATAATCTAAAGTTGGCGGGTCCATACTTAAGCGCTCAATAGTATGAGAAAGTACATTTAATAATATCTTGGAGGCTTTATCATCAAATTTATGCATAGTTCAAGTTTTAATAAGGGCAGTTCTTACAACCATTTTTACAGCAACTCCCCTGCTTTATTAGATACCATTTACTAAATACATACAATTCGTCTTCAATAGTGAAGTCCACATTCTTAATGAGCTTGGTTTGAGAGCGATATGGCTCAGCAAGTTTTTGAAAACTCTCCATACCATTCTCATCTATAAGTGCCTCAATTTTATTGTTAATTGCATCTCCAAGGCAAGATGGACAAAAACAGTCTTGCTCTAAAGTTGGAGACATAATTGCAGGAAAACTCATACACCAGCAGTTGCCTGTCCCAGCACCACAACC
This sequence comes from Candidatus Pseudothioglobus sp. Uisw_086, assembly GCF_048085745.1. GTDB lineage: Bacteria > Pseudomonadota > Gammaproteobacteria > PS1 > Pseudothioglobaceae > Pseudothioglobus. The sequence continues at coordinate 672,226 of NZ_CP159803.1, read as the reverse complement.
AAATGATTGATTGCACTTAGAGCAATGTTTAGCAGTCATAGTTATAAAAAAAATTAATTGATTCTAGATTTTGACATTGATTCTATTGCAATGCAACAACAATATATCTAATGCATAAAATAGTAAGTTGATTTAATCAAATACTAAATTACACCAGTTTTTAAACAGGGTAAATGAAGCTTTATTATTAACCTCTAAATTTTCAGTAATACTGCTCGTTAAATCTTCAAGACCATTAACACTTAACTCTTCAAAAAAGTTAGGTACACCAGGAATTTTCATCCAGCCATCCAAAGTGTGTCTGCAGACCTCAGGATGAAACTGGCATGAATAGGCATTTTCGCCAACCTGCATAATATGGTTTTGACAAGCCTTAGAGGTTGCTAATATAACAGAATTCTTCGGTGTCTCGATTACCTCTACTAAGTGCGCATTAACCCATTTTTCAGAATCTTTAAGGTTATTAAGGAGTGGGTGATTGAGGCCTGCTTGAGTGGGCTCAATTTCAAATAGACCTACCTCATACCTTCCAGTATTGATCGCCTTGCCCCCCATTGCTACCGCAAGAAGCTGATGCCCAAGACAAATACCTAAAAATGGCATATTTAAATCTCTAACCGCATGGCGAATAGCTTCTTTCTCCTCAATCAACCAAGGAAACTCCTCCTCTTCCCATACATTCATCGAGCCTCCCATCACCCAGAGACCATCAAATTTTTCTAAATTAGGAATTTTGTCGCCAGCATGAAGATCAATCTCATGAAAACGAACATTCTGAATATCGGCAAAATCTCGAAAGATCCCAGGATTCTGAGAAGTCATATGTTTAAAGACAAGAATATTTTTTTTCAAAATAAAGAATTTTTAATTTAATACTTATATTCTAATTTATGAACTCTAAAGTAATTGGTTATTATTTTAGTGATTAGATTTATTAAAATTCAATTCTAAGAGTTATTTGATTTATCTGCCTAAGGTATTCCAGCTTCTCAGATAAGCCTGTTCAGCAATAAATAACCATTCTCTTGGCTTTTGATTATTCTTAATATAAATACCCAGAGCATAAATACTTTCAGGGCTTTCTAGAATTAGATTTTCAGCTTCAACTGAGGAGTTAATAGATAGCCCCTCTTTTGGAGTTATTTTAGTTAAGGCACTCGCAGGGTCAGACAGACTCCATTGTTGTGAATAATTATCAACTGAATCTTTAAAATTATCAATGGATGAATAGTCAAAGCGATAACAATTTATTTCAGAGAATTTACACGAGAGCTCTTCAGAAATAACTGAGCATGAGCTTAGCGCAATTACTAGAAAAGTTAGAAGAATTTTATTTTTAAGTTTATAAAGCAACTGCATATGAAATCTGTTTTTCTATTGAGAAATCATTTGGATTAGAGCTGATACCAAGCTTTAAGTCTTTATAGTCCATTCCAACATAACTTGAATGAAGTTTGTTAGATGTATCACTATGGTTTATATTATTGGTAATTAAGTGCTTAAACGAAAAGGTTAAATCTTCAGACAGATTTTTACGATAAGAAAAACCCATATTAACTTGTCTTGCTGACGAATCAAGATTAATATTTTTTATAGTTTGATCTATATTTCTCCTAGAATCTGCCAAACTTGCTATTTTAATTGCCATTGAGCCATCGTCAATGCGATTTGGCTGATTAATATAAACAGATAAACTATCATCTTTTGAAAGATTACTCATATTTGCAATTATGCCAATACCTGAAGACTTCACATCACTCGCTGAGTCGATAAAACTATTGCTTGGGCTTGACATATTAGTATTTCCAAATGTTGCAATGCCAGTCAAAGAGAAGTCGTCATTAAGTTGTTTTTGCGCCTTAAGTAAGGCAAAGGTAGTAATTGATTTTGAGCCATCAAGAGAAAATGCATTAGTTCCGCTCGATCCCAAGAGACTATCTTTATCTTCTGCAACTCCAGCCATCAAAGTAATTAATTGACTTGAAGGTTCTCCAAACTCCAACGAACCTAAAAGGCTTTTTCTTAAGCCCAACGTTTGACCATTACTTTTTTCTATTGGGACTGTTATACCCAAAAGTAAACGAGAGTTAGAGAGTTGGTAGTCAGCATTGACTCCAACACCCCCTTCATTAGATTCCAGGTAAGGTGTTTGAAATTCTAATAAATCAAGTGTGTCGTTATTTAAACCAAAGAAATTTTGAACAGGAAACGAACCACCTCCAAGTGTAAGGGAAGTATTTAACTTATCATTAAAAGAAACGCTTCCTGCAACCTGTTTAAAATTATTTTTGTTTACCAGAATAAGTGGTTTTTTTATTGGATTTGAAAGATTATTAAGCTCTGTTGCAAGGCTTAAAGAAGGTGCACCTTTATTTTCTATGAACACATGAGAGCTTAAATCATATTTAAAGCCACCATCCAAATCATCATAGGTGTAACCAATCTTTCCAGATAAGCCTCTCAAAATAGAGTCACCAAATGAGCTAGAAGTTAAGAGCCTTGAATTACCTAATTGAAAAACAGAATCATCACTTAATGTATTTCCAGTAAATATTCTAGAAGAGCGGTTATCACTTGATGAAGTAATAGGCCTTAAAGCGGCATAAATATCTAATATTCCATGTCCAAACTCATCATCATAGCCGTGTGAAATTCCATTACCAAAAGTTACTACAGCATCATGATTAAAAAACGAATTATCAGCTGAAGCTAGCAATCTATCAGTTAATTGCTCTGGGGTATGGTTTGGAAATGCCTCAGCTAAGAGCGCCACTGATCCAGAGATTTGTGGTGCTACAAAAGAGGTTCCAGATGCTCCTTGCCAATATGCATTTCCAGCATTTGTCCATCCAGCACCATTGATTTGCCAACCATCAGATCCAAGACAATAAGCTCCAGTTGAGCCACAAGGTGCTGACTTTCTTGTATAGGTTTCATTTCCAGACGATCCAGTAATTTCAACATTAACGGCAGTAATCCATGCCTCAGCTAACTGAGAGTAAAACTCAGGAAGTGCTGCATGAGCATCAGCATCTGCAAGTGATGAAGTGTTTGACAACGCAAAAACAACTACGCCCTTATCCTGAAAATTATTCAAAGATTCAACATAAGTGTTGACTGAAGACTCATCTGAAGAAAGACTTGCCGCAGTAAAATATGCTGCAAGTGCAGCTGAACTTGTCAAGCTGTTATTAGCCTTGTAATTATTTACAGTTGCAATAGTAGCATTTGTCGCTCCCCAGCTATTGTTCTGAACAACAGCATTATTTTCTGCAGCATCGTCTGTTGCATTAGCCCACTGGGTTGGATAATAAGTATTTCCATTTTTTAGTGAATAATCTGATATGTGAATTTTTGCACCAGGCGCCACACCCTGCATTCCAGTTCCATCATCCTCTCCAGCAGCAATACTTGAAACAAAAAGTCCATGATCATCAGTCACACTATTTCCTGTTGCAGCATCAATAGTGCCATAAAATAATCCATAATCTGGAAATTCTATAATTTTTCCACTACTATTAAGCTCTAAATGAGCAGATGAAAAACCTGAATCCAAGATTGCAATTATTTCACCTGAGCCTGTTAATCCGTAACCATATGCTTTATGAGCATTAATAACCTCTAACGGGTTTTGTGAACTTGAACCGCTTGCATATCTAAAGTTTTTAAACTCAGAAGTATTGGCTAAAGTTGTTGCGTTTGTTGAGTTATAGGTCAGCTGAGTACCTGAGTTTAACGCATATTCATTTATCGTGATTGTAACTGACTGATTCCCAGACTCACTAGCACCTCCTCCAGAAACCCCAGTAATACTAATAATAGCTGTCTCATTACTACTCTCATAAGTTGAATCACTTGTAGGATCGAATGAGGTTGATTCTGTAGTACTACCAGCAGTAATTGTTATATTTGATAAATTACTATAATCTGTACCTTCTGTTGCAGTACCAGAGGTACCTAAAGTGACAACTACATTTTCAGATGCCGCACATGAGAGAGTTGCTTTAATAGAGATTGTTCCAGAGGCTGATTCATATATTGAGCTTGCATTACTAGAAAGATTGACTGTTGGAGAACATGTTGTTGCAACTGTCTCAGAAGAGCTACCCCTGCCACAACCCACTAGAAGTAATGACATTAGAATAATAATATAACAATTTCTATAATTCATCATAAAGAATATACTCCTTACTCCCTTAGCAGTTTAAGATTAAAAAAATAAAAATTATTTTGTTAATTAAAACAGAGTGTTTCAAAAAATAAACAGAGCGATTAATAGAATACATCTATAATTTTATCTTTTAAGAATTAACGAATACAATGGCATTTAGAACAATAGAGGCAGTAATAGCTCCAGGCAATCTTCATTTTGTAGGGGACGGCTTTAGAGTTCATGGAATCCTTGGAAGAGAAGAGCCACTCACTATGAAGCGTATGAGCCCATTCCTGTTAATGGACTATGGTCCAACGCATTACTTCCCGCCAAATAATGGAGCTCCAAGAGGTGTTGGCTCGCACCCTCACAGAGGAATTGAAACAGTTACGATTGCCTACAAAGGAAAGGTTGAGCATCACGATAGTAGTGGCGGTGGCGGAATTATTGGTGAAGGTGATGTCCAGTGGATGACCTCAGGTTCTGGCATTCTTCATAAAGAATATCACGAGAAAAACTTTGGTAAAAAAGGCGGCGAAATGCAGATGGTTCAGCTCTGGGTTAATCTGCCCGCTAAAGATAAAATGACAACTCCTAAATATCAAAATCTTAGCAAGAATAATCTCACCAAAGTCGAGCTAGAAAACAACGTAGGATCAATTGATATTATTGCTGGAGAATTTGAAAAAAATAAGGGCCCTGCTTCTACTTTTAGCCCTTTAAGTCTTTTTAATGTTCATCTTAATAAAGGCAAAGGAACGAGTTTCAGTTTTGATAAAAATCATAATACTGGCCTCTTAGTTATCAAAGGTAGCATTACCGTCAATAACATTGAAAAGGCTCCAGCAAACCATTTTGTACTTTTTGAGAATGACGGCAAAGAGTTTACTGTCAGGGCAGATGAGGATACAACCATTCTTGTCCTAAGTGGTGAGCCTTTAGGCGAACCTATTGCTTCATATGGTCCATTCGTTATGAACACTAATGAAGAGATAAAACAAACAATTGATGACTTCAATAGCGGTAAGTTTGGATACTTAGACTAATGCTCCGAAGATTTTTCTAGAGCTGGGTATTTAAATCCCAAAGTAACACCCCTGGCTATTGAAAAAATAATCAATGAAGCCCAAAGTCCATGATTGCCATAGCTAGGAAGAAGAATCGCCAATGCAATCAAATATATACAAAAAGAAATAAACATCATATTGCGCATATCTGCGGTTCGTGTAGCGCCAATAAAGACACCATCTAGCATCCATGCAGCAACGCCGGCCAGAGGCCCAAGCACCATCCAAGGTAAATATTCATAACTAACAGCTCTCACATCCTCTGCTGTTGTCATAACATTAATGATGCTATTGCCAAAAATAAAAAATGCTAGCGCCATTACGATCACTGAGCCAAGGCCCCATTGACTTGTCATTATTACTGCTCTTCTAAAAAGAGGTCTATTTTTAGCGCCAAGGGCTTGCCCTACCAAAGCCTCTGCTGCAAAGGCGAATCCATCAAGAGCATAAGCAGTAATATGTAAAAATTGAATCAACACCTGGTTGGCAGCTAGCGTTGCATCATCAAAACTGGAACCTAGAAACAAAAAGCTTACGAAACCAATTTCTAACAAAATTGAGCGAATCATTATGTCGCTATTTATTTTGGCCATTTGCAGTAAACGAGCTCTATCAAATATCTGAACCCAGTTCCTCCAGTAGCCATTATTAAAACCCTCTCTTGCAAGCCACAGTCCAAATATAAGGCCTGACCATTCTGCTATTAGAGTTGCAATAGCAACTCCTTCAACGCCCCAGCCGAGCTTCAAAACAAACACTAAATCTAATGCAATATTAATCCCATTAAGAACCAGTTGAAGCAGCAAGACTGCTCGAGTTTTTTCTTTAGCAATAAGCCAGCCAGTAATACCAAAAAGAGCTACAGCAGCAGGCGCGCTATAGACTCTAATCTGTAAATATTTTTGCGCAAGGCCTTCTACCTCCATAGAGGCTGGAGATAACTCGAGAGCTCCTAAAAAAATAGGCACCTGTGCAATAATTAATACCAGTCCAGCTACGAGACCAATAATGACTCCTCGAACTAAAAGAGCAGATGCTTCAAGACTGTCGCCTGAACCAATAGCTTGTGCGGTAAGACCTGTTGTGCCCATTCGCAAGAAACCGAACAGCCAATAAATTGCAGTAATGATGATTGCGCCAATGCCAACAGCGCCTATTGGAGCTGCCAGTCCTAACTGCCCGACAACTGCTGTATCGACAGCGCCCAAAATTGGGATTGTAGCGTTTGCCAAGACTATTGGAATAGCCACACCTAAGACTCTCTTGTGCGAAAGGCCTGTAGAATTAGTTTGCATTTTTTAGGGTTTAATTGATGCCGTTAAAGGACTTCTCTTTTAAACTTTTGATTAAAGAGCTTAAATCGCCAGTAAAGTATAAATGCAAGGAAAGCATAAACTAATTTCGCAAAAGCAAAGACTCCTGGAGTGCTTACAAATTTTGCGAGCCAGTTATAGCCTTTGGTATTACTCCACACATAGATAAAAGCTTCAACGCCTTTTATTTCTGAGCCATCTGGAAATTCAACATAAAGCGCTTTTAAGTACTTTTCCCCCTTCTGGCTGCAGTTTTCATATTCTAGCTGTGAGCGTTTTTTGTAGTGCTTAATTTCAAAGTTACAGATACTGCATTCTTCATTAAACAAAACCTTTCCTGATGTTTGAGTTTTCATAAATTTCTTTGGGGTGAATATATAAACTGCATTATACAAGTCAGAGTGATAAAATTAATTATGTATTAGTCTTTAAAAAATATAGCAGACAATAGATTAATAGGCATCACTTAACTTAATAATATACTACAATATCAGAATGAAAAAAATTCTACTTTTTTTAGTAATATCTGTTGGATTAGTTAGTGTTTATTATAATTATGAACTAGCAGATGAAAAGGCTGCTGCTGCATCAGCGTCAGCTGAGCAAGCTGAACTTCTCGATGCAGAGCTTGCTGCCTTTGAAGCCGAACTTGTTGCTAAACTTGCCCTCCAAGAAAAAGAAACAGAGACAGCAAGACAAGCTGCCCTTGATGCCTTCCAAGCAAAACTAGCTGCGGATAAAGCTGCTGCTGCAGCATCAACTGCTGCTTACCAAGATAGTCTTTTAGATGCAGAGTTTGCGGCACTTGAAGCACAAGTTGAAGCAGAATTAGCCGCTCAAGAAATGATGGCCGAAATACAAGCAGAGATGGCAAGACAAGCTGCCCTTGATGCCTTCCAAGCAAAACTAGCTGCGGATAAAGCTGCTGCTGCGAAATCAACTGCTGCCTATCAATCTAAACGTGCAAATGACGCAAGGATTGCTGCGCTTATGGATCAGTTGAATACTGAAAAAGAACTTGCTGCCTTTGAAGCGCAACTTGAGGCTGAATTAGCTGCTCAAGAAATGATGGCTGAAATACAAGCAGAGATGGCAAGACAAGCTGCCCTTGATGCCTTCCAAGCAAAATTAGCTGCGGATAAAGCTGCAGCAGCGGCATCAACTGTTGCATACCAAGCTAAGGTAGCACGCGATGAACGATTAAAGAACAAGAGAGCTGAACTTAAGCTTGAAAAAGAACTTGCTGCCTTTGAAGCGCAACTTGAGGCTGAATTAGCTGCTCAAGAAATGATGGCTGAAATACAAGCAGAGATGGCAAGACAAGCTGCCCTTGATGCCTTCCAAGCAAAATTAGCTGCGGATAAAGCTGCAGCAGCGAAATCAACTGCTGCTTATCAAGCAAAACTTGCCTCTGAAGCAATAGAAAAAGAAATTGATGAATTTGAAGCTCAATTGATGGAAGAGCTCCTAGAGGAATCTACTGGGGAAGAGATAACAATAACTGGGGAAACTCATAACTTATGTAAATCTACTTTAGGTTTATCTGAAACTAACATTCAGTTATTTAAAAAAGCACTATCAGGCGAATATTTATTTAGTACCGGCCCCCAAGGAGAGAATGGTACGGAATTTTCAAGCACTAGATGGGATAATTATATTTCTTGTATTAGTTCTTTAAATAATGAACTTTAGATCATAAAGATTAATTACTAAACCTTCCATAAAGATAACCAGCGATTGCTGCAAAAATAGCAAATGGAGCTGACATCATAAGCCAGTAAATTATATTATTAATACTCTGATCAACAACAAAAGGGCGAATATAAAAGGAAGTCGAAGCGAAAAGGCTCCAAGCAAAAAAAGTTCGTGCGTAATAAATAGATTTAGATCCAGACTGTACCTTTGGTCTTGCAATCTTAAAGAAAAGATACCCAAAGCCAACTGACACAAGGATGCTTATAAAGTTAATCATTTTTTAAATCTCCAAAAATATAAAAAATTAGGCCTAACTTGCGTTACATATAGGACACTTTAAATCTTTACCAATTTTAACCTTTCTAAAACTTAAATCCAAACCGTCAACGAGTAGAAGTGTCCCGCATAGCTCATCCCCTAAGCTCAATATAACCTTGATAGCTTGCAGCGCCTGAATAGTTCCAATGAGTCCGGCTACTGGAGCTAAAACGCCATTTTGAACGCAACTCTCATTGTCATCCCCCTCTTCAGAGTAGAGGCACTGGTAGCAAGGCTGATCTTTCTCGTAACCCTTAAAAACAGAGACCTGACCTTCGAAGCGAATTACTGCAGCTGAAACAAGAGGCTTTTCAAACTCAACGCAGGCCTTGTTAATTTCAAAGCGACTTTCAAAGTTGTCTGTGCCGTCAAGAACAAGGTCAACATCTTTAACTAATGAAGAAAGGTTGCCAGTATGAACAAGTTCATTTGCAATCGTTACTTTAATTTCTGGGTTTAGCTCAATCAATTTATTTTTGGCAGAATTTACCTTGTCTTCACCGATGTCTTTAGTTTGGTGAATGATTTGACGCTGGAGATTTGAAAGCTCCACCTGATCAAAATCAGCAATTATTATATGGCCTACTCCCGCAGCTGCTAAATATAGAGACGAAGGAGATCCAAGACCCCCCATACCAATAATTAGTACTGTAGAGTCCATAATTTTCTGTTGCCCCTCAATATCAATCTGAGGCAACATAATTTGTTTAGAGTATCTTAATAGCTCCTGATCTTTCATTGATTTATCACTTAAAGTACTTATTAATTTTTGGCAAAATAACCATTTGACAGTAGGGCTGATTAGCATTGTTATTGAAGTAATCTTGGTGATAAGCCTCTGCAGGATAGAAAACATCGAGCTCTGTAATTTCAGTTACTGCGCCCTTTATGTTTCCAATAACTGAAGTTGCAATTTGCTTCTGTGAATCACTGGTATAAAAGATAGCCGATCGGTACTGTGTTCCTTTGTCTGCGCCCTGCTGATTTAGGGTCATTGGATTGTGAGTCTCAACGAAAACCTCTAATAAAGATTCATAGCTGACTTCGCTCTCATCATAGTTAATTTTTAAGACTTCTGCGTGTCCAGTTTGGCCCGTACATATTTCCTCATAAGTTGGGTTTTGAGTAGATCCATTACAATAGCCATTTTTTACTTCTGTGACGCCATTAACGCGCTGAAAGATTGCTTCTACGCACCAAAAGCAACCACCGGCAAGATAAGCTGTTTGCATAATTAATTGTCGTTTATTAAAAGAATGTAGTATATCTTATGGCGACAAAAGAATTAATAAATGAACTCTAAATCTTAGCTGCGATTGAATTGCAATTACCAGTACTGAGTCTTTTCAAACTAAATCTCCGCACAAAATCCTATAACTACTTTAAGATATGCATTTGAGTGTCTATAATTCTCAATAAGTTATATATCCTAAAGGAGTGGTTTTGGAAGGAAGCATCAATAAAAGTCATGGTAATGGCCTAGTATTAATTCTTTTAGCGCTTGCTATTCTTGCCTTAGTTTGGCTATTTACTCCCTTCATTGCCTACCTTTTCCTGTCCTTATTGATCTGCATATCAACTTTCAGTAGCTTTGTAAATCTGTCTCAAAAATACTCAAAAAATCGTGCTGCGATAATAATGACGCTGCTTGTGACTACGCTTCTAATACTGCCACTTGGATACATCCTGCTAGTAAGTGGAATAGAGGTTACTGCTCTTATTAATAAACTGCAAAATGACTTTCAGATGAGTGAAATCAGCAGAATAACTGACGAAATAATTATGGGACTGCCTCTATCAGACTCGATACGTGAGTTTCTAGATAGCTCTCTTCGCAACAACCTTGAATCTATTGCAATTGCCGTTAAGGACTTTTCGATTGTAATTTTGAAAAGCATTACTACGTTGTCTAGTCAGTTTATCTTTTTCGTTATTATTACAATCTTTTCTCTTTACTACTTTTATATTGATGGCCCATCATTCATTGATAAGATTAAAAAAGTATCTCCTCTAGATAAAAAAATTGATGATTTGCTTCTTAACCAATTCTCTGGATTGTCTTTAACTCTTGTAGGCAGCGTCTTTTTAATCTCAATAACCCAAGGAGTTGCTTTTGCAATAGGGGTAATGATTGTTGGATTACCGGCCTTATTTTTTGGAGTTGCAATGGCTCTAGCAAGCTTTATTCCGATACTAGGAGGAGTCCTAGTCTGGCTTCCGTTGTCGATCTACTTATTGGCAACAGGGGAATCGGTAAGCGCATTAATTATTATCTTTTTTGGAGCAATTTTAGCGGGCACACTCATTGATAATTTTCTTAGACCCATTATTATTATGAAATTATCAAGCTCTATGAATCATAAAAGTGCATTAAATCATACGCTTATCACTGTACTTTCAACCCTAGCTGGGATAATTAAGTTTGGTATTCTAGGCCTCTTCATTGGGCCAATCATAGCTGCAATGTCGATTACTATATTTGAGATTTATCAAATTCAATTTGGTAGCTCTGACCAAGCCTCTCAATAAAAACCTCTTAACTATGAATATAAATGGATTAATAGAAATGGCCTGGAGTGATGAGGCAACCTTTTCAGATATTGAAAGAGAATTTGGCATTAAAGAGCCCGAGGTCAAACGCATCATGCAAAGTAATCTCAAGCCAGGATCTTACAGACTTTGGCGTAAACGAGTGCGCTGGATAAAAGAAAAGCAAAAAAAACATCTTAAAGTTTAATATTAAAACTGCTATCTAGCTGACATGTATTTTCTAAAACAGCCAACTAAAAATTTGACTATAACAGTAAAATAATCACATGGGATTAAATACAGACATTAGTGAAGTTATCACGCAGATAGATAAGATAATTACCTCACAAGATGGCAGATGGCTCGATGTGTCAGACTACAATCTAAAGAGTAAAGATCGTAAAAATATGAAATCAGTGTATGGCTTAATCCATGACATTCTTCATCATGTTGACAATGACCAAAGGATTATTGATCGAATCCATAAAAAAAACCTAGAGTACCTTTACAAGAAGACTGATGAGCACGTGAAAGGTCTAGGTTAGAAAAAATCAAAACTACTTTGCTTTTGACATCATAATGTTTCGAGATTCTTTAATTTACTTAAAGCGCTCACAACATCCTCATCATTCTTTAAGGATTCATGAATAAAGTCAAAATAATTAAATTCTTGGTCCTGAAATTCTATACTCGTCATAGGGTAGTACCATTTTTCACTTAATGTGCCGAGAACAAAGGCTTTATCACGCCATAAAAACTTACGGACATGGTTGAAAACTATCTCAATATCATGCTCTGCCTTTAAGCAGGACCATATAAGAGACTCATTCTTCCAAAACTCTATTGAAAAAGCGCCATATTGCTCTTCGTCTAACGAGCCATCAATGACCCCCTCTTTAACCTCTTCTAGAGATTTCTGAGCCCACTCTTCATAACGCTTTAATTTTTTTTCTTCTTGGGCTGAATAGCCATCTTGATAAAAGTATTTCTGATCTGCCATTTTTACTTATCTATAATTAATCTAACGAGTAGGATACCGTATGACAAAAATATACTATAGCAATAATTGGAAAGTATCTAATTTAAATTAGTAATAAATCTGTCAATTAATATACTTTTGACTCAACTTTGCAGTGGTTTTTCGATAAAATTCTCACTTACTTTTCTCATTTACCAATTTATGCTTAAAGAGTTAATTCAATATATAAAAGAATATGAAGGTGACAATGATCTTGGTGATTACCTTGATACGAGGTACGTAAGACTAACCGAGCAGCATTATGACCAGATTGCGGGAGCTATGTCAGAAGGCGAGTTAGAGCTTAAAAAATCTTCAAGTTGTCCTGCTGAAAGATTTTTTCTTCACTTTAATGAAACCATTCTTTTCGTTAACAAGCTAACGGAAGAGCCAAATTCAATTTATGACGTTGAGATGATTCAAAATGATGGTGAGTCAGATGATGACAAGGAGCTATTATTTGTATCATTTTCTATAGATGATGACTACGCGCCTTCACTCAAGAAAAGAGTTACGAGCGGAAAAACAGCTGATGAAAATATTCAGCAACTTGTAATGCTGAGCGTCATTCCAATATTAAAGGGATTTATGATCGCAATAAGCGATTAGAATTACTTTTTACCGAGCTGCGTTGCTAACTTTAGCTTAGGACCAGCCTTAAAAGTTACAACCTTTCGAGCGCTGATCATAACCTCCTCGCCAGTTTTTGGATTTCTTCCAGGTCGCGACGTTTTTTCTCGAACAACAAAATTACCAAAGCTTGACAATTTAATCTCTTCACCCGTTTTAAGAGTCTCAATAATTTGGTCAAAAAACTGATTGGTTAATGCCAATGCTTGAGTTTGAGTCAGTTCAGTTTTCTTAACGAGTGTGTTTGCAATATCTTGTTTTGTAAGAGACATATTATTTATCTAAGTTTAGCGGAAAATTTTGATTCTAAATGAGCCACTATTTTACTAACTTTTTCGGCCAATTGTTCATCAGTTAATGTAACTTCTATCGATTGATATGTAAGGTTCAAAGCAACACTCTTACTTCCCTCATCGATATGCTCACCTTCGTAGACATCAAACAAGTTAACGTCAACAAGGTCATCCTGCTTTAAAGACCTGATTGAATTGATAAGCTGATCCGCAGTAATCTCTTTAGATACTACAATTGCAATATCCCTTTGAGATGCTTGAAAAGATGAAAAAGGCTCATAGCATGAAATTTCGCCCTGCTCAATGTCCTTTTGATTAACCTCAAAAAGAAAGGAATTTGGCATTGATAGCGACTTTTGAATTTTAGGTGATAGTGCGCCAACCCAGCCAATAATTTTATTACCTTTAATAATTTTAGCTGTCTGTCCAAGTTGAAGGGCAGGATGCTCAGCTGCTTCAAAGGTATATACATTCTTGCTATGAAATAATAGCGCCTCGACATCCGATTTTGCATCAAAAAAATCAACCTCTCTTTCGCTTTCAGCCCACTGAGAATCATGACGATTGCCGCAAATAATACCAGCAATTTTTTGAACTTGGTCTTCAACCAAAGTCCCTGTAAAGCATTGACCTAATTCAAAAAATCTAGCGTTATGGTGTCCTCTTCTAATATTTGATTTAGTTGATTGGATTAATCCAGACCACAAGCTTGAGCGCATAACCGCCATATCATCGGAGATTGGATTCTTTAGTAATATTTTTGTTGAGTTAGGATCAACCAACTCATGCATCTCATTTGAGATAAAGCTATAGGTAATGACCTCTTTATAGCCTCTATTGACTAAAGAGCTTGAAAAGTCACTTGAACTTATTGTTGCTTGTGATGATGTAGATATATTGGCATTAATAGACAGCCTTTGAACTGGAATTTTGTCATACCCATAAAGCCTCGCTAGCTCTTCAATTATGTCGGCAGGAATTCGAATATCAAAGCGAAAACTTGGCGGCTTAATCGTCCATGAATTACCACTATTGGTTGTGAATTCAAATTCAAGGAATTTAAACTTAGACTCAATCCAAGACGGCTCTAGATCAAAACCTAATACTCTTGAAATCTTATCATTAGAAATTTCAATTGGCTCTAGTGCTGGAAGTGACTTTGAGTCAACACATTCATTAATTTCTGAAGCAGTGCCGCCGCAAATCTCAAGCACTAACTCAGTTGCTCTTTCAATAGCCTGTCGAGTAATATTAAAGTCGACTCCTCTTTCAAAACGCAGAGAAGCTTCTGTATGAAGCCCATATGACCTTGCTATACCTGCAATAGATATTGGATCAAAAAAGGCACTTTCAAATAAAATTGCAGATGAATTTTCAAGAGTAGCGGTCTTCATTCCGCCCATGACTCCAGCAATTGCAATTGCTGATTTTTCATCAGCTATGACCAGGGTTTTTTCAGTTAATGAAACCGTTTGTCCATTTAAGAGTTCAAGTTTTTCATTTTTATGTGCAGATCTAACCACAATGTCGCCGTTGATTGTTTTAAGGTCGAAGGCATGCATCGGCTGTCCAAGCTCTAATAACACATAATTTGTAATGTCTACTATGGGCGAATGTAATTGCTGAGAGGCTCTTAATAGTTTTTGAGCCATCCATTTTGGAGTTACCGCGCTATTGTCAACACCCTCAATGACTCTTGTTAGGTATTTTGCACACTCACTAGGATTTACGACTTTCGAAGTAAATGACCTGGAGCCTTTTTGCTCTGCCTTAAAATTTGTTGATGGCATTGATAGGTTGTAGTTCACACAAACCTCTCTTGCAACACCAAGCACACTGAAACAATCACCCCTGTTAGGCGTAATGTCCAGCTCAATGATTTGATCATCAAGATCAAGAACAGATCGAATATTCTCTCCAAGAGTAGCAGCCATATCTAGCTCTATAATCCCCTCATGACTTTCTGAAAGGCCAATTTCTGATTCTGAGCAAAGCATACCATTGGATTCAACACCTCTTAGTTTTGCGCGTTTAATTTTGAGTTTACTTGGAAGCACCGAGCCAACAATTGCAACAACGACCTTTAAATCTTTTCTTACGTTAGGAGCGCCGCAAATTATTTGCAGATTGCTGCCATCACCAATATCAATTTCACATAGGCTAAGCTTGTCCGCGTTTGGATGTTTATCGCAACTAACAACATGGCCAACAACTAAGCCTTCAAATGGAGGGGCAACGGGGGCAATCCTATCTACTTCGAGACCTGCCATGGTTAGCTTCTCAGAAAGTTCACTATCACTAACGTCTGGGTTAGCCCATTCTCTTATCCATCTAGTTGAAATATTCATGACTTATTCCTTTGCACTAGAATTGATTTAAAAAACGAACATCGTTTTCAAAGAATAATCTTAAGTCGTTCACGCTATATCTTAGCATCGCCAATCTTTCAACGCCCATTCCAAAGGCCAGTCCTGAAAATTCGTTTGGATCTATGTTCACTGCAGTTAGAACGTTTGGATGAACAACGCCGCAGCCAAGAACTTCAAGCCACCCTGACTTCTTACAAACGCGGCACCCTTCTCCGCCGCAGATTACGCACTCAATATCTGCCTCAGCTGAGGGCTCTGTAAATGGAAAGTATGATGGACGAAAGCGAACCTTAAGGTCATCTTTTTCAAAATAAGCCCTTAAAAAGTCAATCAATAAACCCTTGAGCTGAGAAAAGGAAGCCTCTTTGTCTACAATAAGGCCCTCTACTTGGTGAAACATAGGTGTATGGGTCACATCCGAGTCATTACGATATACTTTACCCGGAACAATAACTCGAACGGGAGGCTGCTGCCTCTCTAGAGTTCTAATTTGAACGGGTGATGTGTGCGTTCTTAAAACGGTATTTGAATCAAAATAAAACGTGTCATGCATTGCCCTTGCAGGGTGATGCTCTGGAATATTTAGTGCACTAAAGTTATGAAAATCATCTTCAATTTCAGGGCCAATTTCTATTTCAAAGCCGGCCTTTGTGAAAATGTCTTGTATATGGTTTAGTGTTTGAGTAATCGGATGTAGACTGCCTTTTTCAAAATTTCTTGCTGGAAGCGTGACATCAATTTTTTCATCAAGAAGTCGTTTCGTTAGAGCTATTTCTTCAAGCTCACTCTTGCGACTTTCTAAAAGCTTTTGTATTTGAACTTTGGCTTCATTGATTGCCTCACCCATGACTGGACGCTCTTCTTTAGAGAGCTTACCCAATCCTTTCAATAGGTCAGTTAGTGCACCTTTCTTGCCCAGATAAAGTACTCTTGAATCGTCAAGAGCCTTTAAGTCCATAGCATCAGCTATAGCTTTCTTGGCGTCGGTGATAATCTTCTTAATCAAAATGCCTGCTTTGTTATTCGGTTTAAAAGACTGTAACCTAAGTTACAGCCTTTTAGTAAGATTTTACTACGCAGATAAACCAGTTTTTGCCTGATCTGCAATTTTTGCAAAGGCATCTTTATCAAAGATGGCAATATCAGAAAGAACTTTACGATCAATCTCAACACCAGCTTTATTAAGGCCATTGATAAATTGTGAGTAGCTTAAGCCATTATTCCTTGCCTCAGCGTTGATACGTACAATCCATAATCTACGGAACTGACGACGACGTTGACGACGGTCACGATAGGCATACTGTCCAGCTTTAATTACCGCCTGCTTAGCAACGCGATAGACTTTTGAACGAGCGCCATAGTAACCTTTGGCTTTCTTTAATATTTTTTTATGTTTGGCGTGCGCCTGCACACCTCTTGAAACTCTTGCCATAGTAATACTCCTAGTTTAACTGTACGGTAACATTCTTTTGACCATTGGAACATCAGCCTTCTCAATGAAGTCTGGTGAACGCAATGAGCGTTTTCTAGAAGTACTCTTCTTGGTCAGAATATGCCTCAAGTGCGAGTGTTTACTTTTGTACTGACCGCTAGCGGTCTTTTTGAAGCGCTTTGCAGCACCTCTATTTGTCTTTAACTTCGGCATCATTTACTCCTTCACCCTTTTCGGGTTCAATTTTTCGGGCGACAGGCGCCTTACTTTTCTTCGATATGGGTGCTAGCATCATGCCAAGCTGGCGACCCTCCATTTTTGCACGCTGCTCTACAACGGCAAATTCTTCAGTATCCTTTTCAATTCTATCTAACATAAGCGCACCAATCTCTCTATGCTGCACTTCGCGTCCACGAAACCAAATAACGACCTTTACTTTGTCTCCGTTTCCTAAAAATTTTACCAAGTTCCTAAACTTGATCTGATAATCTCCTTCCTCAGTTCCTGGACGATACTTAATCATCTTCACTTGAGTTTTTTTCTGTTTCTTTTTAGCGTCGTTCTTTTGCTTCTTTAATTCATATTGAAACTTACCAAAATCCATAACACGACAAACTGGTGGATCTGCACTTGGTGAAACTTCAACTAAGTCTAAACCGACGCTTACTGCTAATTCAAGAGCTTCTACGTTACTAAGGACTCCCATTTGTTCACCCTTGTCATTGATGACTCTAAGTGTTGGTGAAATAATTTTTTCATTAATCCTTGTCGTTACCTTATTTGGTCTTTTAATAATTACTCCTGATTTATTAATTCAATCAACGCCTCTAAAGACATTGAACCAAGATCCTCTCCACCCCTTCGGCGAACAGACACCTGGTTATTTTCTACTTCTCGATCACCAACAACTAAAATATAAGGATAGCGTTGCATCGAGTGCTCGCGTATTTTAAAGCCTATCTTCTCATTGCGCAAGTCTGAAATGACTCTAAGTCCTTGTTTTTTTAGATTCTTCTCTACATTTTTACTAAATTCTTCTTGTTTTTCAGAAATATTAAGAATAACTGCTTGAATTGGCGAAAGCCATGATGGAAATGCGCCTTCGTAATGTTCAATTAACATTCCTGTAAATCGCTCAATTGAGCCAACGATTACTCTATGAAGCATAACGGGTACTTGTTTAGTGCCATCTTCAGCAATATACTGTGCATCAAGCCTGCCCGGCATGGAGAAGTCGGCCTGTATTGTGCCGCACTGCCATTCACGATCTAAGCAGTCTTTCAAAACAAATTCTACTTTAGGGCCATAAAACGCGCCTTCCCCCTCTTGCAGCTCCCAATTGATTCCTTTTGCATCTAATGCTTCAGACAATGATGCTTCTGCCTTATCCCAGTCATCATCAGATCCAACTCGCTTTTCGGGTCTGGTTGAGAGCTTAATATCAATGTTTTCAAAACCAAACTGTTTATATACTTTAAACGTAAGATCAATAAATTTAGAGACTTCGTCTTGTATCTGATCGATTGTGCAAAAAATATGGCCGTCATCCTGAACAAAATTTCGAACCCTCATGAGTCCGTGAAGCGTTCCAGAAGGCTCATTGCGATGACACGACCCAAACTCAGCTAAGCGCAGTGGTAGATCACGATAAGACTTAAGACCTTGCTTATAAATCTGAACATGGCCAGGACAGTTCATTGGCTTTATCGCGTAGTCACGATTCTCTGAGTGCGTTGTAAACATTGCATCACCAAACTTATCCCAGTGGCCTGACTTTTCCCACATTGATCTATCCATCACTTCAGGCGTGTGGACCTCATGGTAGTCATTGTCTTTGAAAACCTGGCTCATATACTGGACAATTATTTGATACAGAGTCCAACCTTTAGGGTGCCAAAAAACCATCCCTGGAGACTCTTCCTGAGTATGAAAAAGATCTTGAGTTTTACCAATCTTCCTGTGGTCTCTTTTTTCAGCCTCTTCCAAACGATGCAGATGAGTTTCTAGGTCATCCTTATTTTCCCAAGCCGTTCCGTAAACCCTTTGAAGCATTTCATTGTTCGAGTCACCACGCCAATAAGCGCCGGCCAGCTTCATTAACTTGAACGCTTTAAGTTTGCTGGTTGAGGGTACATGAGGGCCGCGACAAAGGTCTACAAAGTCACCCTGCTTGTATAGCGATAAAGCCTCATTAGAAGGAATCGATTCAATAATCTCTGCTTTGTAATACTCACCCTTTGACTTGAAAAATTTAACCGCCTCTTCACGGCTCATTTCCATTCTCTCAATCGGTAAGTTTTGCTTAACAATAGCGTTCATCTTTTTCTCAATCTTTGCGAGGTCTTGCTCTGAAAAACCATCTTTATAAGCAAAGTCATAATAAAAACCATTATCAATGACAGGGCCAATAGTTACCTGCGCCTTTGGATAGAGTTGCTGGGTGGCTTGCGCCAACAGGTGGGCAGTAGAATGACGAATAACTTCAAGCGCCCTCTCGTCTTTATTAGTAATAATAGCAAGAGCTGCGTCACTCTCAATCATGTAAGACGTATCAACCATTTGACCGTCAATCTCACCAGCAATAGCAGCCTTCGCAAGGCCAGATCCAATCGATGATGCTACCTCTGCAACCGTTAATGCCTGGTCATAAGATTTAACTGTGCCGTCAGGCAATGTTACATTTGGCATATCACAAGATTAAAAACAAAAAATCCATTTTACCTTGATAGCGCACTTATCTTAGTCAAAAATTGAGACTTTAAAGAACTTTTAAATGATCCTTTTAAAGGTATATTAACACCCTATGAAAATCGCTCGCAAATCACCTGAACTATTAATCCTTCTAATGACTGTAGGCTCTGCTATAAGCTGGGCTGTTTGGCTTAACCTGCTTAACAATTTTGCCATTGATGAGATCAACTTTACGGGCGCAGAAATGGGAATCCTTCAAAGTCTAAGAGAAGTGCCAGGATTTTTAGCCTTTACCGTCATCTTTGTTTTGGCTTTTATTAGAGAGCAAAAGTTGGCTTACATATCGCTCGCCCTCCTTGGTGGTGGAGTAATATTGACAGGCTTTGTTGAAACCAATATGACCTTTTATTTGGCAACAATAATAATGTCTATTGGCTTTCATTATTTTGAAACCATTAATGGCTCATTAACACTTCAGTGGATTGAAAAGGATAAAACGGCGGAGTTTTTAGGGCGAGTTATAGCTACCCGATCAGCCGCATCAATCATTGCATTCAGTATGGTTTGGCTCCTGTTTGAGCAATTTCAAATTGCATACATGTGGCTTTATTTGATTGGTGGTGGGGTTTGTATTACTATCGTATTGTTTTGTTGGCAGCACTTTTCATTATTCCCAGAAAAGGTAACTCAGACTAAAAAAATTATTTTAAGAAAGCGCTACTGGCTTTACTATGCGCTTCAATTTATGAGCGGCGCTAGAAGGCAAATTTTTGTTGTGTTTGCGGGCTTCTTGATGGTTGAAAAGTTTGACTTTACGGTCGCTGAAATATCACTCCTATTGCTGGCAAATGCAGCAGTAAATATAATCGTAGCGCCCAAAATAGGAAGACTTATTCACAAATTTGGTGAACGCAAAGCGCTCATATTTGAGTATGTCGGACTAACCTTTATATTTGCTGGATATGCCTTTGTAGAAAGCAGCTATCTTGCAGTTTTCTTATATATTGCAGATCACTTATTTTTCTCAATTGCTATTGCCCTTAAAACTTATTTTCAAAAAATTGCGGATCCTGCTGACATCGCTTCTAGCGCTGGAGTTTCATTCACAATCAATCACATAGCAGCGGTATTTATTCCAGTTGTTTTTGGCTTGGTTTGGCTTTACTCGCCTTCTTTAGTCTTTTTGGCAGGTGCAGGAATGGCATTACTATCTCTACTACTAGCTCTTAATATGCCAGCGCAACCGGCAGCTGGTAATGAAGTGTTATTAGGTAAATTTTCCTAATAACTTATTTTTTTATAAAATAATTTTGAACTATATAGTTCAAAATGATATACTTTTATAGTAGTTTTTTAAACTTTTATGGAGAGAAAAATGACTTTATCTTTAGTATTTAGAATTCAAGCTGTAATAATGGGAATATTTGGCGCAGCTGCTTTATTGGCTCCTGCTTCAATGATGGGAGGCTTTAATGTTGAGGCGACTGCTGGGGCAGTTGATGTAATGCGAGGCATGTCATTAATGGTGATAGCGATTGCATATATAAGCTGGCAGATGCCAACTTGGGCTGGTGATAATCTTAAAAATGTGGGTAAGTTTTTTGCCGTATGGCATTTAATATACGCACTTGTAAGTGGCTACCAAATTAGTGCTGGTGCGTTTCCTTCAGATGCAGTAAATCTTATTGCTAATTTAGGGCCAGATGTAATTCTGGGAGCTCTATTCTTCTGGAAATCTCGCTGATACTAAAAGTCGTTTAGATTAAAAAAGGTCCTAATCTTAGGACCTTTTTTTATAGCTATTTTTTAGTTTAATTTGCCATATAATAAATTAGTGAAAAAACTTCTCCTAACAATATGCTTTGTCTTTATTCTAAATGTCCAAGCTGATAGTAATGAATCGTTAATGCTTGACGATCAGTTAAACATCTCACGAAATACTTGGGTTGAAAGTGTTATTACAAAAATAAACACATACTGGCGTTACTCAGGCGCAAGAAGTGATTGGTTTTGTTATGTTTTTATCACTCAAGATAGAAATGGAAACGTCAATACTGTAGATGTTGATAACTGTGGAGATTCGATAATGAATATAGATGCCAATCCAAAACTAAACTCATTTAAAAACTCAATTGAAAAAGCTGTTTATGACGCCTCTCCACTTCCTTTAGCACTTTCTGAGGATGCATTTAGTGAACAAATCATATTTGAATTTAGAGTTGATGCTGTTGAAATAATGTAATAAAGTTATTTAAGATTGACTAAAAAATTCTTCTCTTAAAATTTTTAACCTTAGTTATTATTGAGCTATAATTTCAGTATAAAAAACTACTCTTACTTTTTAATTCTATCTTGCTTCTCTTATAAGGATTCTAGTACTTAGTGAAAATTAAATGAACGAACACTTTAGAATTGCCCAAAAACTTGGACTCATGTTTCGGCCAGAAGAAACATTGCCCACAGACATTAAACGATGGGCAATTAAACAGCTCCAATTCCCCTCCCCTTCCCTTGGTATTGGTAATGTTGGATCTGACGTTAAGCCCTGGCCAAAAATATTCCAACCGAGCCTTGATGAGAAAGCAGTAAAACTAAGAATCCACTGGGAAACAACCAAAAGAGAAAGAAAGAAAGAAGGTGGCTTTACCGAAGCTGCTCAACGTGCAAATGATAGGGATAACTTAATGTATAAAAAAGACATTCTTAGATTCTCTCATCGCAACGTCTATGGCTCTGACCAGCTTCGCCTTCGTCTTATGTCATTCTGGGCAAACCACTTTACAATAGGTAGTTTTGATTCTAGGGAGGTAATTGGACATGCAATGGAGGAGGCAATATTAGCAAATTTTAATGACTCATTTTCAACCATGCTATACAAGGTCACCACACACCCAGGAATGTTGAGCTACCTGGATAACCATATTAGTGCCGGACCCAATTCAAATCAAGTTAGGTGGGCCAAAGCAAACGGAGAGCAGGCTGGTCTGAATGACAACCTTGGAAGAGAGCTACTAGAACTTCACACCGTTTCACCAAGCGCAAACTATACAGAGACCGACATTAGAAATGCAGCGAAGGTTCTAGCTGGTTGGGGCATTGACATTAAAGGTAACCCTTTGAGTTCTTTAAAGGAGCAAGGTGGCACAACTAACCTTTGGGACATGTATAAAAGGAATTGGGCCGAGCCAGGCAATAAGATAGTCCTTGGAAAAACGATAGGCACAGGAAAAGGCGGCCTCAAACAGTTGACAGATTTTCTGGCCGCTCATGAGCATACGATAATGCACCTCTCAACAAAGTTAGCCGAGCATTTTGTTAGCGATGTTCCCAATAAAACGGATGTCAATTACATTGCAAGTGCCTGGAGACAGAGCAATGGCAACCTAGATCAAATCCATACAGCGGTTATAGAGAGAGCTATTGCATCGAAGGAGCCAAAATTTCAGTTGCCGATGACTTGGCTTTTTCAAGTTTTAAGGCTGAGCAATGCCACATATTTTATGGGCTGGAATGAGATTAATACTTCAAATAATAGCTTGAAGTTTAATATGCAGCCTATGCAAATATTTGATGAGCTAGGACAAAATTTATGGGCAGAAAGACAACCCAATGGTTACTCAAGTAAAAAAGAGGAGTGGATGTCTGGCGAAATGTTTGAGCGGCGAATTAGGTTTGCTGACTCTATTTGGACTTCGGATAGCCAAATACAATCAACGAGTTTCATTATGGATCGAATTGGAGCAAGTAAAGAGACACGGAAGCTAGTTGAGAGTCTTCATGGAATGTCTTCAAGGTCTAAAAAGAATCAATTTATTGCACTAATGTGTAGCCCTGAACTCATGGGACTTGAAAATGCCTAACTATAAATTAACAAGAAGAGATTTTTTAAAGGCCTCTGGAGCGTCTCTGTTCTTAGCAGGTATTCCACTTCAAGGATTTACTCAAGACCAGCCGCCCGGAAAAATCTCGGTCATTATTCTTGAAGGTGGGATGGACGCGTTAAGCGCTGTTCCAGCCTTTGGTGACCCAAATTTTGAAAAGATGAGAGGCATACTTGTCCCTGAAAATTATTTAAAACTGAATTCATTTTTTGGCCTTCACCCCTCTCTCAAAAATCTTTCCTCCTTGATGGCATCGAATAACGCCTCAATTGTTCATGCAACCTCTTTCCCGTATAAAAAAAGATCGCACTTTGAAGGTCAGAATTTAATTCAAGGAGGCGGCTTGACTCCGTTTTCTGAAAAGACAGGCTGGCTTGGACGATCTTTGGAGCTTGCAAAGATTCCAGGTAGAGCCCTTTCACTAGAAATGCCGCTGATACTTAGAGGGTATGGTGAAAACGATAATTTTTTTCCAGCAAAAATTAACAATTCTAGCAAAATAAATATTAATTTAGTTGAAAAACTGACTGCGGCGCATGGAAAGCTGGGAAGTGATGTATTTGAAAAAGTTAAGCAAAAAAGTTTACTGACTTTAGAAAATATGCCAAGAGATCCTCAAAGTTTAGCGGAGTATGCGGGCAAGGCTATGGCAAAAAAAGATGGGCCTACAGCCTCAGTTATAAGGTTGAGTGGATTTGACTCGCACGCTTCTCAAGATGACGGGAACGGTAATGATCATGGGATTGATTTAGCAAAAATTGATGGGGTTATTGCCGCTTACAAAAGAGGACTCGGAGGCGCATGGGATAATAGCATTATTCTTACTATCACTGAGTTTGGAAGGACGGTTGCTGTCAACGGTACAAGGGGAACAGATCATGGGTACGGCTCTGCTGGAATACTTGCAGGCGGCGTAATCTCTAAATCAAGAGTTATATCTGACTGGCCGGGTCTTGCAAAAAATGAGCAGTATGAGCAGAGGGATTTAATGTCAACAATTGATTACCGATCGGTGTGTGCCGCCTGCATTGAAAAATCTTTAGGGCTGGATCACGACCTCATTGCAAGCAAGGTATTCTTTGAACCAAAACTGCCAAGAGTTTTTGACTACCTCTTTTCGTAATTCCCAAAGACATTTAAAGAATCTTATATTCATTTAAATAAATGACAATAATCAAAATCCTTACTAGTTTTCTAATACTTAGCTGCATTATTGGTAATGTCAATGCTGGGTATCTTGATGACTGGCCAGATGAGGCATTGTGTGGATGGCTTAATAGTGCTTCGCCACCTGAATATATTATTGAGGAAGCCAGTAAAAGAGGTATCAGCTGTCCAGGAGAAGTTGCATCAAAACATTTAATTGAAAATGTGCAGACAAGCTCACCACCTAGCATTGAAATTTATGACATTATATTTAGTGATGAGATTTTGCAAGAGCTTCTGGAAATATCTCCAGAAGAGAAGGCTTCAGACTTTACTAGAAACTTTAAAAATTATCGCTTAGCCTTTATTCAAGATGAAATAATTTGTGGCTTTAACCTTAAGCGAGTTGTCTATGAGAACAAAGCCGAAGGAGAGATTGAAAGTTGGGATATGGCCTATGGCTCAATAACTTTTAGGGGACTACTTACTGACTTTAAAGGCGCCTGGTCAAAGAGTATGGGTGGACTCTCAAGTGATTCCAGATATTTTAACGATGAAATCAATATAAAGCTTACAAAAGACGGTCATCTTGTAGGAAAGATGGCTTACTTTACTCACACCATCAGTAGCGATGAAGCTCCTAGAAGGCCTTTGTTTATAGAACTTAGAAAGCACCCAAAAACAAAACCATTAAATTATAAAAATATTAATCTTGATAATTCTGCTGAATTCTGGATTGATGTTGAAGATTGGGCTGGGGGCATTATGTATGTCTTTAACTGTAAAGACAATGAAGAGCTTCAAAAAAATAAGTCCGCCAAAGAAAAAGCTGAAAAGCTATATAAAGATTCTCTGGCCAAAAATAAAATGGAGCTAAAACTTATTGGCAAGATATATGAATCAAAAGTTGCAGGGCCAGATATAGTCTTTTCAGTCAACTATTTAGATGGAGACTTTGAAGCAAAGTCTACTCCCAAGGACTCTAAAAAACTTCATGATGATGAACTTCACAAAGCACATATAAATGGAATAATCAACACTAGTTTATTAGATCAAAGTATTGGGCTTAAAACACTCGTATCCATGCGTGAAAATGATGATCAATTAACCCTAGTGGTTAGCGTAGCTGAAGATGAGGATGTGCAAATGGATCCATTAAAAGAATTTGCAAAGCCTGCTATAGAGTATTGCGGCAAACTTCCAGGTTTTTGGTGGGACAAATTATCCTTTGTCGTCTCGACTACTGATATTGAAATTGCTAAAACAC
This sequence comes from Candidatus Pseudothioglobus sp. Uisw_086, assembly GCF_048085745.1. GTDB lineage: Bacteria > Pseudomonadota > Gammaproteobacteria > PS1 > Pseudothioglobaceae > Pseudothioglobus. Next base: position 646,424 of record NZ_CP159803.1, on the reverse strand, counting down.
AAAAATGTTACTTTGATTTTTTTAACAACAAAACCAACTCAGAAGCCAAAAATTTATATAGAACAATCCTTTCTGCCTCTGCAAGTATTTCCTCTTACCTTAAATCAAATGTTGATCGATAGCTAAATAGATAGCATATCTATTTGTTAATATTTACACCTCCCTCACACATCAAACGAAGTTTGGACTTTAGTCCAAGTTGATATACAATCCTAGTATGAAGAAACTACTCCTACTCCTAGCATTATCCTTCTTATCATTACAAAGCTTTGCGGGTTCGTGTCCCGATGGCAGTGAGCCAGTAAAGAGTATTTCTGATGATGGCACCTATTTTGTCTTTAACTGTGGTGGCGGCAATAATAATACTTCTGCATCAACTAATTCCTCATCTTCAGACTCCTCTGGCACTGAAATCGACAGGTATGGCGGAAGGTCCGAAATCCCTGAAGATGCTAATCCAAATTATCAAACACTTTATTATTTTTTAGATAGATATTTGAATGAATGGGATAGGTTTTACAAAAGATGGCCAAATGATGGATATAAATACAATATTGAAAAATCAAAAACCCCCTATAGTTTTAAATTTGATTTGAGAAACAACAAAGATGTTAAAAATCAAATACAAAATACAGCACTTCTTAGTTACTTACTATATGAAAATGGAAAGATAGTTGTTGATGAAATTACACCCAAAGAGCGTTTTGGAGAGCTATTTAACAATCAATCCAAATTGCAATCTCAATCAGCAGGTAAAAGTATTACTTCATATATTGTTGGTAATGCAATATGCGAAGGTTATATATCCGGTATCGATGCAAAAATAGATGATTGGCCTGCTGCTAAAAATACATTATACGATAATCAAAAATTAATTGATTTATTGAATATGAATGCTGGAGACCACAAATATGTGACACAAAACGGAATAATTAATTCAAATCGTTGGTATAACAGTTATCCTGTTGAAGATATATTACAAAATGAGCTTCAAGGTTCAAAAAAGTCAAGCCCTAAACATAACTATCATGGTTTTTTAACTAATCTCATAGGCACATATGTACTTCATAAAAGCGGAGATGATTTTCAAATACTATTAAATAAAGTTTTTCAAGAAAAAGCTCAAATTGAAGATAGTGTTTTTTTTCTTAAACAAGAAAACGCAACTGTTAATGATAAGACATTTTGGAATCAGTTTTATGGAAGTAGATATGATTATCTTAGAATCTCTAGAGCAATGCTTAATGATTGGCAACAAGATACTTGTGTAGGCAAGTATTTAAAGAGTGTTTATGATACTGCTATTCTGAAAAATAAAAGATACTCTTCAGGATTTAGATTAGGGTACACCAAAAAATATGCAGGTCAATTTCATACTCACTTTCAAGGAATAAATAGACCAATTGTTATGATGGATGGGTTTGGGGGTCAAATTTTTGTAATAGATTTTGAAAAAGATAGAATTATTGCAATACAAGCTATCCACGATAATTTTAATTTTAAAACCTTAGTTTATGATGTTCTTATCAACAGCTAGTTACCAGCTTCAATTGACTCAATCATTAGTTGTAAAGATTCATTCCCTCTAAATGAATTAACATTAAGTTTATAAGCAACCCTAACCTTCTTGGAATTGATTTTTTCCTGAAAAAAAGCGATCCCTTCCAAAACTGAACTTGCTCCAAGCAACTTTAAATTGCACTTGAGGTGTTTTTCACCAACGATTCTTTGCTCTACAAGTTCAAAGTCACCATAAAAAATGGGCTCCTCAAAGCCCTGACCCCAGGGAGAAGCGCTACGAAGAAGCTCTGCGTTCTTAAGCGTTATCTCAGAAGCCTCAAGCTCCCCATCAGTCATCAGCTCGATAATTGGTTTCTTACCCTTAAGATGTTTTTTAATCGCCTCAGAAAATGCCTCACTAAAGCTTTCAAAGCTCTCTGGCGAAAGCGCCAAACCGGCGGCCATTGCGTGCCCCCCAAACTTATCAATCAGTCCTGGATTATCGCGATCAACCAGATCAAGCAAATCTTTAATGTGTACGTCAGGTATTGAGCGGATTGAACCCTTTAGTACGCTGCCTGATTTTGCAAATACGGCGCACGGGCACTGATACGTTTCTTTGAGTTTCCCAGCAACGATGCCGACAATGCCTTCATGCCATGTCTCGTCATAGAGAACGATTGCAAACTGACTCTCATCGATGGTCTGACCTTCAACTATCGCTAGCGCCTCATCCTGCATTCGGGTCTGCTCCTCACGCCTTTTAATATTAAACTCTTCAAGCGTTTGAGCGTACCTTCTAGCATTATTCATATCCTCTGATAAGAGGCAACGGATTCCCTGTGATATGTCGCTTAAGCGCCCTGCTGCATTAATTCGTGGGGCTACGGTAAATCCGAGGTCTGAAGCCTGCAAGGTTTCAATAGGACGCTTAGTCAGCTCAAGTATCGCTAGAATGCCTTTTGAGCAGAGTTTTTGGCGAATGCGCTTAATTCCCTCGTTCACTAGAATTCGATTGTTTTGATCGAGTTTCACAACGTCTGCAACAGTTCCAAGAGCAACAAGATCAAGGAGCTCACGTAGGTCTGGAACCTGGATGTTGTGCGCTTCAAAATAACCCTTACCAACCAGGTGAGTCTTAAGCGCTGAAAACAGATAAAAACACACCCCAACGCCCGCTAAGTTTTTAGAAGGAAAGTCACAGCCTCTTAAATTCGGGTTAATAATTGAGTTGGCCTCAGGAAGAACTTTAGGGGGAAGGTGGTGGTCGGTAATGATGACATCAATGTCAAATGACCGTGCGAGCGCCGCGCCCTCGTTACTGGATATGCCGTTGTCAACAGTTATAATTAGATTTGGGTCTTTGTCGGTCTTTGCCTCCTGAACAATCTCTGGACTTAAACCATATCCATGCTTAAAGCGGTTCGGAACTAAAAAATCAACATGCTTTGCTCCCATTAAGCGCAGAGCCTTAATTGCTACGGCGCTTGCTGTTGCGCCGTCTGCATCAAAATCTCCAATGATGAGAATACGGCGGTCTTCAAGAATACATTTCTCAAGAAGATCGAGAGCAATATTTAACTGATCAAAGCTCGGCTTAAGGAGTCCTGGAAGCGCCATTGAAAGCTGTGACTCAGAGACAGACCTGGCTGCATAGACCCTCTTAAGAATTAGAGGTATGTCGTCAGAGTACGACTCAAACAGTTCGGTATCGAGCTCTCTAGTCAGCACTTCTTACAAGTCTTACAAAAGTATCGATCGTTTTATCTCGAGCTATTGAGCCGCCAAAAAAGAAGGGAATCTCATAAGCAAGCGATGGATTATCTTTTAACGAGGTTGAGGTCCAGTAAGTATCTACCTGAGTGTTTGGGAAAAAATCAGTATTAATCAAGGCATCACTATCGCCATAATAATCAACGATCGAGTTTAATTCATTTCTGGTTGGCAGGCGCCAATCAGTAAAGCTACAAAGCTCACGCTTATTAATATCCTCGATAAAAGATTTTGTATTGCAGTTTTTGCCCCAATAACAATTCTTAGTATAGGTTCCGCTATCTCTTCCGCTCTGCCCATCAAACCAGGTATAGGTATTAAGGGCGTATTGCAATCCCTCATCTTCACTTTTAACTTCCCAGACTAGGGAGTTTTTATTATCCAGCACGCATGACCACTCTGAGCTGTCAGACTTTAAGGTTTCACCTTCATCAGACATCTTCTGAAGTTCTGCACTTACGGACATGCTGGTGAGTAAAAATAATAAAAATAGAAGGCTTCTCTTCATGAAAAAGTAGTTTGTATAAAACGTAAGTTATTATTCTACCAGTTAAGATGATTACCCAAAGATAATCCCCCTAAGCAGTTGATTTCCTCTCAAACAAAAGAAGTAGAACGCCCAGGAAAATAAAGCTATCCGCTAAATTGAATACCGGCCAGTAGTAGCCATTAACGTGCACATCAATAAAGTCAACAACAAAGCCGAACTGAGCCCTGTCGATTAGGTTTCCAACAGCGCCAGAAAGCAGTAAAAACTGACCAAATAGTTTTTGAAGATGAAGAGACGAGGTTCTTTGAATCCAAAAAATAACCCAAATAGAAACTAAAACAGATACCGACAACAGAAAGGTTTTTTGGATAAACCCGCCATCAGCCATAATACTAAAAGCGGCGCCTGTATTTTGAAGATACGTCCAACTAAGATATGAGTTAACGGCAACTGACTGGCCTAAATCATAAGAGGACATGAAAATTTGTTTTGAAACCTGATCAAGCGATACCAATACTAGGAATAAGAGGTAGTAAAGTTTGTGCTTCATTAGTAATAACATAAAAAAATATAGATTTATTAAAAAGGCTTACTTTAAATCTTGGCCAGCAATGGCTAAGTAAACATCATCAATGCAATCAATGTGTTTATAATTTATCAGTAATTGTATTATAAATATTGTGGAGATTTTATGGGGTTTTTAACAGGTAAAAAAGCACTAATCATTGGCGTTGCGTCTAATCGCTCAATTGCATGGGGTATTGCTGAATCTATGGCGGCAAATGGCTGCGAAGTTGCCTTTACCTATCAAACTGATAAACTCAAAAGTCGCGTCGAAAAATGTGCGGAGATTTGTAACTCCTCAATTGTCATTCCCTGTGACGTCTCCAGTGATGAACAAATTAATGAGACCTTTGCTGAACTTAAGAAGTCTTGGGCTAATTTTGACATAATCGTTCACTCAGTTGCGTTTGCAGATAGAGCAGAACTAGATGGTAATTATGTTGAAGTTACAACGCGTGAAGGTTTCCTTAAAGCTCATGAAATCTCGTCATACAGTTTTACGGCTATTGCAAAGGCGGCACTTCCAATGCTTAATGAAAATGGTGCTTTATTAACGCTTAGCTATTTAGGAGCTCTGAGAGCGATTCCAAACTATAACGTCATGGGCGTAGCAAAAGCATCACTTGAAGCTAACGTTAGGTACATGGCTGCGGCTTTAGGTGGTAAGAAAGGCATTCGAGTTAATGCAGTATCTGCTGGCGCGATAAAAACGCTTGCTGCAAGCGGCATTAAAGGTTTTGGCAAGCTACTTGATCACGCTGCCGAAAGCTCGGCCCTTAAAAGAAATGTGAACATTGAAGAGGTTGGAAATGCTGCTGCATTTTTATGTTCAGATTTAGCCTCTGGCATAACCGGTGAAGTCACCTATGTCGACGCTGGATATAACTTTTATGAGAAGGGACCAGACCTTTAAAGTCAGCATTTTTTTTAAAAAAGTGATGCTGAGAAGCAGTTTAAATACCAAAAAGGGTAAAGAGACTATTAAGTCGCCTACTACCCTTTTTAACTAAGCGAGGCCTTCCTCAAACTATACTATTTTTTATCTTCTTTCTCTAGGCGTTTAAATTCTACTACAGTCATTACAGCTCCAACTATAGCAAGCGCAAAGCAGAAAAAACCAGTAAAGAATATTAGTGAATCATCCATGATTAGTCCTTCCTAGCTATTATTTTAAAATAAATAGCAAAGGTTAAAATTGATGGAATCCATGTTGCAGTAAACAATGCCTCTTGTTTTGTTTCTACACCTTGAAACCATAGAAAAGCAGTTGTCACAAATGCAACTGCAACTGAAAGTAAAATACATATATCTGACGTTTTCATCATAATAAATTCCTATTTAAAAAATTAATCTTCATTCCAAAAAGCCGCAGAACCTATTAGCAAGAAAATTACCGCTAAAGAGGCATGCGCCCTAATACTTGTTTCCTGTGGTAACTCTATCATTAATGGCACAACATTAAACATACCAAGTATAAGCCAAATTACCGACAATAGACCTAATCCAAGCGCCGCTTTTCCAATTTTTCTTTTCATAAAATTATTATTTTAGCGTTTATATTCTAAAGAAGATCAGAAAATATTTTTATTTCAGCATTCTCTCTTAGTTGTTTAATAAGCGAGACAAACATTTCATTGTTTTCTTGGCTAAGATAGAGCGCTGAAACTCCACTATCTGTAACCTCATCTGGAAGCCTGACACCACTCACATCAATAACTAAAGAAGTTAAGTTATCAACATTTCGAGCGCTATAAGTATGCTCTGCATCAATAGGCTTAGGAGTTGCAAAAGCGAAACTTGTTACGTCAAAAGGCAGCTCTTTAGCTCTTGAAATCCAGCCCTCATTATTCCATTGTAAATTATTATCAGTAATTAGCTTATTAGTCATCAACTCGTCACCACTCACTAACGCAGTAGCGATTGCAAGTGATAAATCTTCAATCAATATTTTTGCAGCAATGTTATTTAAAATCGATGCAACCTGATCCCCAACCTCGTCTAATTCTTTTTCGCGCTCAGGCTGCAAAGACGAAAGAGCAAGAACGACAAATTTTTCAGCGCTAAGCTCAATCACTTCTGAGTTTTCACCCTCATCAATAACTGCCTCACTAAACGCAGCAGATACGAAAGCATCATCATACTGCTGACTTCCATTTGCAAAATAGTCACTTGTCTTAAGTTCTAAACCAAACTGATCAGCAACCATATCAAGAGACTCCTCATAAGCTAAGCTGGTGAAATCTTCTAATAAATCAAACAACATTTTTTTGCTAACATTGTTCTTGTTAAGGGCAACTAACTGCTCGGTAACATCTGCAAAAGATTGGACTGTTTCAGCCTCAATATCAGTAAGCTTAATAATATGAAAATAGCCATAATCTGTAGCAACCACCTCACTAACATCACCTATGTTCATTGAGAATGCAGCTTCATCAAACTCAACGCCTATTAGGCCTCTCTCATTAAATCCAAGATCACCACCCTTCTCACTAGAAGAGGTGTCTACTGAATTAGCAACTGCAAGCTCATCAAAATTAGCACCCTCATTAATTTGATTAAGTAGCTCATTTGCAAGATCTTCACTCTCCACTAAGATATGTTGGGTGCGCCTTCTTTCTGGATTTGTATAAAGCTCAGCATTATCATCATAAAGAGATTGGAGAGTCTCCTCGTCTGGGGTTGCAGGCTCTTCCATATCACCCAATGAAAGCTCCACAAAATCGACCTTTACTTTTCGGCCTTCTATAAAGCTTGCTCTATTCTCATTAAAATAGTCTGAAATTTCACTTTTTGAAACAGAAACCTGACTCTCAAAATCTGAAGTATTAAGAGCAATATATGAAACCTCTCTCTCCTGAGATGCAAGATCATCAAGCTGCTTGATTTGAATTGTTGACATAAACGCAGAGCCGCTCAGATTACGCTTAATTTGATCACGCGTTAGTGCCTTTGATTGAGCAATTTCATAGCCAGCTGGTGAATAACTATTCAGCCTTAAAAGCTGACTATAACGGTCTTCAGAAAACTTACCATCAACAATAAATGCTTGGTTCATCTCAATAACAGAGCGAACCTCATCATCTAAAGTCACAATATCTAAAGAATTCGCAAAATTCTCAATGAGTTTTTCGTTAATCATTGAATCAAGAAGTGTCTGCTTAATCGCAGTATCAATCTCTTGCGAATACGCAGCACCAAGCTGCTGTTGTAAGTTTCTTTGTTGTGTGTTTAATTCTTGATAATAAACGTTTACGTCAATATCTTCGCCATCAACTTTTGCAATCGAAGTATTTGCAGAGCTACTTACATAATCTTGTATACCAAATAACGCAAATGGGACTGTTATAAAACCTACTACGAGGTACGCGACCCAACCTTTAGATTTGTTTCTTATTGCACTTAACATAATTATTTTATCTACCAATAGTGTTGAGACATAAAGCCATCAAACATTTAAACTTAAATTCAAAAATACAAATTGAATTCCCTTTAAAGAGTTAATAGTTAACCCTTAATTATTAATTTACTAGCTAGGAGGATCTTACAATATTACCCATCTCACTAAACTCGTTCAGATGCATTATACAAGGCTAGACTCTTTATCTATAAAAGTTTACTCCTTTATTTATTTCAGTATTTTTGAGCCAAAGTATCTAAAAGATCATTAATGTCTTTCAGCTCAGAATTCCACGCAGTTACAAACCGAACCGCTTTACCATCAAGCTCTTCTTCATTAATATCGTAACCAGCACTATTTAAATAATCTATAACATCACGCGGAAGATGAACAAAAACCTCATTGGACTGTGTTGGGTATGCCAGCTTAATATTTGCAAATGAATCCAGACCCTCACTCAGAATTTTTGCCATAGCATTCGCATGGCGAGCATTTCTAAGCCATACGTCATCGGTTAAGTAGGCCTCGAGCTGTGAAGAGATAAAACGCATCTTTGAGAGAAGCTGACCTGACCTCTTATGAAGAAATGGAAAATTACCAACCATCTCAGGCTTAAAAAATATAACCGCTTCAGCAGCGAGGCAACCATTTTTTGTGCCGCCCAATGTAAGAACATCCACTCCAGATTTCCAGGTCATCTCTGCAGGGCTTACGTCAAGAGAGACCAGAGCATTTGCAAATCGAGCGCCGTCCATATGTACACTCATTTTATTGTCATAGGCTATTTTAGAAATAGCTTTTATTTCATCCAGCTGATATACAGTGCCCGTTTCACAGGACATGGTAACGCTAACCACTGATGGCTGCGTAACGTGGACATTACCAGACCCTCTTATAGTCTCAGCGAGATCACCCGCATCAATTCTTCCATTACTACTGCGCATAGGAATTAACTTAGCGCCACCCGTAAAAAGTTCAGGCGCGCCGCACTCATCCGTATTAATATGAGATAGCTCATGGCAATAAATTTTTCCAAAGACTGGCGCAAGAGCAGATAGCGCTAAAGCATTTGAGGCGGTTCCGGTCACCGCAAGAAAAACCTCTACCTCAGTTTCAAAAATCTCTGACAATCTATTTTTTAATGCTAGAGACCATTCATCATCACCATAGGATCCTGCAATTCCTGAATTAGCAGCTATGACGGCGTCCATGACCTCAGGGCAAGCACTAGTTACGTTATCGGATGCAAACAATGCATTCATTCAAAACTCCTTAAAGTGTAATTCATAAAAAAAATTTATCGCTTGAGATGAATAAACCCTAGACAGGCACTGCAACAATACCAAGAAAATCACCGTTAACAACATGTCCTGGAAAATGACGGCCCGTATATATGCCATCAATTCCAGCAAAATACTCAACAGGCTCTGTTCCTGTTCGCTCTATATTATGGACTTTAGCAACAAGCTGACCTTTCTTTACTTTATCACCAAGGTCAACACAGTGCTCAACCAGACCCGTTGTTTCACTAAAAACATAACAGCGCTCGTCGGGCATATCTAAATTCAGCGTTTCATCGACTTCCATCTCGCCTTTGGTAATGCCGGCATGACGAAGAATATTTCGAATTCCTTTTTTAGCAATACCGACAGTATAGGCAGACGACGTTCCGCCACCAGCAAGTTCGGTACTAATAAAAACTTTGCCCATATTTTCAGCTGCGGTGTCGTACATATTAACCGCATCTATCTCTAAAAGCATTACGGAGTGTGGGGCATTAAAAGCCTTCATAGCTGCGATGCATTTAGCCTGCTGCTCTTTGTTCTCCAATAGATGAGCACAACAGAAAGGCAGAAAATCAAGCGTCTTTCCGCCAGAATGAAAATCTAGCACAAAATCAGCAAGCGGAAGAAGAGTGCGATTAAAGTAGTCCGCAATTTTCTCAGTAAAAGTGCCCTCAGGATCTCCAGGAAAAACTCGGTTCATATTGCCGCCATCAATTGGGGATGTCCTCTTGCCTGCTTGAAAAGCAGGATAGTTCATTCCAGGAACAATGATGACGCGCCCAGAAATATCTTCAGCTTTGATTTGACTCGCCAAATCAAACAGAGCTATTGGACCTTCGTATTCATCGCCATGATTTGCGCCAGTAAAAAGAATGGTTGGACCCTTGCCATTTTTTGCAACAGTTATAGGTATTACAATTGACCCCCAAGCAGAATCGTCATGAGAATGCGGAAGCTTTAGAAAGCCATGCTGAACGCCATCTTTTTCAAAGTCAATGGTTGAACTTATTGGACTATCTTTCATGTCTAATTAAGATGTAAAAATAATATAGCGTCATTGTACTAGAGCGCTTTAATATTATCAATCTTGCGTGGCGGTTAGCCAGTGGACAAAAAAATCCACTGGCAAGTTTTTAAAACTCCTCTACTTAGTTACAAACTCTGGGTACGCCTCTAAGCCGCACTCAGAAATATCAGCGCCCTCATCTTCATCTTCTTTACTAATACGAATGCCAATAATAGACTTAAGAACATACCAAAGAATTCCAGAGGAGATAAATACCCAGGCAAAAATGGTTAGTGCTCCAATCAACTGTCCAGAAAATGTCGCATCACTATTAGTAAGTGGAACTACTAATAGACCAAATAACCCAACAACTCCATGGACCGATATTGCACCAACTGGATCATCAATTCTGAGTTTTCGATCAAACCAGACAATTGACAAGACGACTATTACTCCACCACCAGCTCCAATTAGAGTTGCCACTAAAACACTTGGCGTATCTGGACCAGCAGTAATTGCTACAAGCCCTGCTAATGCGCCATTTAACGTCATAGTTAAGTCTGCTTTTCCAAACCAGACTTTAGCAAAAAGAAGCGCTGCAATTACTCCGCCAGCTGCAGCAGCATTAGTATTTACAAAAACCATTGCTACAGCATCTGCACTCTCTTTACTAGCCATTGCTAATACCGAGCCACCATTAAAGCCAAACCAACCCATCCATAAAATAAATGTTCCAAGAGTTGCTAAAGGTAGGTTTGCACCTAAAATCGGCATTGATTTTCCGTCTTTGTCATACTTACCTTTTCTCGCCCCAAGCAATAGAACGCCTGCAAGTGCTGCTGAAGCGCCTGCCATATGTACAATTCCAGAACCGGCAAAGTCGTAAAATCCAAAGTCACTTAATGAATATAGACCGAAAACGCTTGCTCCGCCCCATGTCCATGAACCTTCTAATGGATAGATGACTGTTGTAAAAATTACTGCAAAAGCAAAGAAAGCAAACAGCTTCATTCTCTCTGCCACTGCTCCAGAGACGATTGACATTGAGGTTGCAACAAAAACTACTTGAAAGTAAAAATCTGCTGCGTTTGAGTAGGACTCACCTTGCCCGCTAATCCCTGATAAGAATGCATCACCGCCATACATTACGTCATAGCCATAAACCATGTACATCGTACATGCAATAGCAAATAAACCAATATTCTTAGTTAAGATCTCTGCTGTATTTTTACTCCTAACCAGGCCAGCCTCAAGCATTGAGAAACCCGCAGCCATCCACATGACGAGAGCACCCATTACTAAAAAATAAAAAGTATCCATAGCATATTGTAATTCTAATATTTGATTTTCCATAGCTACCTCCCCCTATACCGCTTCAGGACCAGTTTCGCCCGTACGGATACGGATGACCTGCTCTAGACTTGATACAAAAATTTTACCGTCACCAATCTTCCCACCATTGATCTTGCATGCTTTAATGATGGTCTCAATGACCTGCTCGAGCTGCTCATCAGTGATGGCAATCTCTAGTTTTACTTTGGGTAAAAATTCAACCACAAACTCTGCTCCTCGATAGAGCTCTGTGTGCCCTTTTTGTCTACCAAAACCTTTAACTTCAGTTGCAGTAATTCCAGTTACTTCTATCTCAGAAAGAGCTTCTCTTACGTCACTTAATCGCTTTGGCTGAATAATCGCTGTTACCATTTTCATATTAATACTCCATATAATAAAATCAAAAAAGCCCACTTCCTTAAAAAAAGAAAGTGGGCTTCTATACCAGTTCAACTCAACTTTAAGCTGACGAAAAAAAACGCTTACTTAGGAATAAACCCAAATAAACGTCATTGTTCTTGCTTAACAACCAGCATTGGATGTTAACTACTGACTATTTTAACAGTTTTATTAAATGATATTCTTTTATATTTCAAAACCTGGAAAGCAATTTATTGTGTTGTTGCTTTTCTACTAACCTTTTGTTCTCGATGAAAAGTATAAATGCCTGTACTGACTATAATAAGGGTTCCAACTAAAGTCGGTTGGTCAGGCCAATCGCCAAACATCAAAATACCCAACCCAATCGCTCCAATCATAGAGGTATACCGAAAAGGAGAAACGAAGCCAATGTCGCCAATTCGCATAGCCATGACACTCAATAAAGTAGCGATCAAAATGGCAACAGCCGCACCAAGAATGAGCAACCATGACAATGCGCTAACAGTATCCCACTCTGAACCAATCATCATAATTCCAGCAAACAAGGTACTGCCAACAGCCGTTGATAGAACGACGGTGATGGTCGGGACTTCGCTTTTTAGTTTACGGGTGGCAATTTCTCTTACAGTAAGAAAAATAATCGCCATAAAAGCTGAAAGCGAATAAATATTAAAACCTTCCAGACCGGGCCGGACAACAATTAGAACACCAACAAAGCCAACAAGTATGGCACTCCAGCGTCGCCACCCAACAGGTTCTGAAAGGAAAAGTGCGGCAGCCATTGTTATAGCAAGCGGTAAAGCCTGTAAAATTGCGGTGACATTGGCTAACGGCATATGCTTGAGGGCTGTCAGGAAAGTGATTGTTATAAAAATCTCAGCACCCACACGCACCAATATGAGACGCTTATCCTGTTTTGAAAGATTGCGTATCGCCACTTTGGTGATCCACACCATGATCAAAATTGGTGGAACAGTAATTATACTTCGTAGAAATACTGCCTGAAATAAAGCAATCTCAGAAAATAGAAGTTTCATAAAAGCATCATTGATAACATATGCAGATACACAGGCCGTCATCAGAGCGGCGCCTTTCATATTGCTGTTAAGGCGCATCAATAACTCCAAATTCTAGCAAACTATCCCCAAGTCTTATATCTACAACTTGGAAATTTGCAAAATGGTCTGCAAAAACTGCAGGAGAATTAAGAAAGAATAGTGAGAGTAGAAGTAGGAGTGTTTTTTTCATAATTTATTGAAATAATTGATTTAATGAGAGCTAATTATTTCAATAAATTTTGATCAAGTTCTTTTAAGTATTTTAAAAATACGCGGAGTTTTTCAGGCATCCACTCTCTACTTGCGTAGACCGCATAAACCGAGACTGGCTCAATTTTCCAGTCTGAAAAAATCTCCACAAGTTCTTTATTTTTTACTGCGTTAGATGCGCTATTTTTTGGTAGAAAACAAACACCAATACCGGCAATAGCAGCCTCCTTAATAACCTGTCCATCGTTTACTTTAAACCGATTATTTTTATTGGGAATTGTGTGTGAAATACCATTCTTTGAAACTGTTATTTTAGGTCTTCCAGGCACATTAAGATCAAGCATATTTGCGTGATCAATTTGATCGAAATTATGAATTATTCCATTCTCTTTTATAAAGGATGGGGAGCAATAAAGTCCAATATCTCCAGTAAAAATTTTTATTGCAATTAAAGATGAGTCTTGTAAAGGTCCAATTGCCAATCTCAATGCTACATCAATGTTATCTTTATAAAAGTCAGTGGTTCGATTTTCAATAACCAATTCAACACTAATCTTTGGGTGCGTATCCATAAATGGTTTTATTGCTGATTCGATTAATGTTTGAGAAAAAGTATTTGTAGCTGAAATTCGAAGAGCGCCTGACACCTCAACCCCCAAAGACGATGAAAATCTATCAGCCTCCTCTGCTATTTCAACTACCTGCTTGCAATATTCATAGTATTTTGCACCAGACTCAGTCAGTGTAATCGTTCGAGTGCTTCTATTTAACAACCGAACACCTAGATGACTTTCTAACTGTGAGAGTTTTGTACTGATAGTGGATTTATCCATACCTAGAACTTGCGCAGCTTTAGTGAAGCTTTTATGCTCTACTATTCTTGCAAAAATTAGTAGTTTATTTAAATCCATAGCCTATTTTATTGTTTACATACAAAAACATTGTTTTAATATTTTACTATATTGTTTATTTATTAGAAACAATAAATAATAAGTAAATAAAGAATTAACGCGATTAGATGCTATTTATGCGCGCAGGCATCTTCTTTAGTTAGTCCGCCAGAACTGATAATCACAATCTGGTTTTTATAACATTAAAGGAAAAAATGATGGATAACGTTAAAAAAGAAAATGGTACGTGTGGATGCGGTAGATCACCAACTGGAGATTGTATTGGTTGGCATGAGCTAACGCCAGAGCAATATGAGGCAAAAACTGATGCTGACAAAGAGGCGATGTTTGGTGACTCAAAGTAAGTAAATATAGCGTAGCCCTCTTTTGAGGGCTATTAATAAAAAATTAGGGGATATATGAAAGTAATATCAAACTTTGAAGTGACTAAGGGTTACGAGATCTGGAAGAAAGCATTCGAATCTAATGAGGCTACGAGACAAAAAAATAACGTTAAAGTTTTAGCCTACGGTCATGAAAAGGGCAATGAAAGTAATGTATATACAGTTGTCGAAATGAATTCAATCGAGGATAAGCAATTAAAAGAGCCTAATATGATTGAAAGTAGAAAGAATGCTGGCGTTAATCACGCTTCGTTAAAAATCACATCACTGGTTGAATAAAGGCACTAATCAAAAATAACACGGCTCTCTTTTTAGAGAGTTTTTTCTATAAATCATAGGAGTAAATTATGAATAAATTAAATAAATATTTAATACCGCTTGTAAAAATTCTTTTGTCGCTGGCCTTTTTAAGTGCAGGCGCGTTTAAAATTATGGGCGATGCGCAAATGGTTGGTATGTATGAGATGATCGGGTGGGGTCAATGGTTCAGGTATGTAACAGGTTTAATCGAAGTTACTGCAGTTGTATTGATATGGCTTCCAAACAAACAAGTTTTTGGAGCGGCACTTCTTGTATGCACCATGATAGGAGGTTTCATTACTCACATTGCGCTTAGCATGCCTGGAGCATTTGCGCCTGTCGTGCTTGGGGTTTTAGCTGCCTATATTCTTTATTTTTATAGAGATCAGTTAGGCGCCTCTATAAAGAATTAATTTAATTTTTTTTTATTAGCCTTCCTTATCTATTAAGGAAGGTTATTGCTGCCTAAATCAGCACAAACCAAATTATCGTCTAAAGCCTAGACCTTTTAGATGGGTTATTTATTCGCCCATTCACAAAGATTTGTAAGTACTGGAATACCCGACTTTCCATAAGAGGTTAATGAGTACTCTACTTTTGGAGGGATAACCTCATAAACCTTACGATTAACAAGATTGTCCTCTGCCATCTCCTTCAATTGCTTAGAAAGCATTTGCTGAGTAATACCCCCAATTGATCTTTGAAGTTCACCAAAACGCATTTTTTTTTGTGATAAATGCCATAGAATACAAAGCTTCCATTTGCCACCAATTAACTTGATAGCAACGGTTGTAGGAGATTCATTATTTATATTTTTACTCATATCAGTATGATTTTATATAGTAGTATTAAAAATATGTGTACTTGTATATTTTTAATATACCACTAAAATACCTGTCTTACAATTTATTAAAGCACATAAGGGTATAAAAAATGAAATCACTAATGATGACAAAATATGGCGATGCAGGCACAAGCTTAAAGGTGCAAGAAGTTCCTATTCCTAATTTTGGTAAAAATCAAATACTTATTAAAACTCATTCTGCGAGCTTTAATCCAATTGATTATAAGATTCTTAGAGGTGACTTTAAGGCTATGGGAAAGATACAATTTCCTAAGGGCATTGGAAGAGATGTCAGCGGTATTGTTGAAAAAGTTGGGAAAAATGTAAAAAACTTAAAAGCTGGAGATAAAGTATATTCAAGAATAGCAGAGGACTTTGTTGGAACTATGGCAGAGTACGTGATTTCAAATGACAACGACGCTGCGCTCATTCCGTCAAATCTTAGCTTTGATGAATCCGCCAGTATACCTTTGGCTGGTCTTACCTCATATCAGGCGCTTGTAGATGTGGCAAAACTATCCTCTGGAGAAAATATTTTAATACACGCTGGATCTGGAGGAGTTGGCACTATTGCCATTCAACTTGCAAAACATCTAGGGGCAAAAGTGACCTCTACCACAAGCACTAAAAATGTTAAATTGGTGAAGGATTTAGGCGCAGATAAGGTTATCGATTACACCAAACACAACTACCTTGATGAAGGTGCTAAGTTTGATGTTGTGCTTGATACTTTAGGAGGCGAACACACACTTAATGCATTTAAAGTTTTAAAAGATGGTGGTCGGGTAGTATCTATATCAGGAGCTCTTGATAGCATTACTGCAAAACAGTTTGGCCTAAACAAGTTTGTACGTTTAATATTAGCTTTCCAAGCTAGAAAAGTTACCAAGGCGGCTGCAAAAATGAACGCAATGTATCGGTTTCTATTTATGTCATCCAGTGGCAATCAGCTGAAAAAGATAGCACAATTATATGAGTCTGGCTCAATCAAGCCAGTGATAGACAAAACGTATGATTTTAAGAGTAGCATCCAAGCGCTTGATTATCTATCAACTGGCCGCGCCAAAGGGAAAGTTATTGTGAAGATAGTAGAATAAGTTTAAGCCCAGTTAAAATCGAATTTCCCTCTAACTTATAGCTAGGGGGAAATTTGTCAATGCTAGAAATAATAATTAGCTATGCCGTATGTATAAAGCCCAGTAAAGATTATATTAATCCATTTCAGTTGTTTTTCAGTATGAAGCCAAGCACAGTAAACCCAGATTAAGCAAAAAGGAAGTCCAATAAACATTGTGTAAGGATACAAGTCATTGATAATTGCAATTGTACTGAGAATGCCTAGGAATAATGCTAACCACTTCAACTGTTGTTCATATTTAGCAAATCGCATCACTCAAGTCTTTCCTAGAAAAATAGGATTATATGCCAACTTGGACTAGATTTAAAATTTAGTTTAATTTTTGAGAAATAAGTTATTGTTGATTACTCAGATTAATGTCCTCTGATAGTGTCTAAAAATTAAAAATTTGAGATCGTAATAGTGTATATTTTCCTTAAGTTAGATTAGGCATTAACATCAACTGAACTCATTAATGGATAAGAATATGAACACAATAATAGAGCATTTAAAGAATCATAGACCTCTATATTTTGCTATAGGATTTACTTTATTATTTGTTTTGTACATATCACTTGTTCTAGTTCCCTTCAGTAGCTGCTATAGGCTAGATGTTGGCTCAAATTCACTAGGTCTTGCTATTTACAACACAGAAATGGTTCAAGGTTTTTTTCAGGCAAGGGACCAGGCTCAGCTTTTTTGCTATAGCCAATTCCTTCAGTTTTGGGACGTAATTTTTGCCGTTATTTCTACTGCGATGTTTGGCTCTTGGATTATATATCTCTTTAAAAATAAGCGTCTATTATTAGTAACTCCTACTGTCCTTGGTATGATCGCCGATTGGTCTGAGAATTTTCTTGAAATATTGATGTTAAAAACTTATTCATATTCAGGCGCAATATCTGAAACATTGGTTTCATTGGGCTCTGGACTTAACATATTTAAATTGACAATGTCAGGCCTGACTTGGTTGATCATCCTTGTTGGAATAATACTTGCCTTAAAAACTTTCCTAACCAAGCCTAAACTAACTTAATAAACCAGTTCAGACAAGCTAATGAGAAGCTTACTTTCACCTGAATGAATAAGCGTTTAAAGATTATTTAACATTAAATTTAAATACAATCTCTCTATCAAATGCTCCCTCATCTAGAGGAAGTGGAAGAGGCGATGATTTGAAGACTGCTCTTCTGATGGACGCCCCAAATTCTTGTGCATTGCTTTTTGACATTAAAGGTAAAGCACACCCTAGAATTTTTACGCTCTCTACAGCGCCATTCTCAGCTTGATTAATTAGAACATCGCAACTCCAACTGTCTTCTGCACCTTCATAGCGCCAAAATTGTTTTATATTTGCTTCAACACTCTTAATGTAGGGTGACTTTAAAGTACTCATTTGAGATGAGCTTTGTTCTACTTCAGAATCTTTATTAAGGCTGTTCCTTTGTCTTTCAAACTCTTCATTTCTTTTTGTTAATGCCTCAATACGAATTGCTTGTTCTTCAGGATTTAGCTTTGACATTTGACATATGAAATTTAATAAGATTTCATAACCAGTGTTTGGCTCATAGTATTCCCAAGAACTAACCATATTATTTTCAATGCCTTCACCCTCTCCCATAGGCATTGAAAAATTAACTCGTTTATTAACTTTAAACCCCTTTAAATTGCAATCACCCTGAGCATTAGATTTAGCACTCCCATCAGTCCATGAATCCATATAAAGCCAATAAATGAAGCCTTCTCGCTCTTCCAGTGTTGTAAAGTCTATATATAAAGAGGAATTATTACCTGGCAGAACAGTTGTCCACTCACCATAAGCATTAAATGAGAGTATTAGAGAAGACAATAATAAGAGTAGTTTATTTTTCATAGTCATTATTCTAAATGTAACATACAAATGATAGATGAAGATTAGGAGTTATTTAGATAAAGATTTTACTGAAACAAATCTGAATAAAGTCTCTCTGATATATGCGGTAGGATTAATTTTGAGCTATAATTAAATTTCATTAACAATAAAAGGAGAAGTTTTATGGCGAACTTAGTTAGAAAATCTTTTGATACTCCTGATGATTTAATATCACCAGATAAGACTCGTGCAGAAGTGCTTGAATTTGGAACAGTAAAAGCTATTAGAGTAACAGCTCAACCAGGATGGATGTGGTCGGAGTGTATTAAACCTCATGTTGGAGGTGATAGCTGCCAAGCAGGTCATTTAGGTGCTTGTATTCAGGGAAGTATGCGTGTTACTCATGATGATGGCACCGAGATGATTGTTAATGCGGGTGATGCGTATTCTATTGCTCCAGGCCATGATGGTGAAGTCATTAGTGACGAGCCTTTTATTGGCTATGAGTTCAATAACCAAGGTAAGTCATTCGCAGTATGGGATAACAATTAACAGCAATAAAAAGAGCCTATAAATAAGGCCCTATCTTTGGGCCTTATCTTGCTCTGGAGATTGCTTTTTGAGGACTATATAGAAGAAATAGAGCTATAGCAAGGATAAAGGCAACACCTTCTGCGATTGAAAGAGCAGCAATAAAACGAAAATCGGATAGCAAGCTATAAAAAATTATTAAAAGACCAGTCGGAAGAATCAATCCCCGACTCATTGCTAAAAGCGCAGACTGAAAAGGCAGATGAATAGCAGTTAAGTAACCAGTTATCATCATATTAAAGCCAGCAAAAATAAAAATTGGCCAAACATAAGTCACAAATTCCAAAGCCAATGCCACAGTCTGATCGCTATCCTTCTCATTAACAAATAGATAAATCAAAGGCTCACTTGCTGTAAGCAATATAGTTATAAAAAATAAACTTAATAAAGCAACTATAACGCAAGCAGTTTTAAGAAAGGCTCGAGTGCGCTGTGCATTTTGAGCTCCATAATTTTGAGAAATCATGACCTGACTTGTATCTTCGATGGCAAAGAACATCATAAATCCTGTCATCAACATATAATTTACAACAGTAATCGCGGCAACGCCGTCAACTCCAGCCCTCTGAATCAGCATCCAGTTAAAAATAAATGCAATAATAGCTCCAGAAACTTCATTAATAAATTCAGAGATTCCGTTGTATGCTGCCTGGAATACTTCCATCCAGTTGTTCTGTCGAAAGCTAAAGCTTAAGGTCCTCTCTGGCATGAAAAAATAAAACAGAATGACTAATAGCGATAGAACTTCTGATATGCCTGTTGCCCACGCTGCGCCAGTTAGCCCCCAATCATAAACTGCAATAAATAAATAGTCCAATGCTATATTAACTGCTGCGCCAACTCCAAGCGCAATGGCGGCAAGATTAGGTAAGCCATCCAAACGGATAAAGAAATACAGAGGGATAATAATCAACTGGAAAATGACAAATGGCATGATAATGCGGTAATACTCACTCATCACTGGGAACAGTTCTTTAGTAGCACCGAGAATCGCAAATATCTGCTCTTCAAATACTAGGGTCAGAGTAATAGATGCAATACCATAGAGAGTCATAAATATTAGTGACTTACTGAAAATTGAAGATGCAGCTGACTTATTTCCCTCGCCAAGATACTTTCCACCTCGAACTGATCCACCAATCGACATCATCATACTAACGCCGAATAGGAGAGTAATTATTGGAATGATAAGATTAACTGCAGCTAGAGCAGTAATACCCACATAGTTTCCAATAAAAATTCCATCCACCAATGATGAGGATGTCATGGCAATTAAGCCCAGAACAGAGGGAATCAGATACCTAACGAACGTAGGGAAAATCTCACCATTAAGAGCGTCATTATCTTTAGTTAGATTAACATTCATCGGTATTCGAATTTGCGTTTTAAATGAATGCCATTTTCACACAATTTACTCAAAGCAATGAGAGCTTGTAATTTATTTAAAATGGCGGATAGGACCACCAAGAAACAACATAATCTTATTTCTTATATCAAAGCATTTTTAGATTTGTTAAAAAATAATGTGACCAACATATACTATTTTTTAATTTACCCTAACATTAATTAGGTTTGATAATCAGCCCACTTTTTGCATCATAAACATTTAATGCATTTGTTGTGTAATTTACATAAACAGACTCACCCACAGAATAAGTTGAATCATGTGCAACTCTTGCTATGACAGCAGTCTTTCCACGAGTTAATTGAATGATTGTTTCTGGACCATTTGGCAACACTGCAGTGACAGAGTATTCTTCACTGGATGAAGTTATTTGTTTTGATACAACTAGATCTTCAGGATGTGCACCCAAAACTATTTCATCAACACCTGGAACCCAGCCAATATCAATACTCATATCATCGTTTTTATAGATACTTTTGTCTGAATTAGCTGCTCTCAGTGTAATTAAATTAATCCGTGGCATACCAATAAAGTCTGCAACAAAAGTGTTACTAGGCTGGTGATATAAATCACTTGGCGCGGCAACTTGCTGAACTTGACCATCTTTCATTACAACAACACGAGTTGACATTGTCATTGCCTCTGTTTGATCGTGAGTCACATAAACTGTTGTTGCACCAGCATCTGATTGAAATCTTTTCAATTCGACTCTCATATCCATACGTAACCTTGCATCAAGATTAGAAAGCGGCTCATCCATTAAGAATACTGGTGGCTTTGTTGCCAAAAGTCGAGCCAGAGCAACTCGCTGCTGTTGACCCCCCGATAATTCAGATGGATAACGGTCTGCAAGCTGATCCATGCCAAGATTTAAAAGGACATTATCAAGAGTTTCTTTTGAAATATTTGCCGGGGTCTTTAAGACGTCGAGACCAAACTTTACATTGTCTCGAACGGTCATATGGGGCCAAAGTGCATAGCTTTGAAAGACCATTCCCAAGTCTCGCTTACCAGGGGGTGTCATAATCTTGTCTGAAGAGGAAAACATAACTGTATCTCCAATAATGATCTCACCTTCATCAGGAGTTTCAAGACCTGCAAGACAGCGAAGTAAAGTTGTTTTTCCACAACCAGAAGGACCAAGCAACACCAAAAACTCTCCCGAATCTATCTCCAAAGAAACATTATTAAGTGCTATTGCTGAGCCGTATTTCTTAGTTAAATTACGAATAATTATGTTTGCCATTTTTTGTCCTAATTAGTCTAGTTTTTCACGCAAGCGCGCCATCCTACCTTTACCAATCCACCAAAGAATCAGTTCACCCAAAATTGTTAAAATTGCAACGATCAATACCAGTGCGTTTGAAAGTTGAGTTAATCCCTCCTCAGCATAGCCAAAGCCGGCTGTCATTAAGACTCGTGTAGATGGGGTAATTAACAAAATAATCAATGATAACTCTCGCATAACGCCCACAAAGCTAACCATCATGCCAGATGTTAGTCCAGCACTAGCAAGCGGCATTACAATACGTCGAAACCGTTGACTCCAACTTGCACCGGCTACTTCAGCCGCTTCTTCCAGTTCCTTTCCAATCTGTGTTACTGCTGTGACACCAGTTTTTACTGAATAAGGCAATCGACTGACCACAGAAATAAGAACCAAAAGCGAAAAGGTTCCATATAGTGCAGGAATAGGTCCCACTGGTTCAGCAAATAGCGTCAGATACATTGCACCAAAGGCAATCGTTGGGAATAGAAAAGGAATAAATGCAATTTGATCTAATGCCTGTGCTAACGGATTATCAGCTTTTCTAACAACTATATATGCGATGATGAGACCAATGACCGATGCAATTACTGCCGATATAGATGCTAATTTAAGAGTGTTCCAGGTAGCGCCTATAATGTTATTATTATGAAAAACCCCAGGCTCACCAAAGGCAATATCAGGGTTAGAGCCCCCAGTCCAAAAATGCCATGTCAGATTTTCAAGACCAAAAAACCCATCAATTAACATTACAGACTGAACTGCTAAAAGAATTAAAGGCAAGATACCGACGATAAAAGCAAATAAGGCAACCGTTAAAAAAACTGGCCAACGCCACTGACCAAGCGCAACCTCACGACTTCGAAAACCTTTACCGCCTATGGTTTCAAACCTACTAGATTTCTTTCCAACGAAGCGATTTGATAGCCAAATTGAGACTAAAGATATTACAATCAAAATTACTGCTAAAACAAAGGCCAAAGAATCTAGTCCAAGCGCAAGGTTGGCGTAAACCATCGTGGCGACTGTGTGGAACTGAACTGGCGCACCTAAGAGAAAAGGTAGTGCAAACTGGCCGATAGTTTTTCCAAATGTTAGGATAAAGGCTGCTACAAAAGCAGGGGCGACAACTGGGAAGGTTATTCTTCGTAAAATTGTCAACTTTCCAGCACCTGAAATAAGCGCACTTTCCTCCATCTGGGAATCAATTGTTGCCAGTGCACCTGCCACCAAAAGATAGGCAAAAGGAAAGTAGTGAATGGCCAGAGTAATCGAAATTGGCACCGTGCCATATGAAATCCATTCTGGTGGGGCTACTCCTAAGAAAGACTCATATAACCCTGGCTGCCCGCCTACCTTTGGACTACGAAAAACTGTCTCCCAGGCGAGCGCTATTGCAAAAGAAGGGATTATATAGGGAAGTGTTAGGATTGGCTGCAACCAGCCCTTACCTGGCATATCAGACCTAACCACACACCAAGCTAAAATGCCCCCTGCAGAAAGCGCAATAATTGTGGCAATAATGCCAGTAATTAATGTATTTATCAAAGGCCCATATAGCATCTTTCCAGCAATCGGGCTGGCTGTTGCTTGGAGCCAATGGAACCAAGTAAATTCTCCTGGGACAGCGTCCCTTGAAAGGCGGCGGTCACCCTCACCCCAAGTAAGTGTTTCTAAAACTAATTGAAAAAATGGCCAGAGGACTAAATAAGCCAGCACAACTAAAAGCAAGGCTAAAGCAATATTTACTGGATTAAGTAAGAGTCCACGAATAGCTCCATCAAACCATTTTTTTTGCGGAGTAAAATTACTCATTTACCTTCCTTAACGCCAAGAAAATTGGCTCTAAGGTGTTCTAATGCCTCCATACCCTGGACAGCTTTTTTGGATTTTTTATGTAAAAGAGTCATCGCTAATGCCTCACAAACAAGCATTGGACCAGAGCGCAGTTGCATTACTCCCTCATTTGGCCGACTCACACTTAGCACCATGTCTGGTTTTGGCCTTGTAGTTAAAATAGTTGCGTCTCCGATTGCAATTGAATGTGCGCCAACACTTCGTGCACTCTCAATTAAAGCTGAATATCCAGATGGCAGTGAGTTAAATGACTGAAAACCAAAAATAACAATTGCATCACCTTTTTGTATTCCAACTAATTGTTCAGCTAAATCTCGCCTTTGTAAGTTTAAAGCAACGCGGCAATAGATTCCTGATCTTCGCAAACGACGCTCAAAATGAATCATTAATGGAGCGGCACTTCCTCGTCCAACAATAAAAATACTTTTTGCACTCTCAATTTTGTCAACAACGCTATCAATCTGGCTCTGTGAAACTGTATTTGAGATCGCTGCGATAGCGGCGATTTCACTCTCAATAAGATCTGAGAGGTTTGACCCCTTTTCAATTAGGTCGATACGCTGTCTAATCTTATCTGATGCTATTTTTTTGACTTCTACATCCTGCCTTAGCCTTCGCCTCATATCTGGAAATCCATCAAACCCTAGTTTTCGGGCAAGGCGAACAACGGTTGAAGCATGAACAGCTGCTTTAGATGCAAGCTCAGCTGAAGATAAATAGACTGCCTCGGAAGGCTCCCCTAGAATGATATTTATCAATTCTCTGTCTGCATCCGTCAGTTTTCCTTCGAACGCTTCAACAAGTGATTCAAAACTTTTTTGTTTTTCCATGGTCATAATCTACCTGGCGTTATTTTGCAAAAATTATAGCACATTTAATATTTATTGCAATTTTTATTGCATAAATAAAAATAATATGGTAAAAAAGAATCAGTAAATAGTAATTAGTAAATAGTTAGAAAAATTAAATAATTAAAATAGGAGAACAACAAATGAAAAAAATAAATTCACTGAATGTATTTGCTTTATCGTTGGGTATCGCATTTATGTCAATAGGCTCTGCTCAAGCTGATGAGGCTTGGCAAAAAAAAGCAGGCGTAGGAATTTACGCCCCAGATAATCAAGACTGGGAAGCAATTGAAGCATCTGCACGTAAAGAAGGACAAGTAGTCATCTACTCTGTCTCTTCACGGATTGCAAAACTAGTCGATGGCTTTAAGGAAAAATATGGCATTGATATTATAGGATACGATATTTCATCTGATCTTCAATTAGAAAAGCTATCACGTGAACATCGAGCTGGTGTCTATTCTGTAGACGTACTATTTAACTCAGAATCTTCGATCTTACTTAACGAAGCTTTACCTAAGAAATTAGTTTGGAATTTCATTCCTGACAGCGTTGTTAGTGATTTAGATTCAGGTGAAATGAATCCTTTACTGATACAGCGTCACTCAAGTCGAATTGTTTATTACAATACCGCTGTTCATCCAGAGGGTGCTCCAATTGACTCTCTATGGGATATGACTCGTGATGAATGGAAGGGTCGTACTCTTTTACCAAGTCCACTTGAGGATAGTTTGTCTGCTAATTTTATTCAAACAATCTTAAATAATTCTGACGAGATGGCAGCTGCCTATAAAAGAGAATTTGGTGAAGATATAAGCTTTTCTGAAGATGTAATTGAAGCAGTAGAGGAAAATATTACCGTAGACAGTCCAACTGCCTCAATGGAATGGTTATACAGATTTTTACATAATGAGCCAGTATTTCAGGGTTCAACAACAAAAATCTTTAAAAATGTTGGAGATGTCACTCAGGAAAAACCACCAATTGGAATCACTACATTTTCAAAATTGCGTAAGAACAAAGATGGTGTATATTCTTCAGGTCCAGCATATGGCCTTGACCCAGCTTTTGGTGTAACTTATCCAACGGCATTGATGATAGCCGATATGGCTCCACATCCAAATGCAGCTAAACTTCTAATCCGTTACATGATGGAGGAAGATGGCTTTAAACCTTGGAATGAACCGGGAGACTATGCTGCTCGTTCTAGCCTTGAAACTAAGCAATTAGCAAAATTTGATTTGCCAGCTTTTGGAGACCTTGCTCTATGGCCTGTTGATCCAGAAGAAATATACTATTCTAAGTTTGGCTTCCTTGCGCTTTATCTAGCTTTAATGCCTTAAAATAGCTCAATATCGCCCTGGTTAAAAATCTATCCAGGGCAAAAAAATCTATGTTTTACACTCAATTTATCTTTTATTTAAATAAGGAAGCAAGGTGCTACTAAAAACCATACTTTTTGATGCTGGTGATATTCTTTACAATAAACCTAACAGAAAATCATCAGTGATTAAATTCCTTACTGAGCGTGGCTATGCTGCACCAGTTGAGAATGATCCAATTGAAAAAGCAAAGAGGCGTGATGCTCATGCTGGAAAGATTGAAACCGAACACTTTTTTGAATGGCTAATGGAGCATTATGGTGTAACAAATTTAACAGATGCTGCTGATGGAATTAAGCTATTAAAAGAACAGCAAAGTGATGTCCATTTTTTTGAAGGAGTACCTGAAACCCTTCATGAGCTAAAGAGATTGGGGTTTAAGCTTGGTATTGTAACTAATACATTCAACTCCCGACATGAAAAAAATATCTGGTTTGAGTCCGTCGGTATTGATGGTATCTGGGACTCCTATGCCGATTCATTTGAGCTTCAAATAACAAAGCCTGATCCAGGAATCTATTTAGCAGCGCTATCGCCCCTTAATGTGAGTCCAGAAAATGCAGCCTTTGTTGGACATGCACAGATTGAGATAGATGGAGCTAAAGCCATTGGATTGACCACAATTATATTCAACCCCGATCCTAATTGTACAAAAGCTGATTATAAAATAGAGAACTTTAAAGATTTACTAGAAATTACTCCAATTACAAAGTCAAAAATTTGATTCACTTTTTTAAGATTACAGAGCACCACAAATGATTGTCGTTAATATATTATGAGCCTACTAATTGAACTATTAGGGTCAATTGCACTTCTGTTGTGGGGTCTACGAATGGTTCGAACTGGAGTAATGCGATCCTATGGTAACAACCTAAAGAGTTTAGCGCGTCGATCAGAAGGCAAAACCCTGCCCGCATTTACGTCGGGATTACTGGTTGCGGCTTTACTGCAAAGCAGCACAGCAGCCATTTTAATATCTGCCTCATTTGCAGGCCAGGGGCTCATCAGTGTTGGGTCTGCTTTTATAACAATGTTAGGAGCTGATGTTGGAACTTCAGTAGCGGTCCTTATTGCCTCTCAAAAATTTACGACTCTGGCCCCCTTGCTTTTAGCGATAGGCGTTTTTGGTTTTATTGCATCCAAAGTCAACAAATGGCAAAATGTTTTTAGGGCAATCAGTGGACTAGGATTAATTCTATTCGCTCTTTCATTAATTGCATCAACTGCAGGCGGCCTATCAGAACTAAAGCAATTTACTGCGCTGTTAAATATATTCGAGGATCAGCCCATATTCTTTATTCTTTTGGCATTGATTCTGACTTATCTTTCATACTCAAGTTTAGCCATTGTTTTGCTCTCTGTAAGCTTTCTAGCAACAGGTGTGATTGGAGTAAGTGAAGGGTTATACCTAGTATTAGGTGCAAATCTAGGAAGCGGGATGCTTCCTCTTATCTCAAACTGGAGAGGATCCATACAAGAGCTGACGCCAGTACTGGCAAATCTCATTGTAAGAGTAGTTTGTATTTTAGCTTTTTATCCATTTGTTGACTTCGTTGCTACATTTGGATTAAAGTTTGTTTCTATTGAGTTATTCCCCGCAATTTATCACCTGTCTTTAAATTTGATTGTGGCTATTGTAGGCGTTATATTTTCTAAAAATATTCTTATGCTTGCAACAAAAATGCTCTCTAATCTTCAGGAGAAAGAGCTTAGTCAGCCTAGTTTTTTAGAAGCAAATAATTTTGCAATGCCAGCAATTTCTCTTGCTAGTGCAAAACGTGAAGCGATTCATATGGCTGAGATTTCACAAAAAATGGTTGTCTCTTCACTCGCTGTTCTTCGAGATGATAATATCGCTTTACGCAGTGAAGTGATTAAAAATGAGGATACAGTAGATAACATATTTGATTCAATAAAACTCTATATAGCAAGGATCTTACAAGAAGAATTAACGCCTACAGAGACTCAAAAAGCTTTAAATATCCTTAACTTTACAACAAGCATGGAGCATATTGGCGACATTATTAATAACAGCTTGATGGATATTTCAGGTAAAAAAATTGATAAACATATACAGTTTTCAAAAGAAGGATTAAATGAGATTATCTCTATACATGAGGTTGTTTGTTCAAATTATGATCTAGCTATTAATACCTTTGTTTCTGATGATTGTGAGCTTGCAAGAGTACTTTATGAGAAGAAACAAGAGCTCCATAATCTTGAAAAACGCTCAGTCACTAAACATCTTCAGAGGATTGGAAAAGGCATTACTGATAGTTTAGAAACCAGCTCTATGCATATTGACGTAATCCGTGATTACAAGAAAGTAAATAGTCTTTTATCTTCTGTGGCTTATCCAATTTTAATTGCTTCAGGTGAGATTCTAGAGTCAGGGTGGAAGCAGAAAATA
Source organism: Candidatus Pseudothioglobus sp. Uisw_086 (assembly GCF_048085745.1). Taxonomy (GTDB): domain Bacteria; phylum Pseudomonadota; class Gammaproteobacteria; order PS1; family Pseudothioglobaceae; genus Pseudothioglobus. The sequence goes on along the minus strand of NZ_CP159803.1, from coordinate 618,260 downwards.
TAGTATCACCCTCTTTTTAAAAAACTCAAGTTATGTCTTTACATATAAATTAAGACAAATGATTATTGCTGGAGAGTTCCCAACTCCAAGGGCTTAGAGGTCTAATTGATTAAGTTAAAACAGGTTAAATTAGCCAATTGGCGGAGCGGACGGGGGTCGAACCCGCGACCTCCTGCGTGACAGGCAGGCGTTCTAACCAACTGAACTACCGCTCCAATTTTTTGGTGGGCGCTACAAGACTTGAACTTGTGACCCTCGCCTTGTAAGGGCGATGCTCTCCCAACTGAGCTAAGCGCCCAAAAAAAAATGCCCGAATCACTTCAGGAATCGGGCATATTATACTGACAAAAATCTGTTTAGTTAACAGATTCCTTTAATAATTTGCCAGCTTTAAATGCTGGTGCATTTGAAGCTTTAATTTGAATTGTAGCACCTGTTTGTGGGTTACGGCCACTGCGAGCTGCACGTGCTCTAACTAGGAAACTACCAAAACCTGTAATGGCAACTGAATCACCTTTGGCTAATGCACCAGTAATAGCACTAGTTGTTGCTTCTAAAGCGCGAGCTGCGTCTGCCTTAGATAAACCTGAGTTATCAGCAATGGCTGAAACTAAATCTGATTTATTCATTTTTAAAACTCCATGTTATATTTAAGAATGTTATTGAACTAAGAAGAATTATTCTATCGTTCAAAATGGATTATACATCATTAAACCCCTGTCTCAAGCCATATCTAGCAATAAAATACAAATAAAATATTGCATAATATGCAATTTTAATAAAAATACTCTAACTTTCAATGGATTTCAAGTGAATAGCGAATTTTTCATCCCAAACATTTTGGTCAATTTCACCAATATGCTTATATAGAATAACGCCTTCTTCATTAACTAGGAAAGTCTCAGGTGTTGCATAAACTCCAAGTTCCATTCCAATCTTACCAGTTGGATCAAATATAATTTCATCAAAAGGATTGCCCATAATTTCTAAATACTTTGCACCATTTTCCCTGGTGTCTTTGTAGTCAATACCAATCATTTGTAGGTTTGTGTTTTTTGCTATATTCATAATCATTTGATGCTCTTTTCGACAGGTAGTGCACCATGACGCCCAAACATTTACTAAAGTCATATTATTAGCAAGTAGATCTGAAACTTCAATAGTCTCATCTGTATAAAAATCTTTGCCCTCAATGGAAGGAAACATTTTTCCTAGAAGTGGTGAAGGCAGTTTGCTTGGATTTGAGTTAAGGCTCAAAAACAAAAACACTGCAATAATAATAAATACAATTAATGGAATTAGTTTTTTCATTCTTTTGCCTCTATCGATTGTAATGCAGCGGCAACTTCCGGCGGCATATAGTTTTCATCGTGCTTTGCTAATACTTCAGTTGCTAAAAAAATATTTTTACAAGACCATCCTTTTCTCACGCAAGATACTGAACCAGTGGCAACTATCCCCTGCCCTTCCCTAAATAAGTCTGGCAAAATTCCATCATAAATAACTTTTATAGCTTTATTATTATCCGTCACCATAAAGCTTACCTTCATGTCCTGCCTTTGGACGCTATTAGTTTCAACGAGCCCACCCACTCTAAAACTTTTTCCAACTGGGGCTTTATTGTTAGCTATATCAGTTGGCGTATAGAAATATAATAGATTTTCATTAAACGCTTTGATGCCTAAATAGCCAGCTGAAAACACGCCAAATAAAAGAAGTGCAACAAGAAGCATGCGATTTTGTCTTCGAGTCATTATTTTCTTGAGTACTTATTTTGTAGATTGATTAAGGCTTTTTTATGATTCCTATTCGCACTTAAGAACAGAGTAATAACTGTTATTGCAGACACGCCGTATGCTAGCCACACATAAAATGCATATTTACCATAAGGAAGAAAGGAAAAATACTCTACCATTGTCATGAGACTGCTCCAGTAACTTCTTCTTGAACCCACCGCGAATTTTGCTCACGAATTAAAACCTCAGTTTTAGCTTTAATAGCCACTAATAATGCATAAAGGAATATAGAGGCAACGAACATTAGCGCTAGAGCAATTTGCATATCAGGATCTTTTAAACCACCAGTACCAACTGAGTAACCCTGGTGAAGTGTATTCCACCATTTGACTGAATAATGAATAATGGGTAAATTTACCAAACCAACTAACGCTAGAATTGAGCTTGCTTTAGCCGCAGTTCGTGGGTTATCAAACGCATTATTTAGAGACATATAAGCCAAATATAAAAAAAGCAAGATAAGCTCTGAGGTTAGCCTTGCATCCCAAACCCACCAAGCTCCCCACATTGGCTTTCCCCAGACAGCTCCTGTCACTAATGCAATAATTGTAAAGGCAGCACCAATAGGGGCTGAAACCTTTGCAACTACTTCAGCCATCTTAATCTGCCAGATAAGTCCAATACCTCCAGCAATAGCCATAATTGCATAAACCATCATTGATAAAATCGCACTAGGTACATGAATAAAAATAATTCTGTAGCCATCTCCTTGTTGATAATCGGCAGGAGAAACGATAAGCGCCCAGTATAGACCAATAACTAAAAAACCAATAAATGGCCAAAAAAACCAAGGGGTTAAGTTGGAACAGGTTTGGTAAAAAATTTTAGGAGACGACTGCCTTTGAATCCATTTCCACATAACTAAAAAAAGCTAAAAAAAAGATTTTATTTTAATGATTTTTGAGCGACGTTGTTTCGTAAATATATTGGTTGTGGGAGTTCAAATGTTGGGTTTTGACCCGACTCAATTGCATGAATCGACAAATCTACCAATTCGGATGCCTCGGGGCATATAGTAAGGTCAGTTAACTCAACATTAGAGGCTGTATGTAATTTATCATAATGAACTGCCCATCCTGTCCCTACCCCCACAAAATCTTCTCCTAAGCAGTCAACATCTTCAGGGCCACAAATTTTCATTTTATTAATAGCACCATGATCATAAACTGCCCAGTAAACCTCTCCCATACGAGCATCAAGCGCAATGGCAATTTTCTCTTTTTTAAGTATTTTAGATGCCCTAAATCCTAACAATTCAAGTGTTGAAAAACCAATGGTAGGAATACTGCATGAAAGCGAAAGCCCCTGCACAACACCAATACACATTCTCACGCCTGTAAAAGCACCTGGGCCCTTTGAATATGCAATTAAATCGATTTCTTTTAATTGTCTTCCTGACACATGAAAAACTTCGTCACAGAGCTTTAAAATTTGTCCAGAGCTTTTGTCAACATTAGTCAGCACTCTACTCGTTCTGACTCCAGAGAAATATAATGAAACTGATGCAACCTCAGTGCAAGTATCTATAGCAAGTATATTCATCAAATTATTCTTTTATAGTTTTTATGCATCGACAAAATCATTTCAACACGTCTTTTAAGGCGATTAGGAAAATTCGCAGGATTGTAATAAGAAGGGCCTTTTAATAAGGCAACAAGCGTAGCCATTTCCTTTAAATTTAAACTACTTACATCTTTGTTAAAATAGTACAAGCTTCCACTAGCGAAGCCATGAAAAGCGGTGGAGCCTTGTTGGGCTAAATATACCGTATTCATATATCTTTCAAGAATGAATTTTTTGTCATATGAGAGCTCTAATAAGATTGCCATCAAAGACTCTTTAGTTTTTCTAGTTAATGTTTGATCTCTTGAGAGTAGTGAATTTTTTATCAGCTGTTGGGTTATTGTGCTTGCGCCTCTAAGCTCTTTTTCATCAAATAAATACCCATATAAAACTCTTAATATTTCCTTAAAATCAACACCGCAATGATTAAAAAATGATTGATCTTCAACCAATAAAAGCATATTAACCAAGTCTTTAGGATAATCATCAAAAGAATACTCAATTTGAATTACATCCTCTATTGACTCTATATCTGAAGAAAATTCATCCTTAACTAAATTATTTAAATATAAAACATACGAAATAAAAATGACAACGCATAATAATAATAGTGTTCGTTTAATCCATGAACTAGTAATTGGTTTCATTTTTTATACTTATGATTTTATTAGCATCAGTAAAAGGACTATTTTCAAGTAAGCTTGAGCAAGAAGAATGAAGCCATTTAAAGTTCGAGCTCTTGGCAATCTTGTGAGCATTTATTGGATTAACACCAGAGCCGGGCATAATTTCGATTTTACCCAGAGCTCTTCTGTGCATATCTTTGAGGACTGATAGACCTTCGTTAGCCGTTTTAAAACCTCCTGAAGATAAAATACAATCAAAACCTAAATTAGTAGCAATGTCTACTGCTGTGACTGGGTCAGCTACTGTGTCAATAGCTCTATGTAAAGTTTTTTTTAACCCAAGAGAATGCTTGACAAGTTTCTCTAGAAAAGTTTGGTCAATCTCCCCATTGACTAACGTAGCTCCAAAAACAACACCTTCAAAGCCAAAAGAACGAGCCATATCAATATCGTTTTTCATTTGTCTTAAATCTATGGATGAATAATGAAAATTACCACTTTTTGGGCGAACCATAACACGCACAGGAATTTCAGCATTTGAAGCATGCTTCATTAAATTAGCTTCTGGAGTTAGTCCGCCATGACTTAGAGAGCTACAAAGCTCTATTCTATCGGCATTACCCTGAATACAGGCCTCCAAACCAGCTAAATTATCAATGCAAACTTCCAGTTTAGTTTCCATATAGTCAAATATAAATAGAGTTATTTTAAACAGTTTATCTCAATGCCTACATAATACGATAACAACATCAAATAATTGATAAATATAGATTAAGTAGTATAAAATACCTCCTTCCTTGCTTGATCAGCTTAAGTTGGCAAGCTTTTTTTAACCCATAAGGAGATGTTAATGAGACATTATGAAATAACCCTCATTGTTCACCCTGATCAAAGCTCTCAGGTAACGACAATGATTGAAAAATACAAAGAATTAATCACTTCAGGTGGTGGCATGGTTCACAGAGATGAAGACTGGGGTCGTAAACACCTCGCCTACCCAATTGATAAAATCTATAAAGCACATTATTTAATGATGAATATTGAGTGTGACAAAGATACTCTCGATAAATTGAACTATAATTTCCGATTCAATGATGCTATTCTTAGAAACTTAATAATTTCTAAAAAAGAGGCTATCACTGAACCATCAGTTATGGTTACAGAATCTGACAAAGATAAAGATCATGGTAAAGACAAAACCAAAGATCGTGTTGCTGACAAGAAATAGGAGATTGCAATGGCTAAAAAACAAGTAACTAAAAGACGTAAATTTCAAATCCCTATCAACCGTTTTTGTCGTTTTACAAAAGCTGGTGTTAAGGAAATCGATTATAAAGATGTTGAAACTTTACTAAGAAACATTGACGAGAGTGGAAAAATAACTCCATCAAGAATAACTGGCACAACCGCTAGATTCCAAAGACAGCTTACTACTGCGATTAAGCGAGCTAGATTCTTGGCGTTAATTCCATATACTGATAAACACAAAAAATAGGAGGCCTCATGAAAGTAATTTTATTAGAAAAAAATGAAAAATTAGGTAGCCTTGGTGATATTGCAAATGTTAAGTCTGGATATGCCCGAAACTATTTAATTCCTCAGGGAAAAGCTAAGCCTGCAAATAAAGCTAATATGGCTACTTTTGAAACAATACGTGCAGATCTTGAAGCTAAAGAACTTGCAGCAATGACAGATGCTCAATCAAAAGAAAATGCCATGTCAGATGTTGTATGTACAATTACAGCGAATGCAGGCGAAGAAGGAAAACTTTATGGTTCTGTTAGTCCGGCTGATATTGCTGAAAATCTTCTTGCACAAGGCTTTGAGGTTGAAAAAAGAGACATTAATATGCCTGAAGCCATAAGAAATATAGGTGAATATGAAGTTACAGTTTCTCTTTATGCAGAAGTTGTTGTGACAGTCAAAGTAATAGTTATCGCTGCGACTGAAGCAGAATAAGTTAATTCAAATTACATAAGTAAGTTAAAATAAAAAGCCCTTTCTGAGGGCTTTTTATTTTTCTAAACTATGCTAATGGATATTGAAAACCCAAAAATACCACCAAATTCAATTGACTCTGAGCAATCAGTTCTGGGTGGCCTTTTATTGCATAATGATTCTTGGGATAATGTAGTTAATATAATTAGCTCCGATGACTTCTATCAAGCCTCTCATCGCATCATCTATGACGCAATAGTTATTCTTCTTGAACATGACAAACCCGCAGACATTCTTACTGTTAAAGAGCAGGTTATTAAGACACATGATGAGGAATCTATTGGAGGTTTTGCTTATCTAGCTCAAATCGCAGAAAATACGCCAAGCGTTTCAAACATTGATGCTTATGCCAAGCATGTAAGAGAGCTTTCAATCTTTAGACAATTAATCAAGATTGGAAGAGAGCTAGCTGATACCGCCTTCCACCCAAAAGATATCGAAGTAAATAATTTACTCGATTTATCTGAGAGAAAAATCTTTGAAATCGCTGAGCAGGTAAGTCGCAATAAGCAAGAAATTACAAATGTAAAAGATATTATCAAAGACGTTGTTAATCGCGTTCATGAAATGCAAGAAAAGAAAGGCTTTAAGGGAACTGAGACTGGTTTTTCTGAATTAGACAAATTAACATCAGGACTCCAAAATGGTGATCTTATTATTATTGCAGGAAGGCCAAGTATGGGTAAAACAGCTCTATCAATGAATATTGTAGAGCATGTTGCTATTCATAATTCAACGCCTGTTGCGGTTTTTAGTCTTGAGATGCCGATGGAACAATTAGTAATAAGGATGATTTCATCTTTTGGACGAATAGATTCAAGTAAGTTACGTGATGGCGATATGTCTGAAATTGATTGGAATAGCTTTAATCATGCTGTAAGGGCTTTTGAAGAGAATACAATTTTGATTGATGAAACGCCTTCAATCACTCCAACTGAAATTCGCGCAAAATGTAGAAGACTCAAAAGAAAATATCCTGACCTTGGCTTGATCATGATAGATTACTTACAATTAATGACTGTTCATGGAAAGTCAGAAAATAGAGTTCAAGAAATCTCAGAAATTTCACGCTCATTAAAAGCACTTGCTAAAGAAATTAATGTTCCAGTGATTGCACTCTCTCAGCTTAATCGAGGTGTAGAGTCGCGCACAAAAACTGGTAAAGGAAGAATACCTCAAATGGCTGATTTACGTGAATCTGGGTCTATTGAGCAAGATGCTGATATTATTGGATTTATATATCGTGATGAAGTTTATCATGATGATGCTTATACTAATCCAGAAGAAGTGGGAAAGGCTGATTTAAGAATAGCGAAGCATAGAAATGGTGCCACTGGGAATATAAAACTAGCCTTTGTAGGCCAGTATTCTAAATTTGAAGATTTAGCCTTTGAAGATAGATTTCAGGGTGTAAGTGATGATCAAATGGATGCATCCTATGTTAAAAATATGACAAATTTTGATCAAGGGGACTTCTAAAGCCTCTTTAAAAAATCTTTCAAACGAGATTCCATGAACAACTCCTTTATTCAAATCAGTGATTGTCACATAGATGATGAAAAAAATGTTTGGGGTACTGACTCTCAAAAAAATTTAAACTCTATAGTCAATAGTATTTCTAATAGAAATTATAATGCACTAATAATTAGTGGTGATTTGGCTCATAATGGAACTGCCTCTTCCTACTCAATACTTAAAGATATAATTCACCCAATTAGTGATAATCTAGTTATTCTCCCCGGAAATCATGATAATAAATTAAATTTATCCTCAGCATTTAGTGAGCATTATTTACCAAAACTAACAATTGCAGATTGGGAAATAATTTCTATAGATTCTGTTCAAGAAAATAAAACTAGCGGTTTTTTAAATAAAGCAAAACTTGAATTACTAACTAAAAAAATTTCATCTTCGACTAAAAAATTTATTGTTCTTTGCCTTCATCATCCTCCAGTTTCTATGGAAAGTAATTGGGATGATAAAAAATCCTTAGAGAACTCGAATGATTTTTTTCATACTATAGATAAGTTTAATAGCATTAAAGCGATTATTTGGGGTCACGCTCATCAAGGCTCTGAATTTTATAGAAATGATGTAAAGCTCTTTTCATGTCCATCGACAACACTTCAATTTAATGGTCCTGAAATGATTGGCTATAACCACTTCAATCTGAGTGATAAAGGTGAAATTAATTGTGAGACAGTGTGGCTATGACAAACGATCAAATACTTAATAAGTTAATATACAACCAAAAAAAAGTAACTTACTCAAATATATCTGATATTTTCGAGCTTAACTTTAAAAAAATTTCTAGACTTATACCTCTTCTACCTTCTATTAAGGATGACTTTGTTGGAATAAAAAAACCATCTAATGACCTGTTTTTACTTTGTCATAATAAGGCCCCGTATACTGGTTCATATACATTAACTCACAAGATTAAGTCTCAAGAGGTAATTATTAATCGGCCAGATATTTGTTTCAAGATTTATTTTGATGCAAGACTTTTAGAGGTTACCTCAATCTGCAAAGAAACAAGAATTAATGACTCTCATCCTTTAATTACTGACTGTAGTGATCTAGCCTTTCAATTAGAGCTTAATCTCTTCATGCTAAGATGGCTAGATTATTGTTTGGAAAGGTACAATGGTGCTGAATGGTCAAAAAGCAAATAAAAACTGAAAGCACGAAATTAGTCATTGCAATCTCCTCAAGGGCATTGTTTAATCTTGATTACTCACACCAAATTTTTAAAAATGAAGGCATCAAGGCATACGCAAAACACCAACAAGAAAATGAGCAAGTAGTTCTTGAACCAGGCGTAGGGTTTACTTTGGTTAAAAAGTTACTTAAATTAAATAGTAAAACAACGCCAATTGATGTCATCTTACTTTCAAGAAATAGTGCTGATACAGGCCTGAGAATTTTTAACTCAATCGAGCATTATGGTTTAAATATTTCAAGAGCAGCGTTTACTCGTGGTGAAAGTACCCACCCTTTTGTTGGTGCCTTTGAAGCGGACTTGTTTCTGTCTAGTAACTATAATGATGTTCAAAAAGCTTTAAAGTCAGGCTATGCAGCTGCATCAATTATTGAGTCAAAATCAAACCATAGTCATCCCTCACAACTCAGAATTGCCTTTGACGGGGATGCCGTTATTTTTTCAGATGAATCTGAAAAAATATTTCAAGAGAAGGGTCTTGAAGCTTTTCATGAAAATGAAGTCCTGTCTGAAAAAATTAAACTAAAAGCTGGTCCATTTAAATCTTTTCTGGTCTCTTTACAAAAAATTCAATCAACATTTCCTGAAGAAAATAATCCTATAAGAACTGCATTAGTTACTGCAAGATCGGCCCCAGCGCATAAAAGAGTTATTCACACCATGAGAGAATGGGGGATACGCATAGATGAGTCATTTTTTCTTGGTGGTCTTGAAAAAGGTGTCTTTCTAAGAGAGTTTGGAGCAGATATTTTTTTTGATGATCAGCAGCAGCATTGTGACTCAGCATCTCAGTATGTTTCTACTGGTCATGTCCCAAGTGGAATCAAAAATTTATAGCATTTTAAATAGAACTTAATTATTGCTTAAACTCACCATGAGATTTAATTGGTAAAATACGAATTATTATTATTTAAAGTTTACTGATGTCAAATAAAATCCAAGCCATTCGAGGAATGAATGATCTGTTGCCAGCAGACTCCACCCTTTGGAGTTCTTTGGATGAAACTATTAGTAATCTCCTTATCTCTTACGGCTATAAATATTGCCGAACTCCAATTGTTGAAAGTACTGAAACTTTTTCTCGTGCAATTGGAGAAGTGACAGACATTGTAGAAAAAGAGATGTATACATGGGAAGACAATAATGGTAACTCTTTAACTTTAAGGCCTGAAGGCACAGCTAGCGTAGTTAGAATGATGATTGAGCATAATTTACCGCGCGAAGGAATACAAAAGGTTTTTTATAATGGCCCAATGTTTAGGCATGAAAGACCTCAAAAGGGAAGATACCGACAATTCCATCAAGTAGGGGCAGAAGTTTTTGGAGCTTCTGATGCCAAAATTGATGCTGAATTAATATCTATTACAGATTCACTCTGGAAATCTCTTGGAATCACTGCAAGATTAGAAATTAATTCACTAGGTTCAAAAGAAAGTCGATTCGCTTATAGAAATATTCTTACAGCCTTTTTTAATGAAAATATAAGCCAACTGGATGAAGATAGTTTGCGTCGATTAAAGTCAAATCCTTTAAGAATTTTGGATAGTAAAAATAAAGACCTTGAGTTATTAATTTCAAATGCTCCCAAAATGATTGATCATTTAGATGATGAATCTAAAGAACACTTTACTATTTTAAAAACCTATTTAGATAATCTAGATATTCCTTATGAGGTTAACCCAAAACTTGTAAGGGGATTAGACTACTACAATCAAACTGTATTTGAGTGGATTTCAAACGATTTAGGGGCGCAAGGCACTATTTGTGGTGGTGGGAGATATGATGGTTTAGTTGAAAAAATGGGTGGTAGTCCTACACCAGCAATTGGCTTTGCAATGGGCTTAGAGAGAATAGCTCTTCTAATTCAAGACAAAAAAAGTCAGATTGTTAACAAGAGGTGTCAACTCTATTTTGTTGTTCTAGGTGATAAGGCGCAGATTGAGTCAATGAAGCTGTCCAAAAAAATTCTTCAGGTACTCCCTAATATTACACTTAGTAATGACTTAAGCATGGGAAGCTTAAAAAGCCAAATGAAAAAAGCAGATAAGTCTAATGCTGACTTTGCTTTAATTCTTGGAGAAGAGGAGTTATCAAATAATCAGTTAAGTATTAAGCCCTTAAAAGGCCAAGGAGTCCAGCAATCGATTGAGCTTGAGGGTATCATTCAGCATCTTCAGGAGATATTATGAAAAATTTTATAGAAATTAGTGACACGGAAGAAGAACAAGTCGACAAAATTAAAAAATGGTGGAATAGTAACGGCAAGCAAATTATTGGTGGAGCAGTTCTTGGTCTTGCAGGAGTATTTGGCTGGAATTCATATGGTGATTATCAAGATAATCAAGCTTTGAATGCTAGAACTTTATATTTAAGTTATGCTTCAGATTCCACTAATATTGGAGCTTACGATAAGCTTATTAAGGACCACTCTTCAAGTAGTTACGCTGATCAAGCAACGTTCTTAATGGCTAAATATTTATTTGAAGCTGGTAATTATGTTCTTGCTCTAGACGCTCTAAAGCCTTTAATAAGTCGTGAAAATGTTGTTATAGCTTCAACTGCTATTTTAAGATCCGCTTCACTTCACTTACAGCTTGGCGAACATAATAAAGCACTTGCAATTCTTGATGTTGATGCTGGGGAAGGATTTTCTGGTTTATTTTACAATCTTACTGGTGATATTTATTTAGATCTTAGCAACAAAGAAGAAGCTAAAAAATACTATAGCCTTGCAATCGAAAATATTACTGCTAACTCAAGCCTTACTCAACTAATTCAGATTAAGTTAGACGATCTGAATTGATATAATTTTTTTAGAAAATTGTGAGCTACCCCATCATCTCATTGGTTGGCAGGCCTAATGTAGGCAAGTCGACACTATTTAATCGTCTTAGCAAGTCTCGTCAGGCGCTTGTTTCTGATTTTGAAGGTTTAACGCGTGATCGTCAATACGTGAATATCGAACTTGAAGATGACATTCATTGCACAATTGTTGATACTGGCGGTATGACACACGAAGAATCAGTTATTGATTCTGGGATACATGCTCAAGTACTCAATGCGCTTAATGAGTCTGATGTAATCTATTTTATTGTCAGCAATAAAGATGGCGTTACTTCCCTTGATCTAGATATTGCTTCTCAGCTGAGAAAACTCCGCAAAAATATTATCTTAGTATGCAATAAGGCCGAAGGTTTAAATAAAAGTTCAGCTGCAGAATTTTATGAACTCGGACTAGGGGATCCTTGCCTTATATCAGCTGAGCATAATCAAGGAATTCCAGATCTCATTGAAAAAACAATTCCTCTTCTTCCCGCTGCAACAGAAGACATAATCCCAGAAGTTAAGGGAATTGCAGTAGCTGTTTTGGGCAGACCTAATGTTGGTAAATCAACACTCATAAACCGTATATTGGGTGAAGAAAGGGTTATGGCGGTTGACCTTCCTGGAACAACTCGTGACTCGATTTTTATCCCTTTTGAGCGAGAAGGACAGCAGTACACCTTAATTGATACAGCTGGAATAAGGCGCAAAAGAAGTGTCAGCCATAAAGTTGAAATTTTTAGTATTATTAAAGCTAAAGATGCCATTGAAGATTCACATGTTGTGGTTCTAGTTTTAGATGCTCACGAAGGCGTGACTGAACAAGATGCTACTCTTTTAGGAATGATAGCAGACAAAGGTCGTGCACTTTTAATAGTAATTAATAAGTGGGATGGTTTGGATGATTATCAAAAAAGCGAAGTAAAAAGAAAACTTGATATTAAGCTTTCATTTATAAACTATGCCTCAGTTCATTATATTTCAGCCCTTCATGGATCTGGTGTTGGAAAATTATTTGGACCCATTAAAAGATCTTTTGAGAATGCTGGTGGAAGACACCCAACTTCACAACTTAATAGAATTCTAGAACAAGCTAATAAAGCCCACTCTCCTCCCCCTGTTGCTGGCAGACGACTTAGATTAAAGTTTGTAAATCAATCTGATGTTTTTCCACCAACTTTTACCTTTCATGGTAATCATGTTGATAGCGTTCCGAGTAGCTATGAACGATTTTTAAAGAATTTCTTTATTACATCTTTAAAACTTACAAATACACCTGTAAAAATCCAATATAAGAGTGGTGAAAATCCATTTAAAGATAGGAAAAATATTCTTTCAGCCCGACAAGTCCAAAAAAAGAAACGCCTAATGAGATTCGTTAAAAAGAAATAAACTTAAAATGTAACAAAGTTAAAGTTGTGATTATTATCAGAACCTTTGGACTGAGAATTCAGAAATTGGAAGTGGGGGCTTAGACTTAGTAATAATCGACTCAACAATTTCTGCGGTAACTGGCGCCAAAGTTAGCCCAATATGACCATGTCCAAAGGCATAAATAATATCATTACCTTTACTAGATTGAGAAATAACTGGTTTACTATCTGGAATTGATGGACGAAAACCCAGCCACTCCCTGCTTGGTTTTCCTAGGTCTGGAAAAAAACTTAAAGCTCCTTTTTCTAAGTGGCTTACTCTATGCCTTGAGATTTCTGGGCTGAGCCCTCCAAGTTCAACAGTACCAACAACTCTTAATCTTCCAGTCATTGGAGACATATAAAATCCGTTCTCTGCAGAGCAACAAGGTCTATTTAATAATGGATCTTTCATATCATATTCAACATGGTATCCACGCTCAGCATCTAAAGGAATATAGTCCCCAGCCTGTTTTGCAAATTTCTTGGAGTATGCCCCAGCCGCTATAACTAGATGCTTGGTTATAATTTCTGATTTATCTGCTAAGGTTACTTTAACTCCCTCACTAGTCCTATCAATTCTATTAGCTTCTTTCTTAATAACTTGACATCCTTTTTTAACACTTGCATCTAACAATAATTTTGTCATTTTTCCAGGGTCGCTCATATAAGCTCCATCTGGGAAATAAGATGCACCGCCCTCAGAAAAATTCAAATTTGGCTCTAGCTTATTTAGCTCTGATGGATTTAACATTTCAGCATTTAAACCATACTTCTTCCGATTATTAATATCCTTCAAGCCAGACTCATAGGAAGAATCTGTTTTATACAAGTAGATATTGCCATTCCTATTTAATAAAGATTTGCCATTTATCTGATCTGCAAGTTCTTCCCAGCGAAGTCGTGAGTTTGCCAAAAGATCTGTAATTGCCTGGGCGTTTTTAGCAGCTTGCTTGGGCATAGATTGGTACAAAAATCTAATTAACCATGGCGCTAATGAGAGAATTTCAGTGCGCTTTACAGAAATAGGACTATTTTTATTAAACAATAAAGATGGTAGTTTTTTTATAATTTCAGGAGAACCAACAGGAAGAACCGCATATTCAGCTATTGTTCCAGCGTTACCATAAGAGGTTCCAGTTCCTGGCTCTTCAGGGTCTAAAAGAATTATCTCTCTGCCAGTATTTAGCATCTTTAGGGCAATGGTTAGGCCTATTACTCCTCCACCCAAAATAACTACATCAGTTTTTATCATTGGACAAGATTTTAATAACTATTAACAATGTTTAAAGTTTAATACAAATAAAATCTAAGAGAGTATTAGATTATGAGCTTGTTTTGCTGCCTTGATAAAACTTTCAAATAGAGGATGACCATCTCTAGGCGTAGAAGTAAATTCTGGATGAAACTGGCAAGCGATAAACCAAGGATGACCTTTAATTTCAACCATTTCAACTAACAAGCCATCAGAAGACCTTCCTGAAATTTTAAGGCCGGCCTCTTCAATTTTAGAGATAAGATTATTATTAACTTCGTATCTATGGCGATGTCTCTCTACTACTTTATCTAAGCCATAAATTTTTTGAGAATGACTGCCCTTAACTAGCTCACACTCTTGACCACCGAGCCTCATAGTTCCGCCTAAGTGTGACTCTGAATCACGTTTTTGAGTTTCACCATTTTCATCTTGCCACTCAGTAATAAGCCCTATTACAGGATAATCTGTGTTTTCATCAAATTCTGTACTGTTTGCTCCATCCATTTGCGCCATATTTCGAGCAAACTCAATTACAGCAACTTGAAGGCCTAAGCAAATTCCTAGGAAAGGAATGTTATTTTCACGAGCAAACTGAACTGCTTTAATCTTTCCTTCTATACCGCGTAATCCAAAGCCACCAGGCACTAGTACTGCGCTCATTTTACTTAAGGCGCCAGCACCATTTTTTTCGATCTCTTCAGAATCAAAATAATGAATATTTACCTTCGTCTGCGTATGAACTCCAGCATGAATTAATGCTTCTGATAGAGATTTATAGGACTCTGTTAAATCCATATACTTTCCAACCATAGCAATATCAACGCTATGATTAGGTCTCTCTAATTTTGAAACAACATTTTTCCACTCTGACAGGTCTGCTGCTCCACATTTAAGTCCTAATTTTGATACAACAACATCATCAAGACCCTGCTCATGAAGGTCTTCAGGAACCTTGTAAATAGTGTCTTTATCCAAAGACATAAAAACTGAATTCTCAGCAACATTTGTAAATAAAGCAATCTTCTTACGGTCTGAGTCTTCTAATGCATACTCTGATCTGCAAATAAGGATATCTGGCTGAATTCCAATACCTCGAAGCTCTTTTACAGAGTGCTGAGTTGGTTTAGTCTTTAGCTCACCTGCGACCTTAATATAAGGAAGAAGCGTTAAATGAATGAATAAAGTATTTTCACGTCCAAGCTCCAAGCTCATCTGCCGAATAGCTTCTAAAAATGGAAGGGATTCAATATCACCAGCTGTTCCACCAATCTCTACAAGGGCTACATCTGCATCATCGACACCCTCCTTCATTAATTTTTTTATTTCATCTGTAATATGAGGAATGATTTGAACCGTAGCACCAAGATAATCACCTCTTCTCTCACGCTCTATGACATTTTGATATACCCTTCCGGCTGTAAAGTTATTCTTTTTCCCGAGTTGAGTACGAACAAATCGTTCATAGTGGCCTAAGTCTAGATCAGTTTCAGCACCGTCATTGGTGACAAAAACCTCGCCATGTTGAAATGGACTCATTGTTCCAGGATCAACATTTATGTAAGGATCTAATTTTAGGAGGGTAATGTTAAGGCCGCGTGTTTCTAGAATTGAAGCCAGAGAGGCGGAAGCGATTCCCTTCCCTAAAGAAGAAACAACACCACCAGTTATAAAGATGTATTTTGTCATGAAAAACTAACAAAGTTTGAAATAGTTATGATACACAAAATTAGGTAGAATATGGGCACATCAAAACAAACAAATCACGATGGGTTATAGACATTTTTTAAAGAAACTTTTTCCATATCTCAAAAACCATATAGGAAAACTGACTTTCACATCATTAATGATGATTATGGCAACGGCTTTAGAAGCCACAATCCCTGAAATTACGGGTCAAATAGTTGATACACTATTTACAACTGAGCGCTCAAATGCCTCTGCTAAATTTTACTCTATTGCTTTATTTAGTATCATTTCTATAAGTTCACTATGTACTTTAATTGCCCTTAGTGCAGGCTCATGGATTTCAAATAAAGTTATTTTAGATCTTAGAGTTGATATGTTTTCCAAGCTTATTAGACTACCTAAATCTTACTTTGACAAAAATACAACTGGTCAAACTTTATCCAAACTAACTTATGATGTTGAGCAAATTTCAGAAGCAGCTTCAACTATATGGTTAGAACTCATTAAATCTTCATTTACAGTAGTAATATTAACCACTTATTTATTTTATAAAAACTACCTTCTTAGCCTCACTCTATTGGTATTGTTGCCTCTTATTTATTTTGCTGTAAAGCTCTCTACATATAGAATTAAAAATGCATCAAAAAAAGTTCAAGACTCTATGGGGAAAATGACTCATCTTTTAGACGAGAACATTTCTGGAAATGACCTTATTAAAGTTTACAATGCGCAAAAAAGTGAGCAGAATAAATTTTATAAAATTATTAATACAATTCGCCAGCAATGCTTTAAAGTTGACTTAGCAGCAGGCTTAAATACTTCAATTGTTAATATTCTAATAGGCCTTTGTTTAGGATCTGTTGTTTATCTATCTTCAAGCTACTTGATAATGAGTGCTGGAGATTTTTTGGCTTTTTTTACTGCTATGGGCATGCTAGTTAAGCCTGCAAAAACCCTTGTTAATATTAATAAACCCCTCCAACAAGCAATAGTTGCAGGAACAAGTGTCTTTAGCTTGATTAATGAAAAAGCAGAAGATAATTTAGGTGAAGAATTACTACATAAAATAAATGGGGACATATGCTTTAAAAATGTAAATTTTTCTTATAATGATGATAAAGCGTCACTAAAAGATATAAATTTAACAATAAAACAAGGTGAAACTATCGCTCTTGTTGGCTCAACTGGAAGTGGCAAAACAACTTTAGTTAATCTTTTAATACGCTTTTATAAGCCATCAGATGGAATAATTTTAATTAACAATAAAAACATAAATAGCTTTGACTTAGAGTCTTTCAGATCAAATTTTTCTTTTGTTGATCAAAATGTAAGACTATTTAATGAAACTATTAGTGGCAATATCGCCTTCGGTCAGAAAGATAAAATGCCTATGAATTCAATTATTAATGCAGCAAATGTGTCAAATTCAATCGAATTCATTGAGAAGCTTGAGCATAAATTTGACTCTGATATTGGAGAAGATGGTATTACCCTATCAGGGGGTCAACGCCAAAGACTCTCTATTGCAAGAGCTATTGCTAAAGACAGCCCTATTTTAATTCTTGATGAAGCAACCTCAGCCCTTGATTCTTCAACTGAAAAGTCTGTCCAATCAGCAATCACAAAAATGCAGAAAGGGCGAACCACTATCATTATTGCTCATCGATTAAGTACAATCCAAAATGCGGATCGTATTATTGTTTTAAAAGAAGGTAAGATTATTGAACAAGGATCTCATAATGACCTCATTAAAGCCTCTGGAGAATATGCAAAACTTAATCAACAGCAACTCTAATAATTAAATTAACCTGATTTATCTTTTATGCGACCTAGTGCATTTGTTAAATCTAACCCCACTTGAACTTTTATAGATGGAGTAAGTATTGTGTTTTTCATCTCCAATACGCCATAAAAATATACTTAACCGTTATAAAGCATCTCTATCTTTCTAGATAGATCTCTTTCATCAGATTAGGCAGTAGAGGAATCCTAATGTATTAAACCACATTAGCAAAGTGATCTAGAAAATCGTCCATATTCTATTACTATCAAGCTCTTCTCTACACTGGGAGAGTTGTGTCTTATAGGTATTAGATTGATTTTCAACTTTTTTTGCGATATCAATCAACCAAGCCTTACTTTCATAGCTTTTCTTATTAAAGCCTCCATGCCCCTCATGGTATGCAAGATACTGGCGATATGCATCTGTTTTACTTATTTTAGATCTTAATAAAGACTGGTTACCATACCAACCAACAAAATCAATGGCATCTGCAAAATCATCTCTTTTAGCAGTTTTATTACCAGTCTTAAGTTGGTACCAGTCCCAAGTCGCTTTTTTAGCTTGAGTATAGCCAAATGAATCTGTAGGCCTTG